>NZ_JBNJLS010000071.1:0-206 GCF_050510915.1 Streptomyces odontotermitis | reverse complement strand
CAGGCGGATGTGGGTGTGGCCATGAACACCGGTACCTCGGCCGCCAAGGAGGCCGGGAACATGGTGGACCTGGACTCCAACCCCACCAAGCTCATCGAGATCGTCGAGATCGGCAAGCAACTCCTGATCACCCGGGGTGCGTTGACGACCTTCTCCATCGCCAACGACGTCGCGAAGTACTTCGCGATCATCCCCGCCATGTTCGC
>NZ_JBNJLS010000070.1:0-298 GCF_050510915.1 Streptomyces odontotermitis | reverse complement strand
GATGACGAGCCCGGCCTGGCGGGCGCGGCTGACGAGCTGGATGGACATGATGCTGTCGCCGCCCAGGTCGAAGAAGCTGTCGTCGATGCCGACCGAGGAGAGATTCAGCAGGTCCTTGAAGAGACCGGCCAGGACGACCTCGCGATCGGTGGTCGCCTCCCGGCCGCCGCTGACCACCGAGAGATCCGGTGCGGGCAGCGCCTTGCGGTCCAGCTTCCCGTTCGGAGTCACCGGCAGCCCGTCGAGGACCACGACAGCGGCGGGCACCATGTAGTCGGGCAGCGACTCCCCCACGTGC
>NZ_JBNJLS010000069.1:0-313 GCF_050510915.1 Streptomyces odontotermitis | reverse complement strand
GGGAGGGCGACACCGCGCCGTGGACGTGCGCGGGCAGCGTCGGACCGAGCCCCCTCGGCCGCCCCGAGGACGCCGACGTGGACATGCCGGTCGGCGACCACATGGCGCTCGCGCTGTCCGGCCGGGTGCTGCCCGCAGAGGACCGCCGCGTCCTCGCCGCCTTCGCCGCACAGGCCGTCGTCGTCCTGGACCGCCAGCGCCTGCAGTCCGAGGCCGACCAGGCCCGCACCCTCGCCGAGGGCAACCGCATCCGCACGGCCCTGCTCGCCGCCGTCAGCCACGACCTCCGTACGCCCCTCGCGGGCATCAAGGC
>NZ_JBNJLS010000068.1:0-385 GCF_050510915.1 Streptomyces odontotermitis | reverse complement strand
GGTGGTGTATCCCGGCCTGGACAAGCTCAACATCATGGACCTGTCCAGCCCCAAGTCCGCGATCCTGTCGGCCGTCATCTTCAACGCGCTGATCATCATCGCCCTGGTCCCGCTCGCCCTGAAGGGCGTCCGCTACCGGCCGATGAGCGCCGACCGGATGCTCCGGCGCAACCTCGGGATCTACGGCCTGGGCGGGCTCGTCGCGCCCTTCATCGGCATCAAGATCATCGACCTGCTCATCTCCCTCATCCCGGGCATTGGGTGACCTGACATGAACAACTCCGTAGGAAACACCGCCCGATTGATCGGTGCCGGACTGCGCGCGCTGATCGTCCTGACCGTGGTGTGCGGCGTCATCTACCCGCTCGCCGTCACCGGGATCGCG
>NZ_JBNJLS010000067.1:0-385 GCF_050510915.1 Streptomyces odontotermitis | reverse complement strand
GGCCACGCCCGTGACGGCGAGCGGGTAGATGACGCCGCACACCACGGTCAGGACCAGCAGGGCCCGAAGACCCGCGCCCAGCAACCGGGCGGTGTTTCCTACGGAGTTGTTCATGACCGATCAGCCGATTCCGGGGATGAGGGAGATGAGCAGGTCGATGATCTTGATGCCGATGAAGGGCGCGACGAGCCCGCCCAGGCCGTAGATCCCGAGGTTGCGCCGGAGCATCCGGTCGGCGCTCATTGGCCGGTACTGGACGCCCTTCAGGGCGAGCGGCACCAGGGCGATGATGATCAGCGCGTTGAAGATGACGGCCGACAGGATCGCCGACTCGGGCGAGGACAGGTTCATGATGTTGAGCTTGTCCAGGCCCGGGTAGGCCACG
>NZ_JBNJLS010000066.1:0-523 GCF_050510915.1 Streptomyces odontotermitis | reverse complement strand
CCACCACCCCCTGCCTGGCCGACACCACCACCCTCCTCGGCGACCTCGACGGCGACGGCCACCCCGACAAAATCACCAACCCCGGCCTCACCGGCACCAAGGTCACCATCCAATGGGGCAACCCGGACGGCACCTACGGCACCAAGCAGTCCCTCAACACACTCGTCGGCACCAAAACCGGCGAGGTCACCACCGCCGCCGTCGCCGACTTCCACAAGGACGGCGTCCTCGACCTCGTCGTCAACACCGTCAAGCCCGCCGGCGGCGACGACCCCAACTCCGCCCGCATCTCCGACATCCGCCCCAGCCCCCTCAAGCGCACCCACCTCACCTCCCCCCACGCCCACCACCTCGACATCGGCGACAACCGCGAGACCAAGCAACTGCGCATCGCCAACTACGGCAACGACCCCTACCCCGACCTCGCCATCCTCGACAACGCCGGCGACGGCGTCTGGGAACGCAACGTCCGCGTCTCCGAAGGCAACACCGGACCCGGCAACTACAACCAGGACGACTACGA
>NZ_JBNJLS010000064.1:0-570 GCF_050510915.1 Streptomyces odontotermitis | reverse complement strand
GAAGAGAGATCCCACAACCCCCCAAGCGCAACCCCTGCCGGGTCTCACACGCTTGAGGTTTGGCCTCATCCAGTTTCGCTCGCCACTACTCCCGGAATCACGGTTGTTTTCTCTTCCTGCGGGTACTGAGATGTTTCACTTCCCCGCGTTCCCTCCACACTGCCTATGTGTTCAGCAGCGGGTGACAGCCCATGACGACTGCCGGGTTTCCCCATTCGGAAACCCCCGGATCAAAGCCTGGTTGACGACTCCCCGGGGACTATCGTGGCCTCCCACGTCCTTCATCGGTTCCTGGTGCCAAGGCATCCACCGTGCGCCCTTAAAAACTTGGCCACAGATGCTCGCGTCCACTGTGCAGTTCTCAAACAACGACCAACCACCCATCACACACCACACAATCGCAGTGCTTCACTGGGGTCGGCATGCCGAAGGGCGAGCAAACGCTCGCACCCTCAGATACCCAACAACGTGCCCGACCCGATCCATTGACTCTCACGTTCCACGCCGAAGCAGTACTAGTGAAGCCAAGTGACCGTGCCGAATAATCAACGTTCCACCCATGAGCAACCA
>NZ_JBNJLS010000063.1:0-709 GCF_050510915.1 Streptomyces odontotermitis | reverse complement strand
GGGCACCATCATGATCATCACTGGTCTCACCTATTTCCCCGCCCTCGCGCTGGGCCCGCTCGCTGAAGGGCTCGCGTCATGAGCACTGACATCAAGAAGGAACAAGAGGAGCCCGGCTCCATGTCCACCGCCACTCCCACGCGTGCGCCGCACAGCGACGTACCCAGCGGGCACAAGGAGGAAGGTCGCGTCGGCGGGGGTCTGTTCGACCCCAAGCAGCTGCTGAAGTCCTTCCCGGACGCGATCAAGAAGCTCGACCCGCGGGTGATGGTCAAGTCCCCGGTCATGTTCGTGGTCGAGGTGGGCTCCGTGCTCACCACGATCCTTGCGATCACCGACCCGGGGGACTGGTTCGGCTGGGCGATCGCGGCCTGGCTGTGGCTGACGACGATCTTCGCCAACCTGGCGGAGGCGGTGGCCGAGGGGCGCGGCAAGGCGCAGGCGGACACGCTGCGCAAGGCCAAGACCGACACGGTCGCCCGGCGTCTGAACGGTGATGTCGAGGAGCAGGTGCCCGGCACTCAGCTGCGCATCGGCGACCTGGTGGTCTGCGAAGCCGGCGACATCATCCCCGGCGACGGCGACGTCGTCGAGGGCGTCGCGTCCGTCGACGAGTCGGCGATCACCGGTGAGTCGGCGCCCGTCATCCGGGAGTCCGGCGGTGACCGTTCCGCGGTGACCGGCGGCACCAAGGTCCTGTCCGACCGGG
>NZ_JBNJLS010000062.1:0-709 GCF_050510915.1 Streptomyces odontotermitis | reverse complement strand
TGCGGTCGGAGAGGACCTTGGTGCCGCCGGTCACCGCGGAACGGTCACCGCCCGACTCCCGGATGACGGGCGCCGATTCACCCGTGATCGCCGACTCGTCGACGGACGCGACGCCCTCGACGACGTCGCCGTCGCCGGGGATGATGTCGCCGGCTTCGCAGACCACCAGGTCACCGATGCGCAGCTGGGTGCCGGGCACCTGCTCCTCGACATCACCGTTCAGACGCCGGGCGACCGTGTCGGTCTTGGCCTTGCGCAGCGTGTCCGCCTGCGCCTTGCCGCGCCCCTCGGCCACGGCCTCCGCCAGGTTGGCGAAGATCGTCGTCAGCCACAGCCAGGCCGCGATCGCCCAGCCGAACCAGTCCCCCGGATCCTTGACCGCGAGGACGGTGGTGACGACCGAACCGATCAACACCACGAACATGACCGGGGACTTGACCATCACCCGCGGGTCGAGCTTCTTGATCGCGTCCGGGAAGGACTTCAGCAGCTGCTTGGGGTCGAACAGACCCCCGCCCACCTTGCCGTCGTCCGGCTTGTGCCCGGTGGGCACATCGCTGTGCGGCGCCCGGGTCGGAGTCACCGTGGACATCGCGTCCTCTTCATCTGCCTTTTCGATACGAGTCGTCATCACGCGAGCCCTTCAGCGAGCGGGCCCAGCGCGAGGGCGGGGAAGTAGGTGAGACCAGTGATGATCATGATCGTGCCG
>NZ_JBNJLS010000061.1:0-724 GCF_050510915.1 Streptomyces odontotermitis | reverse complement strand
GGTCACGCTCCAGCCGTTCGCCGTGTACGCGGGGGCCGAGCAGTCCATGATCGTGCTGGCCGCGCTGCTGGTCTGTCTGATCCCGACGACTATCGGTGCGTTGCTGTCGGCGATCGGTATCGCGGGCATGGACCGTCTGGTCCAGCGCAATGTTCTGGCCATGTCGGGGCGGGCTGTTGAGGCCGCGGGTGACGTGTCGACGCTGCTGTTGGACAAGACGGGCACGATCACGCTGGGCAACCGGCAGGCGGCCGAGTTCGTGCCGGTGCGCGGGACGACGGAGGCCGAGGTGGCCGATGCCGCGCAGTTGTCGTCGCTGGCCGACGAGACGCCCGAGGGGCGCTCCATCGTCGTCCTGGCGAAGGAGAAGTACGGGCTGCGCGAGCGCCACCAGGGCGAGCTCGTGGGGGCCGAGTGGATCGCCTTCACCGCGCAGACCCGCATGTCGGGTGTCGACGTCGACGGACGCAAGGTCCGCAAGGGCGCCAGCGGCTCCGTCATCGCCTGGGTGAAGGAGCGCGGGGGCAGCGTCTCGGACGAGGCGCAGGAGCTCACGGAGCGGATCTCCGAGAAGGGCGGCACGCCGCTCCTGGTGGCGATCGAAGACACGGACGGCGCCCGGGTGTTGGGCGTCATCCACCTCAAGGATGTCGTCAAGGAGGGCATGCGGGAGCGGTTCGACGAGCTGCGTCGCATGGGCATCAAGACGGTCATGATCACGGGC
>NZ_JBNJLS010000060.1:0-730 GCF_050510915.1 Streptomyces odontotermitis | reverse complement strand
ACCCGTGATCATGACCGTCTTGATGCCCATGCGACGCAGCTCGTCGAACCGCTCCCGCATGCCCTCCTTGACGACATCCTTGAGGTAGATGACGCCCAACACCCTTGCCCCGTCGGCGTCTTCGATCGCCACGAGCAGCGGGGTGCCGCCCGCCTCGGAGATGCGGTTGGCGAGGGTGTCGGCGTCCTCGGTGACCTCGCCGCCCTGTTCGCGGACCCAGGCGATGACGGAACCGGCGGCGCCCTTGCGGACCTTGCGCCCGTCGACGTCGACACCCGACATGCGGGTCTGCGCGGTGAACGCGATCCACTCGGCCCCCACGAGCTCGCCCTGGTGGCGCTCGCGCAGCCCGTACTTCTCCTTCGCCAGCACCACGATGGAGCGCCCCTCGGGCGTCTCGTCGGCCAGCGACGACAACTGCGCGGCATCGGCGACCTCGGCCTCCGTCGTCCCGCGCACCGGCACGAACTCGGCCGCCTGCCGGTTCCCCAGCGTGATCGTGCCCGTCTTGTCCAACAGCAGCGTCGACACGTCACCGGCAGCCTCAACAGCCCGCCCCGACATGGCCAGAACATTGCGCTGGACCAGACGGTCCATGCCCGCGATACCGATCGCGGACAGCAGCGCACCGATGGTCGTCGGGATCAGACAGACGAGGAGTGCCGTGAGGACGATGAGCGAGGTCTGGTCGTCGGCGCCCGCGTAGATCGCGAAGGGCTTCAGGGTCACG
>NZ_JBNJLS010000059.1:0-790 GCF_050510915.1 Streptomyces odontotermitis | reverse complement strand
GGCGTGCGACACCGAGCATGGCTTGATGCACGCCTCTGCCCTTGAGGCGGCAGTCCCGCAGAACCTTCCAGTTCTTGAGCCGGGACAGGGCATGTTCGACGCGTGCTCGGGCTCGGCGGTGGACGGCGTTCTCGGCCTCTTGCTGTGGACTCAAACGGTCCTGGCCGGGTCGTTTGCGGTGTGGGATGAGCAGTCCGGTGCCCTGGTATCCGCCATCGGCGATCACCGGGACACCCCGACAGGCCGTGTCGACCCCAGACTCGGCGAAGGCCCGGCAGTCGTTTCGGCTGCCGGGCAGGGGATCCCCGATGGCCACGACCAGGCGGCTGTTGGCGTCGATGACGACCTGCAGGTTCGTTGAGTAGCGGTAGTTCTTGCTCGAGGCCGCGATGCTGCGGTCCCGGGTGGGTACCAGGGTGCCGTCGACGATGTAGACGGTGTCCTCCCGCTTGCGGCGGGCCGGGGAGATTGCCAGCAGCGGCGCCAGATGGTCCAGGATCCGGTCCGCGGCCGACTTCGAGATCCCGAACAAGGGCGCCACCTGCCTGAGCGTCAGGTTCGTGCGCCAGTACGTGGCCACCAGCAACACCCGGTCCGCCAGCGGCAATCGCCACGGCCGGCCCCGCTGGATGTCACCGCCTCGACGCCGTACCAACGCGACGAGACGGTCGAACTGCACAGGGCTCAACCCTACGAACGGCTCGATCCACTTCGGATCATCTGCTGAGATCACCCCACCCATGACCGGACAACGCCTCAACAGCCACAGGAGTTACGGGACAACCTCTAG
>NZ_JBNJLS010000058.1:0-886 GCF_050510915.1 Streptomyces odontotermitis | reverse complement strand
TGAGCGTTTTCCATCCTCACGCTGATGCGTGGTGAAGGACGAGGACGGCCCTCACGACGTCGGTGACCCGGTTGGTGCTGCAGCGGAGCTTCCGCAGGAGGCGCCAGCCCTTCAGAGTGGCCATGGCCTGTTCACCGAGGCAGCGGATCTTGGCGTGACTGCTGTTGTGGCGGCGCTTCCACCTCTTGAGACGACGGCCCCGAAACGGTACCCGGACGGGTCCGCCGGCACCTTGATACGCCTTGTCCGCCCAGCATCTGAGCCCCACATCCGCGAGAGCCTCGATGATCCCGTGCTGTCGCGCGGCAGTCAGGTCATGAGTCGAGCCGGGCAGCGCGGGCGAGGCCCACAGCAGCCGCCCGAACGGATCGGCGAGAACCTGCACGTTCATGCCGTGGCGTTTGTGTTTCCCCGAGTAGTAGGGGGTGTCGGCAGCGATTCGGTCGATCGGCAGCAAGGTGCCGTCGAGGATGACGAACGCCTTCGCCCGGATCGTCTCCATCGCGTCGGCCAGGGACGGGGCGAGGGCGGACAGGACGTCGACGGCCTCGCGTATGTAGCGGCAGACGGTGGCGATTCCGATGCCGAACCCGGCGGCGAGCTGGGCGTACGTGTCACCGCACCGTAGATGAGCGAGGGCGAGCAGGGCCTGGCGATGAGCGGGAAGGCGCCGCCACCGTGTCCCGATCTCCCGCCGCCTGGAGGTCAGTTGCCCGGTCAGGAGCCGCAGGGTGCGGGTGGACAGATCGATCGCGGACGGGTAGACAAGCACGCGAAGCTCCTGGCGGACATGGGTGATCTTGGTCGAGAACCCGTCTACCAGGAGCTTCGTCGTTGCGCAGGACTGTCCAACTCGCGGTCAGCACCGCCAGCTTGGAAAAGGCTC
>NZ_JBNJLS010000057.1:0-992 GCF_050510915.1 Streptomyces odontotermitis | reverse complement strand
CGAGCTCGCGCTGCTGTGGGTCGCCGACCGGGTCGACGAGTACCTCCAGCAGTACCGGGGCGAGCACAACATCCGCTCCACCTGGCAGGCGCGCGAGCGGATCGTCGTCGGCCTGACCGGCGGGCCCGAGGGGCGCACGCTGATCCGGCGGGCCGCGCGGCTCGCGGAGAAGGGCGCGGGCGGCGAGGTCCTCGCCGTGTACGTGGCCCGCAGCGACGGCCTGACCGCGGCCTCGCCCAAGGAACTCGCCGTCCAGCGCACCCTCGTCGAGGACCTCGGCGGCACCTTCCACCACGTGGTGGGCGACGACATCTCGGCGGCGCTGCTCGACTTCGCACGCGGCGTGAACGCCACCCAGATCGTCCTCGGCTCCTCGCGCCGCAAGGTCTGGCAGTACATGTTCGGGCCCGGCGTGGGCGCGACGGTGGCCCGGGAGTCGGGGCCCGACCTGGACGTGCACATCGTCACGCACGACGAGGTCGCCAAGGGGCGGGGGCTGCCGGTTACGCGCGGGGCGCGGCTCGGCCGGTTCCGCATCATCTGGGGCTGGCTCGTCGGCATCGCGGGCCCCACGCTCCTGACGCTGCTCCTCACGAACGTCGACGCGAACCTCGGTCTCGCCAACGACATGCTGCTGTTCCTCGCGCTGACGGTGGCCGCGGCGCTGCTCGGCGGGCTGCTTCCGGCGCTCGCGTCGGCGGCGTTCGGCTCGTTCCTGCTCAACTACTACTTCACGCCGCCCTTCCACCGCGTGACGATCACCGACTCCCGGAACATCGTCGCCATCGTGGTCTTCGTGTGCGTGGCGATCTCCGTGGCCTCGGTGGTGGACCTGGCGGCCCGCCGCACCCACCAGGCGGCCCGGCTGCGCGCCGAGTCGGAGACCCTCTCCTTCCTCGCGGGCAGCGTGCTCCGGGGCGAGACCAGTCTGGACGCGCTCCTGGAGCGGGTGCGGGAGACCTTCGGCATGGAGTCGGTGGCTCTGCTGGAGA
>NZ_JBNJLS010000056.1:0-992 GCF_050510915.1 Streptomyces odontotermitis | reverse complement strand
GGAGTTGGCCCTCCTCTGGGTCGCCGACCGGGTCGACGAGTACCTCCAGGAGTACCGCAGCGAGCACAAGGTCTCGAAGATCTGGGGCTCGCGCGAGCGGATCGTCGTCGGCCTCACCGGCGGGCCTGAAGGACAGACCCTGCTGCGCCGGGCCGCGCGGCTCGCGGAGAAGGGCGCGGGCGGCGAGGTCCTCGCCGTCTACATCTCCCGCAGCGACGGCCTGACCGCGGCCTCGCCCAAGGAACTCGCCGTCCAGCGCACCCTCGTCGAGGACCTCGGCGGCACCTTCCACCACGTGGTGGGCGACGACGTCTCGGCGGCGCTGCTCGACTTCGCACGCGGCGTGAACGCCACCCAGATCGTCCTCGGCGTCTCCCGGCGCAGGCCCTGGCAGTACGTGTTCCGGCCCGGCGTCAGCGCGACGGTGGCCCGCGACTCGGGGCCCGACCTGGACGTGCACATCGTCACCCACGACGAGGCCGCCAAGGGGCGCGGGCTCTCCCCGCGCCGCAGGACGGGGCTCGGCAGGTCCCGGACCATCTGGGCCTGGCTGTGCGGCGTCGGCGGCCCCTTGCTGCTCACCTGGCTGCTCAGGTCGGCCGCCCCCGAAGTGGGGCTCGCCAACGACATGCTGCTGTTCCTGACGCTGACCGTGGCGGCGGCGATGCTCGGCGGACTGCTGCCCGCGCTGGCGTCGGCGACGGTGGGCTCCCTGCTCATCAACTGGTTCTTCACGCCGCCCGTCCACACCCTCACCATCACCGACCCCCGGAACATCGTCGCCCTCGCCATATTCATAGGGGTGGCCGTCTCGGTCGCCTCGGTGGTGGACGTGGCCGCCCGCCGCACCCACCAGGCGGCCCGGCTGCGCGCCGAGTCGGAGACCCTCTCCTTCCTCGCGGGCAGCGTGCTGCGCGGCGAGACCTCGGTGGACGCCGTGCTCGAACGGGTGCGGGAGACCTTCGGCATGGAGTCGGTGACCCTCCTGGAGC
>NZ_JBNJLS010000054.1:0-1164 GCF_050510915.1 Streptomyces odontotermitis | reverse complement strand
CTAGAGATCTTTAACGGTGAGGGTTACGTCGGGCTGTGACGGCTTGATGCGGATCGCGCTATGCCGGAGGGATGAGGTATCCCGATGGCGGTGGGCTGACGGCCGAGGAACGGGCTCGGCGCGAGCAGATCCGGTTCGAGGCCGCTGACTTGATCGAATCGGGGGCCAGCGACACGGAGGTGGCCCGGCGCTTCAGAGTGACGCGGATGTCGGTGAACCGCTGGCGGCGGGCCCTGGCTTCGGGCGGCCGCCAAGCCCTGGTCTCCAAGGGGCCTGGCGGTGCCCGCTGCAAGCTCGATGACCGCCAACTGCGCCTGTTGGTAACAGTATTGGAGGGCGGCCCGGCCGCGTGCGGCTGGCGCGACCAGTGCTGGACGCTCGCCCGGATCGCCGAGGTCGTGCAGCGCCGGTTCGGCGTCGAGTACACCCTGGCCGGGCTCGACCTGTTGCTGCACCGGATCGGCTGGAGCGTACAGGTCCCCACCCGCAAGGCCACCGAGCGCGACGAGCCGAGGATCACCGTGTGGAAGGACCGGCAGTGGCCCGTCATAAAAAGAGGGCGGCGGACCTGGGCGCCTGGCTCTGCTTCGAGGACGAGGCGGGCCAGGGCCTGAGGCCGCCCAAGGGCCGCACCTGGAGCCGCCGCGGTCGCACCCCTGTCGTGAAGGTCACGGCCGCGGGCACCAAGCGGGTCTCCATGGCCGCGCTGATCTGCACCAAAGCCGGCCGCCGGGCACGGCTGATCTACCGCATCCACCTGCACCGCGGCCCCGTCAAGGGCCGACGCAAGGGCTTCACCGAGACCGACTACGTCCGCCTGCTGGATGCCGCGCACCAGCAACTCGGCGGCCCCGTCGTCCTGGTGTGGGACAACTTGAACACGCACGTCAGCCGCAACATGCAGGAACTGATCGCCGCCCGACGGTGGCTGACCGTCTACCAGCTGCCGCCGTACGCCCCCGAGCTCAACCCGGTCGAGGGCGTGTGGTCACACCTGAAGAGATCGCTGGCCAACCTCACTAAACACGGCCTCGACCAGCTCACCGCGTTGGTGAGGACCCGACTGAAACGAATGCAGTACCGACCCGGCCTCATCGAAGGGTTCATCGCCAGGACCGGACTCGACCTCCAACCGCCGTAACCCCAGACGTTAAAGATCTCTAG
>NZ_JBNJLS010000053.1:0-1288 GCF_050510915.1 Streptomyces odontotermitis | reverse complement strand
AAGGCCGATCGTGCTGTTGAACCACTGGGTGTCGGCGTTGAGTCCGGCGAAGGCCGAACCGTTGTTGTTGGCACCGGACGAGTAGGCGTACAGGATCTCGGAGAACCCGTGCGCGCCGGAGTTCGTCATGGAGTTGCCCGGTGTGGGCAGCGCCATCGCCGCAGCGGTGAAGCACAGGACCAGGGCGGGCGTGATGAGGATGTAGCAGGCGGCGAGCTTGATCTGCCGCGTGCCGATCTTCTTGCCCAGATACTCCGGCGTACGCCCCACCATCAGACCCGCGATGAACACCGCGATGATCGCCATGATCAGCATGCCGTAGAGACCGGAGCCGACACCACCGGGCGCGATCTCGCCCAGCTGCATGCCCAGCATCGTGATGCCGCCGCCGAACCCGGTGTACGAGGAGTGGAAGGAGTCCACCGCGCCCGTCGACGTGAGCGTCGTGGAGACCGCGAAGATCGACGAGCCGCCGATGCCGAACCGTGTCTCCTTGCCCTCCATCGCCCCGCCCGCGGCGTCGAACGCCGGGCCGTGGTGGGCGAACTCGGTCCACATCATCAGAGCGACGAAGACCACCCAGATCGTGGCCATCGTGGCCAGGATCGCGTAGCCCTGCTTGACCGAGCCGACCATCTTGCCGAAGGTCCGGGTCAGCGCGAACGGGATCACCAGGATGAGGAAGATCTCGAAGAGGTTGGAGAAGGCGTTCGGGTTCTCAAAGGGGTGGGCGGAGTTGGCGTTGAAGTAGCCGCCGCCGTTGGTGCCCAGCTCCTTGATGGCTTCCTGGGACGCGACAGCTCCGCCGTTCCACTGCTGCTTGCCGCCCATGAACTGGCCGACCTCGTGGATGCCGGAGAAGTTCTGGATCGCGCCACAGGCGACGAGGACGATCGCGCCGATGACCGCGATCGGGATCAGGATCCGGATGGTGCCGCGCACCAAGTCGGCCCAGAAGTTGCCGAGTTCACCGGTGCGCGAGCGGGCGAAGCCGCGTACGAGGGCGACCGCCACGGCGATCCCCACCGCCGCCGAGACGAAGTTCTGCACCGCGAGCCCGCCGGTCTGCACGACGTGGCCCATGGCCTGCTCGCCGTAGTACGACTGCCAGTTGGTGTTGGACACGAACGACGCGGCGGTGTTGAACGCCTGGTCCGGGTCGATCGCCTTGAAGCCGAGCGATCCGGGCAGCGATCCCTGCAGGCGCTGCAGCAGGTACAGGAACAGCACGCTCACCGCGGAGAAGGCGAGGACGCCGCGGAGATACGCCGGCCAGCGCATCTCCGCG
>NZ_JBNJLS010000052.1:0-1288 GCF_050510915.1 Streptomyces odontotermitis | reverse complement strand
TGCGGAGATGCGCTGGCCGGCGTATCTGCGTGGGGTGCTGGCGTTCTCCGCGGTGAGTGTGCTGTTTCTGTATCTGCTGCAGCGTGTGCAGGGAAGCCTGCCGGGGTCGCTCGGCTTCAAGGCGATTGATCCGGATCAGGCGTTCAACACGGCTGCGTCGTTCGTGGCGAACACCAACTGGCAGTCGTACTCCGGTGAGCAGGCCATGGGCCATGTCGTGCAGACCGGTGGGCTTGCGGTGCAGAACTTCGTCTCGGCGGCGGTGGGGATCGCCGTGGCGGTCGCGCTGGTGCGGGGGTTCGCGCGGTCGCGCACCGGTGAACTGGGCAATTTCTGGGCCGACTTGGTGCGTGGCACTGTCCGGGTCCTGATTCCGATCGCGGTGCTCGGTGCGCTCGTGCTGGTGGCGTGTGGGGCGATCCAGAACTTCTCCGGGATCCACTCGGTGGGCCAGTTCCTGGGCGGCAAGCAGGAGTGGAACGGCGGGGCGGTGGCCTCGCAGGAGGTCATCAAGGAGCTGGGGACCAATGGTGGCGGGTATTTCAACGCCAACTCGGCCCATCCGTTTGAGAATCCGAATGGTTTCTCCAACCTGTTCGAGGTCTTCCTGATCCTGGTGATTCCGTTCGCGCTGACGCGGACGTTCGGGAAGATGGTCGGCTCGGTGAAGCAGGGTTACGCGATCCTGGCGACGATGGCGGTGATCTGGGTCGGGTTCACGGTGCTGATGATGTGGACCGAGTTCGCGCACCACGGCCCGGCCTTTGAGGCTGCGGGCGGGGCGATGGAGGGCAAGGAGACGCGGTTCGGGATCGGCGCTTCGGCGATCTTCTCGGTGGCCACGACGCTCACCTCGACGGGCGCGGTGAACTCCTTCCATTCCTCGAATACCGGTCTGGGGGGCGGGATTGATCTGTTGGGCATGCAGCTGGGTGAGATCGCGCCGGGCGGTGTCGGCTCCGGGCTCTACGGCATGCTGGTCATGGCGATCATCGCGGTGTTCATCGCGGGTCTGATGGTGGGGCGTACGCCGGAGTATCTGGGCAAGAAGATCGGCACGCGGCAGATCAAGCTGGCGGCCTGCTACATCCTGATCACGCCCGCGCTGGTGCTCGGCTTCACGGCGGTGTCGATGGCCCTGCCGACGCCGAAGAATTCGATGCTGAACCCGGGGGCGCACGGCTTCTCGGAGATCTTGTACGCGTTCACGTCGGGTGCGAACAACAACGGCTCCGCCTTCGCGGGGTTGAGTGCGGACACGAACTGGTTCAACACCACGATCGGGCTC
>NZ_JBNJLS010000051.1:0-1625 GCF_050510915.1 Streptomyces odontotermitis | reverse complement strand
TCCAACGGCCTCGGCGAGAACACCGTCAACACCCAGTACAAGCTGATCCTCTCCGGCGCCACCAACCTTTCGGGTGACAACAAGGACCTCGTCAAGCAGGTCAAGGACGCCCAGGCGGCCGTCGTCAAGGACAACTCGACCCCGGACTTCAAGGTCAGGCCGTCCGACGTGCCGGCCGAGGCGGTCACCTCCTCCGGCTCGGGTCTCGACCCGGAGATCTCCCCGGACTACGCCAAGCTCCAGGTCCACCGGGTCGCGGAGAAGAACCACCTCCCCGTCGCGAAGGTGGAGAAGCTGGTCGAGGACCACACCGACGGGCGGATCCTCGGCTTCATGGGGGAGCCCGGCGTCAACGTCCTCAAGCTCAACATCGCGCTCAAGGAACTGGTCAAGGCCCAGGGCTGAGGGCCGAGGGAGAGGAAGGCCGTACCGCCATGACCCGAGTGCTCGTTGTGGAGGACGATCCACAACTCGTACGGGCCCTCGTGATCAACATGCAGGCGCGGAAGTTCGACGTGGACGCGGCACCGGACGGCACCACCGCCCTCCGGTTCGCCGCGGCCCGCAGGCCCGACGTGGTCGTCCTCGACCTGGGCCTGCCGGACATCGACGGCGTGGACGTCATCAGGGTGCTGCGCGGCTGGTCCCGCGTGCCCATCCTGGTGCTGTCCGCCCGGCGCGCCTCGGACGAGAAGGTCGCGGCGCTCGACGCAGGCGCCGACGACTACGTGACCAAGCCGTTCAGCATGGACGAGCTCCTGGCCCGGCTCAGGGCGGCCGTCCGGCGCACCCAGAGCGTGGCGCCCGCCCCGGAAACGGTCGTCACGACCGACGCCTTCACCGTCGACCTCGTCGCCAAGAAGGCGTCCCGGGACGGGCGCGACGTGCGCCTGACGCCCACCGAGTGGCATCTGCTCGAAATCCTCGTCTGCAACCCCGGACGCCTCATCACCCAGAAGCACCTGCTGCGCGAGGTGTGGGGGCCGTCCTATGGAGGGAAATCCAACTATCTCCGGGTCTACATGGCCCAGTTGAGGCGCAAACTGGAGCCGGATCCGGCCCACCCCCGCTACCTCATCACCGAGCCGGGCATGGGCTACCGCTTCGAGGCGTGACCGCCCCTCCCCGGGCCCCGCTCCCCCCGGGCCCCCTGCCCTCCGTAACCCACCGACCCGCGCACGAACGAACCCGGAGACGAGACGATGGCACGCGGCAAGCTCCGGATCTACCTCGGCTCGGCACCGGGCGTCGGCAAGACGTACGCGATGCTGTCCGAGGCGCACCGGCGCGTCGAGCGCGGCACCGACGTGGTCGTGGCGTTCGTCGAGCACCACGGCCGGCCGCGCACCGAGGTGATGCTGCACGGCCTGGAGCAGGTCCCGCGCCGTGAACTCACCTACCGGGACACGGTGTTCACGGAGATGGACCTGGACGCGGTCCTGGAGCGGAGGCCCGCCGTCGCCCTCGTCGACGAACTCCCGCACACCAACGTCCCGGGCTCGCGGAACGCGAAGCGCTGGCAGGACGTGCAGGAGCTGCTCGCCGCCGGGATCGACGTCGTGTCGACGGCGAACATCCAGCACCTGGAGTCGCTGGGCGACGTCGTCGAGTCCATCACCGGTGTG
>NZ_JBNJLS010000050.1:0-1649 GCF_050510915.1 Streptomyces odontotermitis | reverse complement strand
GCACTCCAACTCCCCGGGTTCCGGACCGAGATGCGGCGGGTCGACACCGGAGGCGCCAAGTTCGACCTCGCCTTCGAGCTGACCGAGCACACGGGCGGCACCGTCGAAGGGCTCGTCGAATACAGCACGGACCTCTTCGACGCCGGCACCGTCGCAAGCCTCGCCGCGCGCCTCGTCCGGCTCCTGGACACGCTGACCGCCGACCCGGACACCCCCGTCACCGCCGTGGACGTCCTGGCGGACGAGGAGCGGCGCCTGGTCCTGGGGGAGTGGTGCGGGGACGCGGCGCCGGTCGAGAACCTGACCGTGCCGGAGCTGTGGGCGCGCAGGGTGGCCGCCGACCCGCACGCCCCCGCGCTGATCTGCGCCGACTACGAGCTGTCGGCGGCCGAACTCGACATCAGGGCCGGGCAGTTGGCGCACGAGCTGGTGGCGCGGGGCATCGGCCCCGAGTCGCTGGTGGCGCTCGCGCTGCCGAGGTCGTCGGCGGAGCTGGCCGTGGCGACGCTCGCGGTGTGGAAGGCGGGCGGCGCCTACCTCCCGGTGGACCCGGCCTACCCGGCCGACCGCATCGCGTACATGCTGGACGACGCCTGCCCCGCCCTCGTCCTCGCCGTGCGGGACACGGTGGACCGGCTCCCCGACGGGACCCGGCCCCTCGTCCTCGACGCCCTCGACGTCTCCCACCACGACGCGGCCTGCCCGGCGCCCCGCGTCACGCTCGGCCACCCCGCGTACGTCATCTACACCTCCGGGTCCACCGGCCGCCCCAAGGGAGTCGTCGTCCCGCACGCGGGCGTCGCGAGCCTCCTGGCCACCCAGCGGGAGCGGTTCGGTGCCGGGCCCGGCGCACGCGTCCTGAGCTTCGCCTCGCCGAGCTTCGACGCGGCGTTCTGGGAGCTGTGCATGGGCCTGCTCTCCGGCGGCGCGCTGGTCGTCGCGGGCGCCGACGGGCTGCTGCCCGGCGAGCCCCTCGCCACGACCCTCGCCGCGCACCGGGTCACGCACGCCACGCTGCCGCCCGTCGTGCTCGCCGCGATGGAGCCCGACGCCGCGCTGCTGCCCGGCGGGACGCTCATCGCGGGCGGCGAGGCGCTCTCCGGGGAACTGGTGGGGCGCTGGAGCACGGGGCGGCGGCTGTTCAACGCGTACGGGCCGACGGAGACCACCGTCTGCGCCTCCGTCGCCGGTCCGCTGGCCGAGCCCGTGGCCCCGCCGATCGGGCTGCCGGTACTCAACAGCCGCTCCTACGTCCTCGACGCCCGCCTCCGCCCGGTGCCGCCGGGAGTCGTCGGCGAGCTGTACGTGGCGGGGCCGCTCGCGCGCGGCTACCTGGGGCGCCCGGGGCTGAGCGCAGAGCGCTTCGTGGCCGATCCGTTCGGCCCCGCCGGGGCGCGCATGTACCGGACCGGGGACCTGGTGCGTTGGCGCGCGGACGGCCAGCTCGACTACGTGGGGCGCGCGGACCATCAGGTCAAGGTGCGTGGCTTCCGTATCGAACTCGGGGAGATCGAGGCGGAGTTGGCGCGGAACGAGGACGTCGGGCAGGTCGCGGTGATCGTGCGCGAGGACTCGCCGGGTGCCAAGCAGCTCGTCGGGTATGTGGTCCCGCGTCCAGGCCGTTCGGCCGATGCGGCTCAACTGCGGCT
>NZ_JBNJLS010000049.1:0-1691 GCF_050510915.1 Streptomyces odontotermitis | reverse complement strand
GACCGCAGTTGAGCCGCATCGGCCGAGCGGCCTGGACGCGGGACCACATACCCGACGAGCTGCTTGGCACCCGGCGAGTCCTCCCGCACGATCACCGCGACCTGCCCGACGTCCTCGTGCCGCGCCAACTCCGCCTCGATCTCCCCGAGTTCGATACGGAAGCCACGCACCTTGACCTGGTCGTCGGCCCGGCCCACGTAGTCCAGCTGGCCGCCCTCGCGCCACCGCACCAGGTCCCCGGACCGGTACATGCGCGCCCCGGCGGGCCCGAACGGATCGGCCACGAAGCGCTCTGCGCTCAGCCCCGGGCGCCCCAAGTAGCCGCGTGCCAGGCTCGGTCCGGCGATGTAGAGCTCTCCGATCACGCCGGGTGCGACGGGCCGGAGCCGGGCATCGAGGACGTACAGGCGGGTGTGGTCGACGGGGCGCCCGATGGGCGGGGCCGAGCCGGGGGCGAGGGGGCCGCTCAGGGAGGCGCAGACGGTCGACTCGGTCGGGCCGTACGCGTTGATGAGGTGCCGCCCCCGCGACCAGCGGCCGACGACCTCCGCGGAGAGCGCCTCGCCGGCCGAGACGAGCGTCCCGCCGGGCAGCAGCTCCGCGGTGGGCTCCATCGCGGCGAGCACGACGGGCGGCAGCGTGGCGTGCGTGACCCGGTGCGCGGCGAGGGTCGTGGCGAGGGGCTCGCCGGGCTGGAGTCCGTCGGCGCCGGCGACGACCAGCGCGCCGCCGGAGAGCAGGCCCATGCACAGCTCCCAGAACGCCGCGTCGAAGCTCGGCGACGCGAACTGGAGGACCCTGCTGCCGGGTCCGGCCCCGAGCCGCCCGGCCTGGGTGGTGAGGAGGCTCGCGGCGCCCGCGTGGGAGACGACGACTCCCTTGGGGCGGCCGGTGGAGCCGGAGGTGTAGATGACGTACGCGGGGTGGCCGAGGGACAGCGCGGGGGCGGGTCCGCCGTCCGGGTGCCCGGAGAGGTCCAGGCCGTCGAGCGCGAGCGCCGCCGTGCCGTCGGGCAGGCTGCCGAGGGTGTCCCGCACGGCGAGGACGAGGGCGGGGCGGGCGTCGTCCAGCATGTACGCGATGCGGTCGGCCGGGTAGGCCGGGTCCACCGGGAGGTAGGCGCCGCCCGCCTTCCACACCGCGAGGACCGCGACGACCAGCTCGGCCGACGACCTCGGCAGCGCGAGCGCCACCAGCGACTCGGGGCCGATGCCCCGCGCCACCAGCTCGTGCGCCAACTGCCCGGCCCTGATGTCGAGTTCGGCCGCCGACAGCGTGAGCCCCTGCGAGATCAGTGCGGGCGCCTGCGGATCGGCGGCGACCCTGCGCGCCCACAGTTCGGGCACGGTCAGCGCCGGGTCGGCCCCGGGCGCGCCTCCGATGCCGGGCGCGCCTCCGGTCCCGGCGGCGGCGCCGCTCCACTCCCCCAGGACAAGGCGCCGCTCGTCGTCCGCCAGGACGTCGAAGGCGGTGACCGCGGTGTCCGGGGCGGCGACGGCGTCGGCGAGCAGCGACAGCAGACGGTCCGTCAGCTTCCTTACGGTGCCGTGGTCGAAGAGGTCGCCGCTGTACTCGACGAGTCCGTCCATGCCGCCGTCGGCGCGCTCGGCGAACTCGATGCCGAGGTCGAACTTGGCGGCCCCGGTGCCGACGGTCTCGGCCTCGGTGTCGAGGCCGCCGATGCGGACCTG
>NZ_JBNJLS010000048.1:0-2480 GCF_050510915.1 Streptomyces odontotermitis | reverse complement strand
GAAATCATCAGACGCTTGCTACGGGCACGGGTTGGTCAGCACTCCTGCCACGGGGCGCTGTTGTGCTCGGCAAGGTGTACGCGTCTGCTTGGGTTGTGTCTCGTACGTGACCTTGCCCCTGGCCTCTCTGAGGCCCTTGGCTGTCAGAGTGAAGGACACGAAGCGGGGCCGGTAGATGGTGGGATCTCGGTAGTGGGCGCCGCTGGAGGAGACGCTGTTGTCGAAGTTGTTCACGTTGTAGGACATGATCCATCGGCTCCCTGATGCCAGGGACGGATGGACATGAGCGTTGTAGGAGAAGCACCTGCCGTCTTCTTCCTTGCCCGCGGCCACGCAGTCCCCGAAAGGCACAGGGCCCCCTTCGGGCATCCGGAAGACCTCGTCGTTGCCATCCAGATGCCCGAAGGCCCCGAAGGGGTCACAGCCGAACCACAGGCGGATCTTTCCGCTGAACGCGTCCGTGCTGTCCTGACTGATGACCACGAAGTTGCCCTTGAACGGCGTAACGCTGTACTCGTTAGAGACACCGGTCAGGGCGGTGTCGCCTTCAGTCTCGCCATACATCCATGAGCCGCGGCTTGAGTTGAGGTATTCCCACTTCTCGGGCTGGGCGATGTTGGTTCCCTTGACACGAGCGATTCTCATGCCCTTATTCACAGATTTGCTGTCGACACCGTAGATGTACGTGTAGCCGTCACCGCTCTGCTCGGCGGACATGACAGCCGATCCCCACTGGATACCCGTGCCGGAGCGAAGTGGCTGAATCGATGCCGGCTTTGTGAGATCGCTGGTGTCAAACGTCGCGACCATAGAACGCTTGATCTTGAAATCCCAGACCCCCGGGCCGTACTTGTACCACTCGTGGAAGACGACCTGAAGGTGTTCCTTCCCGCCGATGGTGGTCACGAGGCCGTCCCCGAGCCAGTACCAGTGCCCCGCCGCCGGCTGGGGCATGATCGCCTGCTTGTCAGGGCCAGTGATGGTGGTGAGATTGTCCCCGACCTGGGCCACGAACGTACTGTTAATCAGCGGCGCGGTCAGGGGTCGCGTGCCATTGTCGTTCAAAGGGCCGAGGAAGGTGTCGGAGAAGAGCCACAGACGGCGGCCGTCACCGAGAGTGACGCTGTAGGTGGAATCACCCCCGGTCCATCCGTCGCGTGTCGTCTCTGCGTACTTATTGAAAACGTCTTCCGGGTATGCCTTCGGCTCTGCTTGTTTGGCCTCGACAACGGAATTCGCCGGACACTGGCTGTAGCTGACAGGTGCCGCGACACCAGAGGGTTTGCCAGGCCCCTCGTAGTCACCGCCTGCCGGAGTAACCAAATGGACATAGAACCTGTCCCCATCGAGCATGCGATTGACCCGGTAGAACTCTGCGAGGTCATCTCCGGCTTCTTTGTTATGACTCTTCGTAATAGGGTCTACGGAAAAGTGCCTGTACCCGTCATTTGGGGATTGCTTGCTGGCACCTTCGACTGCGCCCTCGTATGTCGACGCATACGGGTACTCATCACACTCGCGGTCATAACCCGCCGATGTTGCGTAATCCGCCCCGTAGAATTTTACGCACTGGCTTACAGACTTCCTCCGGTTGGCCGCCTTCTTTTTCCCATCCTTCGTGTAGAGGCGCGTGAGCGGGTCCTTGCTCTTCGGGGATCCCGGAATGTACTTTGTATGCTCCGATGACGGCTCAGTGTCGTCCGGGGTGTTCTGTGCCCTCCAGACGTGCTTGGTCTGTTCTTCCCACTGCGGGCGAGAGTCGAATCTGTATGTTACTGGCTGGCCGTCATCGAATACGCAGCCCTGCCACTTCCCGACGTACTGTGCCGAGTCACACCGGAACGGTACATCTTCGATCTTGTTTATCTCTTGCGCCGTGAATTCGATGCCGAATGTGTGTTTGGCGACCTTGTCGCCTGTGAGGGATCCCTCCGGCGAGGAGAAGGTGAGCCACTGGTTCGAGCCGGTCGGGGTGTCGCGCCACTTCTGCAGTGGATCGGTCCGGTTGCCCGTGACGCTGCAGTTCGAGCTGCAGTCGCCCTTTATGCCGAATTGCTGACCCCAGTTTGGACTCCCGGTGGTGCGCCAGTTGTCCAACTGGATCCACACATCCACATTGCGGTTACTCTCTGCTCCTGTTGTCCCCAGGGCCGTCAGCCTGAACCGGATCGAGTCGTTGCCGTCCTGGTACAGGATGTCTCCCATGGCGCACCAGTGCGTACGGTCCATGATCTTGTGCCTTTTGCCGCCCGGATACGAGGCGTTCCGGCACGTGTTCAGATCTGTTTGCGTGACCGAGCTCCGCTTCTGAGATGCCTGTTCTTCATAGCTAGGGGAGTTCCGGTACATGTACCTGGAGAGGTCCATCCTCTCTTCGGGAGTCATCGGCCCCTTCGGCCGTTCCCAAGTTACGACCTCCTTCCCCGCCGGCGGTGCACTGCTCTGGTCAGAGTCTTGCGCCGCTGTCAGCGCCGTTGCGA
>NZ_JBNJLS010000047.1:0-2899 GCF_050510915.1 Streptomyces odontotermitis | reverse complement strand
GTTCGGCGGCGTCCTACTCTCCCACAGGGTCCCCCCTGCAGTACCATCGGCGCTGTGAGGCTTAGCTTCCGGGTTCGGAATGTAACCGGGCGTTTCCCTCACGCTATGACCACCGAAACACTATGAAACTGTCAACCGCACCGCATGTGTGACCCATGCGGGGTTGTTCGTGGTTTCAGAACCAACACAGTGGACGCGAGCAACTGAGGACAAGCCCTCGGCCTATTAGTACCAGTCAACTCCACCCCTCACAGGGCTTCCATATCTGGCCTATCAACCCAGTCGTCTACTGGGAGCCTTAACCCCTCAAAGGGGGTGGGAATACTCATCTCGAAGCAGGCTTCCCGCTTAGATGCTTTCAGCGGTTATCCTTTCCGAACGTAGCCAACCAGCCATGCCCTTGGCAGAACAACTGGCACACCAGAGGTTCGTCCGTCCCGGTCCTCTCGTACTAGGGACAGCCCTTCTCAATATTCCTACGCGCACAGAGGATAGGGACCGAACTGTCTCACGACGTTCTAAACCCAGCTCGCGTACCGCTTTAATGGGCGAACAGCCCAACCCTTGGGACCGACTCCAGCCCCAGGATGCGACGAGCCGACATCGAGGTGCCAAACCATCCCGTCGATATGGACTCTTGGGGAAGATCAGCCTGTTATCCCCGGGGTACCTTTTATCCGTTGAGCGACGGCGCTTCCACAAGCCACCGCCGGATCACTAGTCCCGACTTTCGTCCCTGCTCGACCCGTCGGTCTCACAGTCAAGCTCCCTTGTGCACTTACACTCAACACCTGATTACCAACCAGGCTGAGGGAACCTTTGGGCGCCTCCGTTACCCTTTGGGAGGCAACCGCCCCAGTTAAACTACCCATCAGACACTGTCCCTGATCCGGATCACGGACCCAGGTTAGACATCCAGCACGACCAGACTGGTATTTCAACGACGACTCCACACACACTGGCGTGCATGCTTCAAAGTCTCCCAGCTATCCTACACAAGCCGAACCGAACACCAATATCAAACTGTAGTAAAGGTCCCGGGGTCTTTCCGTCCTTCTGCGCGAAACGAGCATCTTTACTCGTAGTGCAATTTCACCGGGCCTATGGTTGAGACAGTCGAGAAGTCGTTACGCCATTCGTGCAGGTCGGAACTTACCCGACAAGGAATTTCGCTACCTTAGGATGGTTATAGTTACCACCGCCGTTTACTGGCGCTTAAGTTCTCAGCTTCGCAACCCCGAAAGGTCACTAACCGGTCCCCTTAACGTTCCAGCACCGGGCAGGCGTCAGTCCGTATACATCGCCTTACGGCTTCGCACGGACCTGTGTTTTTAGTAAACAGTCGCTTCTCGCTGGTCTCTGCGGCCACCCCCAGCTCACACTGCAAGAGTGATCACCAGAAGTGGCCCCCCTTCTCCCGAAGTTACGGGGGCATTTTGCCGAGTTCCTTAACCATAGTTCACCCGAACGCCTCGGTATTCTCTACCTGACCACCTGAGTCGGTTTAGGGTACGGGCCGCCATGAAACTCGCTAGAGGCTTTTCTCGACAGCATAGGATCATCCACTTCACCACAATCGGCTCGGCATCAGGTCTCACCCACATGTCATCCGGATTTGCCTAGATGACGGGCTACACCCTTACCCCGGGACAACCACCGCCCGGGCTGGACTACCTTCCTGCGTCACCCCATCACTCACCTACTACAAGTCTGGTCCGTCGGCTCCACCACTTCCCTTTCCCCGAAGGGTCCGGGACGGCTTCACGGACTTAGCATCGCCTGATTCGATGTTTGACGCTTCACAGCGGGTACCGGAATATCAACCGGTTATCCATCGACTACGCCTGTCGGCCTCGCCTTAGGTCCCGACTTACCCTGGGCAGATCAGCTTGACCCAGGAACCCTTAGTCAATCGGCGCACACGTTTCTCACGTATGTATCGCTACTCATGCCTGCATTCTCACTCGTGAACCGTCCACAACTGCCTTCCGGCGCTGCTTCACCCGGCACACGACGCTCCCCTACCCATCCACACAGGCGTTGGCCCTATTGTGTGAATGACACGACTTCGGCGGTACGCTTGAGCCCCGCTACATTGTCGGCGCGGAATCACTTGACCAGTGAGCTATTACGCACTCTTTCAAGGGTGGCTGCTTCTAAGCCAACCTCCTGGTTGTCTCTGCGACTCCACATCCTTTCCCACTTAGCGTACGCTTAGGGGCCTTAGTCGATGCTCTGGGCTGTTTCCCTCTCGACCATGGAGCTTATCCCCCACAGTCTCACTGCCGCGCTCTCACTTACCGGCATTCGGAGTTTGGCTAAGGTCAGTAACCCGGTAGGGCCCATCGCCTATCCAGTGCTCTACCTCCGGCAAGAAACACACGACGCTGCACCTAAATGCATTTCGGGGAGAACCAGCTATCACGGAGTTTGATTGGCCTTTCACCCCTAACCACAGGTCATCCCCCAGGTTTTCAACCCTGGTGGGTTCGGTCCTCCACGACCTCTTACAGCCGCTTCAACCTGCCCATGGCTAGATCACTCCGCTTCGGGTCTTGAGCGCGCTACTGAATCGCCCTATTCGGACTCGCTTTCGCTACGGCTTCCCCACACGGGTTAACCTCGCAACACACCGCAAACTCGCAGGCTCATTCTTCAAAAGGCACGCAGTCACGAGGCAAGCACAAGTGCTTGCCCGACGCTCCCACGGCTTGTAGGCACACGGTTTCAGGTACTATTTCACTCCGCTCCCGCGGTACTTTTCACCATTCCCTCACGGTACTATCCGCTATCGGTCACCAGGGAATATTTAGGCTTAACGGGTGGTCCCGCCAGATTCACACGGGATTTCTCGGGCCCCGTGCTACTTGGGTGTCTCTCAAACGAGCCGCTGACATTT
>NZ_JBNJLS010000046.1:0-3095 GCF_050510915.1 Streptomyces odontotermitis | reverse complement strand
CCCAACGGCCTCGGCGAGAACACCGTCAACACCCAGTACAAGCTGATCCTCTCCGGCGCCACCAACCTCGCCGGCGACAACGACGAGTTGGTCAAGCAGGTCAAGGACGCCCAGGCCGCCGTCGTCAAGGACAACTCGACCCCGGACTTCAAGGTCAGGCCGTCCGACGTGCCGGCCGAGGCGGTCACCTCCTCCGGCTCGGGGCTCGACCCGGAGATCTCCCCGGAGTACGCGAAGCTCCAGGCGCACCGCGTCGCGGAGAAGAACCACCTTCCCGTCGCGAAGGTGGAGAAGCTGGTCGAGGACCACACCGACGGGCGGATCCTCGGCTTCATGGGCGAGCCCGGGGTCAATGTCCTCAAGCTCAACATCGCGCTCAAGGAGCTCGTGAAGAAGGGCTGACGGCGGCGCTCCCGAACGAGCGCCGACGTCACTCTCCGCGCAGCGGCCCGTCCCGGTCACCCGGGGCGGGCCGCTGCGTGAGGGGGCCGAAGGTCCCGGCGAATTCCGGCCGTTCGGCTCTGTGACGGGGACCTTCAGGGCGCGGAGGGCTGTGCGGACGGCCCTTACGGTAAGGCGGTTGATGCTGTGGGCCGCCGAGCCGAGTGGTGGTTCGGGGGCATTCGAGAACATGGAGCTGGGGCAATGCGCATGCGTACGAAGTCGGGCCGGGGGAGACGTGTCGCGGGTATAGCGGGGGCCGCCGTGGCCGCCGTACTGGTCCTCGCGGGGTGTGACGACGGGTCCGGCAAGGCGTCCTCCGCGGCCGGCCCGACCGCCTCGGTGTCGGAGTCGAAGCCGGAGTCCGCTTCGGCCTCCGCCTCGCCCTCCGAGTCCCCCACGCCCACCCGGACCCCGTCCCCGAGCCACACCCCCACGCGCACCGCGACCCCCACGCACACGCCGCCCCGCACCCACGCCCCCAGCCGCGTCCCCACCCACAAGGCGACGCCCACCCCGGCCCGCACCCACGCGACGCACCGGCCCACCACGGCGCCGGGCGGCGGCTCCGGTGCGCGGTGCGAGATCACCTCCAACGCGGGCAACTGCTACCGGGCCGGGCAGTTCTGCCGGAAGGCCGACGTCGGGCGCAGCACGCACGACGCCTCCGGGCGGATCATCAAGTGCGGGTATGTGAGCGGGCGTCCGCACTGGCACTACTGACCGTTGCCGGTCGCGGCGGCGCCTTCGCCCCACTGAACTGCGCGTCTTTCTTCACCCCTTGACGGAAGTCTGGTCCGTACCTATGGTCACGGCCCAACACGCGTGTTCAGAAAGGCAGTTGAGGTTCACATACCAGAACGGATGGCTCCCTCATGCGCCGCACCACGCTCTCCACCGCGATACCCGCCCTCGTCGCCGCCCTGGCCGCCGGGTTCCTCGCCTGGCCCGGCGGCCAGCGCGCCGACGCCGCGCCGAGCACCTTCGCGCACCCGGGAGTCACCGTCTCCCGGGCCCAGCTGGACTTCGCCCGGGGCAAGGTGAACGCGGGCGCACAGCCCTGGAAGTCCGCCTTCGACCAGCTGACGGGCAGCAAGTACGCCTCCCTGTCCCGAGCGCCCAAGCCCCGCGCCGTCGTGGAGTGCGGTCCCTACTCGGACCCCAACATCGGCTGCACCGACGAGCGCGAGGACGCCATCGCCGCGTACACGGACGCGCTCGCCTGGTACGTCACCCGCGACGAGCGGTACGCGAAGAAGTCCATCGAGCTCATGGACGCCTGGTCCGCGACCCTGAAGGACCACACCAACAGCAACGCCCCGCTGCAGACCGGCTGGGCGGGCTCGTCCTGGCCCAGGGCCGCCGAGATCATCAAGTACACGTACACCGGCACCTGGGCGAACTCCGGGCGCTTCGCGACGATGCTGCGCACCGTCTATCTGCCGGACCTCCTCAAGGGCTCGAACTCCAACGGCAACTGGGAGCTGTCGATGATGGAGGCCGCCGTCGGCATCTCCGTCTTCCTGGAGGACAAGTCCGCGTACGACAAGGCGATGGCGGCCTTCCGGACGCGCACGGCCGCGTACGTCTATCTCTCGTCCGACGGCTTGCTGCCGAAGACCGTGCCCGGCCAGCACCTCGACACCCGCGACAAGATCGTCAAGTACTGGCAGGGGCAGGGCACCTTCGTCACCGGGCTCACCCAGGAGACCTGCCGTGACTTCACGCACACCGGGTACGGGCTCTCCGCCATCTCGCACGTCGCCGAGACCAGCCGCATCCAGGGGCAGGACCTGTACGGGACGGACGTGGGGGAGCGGCTGCGGCAGGGGCTCGGGTTCCAGTCGAAGTACGAGCTCGGTGAGACGCCGCCCGGGTGGCTGTGCGGCGGCTCGGTCAAGCGCGGCCTCGGGCCCGTCACCGAGGTCGGCTACAACGCGCTGCACAACCGGCTCGGCGTGCCGATGGCCAACACCCAGAAGCTCACCGAGCGGAACCGGCCGGCCGGCTCGAACAACCTCTTCGTCGCCTGGGAGACCCTGACGCACGGCGACAATCCGAGCTGATCCGGGCCCCGTCCCGGGCCGGGCGAGGGGGGATGCCGCCGGGATCCGGCCCCATCAGGGTTGCGTCAAGGACGTCCCCCGGGTCCCCCCTCGTCCCATTTGAGTAAATCCCTGGCCGTAAGGTCGACGCTGCGTAGACGGCAGTTTCTGAAAGACAATGGGGCCATGGCACGCGGCAAGCTTCGGATCTACCTCGGCTCGGCACCGGGCGTCGGCAAGACGTACGCGATGCTGTCCGAGGCGCACCGCCGTATCGAGCGGGGCACCGACGTGGTCGTCGCGTTCGTCGAGCACCACGGCCGGCCGCGCACCGAGGTGATGCTGCACGGCCTGGAGCAGGTCCCGCGCAAGGAGCTGGAGTACCGCGGCTCGGTCTTCACCGAGATGGACGTCGACGCGGTCCTGCACCGCGCACCCGCCGTCGCCCTGGTCGACGAGCTCGCCCACACGAACATCCCCGGCTCGCGGAACGCGAAGCGCTGGCAGGACGTGGAGGAGCTGCTCGCCGCCGGGATCAATGTGGTCTCGACGGTGAACATCCAGCACCTGGAGTCGCTGGGCGACGTCGTCGAGTCCATCACGGGCGTA
>NZ_JBNJLS010000045.1:0-5705 GCF_050510915.1 Streptomyces odontotermitis | reverse complement strand
GAGCCCAGACAGGTCTTCGACCACAAGACGGTCGCCGCCCTCGCGGCCGTGGCCGGGGCCGTCGAGGCGGCGCCCGTCCTCGCCGCGGGCAGCGGGGTCGGCCGGGTGCCCGCGACGCCGATCGTGCGGTGGCTGCGCGACCGCGGCGGCCCCATCGACCGCTTCCACCAGTCGATGCTCGTGCACACCCCGGCCGGGCTCACCGAGGACCAGTTGATCCTCGCCGTGCAGGCCCTCCTCGACCACCACGACGCGCTCCGGGCCCGTCTGGTCCGCGCCGACGGCTGGGCCCTCGACGTGCCCGAGCCGGGCGCGGTCGCGGCCCGCGACGTGGTGCGGCGGATCGACGCGAGCGGCATCGGCAGCGAGCGGCTGCGCGCCGTCGTCGAGGACGAGACCGACGTCGCCGCGGGCTGGCTGTCGCCGGACGACGGGCTGATGCTCCAGGCGGTCTGGTTCGACGCCGGGCCCGGCGCCGCGGGGCGGCTGCTGCTCGTCATCCACCACCTGGTCGTCGACGGGGTGTCCTGGCGCATCCTCGTACCGGATCTGGCCGCCGCCTGCGAGGCCCTCGCCAAGGGCGGGGAGCCGGACCCGGCCCCGGTGCCGACGCCGCTGCGGGTCTGGGCCCGCGAGCTGACCGCCGCAGCGCCCGGACGCATGGACGAACTGCTGCTGTGGCAGCGGCAGTTGACCGGTGACGACCCCGTCGTCGGCGGGCGCAGGCTCGACCTCGGCCGGGACACGTTCGCCACCGAGCGCGCCGTCGAGCGCACCCTGCCCGCCGAGCGCACCGCACCGCTGCTCGGCGAGGTGCCCGCCGCGTTCCACGCCGGCGTCAACGACGTGCTGCTCACCGCGTTCGCGTTCGCCGTCGCCGACTGGCGGGCCCGGCGCGCCAAGGGCAGCGGCCCCACGGTCCTGGTGGACCTGGAGGGGCACGGCCGCGAGAACGTCGTGGCCGGTGTCGACCTGTCCCGCACCGTCGGCTGGTTCACCAGCCTCTACCCGGTGCGGCTCGACCCGGGCCCCGCCTCACGGGCCGACTTCTGGGCCGGCGGGCCCGCCGTCGGCGAGGCGCTCAAGCGCATCAAGGAGCAGCTGCGCGCCCTGCCGGACAGCGGCATCGGCTACGGGATGCTGCGCCACCTGGCGCCCGGCGACCCGCTGCCCGCCGCGCCGCCCCCGCAGCTCGGCTTCAACTACCTGGGCCGCTTCCCGGCCGCCGCCCGCCCCGAAGAGCCCTGGACCGCGGCCCCCGAGGCCCCGGCGCTCGGCGGCGGCAGCGACCCCGGGATGCCGCTCACCCACGAACTGGAGCTCAACGCCCTCACCCAGGACCACCCCGAGGGGCCGCGCCTGGTGGCGACCTGGACCTACGCGGACGACCTGTTCACCGGGGCCGAGGTCGCCGACCTCGCCGACACCTGGTTCCGCGCCCTGACCGTCCTCGCCGACCACGCACGCGCCCCCGAGTCCGGCGGGCACACGCCCTCCGACCTGACCCTTGTCTCTCTGTCCCAGGCCGAGATCGACCTGCTGGAAGCCGACTGGAGAACTTCTCAATGACGAAGCCGGGACTCGCCGACGTACTGCCGCTGTCACCCCTGCAGGAGGGGCTGCTCTTCCACGCGCTGTACGACGAGCACGCAGCCGACATCTACACCGTGCAGCTCATCTTCGACCTGGACGGGCCGCTGGACCCGGCCGCGCTGCGGGCCGCCGCCAACGGCCTGCTGCGCCGCCACCCGAACCTGCGCGCCGCGTTCCGCTACGAGGGGCTCAGCCGCACCGTGCAGATCGTGCCGCACGAGGTGGAACTCCCTTGGCGCGAAACGGACTTGGGACATCTGGCCGCCGACCCCGAGCGGCAGCGGGCCGAGCTGGACGAGCTGCTCGCCGCCGACCGGGCCGAGCGGTTCGACCTGACCAGGCCGCCGCTGCTGCGCGGCGGCCTGTACCGCCTCGGCGAGGGCCGCCACCGCCTGGTCCTCACCAAGCACCACATCCTGATGGACGGCTGGTCCATGCCGGTCCTGGTGCGCGAGCTGTTCCAGCTGTACGCCACCCGCGGCGACGACGGCGCGCTGCCGCGCGTCACGCCCTACCGCCAGTACCTGGCCTGGCTCGACGGGCAGGACAAGGCCGCCGCCGAGACCGCCTGGGCCAAGGCACTCGACGGGCTCGGCGAGCCCAGCCTGCTCACCCCCGCCGACGCCCCGCCCCCCACCACGGTGCCCCGGCACCTCACCGTCGCCCTCACCGAGGAGCTCACCACCCGCCTCACCGACCAGGCGCGCGAGCACGGGCTGACCCTCAACACCGTGCTCCAGGGCGCCTGGGCGCTGCTGCTCGCCAAGCTGACCGGCCGCGACGACATCGTCTTCGGCGCGACCGTGTCCGGGCGACCACCGGAGATCCCCGGCATCGAGACCATGGTGGGCCTCTTCATCAACACCCTGCCGGTGCGCCTCGAACTCCCCGCCGCCGAGCCGCTCACCGACGCCTTCCAGCGGCTCCAGGCCCGGCAGGCGTCCCTCATGGCCCACCAGCACCTGGGCCTCACCGAGGTGCAGCGCATCGCCGGGCACAGCCCGCTCTTCGACACCATCGCGGTCTTCGAGAACTACCCGCTCGACATGGCCCAACTCCAGCCCGACAGCGGCGACCTGACGCTGACCGGCCTTGACGCCACCGACGCCACGCACTACGCGCTCGGCGTCATCGCGAGCGTCGTCGACGGCCGCCTCACCATGCGCCTCGATCACCGCCCCGACCTCTTCGACACCGCCGCGGTGCGCCGCGTCGGCGACCGCCTCGTGCGGATCTTCGAGGCGTTCGCCGACGACCCGGCCCGCCCCGCAGGGCGCGTCGACGTCCTCGGCCCCGAGGAGCTGCACCGCGTCGTCGAGGAGTGGAACGGCCACGGAGCCGGCTCCGCAGCCGCCCCCGCCCCCGTCGAACCCGCCCCCGTCGAACCCGCCACGATCCCCGCCCTGTTCGCCGCACAGGCCGCCCGCACCCCCGACGCGACCGCCGTCAGCTGCGCCGGCGAGCACCTCACCTACGCCGAACTCGACGCCCGCGCCAACCAGTTGGCGCACCTCCTGGCCCGGCACGGCGCCGGACCCGAACGGTTCGTGGCGCTCGCCCTGCCCCGCTGCGCCGACCTCGTGGTGGCCGTGCTCGCCACCCTCAAGTCCGGCGCCGCCTATGTGCCGCTCGACCCCGACTACCCGGTGGACCGGCTCGCGTACATGCTGGACGACGCCCGCCCCGCGCTGCTGCTCACCCGCTCCGGCGCGGGTGTGCCCGAGGGGCTCGACCTGGGCGCGGACACCGAGTGCCTGGTGCTCGACGAGCACGCCACGCAGGACGCCCTCGCCGCCGAGCCGACCACGCCGCCCGCCGTCGCGCTCCAGCCGCACCACCCCGCGTACGTCATCTACACCTCCGGTTCGACGGGCCGCCCCAAGGGCGTGGTCGTCCCGCACCAGAACGTGGTGCGGCTCTTCGGCACCACCGACCACTGGTTCCACTTCGGGCCCGACGACGTGTGGACGCTCTTCCACTCCTACGCCTTCGACTTCTCGGTGTGGGAGCTGTGGGGGCCGCTGCTGCACGGCGGCCGCCTCGTCGTCGTCCCGCACGCCGTCAGCCGCTCCCCGGAGGAGTTCCTGAGGCTGCTCGCCGAGGAGCGCGTGACGGTCCTCAACCAGACCCCGTCGGCCTTCTACCAGCTCACCCAGGCCGACCGCGAACACCCGGAGATCGGCGACCGACTCACCCTCAAGTACGTGGTGTTCGGCGGTGAGGCGCTCGACCTGTGGCGGCTCGCCGACTGGTACGCCCGCCACGACGACCACGCGCCCGTCCTCGTCAACATGTACGGCATCACCGAGACCACGGTGCACGTCAGCCATCTCGCCCTGGACGCGCCGAGCGCCGCCGCGGGACCCGGCAGCATGATCGGCGGGGCCATTCCCGACCTGCGGATCTACGTCCTCGACGGCGGCCTCCGCCCCGCCGCGCCGGGCGTCGCAGGGGAGATGTACGTCGCCGGGGCCGGCCTCGCCCGCGGCTATCTGGGCCGCCCGGAGCTGACCGCGGGCCGCTTCGTCGCCGACCCGTTCGGCCCGCCCGGCACCCGCATGTACCGCACCGGCGACGTCGCCCGCTGGACCGAGGACGGCGGCCTGGAGTTCGTCGGCCGCGCCGACGACCAGGTGAAGATCCGCGGCTTCCGCATCGAGCTCGGCGAGATCGAGGCCGTCCTCGCCGCCCACCCGGCCGTCGCCCAGGTCGCCGTCGTGGTCCGCGAGGACCGGCCCGGCGACAAGCGGCTCGTCGCCTACCTCGTGCCGGCCGCCGGACACACCCCGGCCGAGGCCGCCCAGGCCCGCGCCCACGCCGTCCGCGACCTGCCCGGCTACATGGTCCCGGCCGCCTTCGTGCCCCTCGACGCGCTGCCGCTGACCCCCAACGGCAAGCTCAACCGCAAGGCGCTGCCCGCCCCCGACCTCGGCGGCGGCGAGCAGGGCCGGGCGCCCCGCACGCCGCGCGAGGAGATCCTGTGCGGCCTGTTCGCCGAAGTCCTCGGCCTCGACGAGGTGTTCGCCGACGGCCACTTCTTCGAGCTCGGCGGCCACTCGCTGCTCGCCACCCGCCTGGTCTCCCGGGTCCGTGCCGCGCTCGGCGTGGAGCTGGCCATCCGCACCCTGTTCGAGGCGCCCACCGTCAGCGCGCTCGCCGAGCGCGTCGACGAGGCCGCCGCGGCCCGCCCGCCGCTGCTGCCCGCCGTCCGCCCCGACCGGGTCCCCCTGTCGTACGCGCAGCGCCGCCTCTGGTTCCTCGACCGGCTCGACGGCCCCGGCGCCACCTACAACATCCCGCTCGCCCTGCGCCTGCACGGCACCCTCGACGTGGCGGCGCTGCGCGCGGCCCTCGGGGACGTGGTGGCCCGGCACGAGAGCCTGCGCACCCTCTTCCCGGAGGCGGCGGGCGTCCCGTACCAGCAGCTCCTCGACCCGGCCGACGCCCGGCCGGAGCTGCGCGTGGAGGAGATCTCCGAGCTCGACCTGGACGCGGCGCTCGCGGCCTCCGCGGCCCGCGGCTTCGACCTGGCCGCCGAACTCCCGCTCCGCGCGGAGCTGTTCGTGCTCGGTGCCCGTGAACAGGTGCTGCTCCTGACCGTGCACCACATCGCCTCCGACGGCTGGTCCATGACCCCGCTCGGCCGCGACCTCGCCGCCGCCTACAAGGCGCGCAGGAAGGGCGGCGCCCCCGCGTGGCCGCCGCTGCCGGTGCAGTACGCGGACTACGCGCTGTGGCAGCGCGACCTGCTCGGCGCGGAGGACGACGAAGGCAGCCTGATCAGTGGCCAGTTGGAGTTCTGGAAGTCCGCGCTCGCGGGTGCCCCGGACCTCCTGGAGCTGCCCACCGACCGGCCGCGCCCCGCCGTCTCCAGCCACCGCGGCGGCATGCTCACCTTCGCTGTCGACCCCGGACTCCACCGCGGTCTGACGTCCCTGGCCCGCGCCAACAACGCCACGCTCTTCATGGTGTTGCAGGCGGGTCTGGCGACGCTGCTCTCGCGTCTGGGTGCGGGTGACGACATTCCGCTGGGCGGCGCGGTGGCGGGTCGCCAGGACGAGGCGCTGGACGATCTGGTCGGGTTCTTCGTGAACACGCTGGTGCTGCGGACG
>NZ_JBNJLS010000044.1:0-5952 GCF_050510915.1 Streptomyces odontotermitis | reverse complement strand
AATGTCTTGATGAATTCCGCGGCGAAGGAGAAAGAAGGGAGCGCCGTGTCAGGCAGGGACGATCGGCAGCACGTCCGGCGACAGCGCCGCCGCCCGTGCCGCGGCACTCGTCATCCGCTTCCGGTGATGGCGCCGGCACAGCACCTCGTACCCGACCTCCGCCATCGAGCGGTCCACGTCCCCCACCACGACCTGCTCCCCCTCGACCACCATCTCGCCGCCCACGGTGCGCGCGTTGTGCGTGGCCCGCGCCCCGCACCAGCACATGGCCTCGACCTGGAGCGTCTCGACCCGGTCGGCCAGTTCGATCAGCCGCTGCGAGCCGGGGAAGAGCCGGGTGCGGAAGTCGGTGGTGATGCCGAAGGCGAAGACATCGAGCTCCAGGTCGTCGACGACCCGCGCGAGCTGGTCTATCTGGCCGGGGGCCAGGAACTGGGCCTCGTCCACGATCACGTAGTCGACCTTGCCGCCCTGCGAGAGACTCTCCACCACGTGCCCGTACAGATCGAGGTCCGGCTCCGCCTCCACCGCGTCGGTGACCAGGCCGAGGCGTGACGACAGCTTGCCCTCGCCCGCGCGGTCGTCCCGCGTGAAGATCATGCCCACCAGGCCGCGGGCCGAGCGGTTGTGCTCGATCTGCAGAGCCAGCGTGCTCTTTCCGCAGTCCATCGTTCCGGAGAAGAACACCAGCTCGGGCATGGGGAGTTGAAGACCTTTCGGTACGTACGAGTGTGGGTGGCGGTGGCGCTCAGGAGCGGACTTCGAGGAGCGGCACCAGCTGTTCGACGGGGGTCATGGAACCGTGCATGCCGACCAGGGCCGACTCCTTGGGCTCCAGCTGCGAGGCGATGATCGCGACGTCGTCGTGGGCCGCGGCGATGACGTCGCCGAGCCGCTCGTACACACGTTGATCAATGTGTGGACCGAACCAGCCCGCCGCGATCGCCTCGTCCCGGCTCGCCACCCAGAACTGCTCTCCGAGGACCTCGCGCCAGACGGTCAGCACGTCGTTCGCCGCGCCCGGCACCGCGTACACATGGCGGGCGCGGCCCTCGCCGCCGAGGAGGGCGACTCCGGCACGGAGCTCCCAGTCCTCGTCGAAGTCGAAGCGGGACTGCTCGTCGAAGGGGATGTCGAGCATGCCGTGGTCGGCGGTCACGTACAGGGCGCTGCGCGGCGGGAGTTGCTCGGCCAGACGCTGGACGAGCCGGTCCACATACATGAGTTGACCGCGCCAGGCGTCGGAATCAACACCGAAGCGGTGTCCCTTGCCGTCCACCTCCGCGTAGTACGTGTAGACCAGCGAACGGTCGCCCGCCGCCAGCTGCTCGGCGGCGAGGTCCATGCGGTCCTCTCCGGAGAGGCGGCCGCGGAACGTTCCGCCACTGAGGGCGATCTTGGTGAGCGGGGTGTTCTCGAAGTGCGGGGACGAGACCTGCGCGGTGTGCACGCCCGCCTCGTGGGCCTGCTGGAAGACGGTGGGGTGGGGCTGCCACGCGCGCGGGTCGGTCCACGGGTTCCAGCGGAGCTGGTTCATCAGCTCGCCGGTGGCGGGGTTGCGCACGGTGTAGCCCGGCAGCCCGTGTCCACCCGGGGGCAGGCCGGTGCCGACCGAGGCCAGCGAGGTGGCCGTCGTCGCGGGGAAGCCCGCGGTGATCGGGCGGCCCGTGGCGCCCCGCGAGGAGGCGATCAGGGACGTCAGGAAGGGCGCCTCGGCCGGGTGGGCACGCAGCTGCTCCCAGCCCAGGCCGTCGATCAGGAAGACGCAGTTGCGGTCGGCCGGGGCCAGCTCGGGGATGCGCGGCGCCTCGAAGCCGGGCACGCCCTGGTGGGCCACCAGCGTGGGGAGCAGATCGGCGAGCGAGCCCGCGCCGTACTCGGGCACGGGGGCGGAGGCGACGGCAAGGGGCTGCACGTCGTCCCAGGCGGGCAGCGACATCAGCGGCCGGTGTCCCGCGTCGCCGCCGTGACCTCGGAGAGGGCCTGGGCGAAGGCGAGCGTCTGGCGCACCGCGTCGGGGCCGTCGCCGGCCTCGCTGACGCGCAGGCTGAGGTCGTCCGCCGTCGAGTTGCCCGTGTAGCCGTGGTCCGCCTCGCAGTTGGGGTCGCCGCAGGCCGCGGGCTCCAGGTCGATGCGGGAGACGGCGCCCCAGCCGATGGTCAGGACGACCTCGCGGGGCAGCGTGCCGGGCACGTACTTCTCGGGGTTGGCGACGACGCGGCTGAGGACCACGGAGGAGATGCGGCCGATCTTCACGGACTCGGTGGACGTCGTCGCGTACGGCGTCGGGGACGTGCTGTCGGCGGCCTGCTCGTCCGTGTGGCTCACGATGAAGCGGGTGTCGGTCAGGACGAGGACCGTGACGTGCCGGCGCACCTCGTTCGCGTCGAACGTCGTCTCCTGGTGGACCAGGTACGACCCGATGGACTCGCCGCCGATCGCGGCCTCCACCGCCTCGGCCACGAGGGCCGGGTAGTAGCCGCTGCGCTCGATCGCCGCGCGCAGCCCCTGGGTCGTCGTACCGGTCTTTGCCATGCCCTCCATCCTACGGCCCGGCAGGGGGCGCGCAGTGCCCCCATGGCGGGCTCAGTACACGGGCAGCGTGCGGGGACCGAGGTCGGTGCGCGCGGGCGGCGGCGCGAGCCGGACGGAGGCGCCGAGCACGGTCAGGCCGCGCTGGGCGACGACCACCGGCTCCAGGGAGACCGCGACCACTTCGGGATGGTCGTCGACCAGGCGGGAGACGCGCAGGAGCAGCTCTTCGAGGGCGGCGGTGTCCACGGGTGCGGAGCCGCGCCAGCCGAAGAGGAGGGGCGCGGTCCGGATCGACCGGATCGCCTGGGCCGCGTCCCGTTCGGTGACCGGGATCAGCCGGTGCGCGGTGTCGCCGAGCAGCTCGGACGCGGCGCCCGCGAGGCCGAAGGAGAGCACGGCCCCCGCGGCGGGGTCGAGCACGGCGCGCACCACGGTGTCGACGCCCCGGGGCGCCATGCCCTGGACGACCGGGCGCAGCTCCTCGGGCGTGCCGAAGGTCTCGGTCAACTCGGCGTAGGCGCGGCGCAGTTGGTCCTCGTCGGCCAGGTCGAGCCGGACCCCGCCGAGGTCGGCGCGGTGGCGCAGGTGGGGCGCCGTCGTCTTCAGGGCGACCGGGTAGCCGAGCTGAGCTGCGGCGCGGGCGGCGGCGTCCGGGTCGGGGGCGGGCCGCGCGGCCTTCACGGCGATGCCGTAGCGGGCGAGCAGGGCGTGGGCGTCCGGTCCCGCGAGGGTGGTGCCGCGGGCGTCGTCGTTCTTGGCGAGCAGGGCGGTGACGAGGTCGGCGGTGCCGCTCTCGTCGATGTCCTCGTACTCGGGGACCTTGCCGGGGTTGCCCGCGTCGCGGTGCCACTGGGCGTACTTCACGGCTTCGGAGAGGGCGCGTACGGCCCGCTCGGCGGCGGGGTAGGCGGGGAGGGTGCCGGTGCCGTGTCCGGTGAGGGGCGGGGGGTCGGCCGGCTGGGCGTCCTCTTCGGAGCGGGCCGTTTCGGTGCCGGGGGCCGGCACCCGGGCGTCCGGCCGGGTCCGGGTGGCGGCGGCCAGCGCCTCGGCGAGCCCGCCGAGCTCCACGTGGACGACGGCCACCGGTTTGGCGGGGCAGCCCTCCGTGGCGGAGGTGAGGGCGGCGGCGAGGCCCTCGCCCTCGGCGGCGGACTCGTCGATGGACTCCCCCACCCAGGGGATCGCGGTGACGATGACGGCGTCGCACGCGCCGTCGGAGAGGGCCTCGGCGAGGGCGGCGCGGAAGTCGGCGGGGGTCGCGGCCGTGGTGAGGTCCCTCGGGGGCAGCGGCCGCAGCCCCTCGGCGACGCAGGCGTCGTACGTGAGCAGCCCCAGCGACTCGGAGTTGCCGAGGATGGCGACCCGGGGTCCGGCGGGCAGCGGCTGTCCGGCGAGGAGGAGGCCCGCGTCGACCATCTCCGTGACGGTGTCGACCCGGATCACGCCCGCCTGCCGCAGCAGCGCCGAGACGGTGGCGTGCGGGAGGCGGGTGGCGCGCACCGCGTGGCCGGTGGGCGCGATGCCGCTGTGCCGGGCGCCCTGCACGACGACGAGGGGCTTCGCGGTGGCGGTGCGGCGGGCGAGGCGGGTGAACTTCCGCGGGTTGCCGATGGATTCGAGGTACATCAGCGTGACGTCGGTGTCGGGGTCCTCGTGCCAGTACTGCAGCAGGTCGTTGCCCGAGACGTCCGCGCGGTTGCCCGCGCTGACGAACGTCGACAGGCCGGCACCGCGGCGGTGCAGTCCGGACAGGAGCGCGATGCCGATCGCGCCGGACTGGGTGAACAGACCGATGCGCCCGCGCGCGGGGGACTGCGGTGCCAGCGAGGCGTTGAGCCCGGTCTCCGGAGAGGTGTTGATGACTCCGAAGGCGTTGGGTCCGATGATGCGCATCCCGTAGGAGCGTGCCTGGCGCACCAGTTCGCGCTGCCGCTCCCGTCCCTCGGCGCCGCTCTCGGCGTATCCGGCGGAGATCACCACGAGCCCCTGCACGCCCCGCTCCCCGCACGCGGCGACCACTTCGGGGACCCGCTCGGCGGGCACGGCGACGACGGCGAGGTCCACGGGGTCGGCGATGTCGGCGACGGAGCGGTGGGCGGGCACTCCGTCGACGGGCGGCTGGTCCTCGGCGAAGGCGGCGTTGACCGCGTACAGGCTGCCGGTGAACGCGGCCTCCTTGAGGTTGCGCAGCAGGCTGCGGCCGACGCCTCCCGGGGAGCGGCCCACGCCGATCACGGCGACGGAGCCCGGGGTGAGCAGGCGCTGCACCGAGCGGGCCTCGGCGCGCTGCTCGCGCGCGTGCTGCACGGCGAGCGACCGGTCCGTCGGCTCGATGTCGAACTCCAGGCGGACGACGCCGTCTTCGAAGCTGCGCTTCTGCTGATACCCGGCGTCCGTGAACACCTTGATCATCTTGGAGTTGGCGGGCAGCACCTCGGCCGCGAAGCGGCGGATCCCGCGCTCCCGGGCGACGGCCCCGATGTGCTCCAGGAGAGCGGAGGCGACTCCCCTGCCCTGGTGCGCGTCCTGCACGAGGAAGGCGACCTCGGCCTCGTCGGGAACAGGAGGGGCGGGCGCGAGGCGCCCTCCGGCAAGGGTGGCGGTGGGAGACGGGCGGGACGAGGCGGCCATGCCGTTGGCGTCGATGCGGTCGTAGCGGACGGTCGCGATGAACTCTCCGCCGACCACCGCCGCGAGCCCCACCCGGTCCACGTAGTCGTGATGGGTGAAGCGGTGCACGTCCTTGGCGGACAGCCGCGGGTAGGGCGCGAAGAAGCGGTAGTACTTCGACTCGTCCGAGACCTGCTCGTAGAAGCTGGTCAGCCGGTCGGCGTCGGCCTCCGTGATGGGCCTGATCCGGGCGGTGCCCCCGTCGCGCAGCACCACGTCGGCCTCCCAGTGGGCCGGGTACGCATGCTGGTCCGACTGCTGATCCGACGGGGTCTGCATGGGGTCAGGGTACGGGTCGCGGGGGTGCCGGGGCCGGGGCAGGCTAGGAGAGGTCGAAAGGCGGCCGGGGCTCGGGACGTACGGCACGCACAGCGTGGACGGACGTCCGGCGGAGCACCTGTCGCGGCATGAGATAGTGGTCTAGACAAGTGTGAGACACCTGGAAGGCAGCAACACATGGCTGAGCGCCGCGTCAACGTCGGCTGGGCCGAGGGCCTCCACGCCCGCCCCGCCTCCATCTTCGTCCGCGCGGCCACGGCCGCGGGCGTCCCCGTGACGATCGCCAAGGCCGACGGCAACCCCGTCAACGCCGCCTCGATGCTCGCGGTGCTCGGCCTGGGCGCCCAGGGCGGCGAGGAGATCGTGCTCGCGTCGGACGCCGAGGGTGCGGACGCCGCCCTGGACCGTCTGGCGAAGCTGGTCGCGGAGGGCCTCGAGGAGCTCCCCGAGACTGTCTGATCGCAGATA
>NZ_JBNJLS010000043.1:0-7102 GCF_050510915.1 Streptomyces odontotermitis | reverse complement strand
TAGGACTTTGTTAGGTGCTGTCGTAGGGCTGCCAGGGTGCGGGCTGTCGGCAGGTGGGACAGCGTCCTGACCAGGTGGCCAGCATGTGCTGGAGTTGGGCGAGGGCCTGGTAGAGGGTCAGGCCCTGGCAGGGGTTTTTGGGTCGGTGCGTCGTTCGGTCAGGAACAGGTGGGCCGCGGTCACGAGGGTGACGTGGCGGTGCCAGCCCTCCCAGGACCGGCCCTCGAAGTGGTCGAGTCCAAGGGCGGTCTTCAGCTCGCGGTAGTCGTGCTCGATGCGCCAGCGGGTCTTGGCGAGGCGGACCAGGACGTGGGGTGGGAGGTCGGCGGGCAGGTTGGAGAGCCAGTACTTGACCGGTTCGTCGGCGCCTGTGGGCCACTGGGCGATCAGCCAGCGCAGGGCGATGGTGCCATCGGCGGCGGGTTTGGGGCGGCGCCCGGACGGGCGGACGCGCAGGAATGCGAACCGGGAACGCATCTGACCTCTTGGACCCCGCCGCCAGGTGACGGTGACAGCCTGTCCGCGGCCCGCACTCAGCACGTGGTCACGCAGGCTGACCGGCCGGGTGCGATAGCGGGGCAGCGGATGCGGCCCCAGCCCGCCATAGGTCAAAGTCACCGGTTCCACGTCTGCCGCGTATGCCGTCAACTTGCTCTCGACCTGCAGCACATAGGCCAGATGCCGATCATCCAGCCCGGCGCGGAAGTACGCGTTGCTGCCATATCCGGCGTCGGCGGCCACCACCGCGGGCCGCAGTCCCAGCCCGCCCATCTCATCGAGCATGTCCAACGCCAGCTGCCACTTCGCCTGATGGTGCACGCCAGAAGGGATGCGGCAGTGCCGGCGCCGCTCGGAGGCCGCGGGCCCGTCCCAGCACGCGGGCACGAACAGCCGCCAGGCCAGCGGACAGGACGCGGTGTCGGTAGCGGCGTGCACGCTCACCGCCACCTGGCAGTTGGCGGTCTTGCCCAACGGCGGGCAGTACTGCGCCGCCACCGCGGGCGAGTGATCACCGTCCTTGGGGAAGCCGGTGTCATCCACCACCCACACCTCCGGCCGGACCGTGGCCACCGCCCGCCGGGCCAGCCGCTGCTGCACCGCGGCGACCGGCCAGGTCGACGACGTCACGAACTGCTGCAACCCCTGGTGATCCACACCAAGCCGCCGGGCCATCGGCTGCATCGACTTCCGCCGCCCATCCAGCAGCAGGCCCCGCAGATACAGCCCGCCCTTCGCCCGCTGATCCGACCGCACCAGCGGCGCAAACACCTCCGCCGCGAACTCCACCAGCCGGTCACGACACCCGGCAAACTCCTCCGGAGTCATACCCCAAGCGAACTACCGAAACTGGGCCGTGACCAGCCACCTAACAAAGTCCAACTAGGCCCTGTCCGGCGGATCTTGCTTGTACACGTGTGAAGGATGGGGCTGGGCCAAAACAAGATGCGCCAGGCAAGGCGACGTCGACAGGATGACCGGCGTGACTGAAACGCCGAGCAACGCCGTCCCGGCCCCTGCCGTCCTTGATGCCTTCGGGGTGAAGGGTTCTGCTGTCCCGCTGGTTGGTGGGCAGGGACGAAGCGTTCTCGTTGGCGAGTATGTATTCAAGCCCGCGGAGGGCCCTGGCGACGAGGTCGAGTGGGCTACTTCCTTGTTCGAGAAGCTAGCGTCACGCGGTGGCTTCCGAGTTCCGCGACCGCTGCGGGCTGCCGACGGGCGAAGCATCGTGGATGGCTGGACTGCCAGTGAGTTCGTGACCGGTCAATCTGGGCCGCAGGGACACTGGGCCGACGTGCTGAGCGCCGGCCGAGCCTTCCACGCCGCTCTGCGGCAAGTGCCCCGGCCCGACTTCCTTGATCGGCACGTGCATCCCTGGGCTGTTGCCGACCGAGTGGCGTGGGGCGAGCAGAACATCGACGTGATTGACGACCTCGCCGCACCGTTTTCGACCTTGCTGGAGCTGAGGCGCCCAGTGAAACAGGACGCAGCTCAGCTCATCCACGGCGATCTCACGGGCAATGTCCTGTTCGCTGCGGATCAAGTGCCTACGGTTATCGACTTCTCCCCGTATTGGCGGCCGCCGGTGTTCGCCGAGGCCATCGTGATTGCGGACGGCCTGCTGTGGTTCGACCTTCCGTCTGACCTGCTGACGGTCGGCAGCAATCATCCTGACTGGCCGCAGATGCTGGTCCGTGCACTGATCTTCAGACTCGTCGCGCATAGCGAGAACGCAGGACCGGCGGAGCGGGCCCAGTCGGAGGAGCCGGACCGCTACGTAAGGGCAGCCGACGTGGTGGTGAGGAAGTTGGCGACGTTCTAGGACGCGCCTGAACAGCGGATCAGGGCCGGAGCCAGAGTCTGATCGAGGCGAGGGTGACGGTGCCGTGGAAGACGTAGGCACGGTTGTCGAACCTCGTGGCCACGGCCAGGGAGTTCTTCAAGGCGTTGATCGTTCGCTCAACTTCGTTCCTGTGCTTGTAGATCGTCTTGTCGAAGCCGGCGGACCGACCACCCCTGCTCCCCCGTCTCCATCGGCACCTGCGGCCGCTCGTTCAGTCCCCCCTGCATCGACGAACACGCCTGCGTCCGCTGCCCGATGCTCTGACCCCACCCCGCCCAACGCGGCCGCTTGGTGGAGATCCGCGACAACCTGCACGCCCACATCGCGGAGGCCAAGCGCGAGGGCTGGCTCGGCGAGGTAGAACGCCTCCGGGTTAGCCTCGCTGGCACTGACGACAAACTCGCACCAATGACTCGGCGCTCGCAGTCCTGCCGGGCCGACCGATCTTGGAATCCCAACGCTACGCTCGCAGCCATGAGCGACAGTGCGATCATCATCGCGGAGCTGAGCGCCTCGGTCGAGGAAGCTCCCGCCCGGGCGGCGGCGGCCACCATCTGGCTTCTCGATCAGCGGATCATTCAACCCAATGACCGCCATGATCCGCTCTGGCGGCCAAGTCGGTACATCCCCGGTCCCGCCGCCACAGCCGCTCTCCGCGACACCCACGACTACAACGGCCCTGTCAGCGACGGCATCGACATCCTCGACCAACGCCAAGTCCACGACCCGGGCGGCAACTACACCCCGCCAGCCTGCCCGAACTGCACCACGCAGCTCAACGAAGACGCACACATCACGCTCGTCCAGCACTGGCTTGATCAGACGGAACCGTTTGCGACCTGCGAAAACTGCACTACTTCCGCCCTACTGGGCGACTGGACCGGCCAGTGGGCCATCCACGTCGCCAGCGTCGCGGTGCACTTCAACAACTGGCCGCCGCTCGGCGACGCCGTCCTCCACGGGCTCTCCGGCCACCTGGGCCCGCGATGCCGTCTGATCCAAAAGCGAATTTGAGGCGTCTGAAGCCTGGGCACCGCGCCGACGGCGTGCTCGACTACGCCACACCCCGCACCCTGAGCCCGGAGTACACCTGGCCGCGCTCATGCTCACCCTGCAGGCCGCACGCGCCGGAACCGGCAACATCACCGGCCAGGACATGACCGGCTGACTCCAAGACGACGCCGAGCACGTACTCGTCGCCGACGGCTGCCTGATCCAGCCCGCCACCACCGCCGAGGTAATGGCCTCCCGGCCCGAGAACCCCTGCGCCGTTCACCATCCCCACCCTGCTTCCCGACCAGCCCAGCCCTCTCGCCTTCGGCAAGAACCACCGCGCCCGCATCTCCGCCTGGACCCAGAAAGTGACCGGCAACCGGAAGATTCGCAAGAAGAGACTCGGCCCCGCCACGAGACTCCTCGCCCTCTACACCCACCCGCCCCGACGGCCAGCTCGGACCAGCCGAAAACGGCGGACTCGAGCTGGAAGCAGCGGCCGCGTTCCCTGAACTGTCAGAACCTGTGCCTGAAAATGCAGCGTCCAGACCGTTCACCTGAGTCGAATCGAGGTCTTTGAGGCTCGAGGTGCTGGCTGTCTCCCTATGGCCTTGTGGCTGGGCGCGCGGCGTTGCCAGGGTGAGACTTCCCCGACTTCACTGAGACGGGACAGCACCTGTTCCGCCTATGGCTGCTCAGAGGATCTCACTCCGTTTGGACAGGGCCCACACGTAGTACCACCTGTCATCTCGACGGTTCTCTCATACTCATCCGCAGTGAGCTCGGGCGATGGCATCCCGCCATTGTCGTACTCCTCCACCCGCACGGGCGACCGAGATTCCCTTGACTGCCGAGAGCGGACGGTCGATTCCCTCCAAAGGATCTGCACCCACCCGCTTTCGCTATGGACGGGGTGACCCAGCGGAGTCTGGCCGTGCAGGCCAACTACGCGGCCTCCACCGTCACCCGCTACCTCGCCGGCGAGCGCATCGCACCTCCACCTCGTGCACACCGCGTCGTCGTTCACGAAGCAAGATCAGACTGCCCACCAAGATCAACACTCATGTCCACCACGAGTGTCGCGAACCCCCGCCTTCGTGCTCACGCAGAGAGTCGTCCAACACTGTCACACGGTGATCGTGCCGACGAGGGTGCTGCCATCCATGAGTCGCCACACGCTGTCGTAGTCGGTCATCCTGGCCTCATGGGTTCGATCCTGCGGGTGCTGCCAGGCACGGCTGCCAGACTCGAAGAGGTTACGGAACGCCCAGGGCGTGGGGCCTCGCGGGGGCGGCGTCCCGCAACCTGCCTGAGGTATTCGCCCGGCCATGAGCCATGGCTCTGACCTGCATGAGGGCAGTCGCGCCAACGAGTTGGACGTCAAGATTCAAGTTGAGTAGGTGTTTTTCAACTCGCTTCCTTGGACTGCGTCCGGCAGCCCGGGAGCAAGTGGTCCTTGTTCTAGAACAGGGTGTTCACGCGGCTGGGAGTTGATGAACTGGGACGATGAAGATCTTGTCGCCTCGTACCCTGCGGGCTCTTGAACGGTTCAACGCCGCCTATTCCTGGGATCACGTCGACAACCCCGCTCCTGCAGCCCTGGATGATGCATGCCCGTCCCGCATTTCCTAGCCCCCCCTCAGCGCACTGCCACGATCTACGTCACCCCGCGCAGGGCTCCCTCGGAGACGACTGGATCGAACCGTCCGCGACCAGGGACAGCGGCGAGGTCCGTGTATGGCACACGACCTCGGCCATCAGCTCGTGTGTCCGGCCCCCCCAGGCCCGCAGCTGCCGAAAGGTCACGGGGCAAGCGGAGACCAAGACACCGCGGTCACACATCCAGCAGCACGTACTCAGCCGGCAGCGAAGCAAGCTCTGGATGGTCCCTCGCGTACCGATGCCCGTAGATCTTCAGCATCGCCCAGTGCCATGCCTCGTCATGAAAGACAAGGCCGCGGAATGGTGCATCGCTCGGCTCGTAGGGATAGCACTCCAGGGCCGCCTGCCACGCTTCGGCGGGCGTCAGATCGCCGTATCGCCGCATCGCCCACGCATAGCAACGCCTCTCGCTCTCCAAGTACTCGGTGTACTCCGCCTCGCTCCACGTCATGAAGCAACGCTAGCTCCGCCGTCCGGTGCGGTCGTCGCAGTCGACCAGTTCGCGATCCACTCGGTCCGATGAAGCCGGCGGATCTCCGCCCATTCCTCCACGCTGATCACCCATCCTCCCGGCCTGACTCAACGAGCCAGGCCCTTGGAGGGGGACAACTTTCATGCGTCGCCGCCGGTCCACTTTTCACCCGTCGTCGACACAGGATCGGCGTACGCCTCACGCTGCAATAGGGAAGCCCACCGCGAAGAAGAGGCGGGCCTGCGAAAGGCCCGCGAAGTCGCTCAGGGCAAGACTCGCCCTGCGCAGGCGCCTGGTCGTCTACGCGAGCTGACAGGTCTGGCGAGGCTGCCGCCTGATATACACCGCATGGGGCCGGGACATGCACTCGTGCAGCGCGATGCTGTCCGAACTCGTCGGAGCCCTCATTGCGAACGGATGGTGGTGCGACGTGTGGTGGAAGCGACGCCGACCGGAGAGCTCAACGGCGCCGGTGCCGGTGGAGTGGCCAGCCGACTGGGACGACCCCAGCGCCCTGACAGCGGCGCAGCGGGTCCGCATTGTCGTCGACATGATCACTGATGGCACGACAGCCCGCCCGGATCAGCTTCAGGGCCTGTCGGATGAGGCCGTGCTGGACATCGAGCGTGACCAGCAGGCTCCTATGGCAGACGCCTACTATGCGTTCCTCTCACACATCGGCGGTGGAGCTGGGCGGTTCATGCGTGGGGAAGACGTCTACTACCCGGATGTCCTTGGCCTGGGAGAAGCTGCCCGAGAGCTCCTGGAAGAGAACAACTCACCCTTCCACTTCGAACCAACCGACCGCGTTTTCACCATGCACCAGGGATACCAGTTCGACTTCCTGCGAGGCAGCGGTCCGGACCCCGAAGTGTGGTCGTACTCCGAGGGTATGAACGGCGATGTCCCCGTCCGCAGCCACGATTCCTTCACGGACTGGCTTCACGCGACGGCCGAAATGGAGATACCGGCCTGGCGGAGGTACACCGCGACGGTGCGCGAAGAGACCAACCCCGACGGCAGCATGACGGCGTACTGGTAACCAAGCCCAGTGCACGGTTCCATCCCCTACGCCAGTGCTCTGACCACATAGGTTCACCAGGTTCCGATCGAACCGAACTTGCCGCACGCACTGGCAGAATCTCTCGCATGCTTGACGTAGTCGGTCATCGTGATCGCCATGGACAGCATCATCGTGGGCGCCACTGACAATCCCGGCTACGCCGCCTCGTACTCGTGGGCCCGGCCGACCCTCCATGTCACCCATGCAGGGTCGTCGAGGAGGTTGCCGGAGTCGGGCAGGCCGGCGCGGCGCAGGAACTCCACGACCTCCGCGTCCGAGTGGGCCAGGCCGAGGATCTGCCCGCGCGCGGTGACCCGCCGGCCGCCCGTGCCGAGCGGCGGGTACACGACGATCGGCGCATTCCCAGCCATACCTTCCGGGTACTACAGCCGTGACTCGCGATCTCGTCTCTCGTGGGCGGCGTAGGGGACGCGAACCGATAGCCTGCACGCAGAAAGTGCCTTCCAACCGAGACAGCAGAGACCCTCGACAAGTCTCATCGTCCCTGGCCAGGAGGCACTTTCGCCTTCACGGCACGGTGACCGCCCTCACCCCAAGTGAAAACGCGAGG
>NZ_JBNJLS010000042.1:0-8699 GCF_050510915.1 Streptomyces odontotermitis | reverse complement strand
GCGTCCGTGAGGCGCGCGTCCTCCAGGTCGAGGGAGCGCTGCAGTTTGCGCCGCGTGGTGTCGCTGATGCGGTGGTCGTCGTAGAGGCCCTGGAGCGCCTTCGTCTCGACGGCTATCAGGTCGCGCCGCAGCTGGCGGTAGACGAGGTCCGCGGACTCGCCGGCGGACCCGGCGCCGTTGCCGCTGGAGTCGACCGCGCCGAGGCGGTCCTGGGCGTCTTCCAGGCGGGCCTGCAAACCGCGGCGCAGCCGGTCGAGGACGACCTCCGGCGCGGCCTCCAGGTCCGACATCTCCTCGAGCCGGGCCAGTCCCGCGCGGGCCAGTCCGCGGCGGGCCCCGGCCTCCTCCCGCTCGGTGTGGTCCGGCTCCAGGGCGATGCCCGAGCGGCGCACCACCGGCGCCAGCGTGAAGCCCTGGATCACCAGCGTCGCGACCACGACCGACGTGGTCAGGACGAGGACCAGCGGCCGGTCCTTGAGCGTCGAGCCGTCGTCCGCCAGCACCGGGATGGACAGCGCGGCGGCCAGCGGGACCACGCCCCGCGTGCCCGCCCAGGTCAGCACCACCGGCACCCGCCACGACACCGGGCCGGTGCCGCCCTTGCGCTGCACCAGGGCCGACAGCGGCGCCAGCCACAGCAGCCGCACCGCGACGAGCGTCCCGGCGACGGCGAGCGCGTACAGCGGCCAGGCCCGCTCGGCGCCGGTCAGGGCGCGCACCTGCGCGGGCAGGGCGAGCCCGATGAGACCGAAGACGACGGATTCGAGCAGGAACACCACCGTGCCGTACACCGCGTGCAGTTGGAGCCGGATGGGCGCGTTGGTGAGCCGGTCGCCCCGGCCGCCGAGCACCACCCCCGCGACCACCACGGACGTGACACCCGAGGTGTGCGCGGCCTCCGCGAGGACGTAGGCCGCGTACGGGGTGACGAGGGCCGTCACGGTCTCCAGGACCGGGTCCTCGGTGTGCCGCCGTATCACCGTCACCACGGTCGCCACCGCCGCCCCGATGACGGTGCCGCCGCCCGCGAGCAGCGCGAACTCCCCGCCCGCCGACTGCCAGTCGGCCGCCGTCGCGGCGACGGCCGTGGTCACCGCGACCCGGAAGAGCACCAGCGAGGTGGCGTCGTTGAAGAGGCTCTCGGCCTGCACCAGGACCTGCACCTTGGGCGGCAGCGCGAGGCGGCGGCCGAGCGCGGTGACCGCGACCGGGTCGGTGCTGGCGAGGATCGCGCCGAGGACCAGGGCCATCGGCCAGGAGAGCGGGGTGAGGAGCGTGGCCACCGTGCCGACGGCGGCCGCCGAGGCGAGCACCAGGCCCACCGCGAGCACCCCGACGGGCTTCCAGACGGCGCGCAGTTCGCGCCACGACAGTTCCTCGGCGCTCGCGTACAGGAGCGGCGGCAGCACCACGAGGCCGATGATGTCCGGGCTGATCTCGATCTCGGGGGTGCCCGGCAGCAGAGCCGCCGCGAGACCCGCCACGACGAGGAGGGACGGCGCGGGGATGCGCCAGTGGCGCGCGAAGGTCGCCACCATCGTGGCGAGCACGACAAGAGTCAGGACCGTACCCACGCTGCGCATGCCGATTCCTCACGTCCCCCGGAACGAGTGCGGGCTCCGCCTCGACACGAGGCCCCCGTCACGCCGACCAGACTTCCCGGCACACCACTCGCACCCTATCGCCAGGCCGTGTGCTCGTGTGTTCGTCAGGATGCCGTCAAGGTGCTCGTCGCGTGCGCCAGGGACGCGTCAAGGGTGCGCATCGCCACCACCCTCCCGCGCGACGCTCGGCCCAGCATGCGAAGGGGCGTGCACAGACGAGGAGTTGAGCGCCGGATGAGTGACGCACGGCCCGGAGAGCCGAAGCCCGGGGAGCTGAAGGTCTACCTCGGGGCGGCGCCCGGCGTCGGCAAGACCTATCGGATGCTCGCCGAGGGCAGGCGCAGGGCCGCCCGAGGGGTCGACGTCGTGGTGGGGTTCGCCGAGTGCCACGGGCGGCCCCTGACCGAGGCCAAGCTCGCGGGCCTCGAAGTGCTGCCGCGCACCCAATGCGCCTACCGGGGCGGGGAGTTCAACGAGCTGGACGTCGAGGCCGTGCTCGCGCGGCGGCCGAAGGTCGTCCTCGTCGACGAGCTCGCGCACACGAACGTGCCCGGCGGCGGCCGCAACGCCAAGCGCTGGCAGGATGTCGAGGCGCTCCTCGCCGCCGGGATCGACGTCGTCACCGCCGTCAACGTCCAGCACCTGGAGTCCCTCAACGACGTCGTCGAGAAGATCACCAGGGTGCCGCAGCGCGAGACCGTCCCCGACGACGTGGTGCGCCGCGCCCAGCAGATCGAGCTCGTCGACATGCCCCCGCAGGCGCTGCGCCGCCGCATGGCGCACGGCAACATCTACAAGCCCGAGAAGATCGACGCGGCGCTCGCCAACTACTTCCGCACCGGCAACCTCACCGCCCTGCGCCAGCTCGCCCTGCTGTGGCTGGCCGACCGCGTCGACGAGGCGCTGCAGGCATACCGCTCGGAACACGGCATAGGCGGCGTGTGGGAGACCCGTGAGCGCGTCGTCGTCGGGCTCACCGGCGGGCCCGAGGGCGACACCCTGATCCGGCGGGCCGCCCGCATCGCCGACCTTCCCCAAGCTCTCAACTCCGTTCGAGCAGGGGAGACCCCACTCGCGGGCGGCGACCTCCTCGCCGTGCACGTCGCCCGCAGCGACGGCCTCGCCGCCGGGACGTCGCACGCCTCGCTCGCCCGGCAGCGGCGGCTCGCCGAGGACCTCGGCGGCAGCTACCACTCGGTGGTCGGCGACCATGTGCCCACCGCTCTCGTCGAGTTCGCCCGCGCCGAGAACGCCACCCAGCTGGTCCTCGGCACCAGCCGCCGCGGCCGCATCGAACGATTCCTCACGGGCAGCGGCATCGGCGAGACCACCGTGGCGCTCTCCGACGGCATCGACGTCCACATGGTCACCCACGAACGGGCGGGCGGCGGGCGCCTGTTGCCGTCCCGTCGCCGCACCCTGCCCACCGCCCGGCTGATCGCGGGACCCGTCGCGGGCCTCGTCCTGCCCGTCCTGCTCACCCTCCTGCTCGCCACCGGGCGCTCCACCCTCAACCTCACCAGCGACGCCCTGCTGTTCCTCCTGGCCGTGGTGGGCGTCGCCTGCATCGGGGGCGTGCTGTCCGCCGTGATCGCCTCGGTCACGGCGTCGCTGCTCCTCAACTACTGGTTCATCCCGCCCATCGGGCACTTCTCCCTCAACGACCCCAACAACGTGCTCGCCGTCGGGGTGTTCGCGGTGGTCGGCGCGATCGTCGCGGCCGTCGTCGACCGCTCCCTGCGGCTCTCCCGGCGCTCGGCGCGGGCCACCGCGGAGGCCGAGACCATGTCCTCGCTCGCGGGCACCATCGTGCGGGGCGGCCAGACCATCCCCGTACTCCTGGAGCGGACGCGGGAGACGTTCGGGGCCCGCGAGGTGGAACTGGTCGACAGCGGCGCGCGCCCGGCAGACGGGGACGGCGCCGTGGTGACCGTGCCCGCGGGGCCCGGCACCCATCTGGTGCTGCGCGGCGCCCAGTTGGCGGCATCGGAGCGCCGCGTCCTCGCCGCGTTCGCCGCGCACGTGGGCGCCGCCGTGGAGCGGGCGCGGCTCGCGGACGCCGCCGCCGAGGTCGAACCCGTCAAGGCCGCCGACCGGATGCGCACCGCGCTGCTGCGCGCCGTCGGGCACGATCTGCGCACTCCGCTCGCGGCGAGCTGGGCCGCGGTCAGCTCCCTGCGCGGCAGCGACGTCGACTTCTCCCCGCAGGACCGCGACGAACTCCTCGCCACCGCCGACGAGTCCCTGGCCCGGCTCAACCGGCTCGTCGAGAACCTCCTCGACATGAGCCGCCTCCAGGCCGGCGCCCTCACCCTGAAGCTGCGCGCCACCGCCCTGGAGGAGGTCCTCGGGCCCGCCCTCGACACCCTGCCCACCGACGCCCCCGGCGTGGCCGTCGAGGTCGGCGACCTCGAAGAGATCCCGGCCGTCCTCGCCGACCCGCCGCTCCTGGAGCGCGTGCTCGCCAACCTCGTCGGCAACGCCGCCCGGCACGCCCCGTCGCACACCAAGGTCCAGGTCTTCGCGAGCGCCCTCGCGGGCCGCGTGGAGGTGCGCGTCGTCGACCGCGGCCCCGGCCTGCCGCCGACCGACCGGGACCGGGTCTTCGAGCCCTTCCAGCGCCTCGGCGACACCGACAACACCACCGGCCTCGGCCTGGGCCTGGCCCTGTCCCGGGGCCTCACCGAGGCGATGGACGGCACCCTCCACCCCGAGGACACCCCCGGCGGCGGACTGACGATGGTCCTGTCCCTGCCGTTCGCGGGCACCGTGAGCGAACCGCCCCTGCCCACGACCGTCGGCGGCGGCGTCGCGTGAGACCGACTGCGCCCGTGCACAGGCTGGTTGGTGCGCCGTGACGTCGACTCTCCATCTGCGGACGCAGGCCGGGGCGCGCTCCCAGCACATGGTGATCTGCGGCGACGACGGGCTCGCGCACCGGCTCGCCCTGGAGCTGGACGCCGTCTGCGGGGAGGCCGTGACCGTGGTGCTGCCCTCGCGGCGCGACGAACACGGCGCCGGGATCGCCGCGCTGCACCGCGACCCGCGCTCGCCCGTCGAACTCCATGTCGCGGCCCGGCCCGACGAGCAGGCCCTGCGGGCCGCCGGGGTCGAGCGGGCCGCCGCGCTCGCGCTCACCTACCGCGACGACCAGGTCAACATGACGGCCGCGCTGCTCGCCCGCGGGCTCAACCCGTCGATACGGCTCGTCGTGCGGATGTTCAACCGCGAGCGCGGCCGGCATCTGGAGCGGCTCCTGGACCGGGCGGCCGCCGTCGGCGCGGACACCGACCCCGCGCACGTCGACATGTCCACCACGGTCCTGTCGGACGCCGACACCGCGGTGCCCGAACTCGTCGCGGCCGCTGCGCTCGGCCACGGGCCCACGCTCCAGGTCGAGGGCAAGGTGTTCCGCGGCGTCGTCCGCGTCGCCGGCGCCTCACCGCACTCCACGGACCTGGCCACCCTCGCCGTCCTGTCCGGCGCCCACGAGCACGACCCGGCGGGCGACGACAGCCCCGAGACGCCCGGCGAGGACGGCACCCAGCTGCTGCCCGACACCCGCACCGCCGACCGCCGCCAGTTCACCCACGGCCGCCTCATGCTCGAAGAGGTCACCCACCGGACGGACGCCGTCGAGGCGCACCCCCGCCGCGAGCGGCGCGGCTCCTGGCTGCGGGCCCGGCTCGCGCACCTGCCGTGGAAGGTGTTCCTGTCCCGCGAAGTCCTCGCGGTCTTCGGGGCGTTGGCCGCGATCGTCGTCGTACTGGCCCTGTGCACCTGGCAGTTCGCGCACGAGCACCCCTGGTGGAAGAACGTCTACCTGCCGCTCCTCGACATCTTCACCATGGGCGACCCGGCCACGGGCGACGGCGCCGTGCGGCGCTGGCTGCAGCTCATCGCGGGCTTCGTGGGCCTCGCCGTGCTGCCGCTCGTGGTCGCCGCCGCCATGAACGCCACCGAGGCATTCCGTACCGCGTCCGTGAACCACCCGCCCAACGCCGACCTCGACGACCACATCGTCCTCGTCGGCCTCGGCAAGATCGGCACTCGCGTCCTGGCCCGCCTGTGCACCACCGACCACAAGGTCGTCGCCGTCGAACGCGACCCGCACGCCCGCGGGGTCGCCCTCGCCCGCGAGCACGGCGTCCCGCTGATCCTGGAGGACGCGGCGCACCCGGGCGTCCTCGACCGGGCCCGCGTCCGGCACAGCAAGTCCCTGCTCGTGCTGACCCGGGACGACAGCGAGAACCTCGACATCGTGATGGCCGCCCGGGAGACCAACCCGGCGGTCCGCGCGGTCATGAGGCTGTACGACGACGACTTCGCCGTGACGGTCCAGCGCACCCTGCGTGCCTCCTATCCGGACGCCCTCACCCGCAGCCGCTCCGTCTCCGCGCTCGCCGCCCCGGAGTTCGCGGCGGCCATGATGGGCCGCCACGTGCTGGGCGTCATGCCGGTGGAGCGCGGCTCACTGCTCTTCACCGCCGTGGATGTCGCGGGCCACCCCGAACTCGAAGGGCGGTCCGTGCACGGGGCGTTCCGCGAACACGAGTGGCGGGTCCTCGCGGTCGGCGCGGCCGACGCCGGGCGAGCGCCGTTGGACACCCTCGCGGGGTTCCGCATCGACGGTGCGCAGGGCTTCGACTGGCGGCCCGCGCACGGCCGGGTGCTGCGCGCCGGTGACCGGGTGGTGCTCGCCACGACGCGGCGCGGACTGGACGTCCTCATGACGGGCGTCCAGCCGCACCCGCCGCAGCGGCGCCCCTGAGCAGGCGCGTCGGGTGAACCGGTGCGTCAGTCGACCGCGTGCGTCAGTCGAGCGGGTGCGTCAGTGCCTGGGGCCGCCCACCCCGTCCACGGGACTCTCGTGCCGCCGTACCGAGGGAGTGCTGGGCTCGCCCCTGCGCACCGCACCGGGGGCGCGGGCGGCCGAACGGTCGGCGGCGCGGGCCGACGAGGTGAGCTGCCAGGGCACGCTGGTGACCATCACGCCGGGCGTGAACAGCAGCCGGCTCTTGAGCCACAGCGCGGACTGGTTGTGCAGCAGGTTCTCCCACCAGCGGCCCACCACGTACTCGGGGATGAAGACCGCCACGACATCCCGGGGGCTCTCCCGGCGCACCGACCGGACGTAGTCGACGACGGGCCGGGTCACCTCGCGGTACGGGGAGTCGACCACGGTCAGCGGCACCTCGATCCCGTACTCCTCCCAGCGCCGCCGCAGCCCGGCCGCCTCGTCGCGGTCCACCGACACGGTCAGGGCCTCGAGGCGGTCGGGGCGCAGCGCCCGCGCGTAGGCCAGGGCCCGCAGCGTCGGCTTGTGCAGCGTGGAGACGAGGACGATGCCCAACACCCGGGAGGGCAGGACGAGTTCACCCTTCGGATCGTCGACGGCCAGCTCGGTCGCGGTGGTGTCGTAGTGGCGCCGGATGCCCCGCATCATCAGCCACAGGACGGCGGCGGCGAGGACCGCGAGCCAGGCGCCCTGGGTGAACTTGGTGACCAGGACGATCACGAGGACGAGTCCGGTGACGAGGGCGCCGAGACCGTTGATGGACCGGGACGTCCGCGCACGGCGCCGCACCGCGGGGTCGCGCTCGGTGCGCAGGGCGCGGTTCCAGTGCCGCACCATGCCCAGCTGGGAGAGCGTGAACGAGGTGAAGACGCCCAGGATGTAGAGGTGGATGAGGTCGGTGACGTTCGCGCGGTACGACCACAGCAGCGCTCCCGCGACGACCGCCAGGGCCAGGATGCCGTTGGAGAAGGCGAGCCGGTCGCCCCGGTTGTGCAGCTGCCGGGGGAGATAGCGGTGCTGGGCGAGGATCGAGGCGAGCAGTGGGAAGCCGTTGAACGCGGTGTTCGCGGCCAGGATGAGCACCAGCGCGGTGGCGGCCTGGATGAAGAAGAAGCCGATGCTGTGGTCACCGCCGAAGACGGCGGAGGCGAGCTGCGCGATCACCGTCTTCTGCGTGTACGACGCGCACGAGCCGTCGATCCCGGTCAACTGGCAGGAGTCCTCGGTGATGTGCACCTTCGCGATCAGTGCCAGCACGGTGACGCCGATGAACATGGTGACGGCGGTGAGGCCCATCGCGGCCATCGTGGTCGCCGCGTTCTTCGGCTTGGGCTTGCGAAAGGCGGGCACCCCGTTGGATATCGCCTCGACCCCGGTGAGCGCCGTGCAGCCCTGCGAGAAGGCGCGCAGCACCAGCATCAGCGGGGCGAGCCCGGTCAGATGCGCGTCGCCGGGCTCGGCCGTGATGCCGTACTTCGCGCTCTCCGCGACGGGCGCGTCCCCGACGAGCCAGCGGAAGAGACCCGTGGCGATCATGATGAGGACGCCGCCGACGAAGAGGTACGTGGGCGCGGCGAAGGCCCGCCCCGACTCCCGTACGCCGCGCAGGTTCATCGCGGTCAGGACCGCGACGAACCCGAGGGCCATCAGGACGCGGTACTGGGCGAGTTCAGGCACCGCCGAGATGATGTTGTCGACGCCCGAGGCGACCGACACGGCCACGGTCATGACGTAGTCGACGAGCAGTGAGGCGGCCACCACGAGCCCGGCGGAGGGGCCGAGGTTCGTGGACACCACCTCGTACGAGCCGCCGCCGCTGGGATAGGCGTGCACGACCTGGCGGTAGGAGAGCACCACGATCGTCATCAGCAGGACGACGGCCGCCGCGATCCACGGCGCGAAGTGGAGATACGCGATCCCGCCGACGGTGAGGACCAGGAGGATCTCCTGGGTCGCGTAGGCCACCGACGACAGCGGGTCGGAGGCGAAGATCGGCAGCGCGAGACGCTTGGGCAGCAGGGTCTCACCCAGCTCCTCGCTGCGCATGGCGCGACCGATCACGAGACGCTTGAGCAGGCCGGTCAGGGTGAACACGGCGCGAGCGTAAGGGGCGGCACCTGGCGCGGCGGCGTTAAGGACGCGTTAGGGTTCGCGCGCAAACCCCACATACGACTCAAAGCGGTGCGCGTGGGGGCGCGGGCCGGATGCTCCGGACCGGACGGCACACGGCCGCGACACGGCCGCGACCTGCCTTGACGCACTGCTGGCGTCAGAGACGCGTCAAGGCCCTCTCACGC
>NZ_JBNJLS010000041.1:0-11926 GCF_050510915.1 Streptomyces odontotermitis | reverse complement strand
CTGCGCATCGCTCAGCTGGGGGTCGAACCCTTCTGGGAACATCAGCATCAGTGGCTGCGGCGACATGTTCTCGGACCCGTGCTCTTGGCAGTGCAGGGCGATGACATGCGGCCCTTGCCCGCAGGACTCGTGCCAGTAGGGGCGGTCATGGGCCTGGCAGAAGTACCCGAACCTTGAACAGTCGTCCTCATCGCTCGGCTCGTAGAAGCCGGGATCACGAACAATCCGGGTCACCGACTCCTGCCGGTTGAACCGGGGTATGGGCCGGGGATCACGCCACAGCAGTCGGAGAGGAAGCACGAGCTCATCCTGCACCGAGGCCGTCCCCGTTCGGATCACCGGGTCGCCGAGCGGCCCTGAGGGATCTGAACTGCCGGTGTAAGTAGGGCAGTCGACGCACCGCCCCCGTGAGCGCACGATGAGCATCATCGATCCGAGGGTGTGGGTCGGCCTGTCGGTGGTGATGGCCGACGGGGAGCGCCTCGAGAGGCAACGCCCCAGGGCGGCAACCCCCCACGTGTGTCCCGCCGGCCACCGGCACTTCAACCCGCGAGGTGGAGTCCCTGCAGCCTACGAGCCGCAGCACCCGCACCGGCCTGCTCCGTGGCGCAGGAGGCCGTCTGGCGTCGACGCGCCCACAGTTCAGCGCGTCGTACAACGCACCGCGCCCACGCCGGTGTTCGGCCGGGAGAGTCAGATCGACCGGCGAGGTCACCGGCCTTGCACAATTGTGCGTCGGCCGTCAGCGCGCCCAGCGAATCCCCGGATGAGGGAGCACGTACGAGGCGGCATTCGAGGTCAGATCCGAGCCTCCGCTTACGCGCATCGACGATCTGGGCCCAAGAGCTCGCTTTCGCCACTCATAGGTCACCACCTGGTGCCCACCCCGGTACGGGCGGCCTACAGCCAGCGGTCATACCAGGCGCGGGTGCGCCGGAGGGCGTCGAGTTGATGGGCGCGCTCGTGAAGCCCGTGGCCCTCTCGGGGGTAGACGATGAACTCGTGCTCGACGCCGAAGTGGCGCAGTGCGCGATGGAAGTGGACCGCCTGGCCGAGGGGCACGTTGGTGTCCTGCTCGCCGTGCAGGATCAGGACCGGGGTGCGGATCCGGGACACGGAGGAGATCGGGCTGTTCCGGTCGTGGAGGTGCGGGCCCGGTCCCTCCCAGCCGGTGCTGCCGCCGAGCGCCGCGTCCAGGATGCCGTCGTCGCCGGTCCCGGCCTGCATGCCCCAGTCGCCGATGCCGGCGCCCATCACGGCGGCCTTGAACCGCTCGGTTTGGCCGATGGCCCAGGCCGCCATGAAACCGCCGTGGCTCCAGCCGCCGATACCCAGGCGTTCGGGATCGGCGACTCCCCCGGCGACCAGCAGGTCGATCCCGGCGAGGATGTCGGTCCACTCGTCGCCACCCACCGCGCCCGCCACCGCGGCGGCGAACTCATGGCCGTGGCCCGACCCGCCCCGGGGGTTGGGCAGGAAGACCGCGTAGCCGGCCGCCGCCAGCCACTGCCCGCAGTCGACCACAGTGAGTGCGCACTCGTCGGCGGAGCGGAAGTAGGGCCCTCCGTGGACCAAGGTGACAAGCGGGAAGGGACCGTCGTCCCGAGCCCGGCCGACAGGCAGGATCAGCAGGCCGTCCAACTCGAGTCCGTCGGACGCCCGGTAGCTGAGCCGTTCCTGGACACCCCAGCGGATCTTGCGCAGTTCGGGACTGGTGTCGCTGAGCCGGACCAGTGGCCCGCCCGTGGGTCCTGCGTGGACGCTTCTGGGCTCGTACGCGGTGCTCGCCAGCACAGCGAGGGTCTCTCCGGAGTGACTCGCAGTGAGCCCGGCGAGCGTGCCGGTTGCAGAGGACAATCGGTGGAACCGTAGCGACTGCGGATCGAGCCGGTACAGCGCGGTATCCAGCCCTTCGGCGAACAGCGCCAGGGGCGGCCCCTCGGCGACCTGTACCAGCTCGGTGGGGCAGGCGGACATGCCGACCGTGAGATTGCGCTGTGCGACGGTCGGGCCGTTCGCCGACGGGACCGTGTCGATCACGGCAAGCCCGCCTGCCAAGTGCCCAGGAGTCACCGCCAGGTGGGCCAGATGCCATTTCCCGTCGTGATTCCACCAGACCGGAGACTGGGCCTCGACTCCGACGGGGCCCAGATCCTGGACGGCTCCCGTCTCCGGGGCGACCAGATGCAGCCTTGCCGTCGTGACGCCGGGGTCGAGCTCGGGGGTGGCCCAGCTCAGCACGGCCAGCGGGCCGCCGTCCGGACGCTGGGCCACCTCCACGACATGGCGGTCTCCGAGGCCGTTCACGGTGCGGACCAGGCCGGTCGCCAGGTCGAACAGGCGCAGCCGGGTGACCAGGAGGTGCCGACCCCAGACCTTGGCGTCGTCACCCTCGGCCTCCCGGCGTTCGTCCTCCGCGGTGGGCTCGTCCTCGGCGAGCAGAGCGACGGTGCGGCCGTCGGTGAGCGGGTAGTGGTCGCAGATGCCCCCGCGCCACCTGGTCAGGGTCTCTGCCTTGGCGCTGTCCTCGCTGTCGTCCAGAAGGATCCGCTGGAGTTGAGCGGTGCCGCGCTCCTCGCGGTCGGAGGTGAAAAGCAGAAGGGCCGAGTCCGGCGCCCATTTCGGGGCGGCGTCGCGGGCCGTGCCGTCGGTCAGCCTGCGTGGGGCTGTGTCGCCATCGGCGGCGGCGACCCATATAGCGCTGTGCGGACGTCCGCCCCTTCCGCTGTTCGCGACCACACCGTAGGCGACCAGGCGACCGTCCGGCGAAACGGCCGGTGCCACGGGGGCAACCATGTCCACCACCATTTCCGCGGAGAGCAGGTCGGTCGACTCGGGAGCCGGTTGCGGCGCAGGGTGCGGCATGCGGACTGCCTTTCACTCGTCAGTACGGCAAATCGACATCCTGTCGCCCAGAGGAGCCTGCGTCAGTCGGGTTTCGGAGATGTGACGTCATGGGGCTCGCTCATGGTCTTTCAGGACTCCTGAAATCGGCGTGAGGCGACAGCCAGCACGTCGTGCGGGCCGCAACGCAGCGCATTTCTGCTGCGCCGGCCGACAGGTCAAGCACACCATCCCTGAGCCGAGATATCAGCAGCCCAATCGCTTGCGCCGTGGGAGCCGAGGCGGTCGGCCCACCAGCTTCCAGAAGGCCCGCTACGTTCGCAGGGACGAAGTCGAGCGGCTGATCGGCAAGTTGAAGATCAACCGGGCGGTCGCCACGAGGTGCGACAGGCATTCATTCCTGAGGGCTTACGAGTTCACCTCGGCACAGCTCGGGTGACAGTCGCCCGCCTACGCGAGCGCGCCGCGTCCCAGGCATGATCCGCAGGACCTGGTCATCCCCGCACACCGGAGCCCCGGCCCTCTCCGTCCAGGAGGCCGAGGCTCCGTCATGCCCGCGGTTCCAGGCCGAGCCGCACCCCGATGCCGTCAAGGACGCAGTCGAGCCCCGTCTCGAACTGCCAGGTGGCGTCGTCCTTGCGGCCCGCTCCGAGGGCGTAGCGCCGATAGGCCGGGTAACGGCCGGTGTCCATCAGGTACATCATCTGCGGCGCGAGTCCGCGGCGCGTCTCGTCGCCGCTGGTCCAGCCGTTGTCCTCCATGTACTGGCGCAGCGCCACCTCCGACTGGCTGACGCCGTGCACATAGGCGCCGACGGTGCGGAACGCCGTCATGATCGTGTCGGCGTTAAGGCCGTGGTTCTCCAGGGCAGCCAACTGCCGTTCGGCCATGGCCATCCGGTTCGGCGTCAGGGCAAAGTGCGGCGTGGGGAGCTGGGCGAGCCAGGGGTGATCCAGCATCAGTCGGCGGCTGCCGATGGCGTACGCGCGCAGCACCTCGCGCCAGCCGGTCACGTCCTCGGGGACGACGACCTCGGCCGTGACCCGGTCGACCATCAGTGCCCACAGGTCGTCCTTGCCGGAGACATGGCGGTAGGCGGCCATGGGCGCGACACCCAGCTCGGTGGCGAGGCGGCGCATGGTGACAGCCGAGACGCCTTCGGTGTCGGCGACCTTCACCGCGACTGCCGCGATCTTCTGCGGCGTCAGCGCGGCACGCTGCGTGGCTGCCGGGCGTTCCATGCGTTCCCAGAGCGAGACCTCGGGCTCGCCCTTCTTCTGTGTGGCCATGCGTACACCGTATCCCTTGTAGACGACGTACACATCGATGTGTACGTTGTACGCGAAAGATACGTCGTACACATCCAGTCGCACACGACCCAAGGGGCACCCATGTCCACAACCACCCCGACCCCGGCCTCACTCCGCATCGCCGTCCTCGTCGGCTCCACCCGCGAGGGCCGCTTCGCCCCCGTCGTCACCGAGTGGATCAAGGGGCACATCACCCAGCGCGACGACATGAACGTCGACGTCGTCGACCTGGCCAAGACCCCGCTGCCCACCGTCTTCCCGGCCTTCGGCCAGCCGGCCGCACCCGGCACGGACGAAGCCCTCGCCCTGGTCTCACCGCGCCTCGCCGCAGCCGACGCGTTCGTCTTCGTCACGCCGGAGTACAACCACAGCTTCCCTGCACCACTGAAGAACGCCATCGACTGGCACAACGAGCAGTGGCACGCCAAGCCGGTCGGCTTCGTCTCCTACGGCGGCATCTCGGGCGGCCTGCGCGCCGTCGAGCAACTACGCCTCGTCATGGCCGAGTTGAACGCGACGACCATCCGCAACACGGTCAGCCTGCAGTACTCCTGGACCCTGTTCGACGAGGACCACGCCATGAAGGACGCGGCGAGCGACGTGGCAGCCAAGTCGATGCTGGACCAACTCGCCTGGTGGGGCCACGCCCTGCGAGACGCCAAGGCCGTCCGCCCGTACGCCGCCTGACGCCACGTCAAAACACCTGGGGGAAGCCATGAAACAGCGTACGGGCCAAGCCGCCCCGCCCTCCGCGGCCACGGAATCCACAGCCGCAGCGACAGCGACAGCGACAGCGCCGCCCTCCCGCCTCGTCATCCTCGGCCTGCTGCTCGGCATCATCCTGGCGACGCTCGACGGCACGATCGTCGGCACCGCGCTCCCGACGATCGTCGGCGACCTCGGCGGCCTCGACCACCTCTCCTGGGTGGTGACGGCCTATCTCCTGACCAGCGCCGTCTCCACCCCGATCTGGGGCAAGGCCGGCGACCTCTACGGCCGCAAGGGCAGCTATCTGACCTCGATCACGGTCTTCCTCGTCGGGTCCGTGCTCTGCGGACTCGCCCAGGACATGGGACAGTTGATCGCCTTCCGCGCGCTCCAGGGGGTCGGCGCGGGCGGCCTCTTCGTGGGTGCGATGTCCCTCCTCGGGACGCTGCTCCCGCCCGCGCAAGCGGGCCGATCACAGTCGATGATCGGCGTGATGCTGCCCGTCGCCATGATCGGCGGACCGCTGCTCGGCGGCTTCCTCACCGACCAGTTGGACTGGCGCTGGGTGTTCTACGTCAATGTGCCCGTCGGTGCCGCGGCCCTGCTCATCGTCGGCCTCCTGGTCAGGCTGCGCACCGAGCGCAGCACGGCCCGCATCGACTACGCGGGCGCCGGGCTCCTCTCCGCGGGCATTCTGGCGCTCACACTGCTCGGAACCTGGGGTGGCACGACGTACGACTGGATCTCCCCACAGATCGTGGGCCTGGCACTCCTCGCGGCGGCCGCGCTCGCCGCCTTCGTCCGCGTCGAACAGCGCGCACCCGAACCCGTCATCCCGCCGCGCCTGTTCCGCGACCGCAACTTCACGCTCGCCCAGGTGCTCACCTTCCTCGCGGGCGCGGCGATGATGGGGGCGGCGAGCTATCTGCCGCAGTACATGCAGTTCGTCCGCGGCATGTCGTCCACGCAGAGCGGTCTCCTGCTGCTGCCGCTGATGCTCGGCATGATGGGCGCGCAGCTCACCATCGGCCGGGCGGTCGGCAACGGCGGCGGGTATCGCGCGTACCCGATCATCGGCGGTGTGGTCGCCACCGCAGGCGCCCTCGCCCTGCTCATGGTCGAGGCGGACACCGCCACGGCCGTGGCCTCCGCGCTGACGTTCGTGCTCGGCGCCGGTCTCGGCTGCCTGCTGCAACCGGCCCTGCTGATCACCATGAACAGCGCGGAGCCCCGCGACATGGGCGCCGCGAGCGGCACCACCACGCTGCTGCGCACCATCGGCAGCTCACTCGGCGTCGCCGTGCTCGGCTCCCTCTACACCGGCCGCATGACCGACACCCTCACGGACCGGCTCGGCCGGGACGGAAAACACCTGGCAGGCGGCGAGTTGACGCCCACGATGCTGCGCGGGTTGCCCGAGCCGGTGCGGGACGCGTTCCGCACCGGGGTCACCAGCGGGCTGCACGGCGTCATGCTCGCCACGGCCGCACTGTGCGCCGTGACCTTCGCGACCGCCTGGCTGATCCGCGAGGCACCGCTGCGGTCGAACACCGAGGCGGCGCCCGCGGAATGAGCTTGTTCCTTATCTTCGGCGGTCACGTTCGGTGAGGGTTGCGGGGCGTTTGAGGGTCTTGCCGACGTCGTAGCGGGTGGCGGGGTGCCGGTTTCTGGTGCCGGATGGTCGTCCGGGGCCCGGGCGGCTGGGTTTCGGTGCACGGGCCGGACACGCGAGGTGCGGACGGATGTGCCGGAACCCGCGCCGGACGCGAGTCGGTGTCAGCGTCTCGCCGGGACGCGTGGTCTTCTCCCAGGGCTTGCGCCGGTCGACCGTGAGCGGTGCGGCAAGACGGAGTTGGGTGTGCGCGGCGATGACGATCCAGGTCCAGCGGTCCGCTGCCTGCGGGGCGCGAAGCCGCGGCCTCGTCCAGCCGAGGGACTGCTTGAACAAGCGGAATGTGTGCTCCAGGTCGAATCTGCGCAGGTAGCACGACCAGACGAAGTCGACGTCGTCCGGGGTGGCGCCGATGGCCGAGGACCAGAGCCAGACCGGTGGAGCATCCCGGTCGCCGGGCAGGTGATCGACGTTGAGACGGATCAACGTGCCCTCGATGACGGGGAGTTCGCTGTCGTGGTCGATCCACGCGGATCGCTGCTGCAGCTTGGGATGCAGTCGGTCCCAGGCGCGGGCCTCGGCCTTGCCGTAGCGGGCTGTGTCGTTCACCGTGACCACGGACGGCTCGGGCCAGGAGGCGGGCCTGGCCAGGCTGAACTCCTTGCCGTGCCGGGGCGGCCGCCCGCCCTGGGGATAGGACGCGGCGTACTCCTTGAGCGAGGGCGCGGGTCGTCGCAGGACGCGGTCCGAACGCAGCCGCCCGACCAATTCGACCGGCAGGTCACGCAGCACCCAGGCCAGGCGCATCACGTCGTAGCCCGCGTCCATCACGACCAGCACATTCCGGTCACCGCACTGCCACTGCCCGGCCGCGACCAGGCGCTCGACCACGGCCCGCAGCTGGCGTACTGGGTTAGGACGGCTGCTTCCGACAACTGTCGTAGTTGGGGCCGAGTGTCACCTCTGAGGGCCAAATGGCATCTGCCCACGGACAGTGCCTCGCCGGGAACATGGTGATCTCCGGCGATGTAGGGGGCGGGGATGTCGGTGCCGACAGGCAAGTGGTTCGCGAGGCTCTCCCAGCGGGCCCTGCAGATGAACAACCGCGCTCAGCAGCAACAAGTCCTCGCGCGACAGATGCGCAAGGACCTCAGGACGATGCGTGCCAAGGCCGCCTCATGGAATCTGGCCCATCCCGAACTGCCCGGCCGCGGGCGACGCTGACCACTCGGGTGGAGGTGGTCGCCTGACCAGCGCTTGGTGCGGGCCCTCTGTTCAGGAGAGCGCCGCGGAGGCCGGCCGGACGGTGTGTGGCTGCGTCCGCAGGCGGATGGACGTGGGTCTGTTGGTGGCCTGGACCGGTTGGGCTGGGTGTGGAGTGGTGTGGGGTGGCCGGGGAGGCCGGGTGAGACGGCGGGCCATGAGGGTGATGGTGGTCCAGGTGAGGTGGGCTTCGCTGTGGGAAATGAGGCGCTCGTAGTCCCGCACGTTTCTGCGTGCCCGCATGACCCACGAAATGGCCCGCTGCACTCCCCATCTCTTCGCGAGGACGGCGAAGCCGTCCTGATCCTTGCGGCGGGGCACGGTTTTGAGGGTGAGCCCGAGGAAGGAGTGGGCCCAGTCGATGAGGTGCCGCCGTAGGCGGAGTCCGCCCAGGCGACGACGAGTTCGGGATGCGTGAGACGGAGGCGAAAGAGCAGGTCACGGGCAGGCACGCTGTCGTGCGCGGAGGCAGGGGTGACCATGACGGTCAGGGGCCATCAGCTCAAGACGGCGACGGAGTTCGGGGCCGCTCGTGGTGACACCGCCTCGCACGGACCCGACCAGGCCCGTGCGAGCGCAGATGGTGTGCGGTACAGCTCCTAGCGCCCCTTTCCGCCGTGAATCCAGCACCGCAACTCTGTGAGCACGTCCAAGGCGAATTGCCGTCGATCGGCAGACAGGGCTACGGCAGAGATCCACAGGGGCGAGAGCAGTAGGACTAAAAGCAGTACGGGGATAATTCGTGGTACCAGGGTTATGTGCGCTACCCAGGCGGACACGGTGGTAGATTTCCTTTTCGCTCAGAGGCCAGAGGGAAAGACCCTGGGCGAGCATCCACCTCGGGCGTTGCGCCCGACCAGTGCACCGATTTAGTTAAATCCAGGGTCATCTTTTTTTGAGACCCCAGAGGGATACCAAGACTTGCACCCCGTCTTCCGGGCTGAAGTCAACCAACGCGTTGCGCGTGTGATCGGTGGTGGTAACTGAGTCACAAAGAGACCGTTCGACGCCTCCCCGTCCTGAGGAGTGCCCCCCATGCCGCGTAAGCCCCGTACCCCCTGCACGATCCCCGGGTGCCCCGAGCTGACGGGGGGGGCGCTGCTCCGACGACGCCGTTCCGTCCGGGCCTTGACTGGGCTCGCACGGGGCGGAAGGCGTGCGGTGTAGGCGTGCACGCTGTCCTAGTAGGCGTCCGGCTGGCCTCGGGGCCGAACACGGCGGTAGAGGCGGTTCGAGTCCGCCCGCCCCGCAGAACACGGCACGGACGGCAACGTGCAACCGCTGTGCCGTCCGCACCACGTCTATCTGGTTCCCGGACGGAGGTGCCTAAGCGAGTCCGAAGAGCTGAGCGATAGCCACAATGGGGAGCAAGACAGGGGCAAGCAACATGGTCGACCCACCTTCGCATTTACGTGCTTGTGCGCTCGCACTGCGCGGCGCCGCTGACGTGCTACCCGACCCATTACACGAAAATGCGCCCGTCACTCGAACGGGAATGACGAAACGATTCCCCACCCCGTTTAAACGATTCCCCACCCCGTTTAGAGGTGCCCCCATGCCCCGTAAGCCCCGTATCCCCTGCATGATCCCCGGGTGCCCCGAGCTGACGAGCGGGGGACGCTGCGCACTGCATGAGCGGGAGGCGAACCGTAGGAGGGTCACGCCTGGTGGTAGTTCGTACGGGCGCCGATGGCCACGTATCCGGGCTGCCTACTTGTACGCCCATCCGTGGTGTGTGCTGTGCGGCCGTACGGCCAACGTGGCGGACCATTTCCCTTTGAGTCGACGGGAGTTGTTGGCTCGGGGCGTGGCGAATCCGGATGCGTTCGAGCGTCTTCGTCCGCTGTGCACGACGTGCCATAGCCGTGAGACAGCGAAGTATCAACCGGGCGGTTGGGCAGCCGAGAAGGCGCCGAAGGCTCCGCCGTTCTGACTCGCCGACCAGGGGGGCACTCCCCTCCTCCGCCGTTCCGGCGCGGCAGGGAGGCAAAAACTCTGATGGCCCATTAGGCCGTTTCGGCGGAGGTGACGCAGCGTGGCAATTCCCGGGCAAAAGCCCAAACCCCATACTCAGGCGGTGCGTGAGGGTACGTTCCGCCCTGACCGCAACTCCGAGGGCGCGACGTTCGCCCCGGTGTCCCCGGTCGAGCCGGATTGGTCCGAACTGTTGCCCGGGGACGGCGCCGAGGACGTGCGCGAGAAAGCGACGGATGTGTGGGCGCGCACGATTCCCGCCCTGGTCCATTCTGCTGGTCTGACGGACCCGCAGCGAGAGACAACCATTGAGTATTGCGTGACGGTCGCCCGACTCTGGCAGGCCGAGCGCGAGTTGAGCCGTACCGGCCTGGTGGTCGAGACGGAGCGCGGGAACGTCAAGTCCCCGTGGGTGACGATCGCAGGCCAGTACCGGAATCACTTCCGCTCGCTGGTCGGCGAACTCGGGCTCTCGCCCGCGTCGGCCACGCGGATTACCCCGCCGGAAAGCGGGGGCGACGATGACGGGATCTTTGACTGACGCGCTGCCCGTTCCGTATGACGCGCTGCTAGAACTCGGGCTGACCGAGGACGAGATAGCCGATGCGGCCGAGTCCCGCCCGCTCGTCCTCGCCCACCAGGCGCCGCAGCGCGAGGGCGCCTATTTCGAGGTGCCCGCCGCTCGCCGTGCCATTCCGGCCATTGAGCTTCTTCGAGATGGTCACCGATCTGGTGACGGCCGTGAGGTGCAACGAGCGAGGCCCCCGGGCTGTTGATCGAGATGTCTGACGTCTCAATCACGTTGCTCGGGGGCCTCGTTGGTCATCTATCCTGCCGCACTCGACCTGCCACATGCGCTCGTGGAGTGGGTGACGATGCTCGTGGTTACCCGTGAGGGCGACCGCCGCTGCAAACTCCGCCCCTCTCAGCGTGCGATGGTGGCACTGGTGTACCTGCGCGAGCACATCACCCTGGCGAAGATCGCTGCCGGGTTCGGGATCAGCGAATCCACCGCTCACGCCTACACCAGCGCCGTCATCGACCTGCTGGCTGACCGTGCCCCGGGTCTGCTGAAGGTCCTGCGCGAGGCCGATACGGATTTCGTCCTGCTGGACGGCACGCTTGCCGAGTGCGACCGGGTCGGCGACGGACGGGCCGACTACTCCCACAAACACCGCCGGCAGGGCGTGAACGTGCAGGTGGTCACCGATCCGGATGGTCGACTGCTGTGGCTCTCACCCGCGTTGCCGGGCCGAGCTCACGACCTGACCGCGGCCCGCACCCACAGGATCATCCGCATCTGCGAGCGCCAGGGCGTTCCTATCCTGGCCGATCTCGCCTACCAGGGCGGTGGCCCCTGGGTGACCACGGGCATCAAACGCAGGCCCCTGCAGGAACTCAGCCTCACCGAGAAGACCCGGAATCGGGCCCTGGTCGCGGCGCGTGCGCCGGTCGAACGCGGCGTCGCGCTCCTGAAGTCCTGGCGGATCTTCCGCAGATCCCGATGCAGCCCAAACCGCATGACGCCAATCGCGAAAGCTGTCCTCACCCTGGAGCGGCAACGCTGAAGAAGCTCACTATATGAGTGTTGTTTCGCAACTTAAATTGCTCTATTCGATGAAGGGGGATCACGCATGGCGCAGGACCCGGAGAACACCCCCGGCACAGAGCCCGAGGGCGACCAGGGCGAGACCAAGCCCGAGCACCAGGACCAGGACCGGGGTGCCAAGCCCGAGGGCAGGAACGGCGACCAGGACCAGGGCACGGACGAGCATCAGGACCAGGCGGACGCGCTGTCCACGGAGCGCAAGGCGCGCGAGGCTGCCGAGAAGGAAGCGGCTCGGCTCCGCCGCGCGAACGCAGCACAGCGAGGCACGGACTTTGACGCGCTTCGGGCCGAGATCCGGCAGGAGTTCACGGCACAACTCGTGCGCGCCGAGGTCCGAGCGGCTGCCGCTGGTCGGCTCCGTGACCCCGCGGACGCGCTCGCCCTGGTGGACGTTGCCGCTCTAGCCGGCGACGGGGACGATGTGGATATGGCAGCGATCACACAGGCTGTGGACGAGCTGTTGAAGGCAAAGCCCTACCTCGCCGCGGAGAGCGCGAGCACAACTCCGGCCCCGTGGGGCGACGTGGGCGGCGGGCAGCGCGAGGACCCGGGCGAGCCCGAGCCCGCCACCCCGCACGAGCGGCTACGGCGCGCCTACGGCACCAG
>NZ_JBNJLS010000040.1:0-20281 GCF_050510915.1 Streptomyces odontotermitis | reverse complement strand
GAAGTACGGCACCTTCGGCACCCCCGCCGAACCCCCCACCATGCCCACCGACGGCTGGAAGCACTTCTACAAAACCTGCTCCTGACCAGACCGCCGGGCGCCGCCGATCCCCCGTCACCCGGCGGCGCCCGGTCCTCTTGCGGTCCTCGGCGCACTCCGCACTCCGCACGCCGCACCGTTCGCCACCCGCGCACCCGGTCACCGGCACACCCCGCACCCGGCTCACCAGTCCCAGAGTGAGGAAGAACGCTTGTCCAGCTCGGCCCCGGCCTCCCCTGTCTCCCTCCCCACCACCAACTCCCGCCCCACGACGAACTCCCTTGCCTCGACGGCCTCCCTCCCGGCGACGGCCTCTCTGCCGACCACCGCCTCCCTGCCGAGGCAGGCGAACCGGGTGCGGGTCTCCGTCACCGCCTCCGATCCGATCAGCCGCGAGGGCGTCCTCAGCCAGTTGCGTCAGCACCCGGAGGTCGAGCTGGACGGGGACCCCGGTTCCGCCACCGTGGCCCTGCTCATCGAGGACACCCTCGACGAGGCGGCGCTCACCCGGCTGCGGCGCGTGGTGCGCAGCGAGGGCATGCGGGCCGTGCTCGTCACCGGCGCGGTCCGCGAGCACGAGCTCCTGGACGTCATCGAGTGCGGCGTGGGAGCCATCGTCTGGCGCCACGACGCGACCGCCCAGCGCCTGGTGCACGCGGTGCTGACCACGGCCCGGGGCGGCGGCGATCTGCCCGCCGACTTACTGGGTCAGCTCATCGGGCAGGTGGGGCGCATCCAGCGCGGCGGCGCCGAGATGCCGGGGTCCTTCCTGAGTTTCACCAAGCGCGAGGTGGACGTGGTGCGGCTGGTCGCCGAGGGGTTCGACACCTCGGAGATAGCCCTGAAGCTGTCGTACTCCGAACGCACCGTCAAGAACGTGATGCACGGCCTCACCACACGCCTGCACCTGCGCAACCGGGCCCACGTGGTGGCGTACGCCCTGCGTGAGGGCTTCATCTGAGCGGGATCCGCCCGTACGGCCGGGCGGACCGACCGGCCGTGCGGGCGCGGAAGTCGGCCCTTTCGGGCAGCGAGAGGTGCCCCGCCGTCATCCCCGCCGTGCCTGTGCCCGGGGCGGCACGAAGAGCACGCTCGATGAGGGCCGCAGGCGGCCGCCAGGCAAGCGAACGGCAGCTGGGAGCGCAAGCGGTGATCCATGAGGTGGACCAGGTCCTCAAGAGCCTCATCGGCGGCGGGGCCCTGGCCGGGTCCGATATCGACGTGTCCTTCGACGTGCCCACCCGTGACTGGGCGGCCCGGCGCAACGGGCCTGTCGTCAACGCCTACTTGTACGACGTCCGCGAGGACGTGTCCATGCGGCAGCGCGGCCACACCGGGCTGCGCGACGAACGGGACATCGTGGTGCGCCGCCGCCGTCCCCCGCGCTGGTTCCGGCTCTCGTACCTGGTGACGGCCTGGACCAAGACCCCGCAGGACGAACACCGGCTGCTGTCCGCCGTCCTGGCGACGCTGCTGCCGCACGAGCTGCTGGCCCCCGAGCAACTCCCGGGCCCGCTCGGCCGCCTGGGCCTCTCGGTGCCCATGACGGTCTCCGGCAATCAGTCGGAGGCCCGCTCCCTCGCCGACATCTGGTCCGCGCTGGGCGGCGAGCTCAAGCCCTCCCTCGACGTCACGGTGACCGTGCCGTTCCCGGCGTACCCCGACTACGACGCGGGGCCGCCGGTCACCGAGGGCGCGACGGTCCGCATCCGCGGCGTCGACGGCGGCCAGCCCCGGTCCGCGGAACGCACCCACCGGCCCCGTCAGGTGGCGGCCGCCCGGGTCGCGCGCGAGCAGGCCGCGGCAGCCCGGCGCACGGAGGAGTCATGAGCAGCCCGTCCGTCGAGGGCCCCTCCCCACGGAAAGAACCGCACTTGCTGACCGTCTCCCCCACCTCCTCCCAGCCGCGCGACCCCGACGCCGTCACCGGACCGGCCCGCTTCCTTCTCGGCCGGCTCACCGAACTGCACAAGACGACCGCAGCCCTGGTCGAGGCCCGCTCCGCCGACGACCCCACCGCGAGCGACCCGTTGCGCGGGCTGTATCTGTCCGAGGAAGCCGTCCGTCATCTGCTGCACGCCGATCCCCACGCGGCGCCGGACGCTGACCTACGGCCGGACATGCCGACGGCCTCGCCCAACGGCACGGGCGCCCCCCGTGACCCCGACGACCGGCTGGCCGGAATCGCCGCCCGGCTGCGCCTGACCGAACTCGACATGGCGGTCCTGCTCATCGCCCTCGCCCCCGACCTGGAACGCGGCTTCGAGCCGCTGTACGGCTACCTCAACGACGACGTGAGCCGCCGTCGCGCCACCGTGGGGCTCGCCCTCGACCTGTGCGGGCTGCCCGCGCACCTGCCGGAGGCCCGCGCCCGCTTCCATCTGTCGGCGCCGCTGCGCGCCCTCGGGCTGCTGGACGTCGAGGAGGCCGAACGGCCGCTGCTCAGCCGCTCGTTGCGGGTGCCGGACCGGCTCACCGCGCATCTGCTGGGGGACGACACCCCGGACGCCGCGCTCCTGGGCCGGCTGCGTCCGCTGCCGGAGCCGCTGCTCGCCGCCGGGCAGGACGAGGACTTCGTCCGGCTCCTCGCCGCGCGGCTCGGTGAGGGGCCGCTGACGGCCTATCTCAAGGAGCACCGCGAGGGCGACGCACTGGCCGCGCTCTCCTCCGTCCTGCACCGCGCGGGCCGCGACGCCCTGTGCTTCTCCGGGCCCGCGGACCACCTGCCCGAGCTGCTGCGCGAGGCACGCCTCAGCGGGCGGGCCGTCGTGGTGTCCGGTCTGCCCGAGCAACCGGGCGCGCTGGTGGCCGAGTTGGCCGCGGCCACGGATGTGACCGTGCTCCTCGCCGATCCGCGTCCCTACGATCCGCAGTGGTCGGCGCGCGACCCGCTGGTACTCCAGGCGCCCCGGCTCCCGGCCGGGGGGGCGGCGGCGTGGCAGACGGCGCTCGGCCCGGACGCCGACGGCTTCGACCTGGCGGCCACCGTCGCCCCGTACCACCTCGGTGGTGAGCGCATCGTGCGCGCCGCCCGGGCCGCGGCGGCGCTCGCCGCCTTCGACGGGACGCCGCTCGGCGCCGCCCACGTGCGCCTGGCCGCCCGCCAGCAGTCGGCCTCGGGCCTGGAACAGCACGCACGCCGGGTGCAGCCCGCGGTGGACTGGCAGGACCTGGTGCTGCCCAGCGCTCCCCTCACCCAGCTGCGCGAGCTCGCCCTGCGCGCCCGCCACCGCGACCGGGTGCTCGGGGACTGGCGGCTCAGCGCGGGCGGTGGCCGCGGGCGCGGGGTCCTGGGGCTGTTCGCGGGCGAGTCCGGCACGGGCAAGACGCTGTCCGCCGAGGTCGTCGCCGCCGATCTGGGGGTGGACCTCTACGTGGTCCAGCTCTCCTCGATCGTCGACAAGTACGTGGGTGAGACCGAGAAGAACCTCGAGCGGATCTTCACGGAGGCCGACCGCACGGACGCCGTGCTCCTCTTCGACGAGGCCGACGCCGTCTTCGGCAAGCGCTCCGAGGTCAAGGACTCCCACGACCGGTACGCCAACATGGAGAGCGCCTATCTGCTGCAGCGCCTGGAGTCCTTCGACGGCATCGCGCTGCTGACCACCAACCTGCGCGCCAACATCGACGACGCGTTCACCCGCCGCCTCGACCTGGTGGTCGACTTTCCCTTCCCCGACGCGGAGCAGCGCACCGCCCTGTGGCGGCACAGCCTCGCGCACGTCCCGCACGCCGACGGCATCGGCCTCGAAACCCTCGCCGAGGGCTTCGAGTTGGCCGGCGGCAACATCCGCAGTGCGGTGGTCACCGCCGCCTACCTCGCGGCGGGCCGGGACGAACCGGTCGGCGCGGAGGACCTGTTGGAGGGCGCCCGCCGCGAGTACCGCAAGGCGGGCCGGCTCGTTCCGGGCGAAGCGAGCTGGTGACTGACGGCTCTGCTCTGACGGCTTCGCCCTCATGTGACGGCCCCCGACACCGTGCGGTGTCGGGGGCCGTCACATGCCGCATGTGCCGTCACGGTGGACGTCACACGGTGAAGCGGACCGCCTCAAGCTGCTTGTAGGCGTCGATCGGGCTGCCGACGTACTTCCAGCCTCCGGGGTCGGTGCACACCTCGTCCTGCCAGTCCTCGTCCTTCAGACGGGCTGTGCTGCACGTGGCGCCGTCGAAGACCTTGATGGTGTAGCCCTCCAGGGCGGGGTCGGCGTCCTTGGAGCTGCCGAAGTACATGTTCTTCCCGTCGTCCGCGTTCGTCCACGGGATCTCCTGCCGCCAGCCCTCGCCGACCCAGGCGCCGGTGCCGCTGACGCCCTGGGTGTTGACCACCGCGATGTTGAGGGCCTTGATGGGGGTGCCCTTGCCGACCGTGCCGGCCTCCGCCCCGTCGCACACGGGGTCCTGCCAGCCCTCGCCCGCGACGAACGCGCGGTAGCAGATGTGGCGGCCCTCGCTGCGTTCGGCGAGCTTGTTGACCGCGTCGGCCGCCGTCTGCTTCTTGGGCTTCTGGGGCTTCTCGTCGCCGCCACCGCCCCCGCCGCCACCGCCGCCGTCGGAGCCGCCCCCGCCGTCGCCGCCGGGCTTCTCGGCGGGCTTGTCCGGCTTCTCCTCGGGCTTCGGCGGCGGGCTGCTGATCGGCGGGCTGGACGGCGCGACGTTGCCCGCTTCCTGCGGCTTCTCGCGGGCCACCGTCTGCACGCGCGGCGAGTACGACAGCCAGATCACCACGAACGCGATCGCCAGCGCGATGAGCAGTCCGAAGGTGGTGGCCAGCCAGCCCGGCAGGATCCCGCGCTGCACGAAGGTGCCGGCCACGTCCGTCGGTTCGGTGCCGGAGCGCCGCACGGCCAGCGCGTAGGGCTGCTCCTGCTTGGATCCGAACCAGGTGATCTGCCGGGGCCGCAGCGTCGCCTTCACGAACGCGGCCCGGCCCGGGTCGATCTGGATGTTGCTCGGCTGGAGGTCGTACGACAGCCGGTCCCCGGTGTCGCTGCCGCTGAGCGAGGCGGTGACCTTGGTGTTGCCGAGGTTGTCCACCGCGAGGCGAGGCCGCCCCCGGAACCGCCCCTTCACCGTCGGCGGCACCAGCTCGGTCCGTATCTCGGTGAAGGGTGTGATGGTGAGGTTGCCCTCGGGGACGGTGGCGGCGTCCGGGTGTTCGGTGGGTGTGATCCGTACCGCGTACGGGTTCGGTCCTGCGGTCGCGTCGGGCGTCCGGGGAGGCGCGAACGTCAGCTCCACCGTTCCGGTCGTCCCCGGATACAGCCGCAGCGACGGCGGCTCCACCGTGGTCCAGGGCGCGAGGGCACCGACCGGTTCGAAGCGGTACTCGTCGACGATGTCACCGGTGTTGCGCACCTTCAGCCGCACGGTGGTGCTGCTGCCGGGGTCGACGGTCGCGGAGGCAGGTTCCAAGGAAGTCCAAAGGCTCACGCCTCGACGCTAGGAGAGCCTGCCCGGCCCGTCAGGAGACCGGGGGGCAGACCTGGTTGCCTTCAGGGGCAGCGGCGGATGTTCTCCGGCCCGCCCATCGGCCCTGCCCCGGCCCGGAGTTCACGCCCCCTTCATGAGGATGGTCAGCCGGACCCGTCCCTCGTGGTCCAGGTGGCCCCATTGCTCGTGGAACGTCTGCTCCTTGCCGTGCATCGCGAAGTACCACTGCGGATCGTTGCCGGGCCTGGCCTCCTCGTGGCGGGCGTAGTTCTCCATCGTCACGGAGTCCGAGCCGCTCGTGGCCACGACGGGGGCGAAGTGGAAGTCGAACGTACTGGGTGCGTCACGCGTCGGGGCCTGTGTCTTGGTCATCAGGACGTCGCCGATGCCGGCCGGGGGCGTGTGCTCGTTCAGCCCGCGCCGCTGGATGGACTCCTCGAGGCGTTCCTCCCCGCGATGGGACAGGACGCCCACGATGAGGCGCTCCATGACCTTGCTGTACTTCTGTACCTTCTCGGGCTCTCGGCCGGTGGCCGCCTTCTTGGCCTTCAGATAGTCCTCGTAGGTCGGGGCCTTCTTGAGCTTGAGCTTGGACTGGACGTCGGCAAGGACGCCGGCGAGCGCGGCGAAGTACGCGTCCGTGCCGTGGTCGGCGAGCCCTTCCTGACCGGAGACGGCGGTCGCCATCTCGTTGCACCGCTGCGGCAGGGTGGCCGGGAGGCCGTGCACGCCGGGCCCGTCCGGGTTCGACTTCCGTGTCACCACGGGCTGCACCCGCCAGAGCGTCTTGGTGGTCTCGCCGTGGGTGATGGACAGGTAGTGGCTCCCCGACCGCTCCAGCCGCACCTGGCCACGCAGGCGCTGGTTCGCTCGCCCGATCTGGTCGTCCGTCGCGAAGAACATCTTGGCCTGCCTGCCGTCCCCGGTGTGCTCCACCGCCAGGTCCATGTTGTCCGCGATCCGCAGCGCCACCATGCCCTGGTAGACGATGTTCGGCGCGCCGGACGCGTCGGCGAAACTCTCCTTCTCGACCGTCTCGTTCGGCTTGTTGACCGTGCGCGACCGCGCCTCCTGGCCGGGGAAGAAGTCGTCGCCGCTCGTGTCGAAGAAGTCTCCGTCCCGCACGGTGGTCCGCGTGCCTCCGGGGCTCTCCCGTCCCCGCTGCGGGTAGCCGGTCTCGCCGGGGCGCACCACGGCGAAGCGCTGCACCGCGTGCAGGTCGCCCGTGCTGCTCTGCGCCGCGTGCACGTCGCCCGTGCTGCGCTGCACCGGTGCAGGCCGGCCGGGCAGCGACAGGTCGGGGCTGCCCCCTTGGGCGACCTTCTTGCCGTTCGAGGCGGCCGAGACCTCGAACGGGTCGTGCGGGCTTGAGACCTTCGCGCCCGAGGGGTCGGCGGTGCCTGCCACGTCCCCCATCGCGGTCTGGTACGTGTGGTCGACCTCGTGGAACTTCACCTCGTCCGGCAGGTTCGGCTCCGCGGCGAGGATGTGCGGCCCCACCGTGAGGGCCCGTGCCCCGAACTCCCGCGCCGCCCGCTGGGCCACCGGGCCGTCGTGCCACTGCACATGGCCGAAGCTCATCGGGTACACCTGCTCCGCCCGGTCCCGGATGCGGGACTCCAACGGGCGGCTGGGAGAGGCGATCCCGGCCTCCAGACTCGCCTTCCGCTGGACGGCCGCCCGCTCGCTGGGCGTCCCGGCACCGGAGGTCTCGCCACCGGACACCTCGCCGTGGCCGCACCCGGGGCCGTGGGCGTGAGGCCCTTCCTCCAGGGCACGCGACACCGCCCTGTTCCCGGCCCGGGCGCTCAGCTGCAGCATCCGTCCCGCGAGGGTGTTCGGCGTGCGAGCCTGCCGGGACGCACGCTGCTCGTGGGCCTGTTGGGCCGGTGTTCCGTGTACGTGCACGAGGTTCCCTTCGGCGCGAGGCACAGCTGATCCACCTCACCTTTACCTGGCCGGATCCCTCCCGGACAGGGCCGCGAGGGCAGTCTTACGGGCAAGGCGGCGGGCGCATCGCGCGGACGGACGGCACGGCAGCCGCCCTGAACTGCCCTTGCGGGCAGTGACGTTGCCCGGGGTGTGGCACCCGAGGACGTTCCGGCGGCGGGCCGTGCCGACCAGGGTGGGAGAAGTCCCGTCTCGTACCTCGAGGAGAGCAGAGCATGCCGTCCTACTTGTCGCCCGGCGTCTACGTCGAGGAGGTGGCCAGCGGTTCCCGTCCGATCGAGGGGGTGGGCACCTCCGTGGCGGCCTTCGTCGGACTCGCGCCGACCGGACCGCTGAACGAGCCCACGCTGGTGACCAACTGGACCCAGTACGTCGCCGCCTTCGGCGACTTCACCGACGGGTACTACCTGGCGCACTCCGTCTACGGCTTCTTCAACAACGGCGGATCCGCCGCGTACGTGGTCCGCGTGGGCGGCACCGCCGAGGGCGCCCCCGGTGACGGCGAGGCCCCCGCCGCGGTCAACGGCGCGGCCCCGAAGTCCGCGCTGCCCGCCGCCGAGCCGAAGCAGCTCGGCGCGTTCACCGTGGCCGCCACGGGCCAGGGCGCGAACGGCCCGCTGACCGTCGAGGTCGCCGACGCCGAGGGCGAAGGCCCCGCGGAGCGCTTCAAGTTGATCGTCAAGAGCGGCGACAAGCCGGTCGAGACCTTCGACGTGAGCGCCAAGAAGGGCAACCGGTCCTACGTCGTCACGCAGGTCAAGGAGCGCTCCAAGCTCATCACCGTGACGGAGAACGCCTCCGGGGCGCAGCTCACCCGCCCGGAGAACCAGACCGTCACCCTGCCCGCGCCGCCCGCCGCAGCGCCCGCGCCGGTGGAGCGGGAGACGCCCGGGCACCCGGGTCCGGCCCAGTACCTCGGCGACTCCGCGGACCGCACCGGCTTCGGTGGCCTGGAGGCGATCGACGAGATCTCCATGGTGGCCGTGCCCGACCTGATGGCCGCCTACCAGCAGGGCGCGATCGACCTGGAGTCGGTCAAGGCCGTGCAGCTCGGGCTCGTCGCCCACTGCGAGCTGATGGGCGACCGCGTCGCGGTCATCGACCCGCCGCCGAGCCTCAATGCCCGCCAGATACGCGTGTGGCGGCAGGAGACGGCCGGCTACGACTCCAAGTACGCGGCCCTGTACTACCCCTGGCTCAAGACCTTCGACCCGGCATCGGGCAAGGCCCGCATGATGCCGCCGAGCGGTCACATCGCCGGCATCTGGGCCCGCAACGACTCCGAGCGCGGCGTGCACAAGGCGCCCGCGAACGAGGTCGTGCGCGGCGCCGTCGACCTGGAGCTGCAGATCACCCGCGGCGAGCAGGACCTGCTCAACCCCATCGGCGTCAACTGCATCCGCGCCTTCCCCGGCCGCGGCATCCGCGTCTGGGGAGCCCGCACCCTCTCCTCCGACCCCGAGTGGCGCTACCTGAACATCCGCCGCTACTTCAACTACCTGGAGGAGTCGATCCTGATCGGCACCCAGTGGGTGGTGTTCGAGCCGAACGACCACGCCCTGTGGGCCCGGATCCGGCGCAACATCTCGGCGTTCCTGGTCACCGAGTGGCGCAACGGCGCGCTCTTCGGCCAGCGGCCCGAGGAGGCGTTCTACGTCAAGTGCGACGCGGAGACCAACCCGCCGGAGTCGGTGGACCTCGGCCGGGTCGTGTGCGAGATCGGTGTCGCCCCGGTCAAGCCCGCCGAGTTCGTGATCTTCCGTCTGTCCCAGTTCTCCAGCGGCAGCGGGGAGTTGGACGAGTAGGCCGCCGTCCGCCTCCACCTCCGTCGTACCCACATCGCCACGAACGTTAGAAGGACAGCGATTCCATGAGTCTCATGCAGGGCGACTCCCTCACCTCACACAACTTCGGTCTGCAGATCGACGGCGTGATGGTCGAGTACCTCCAGGAGGTCAGCGGCCTGACCCTCGAACAGGACATCATCGTCAGCCAGCAGAACACCGCACAGGGCAAGATCGAGACCGCCATCCTGCCGGGCGTGCAGAAGAACGGGCAGTGCACCGTGGTGCGCGGCATGACCCAGTCGTCCGCGTTCACGGAGTGGATCAACGACTCGATCACCGGTCGCATGAGCACGGCCCGCAAGAACGCCTCGATCATCATGATGGATTACGAGGACAACCCGGTGAAGCGCTACAACCTGCGCAACGCCTGGTGCAGCAAGATCGACGCCAGCTCGCTGAAGGCCGGCGAGGCCGCCGTGCTCACCGAGACCGTGACCATCGTCTTCGAAGAACTGGTCATCGAGTAATGCGGCGCAAGGCTGTTGGGGCGCCCGACTCGGGCACGGTCGTCGCGGCGCCCCCGGCCCCCCAGAACGCGGCGGCGGGAGGGGAGTCCCCCACTCCGCCTTCCGCCGCCGCTCAGACCGACGCCGCACCACGGGCCCTGCGCACCGAGTTCCCCTTCCAACTCCCGCGCGGCTACGTGGACGAGGCGGGCACCGTGCACCGCGACGGCGTGATGCGCCTGTCGACGGCTCGGGACGAACTGATCCCGCTGCGGGACGTCCGCGTCCAGGAGAACCCGGCGTATCTGTCCGTGGTGCTCCTGGGCCGGGTCATCACGCGCCTGGGCACGCTGCCGTCGGTGCACGACGGGACGGTGGAGAACATGTTCGCCTCCGACCTGGCGTTCCTCCAGGACTTCTACCGACAGATCAACGCCGAGGGGCACACGCGCGCCGCCGTGTCGTGCCCGCACTGCTCCGAGCCCTTCGAGGTGGAACTCGGCGGGAGCCGCCTGGGGGAATCGTGACGTACGCGACCGACCGACTGCACGAGGAGATCGCGTACGTCGCCTATCACTTCCACTGGAACCTGGAGACGATCCTGGACCTGGAGCACCATGACCGCCGCCGGTACGCGGACCAGATCGCGTCCTTCGTGACGCTCGCCGGGGCGGAGGGCTGAGCCGTGGGGTTGTTCGACCGGTTGCGGGGGCGGGCCGAGGGCGCGCGCGAAGGTGGCGCCGATGCCGAGGGTGTCGCGAGTGCCAGTGACGGCAGCGTCGTCAGCGGCGGCAGTGGTGGCAGTGATGGCACCGCCGTGGGCTCGCCGGGCGCCGATGCCTCGTCCGACGGTGCCTTCGGCGGTACCCGGGCGGGTACGGGCGCATGGGCCGGGCTGCCGCCGATCCAGCGGTCCGTCGGCGACAGCGGTTCCGGCGTCGCCGACTCCGCCTTCGGCATGCGGCTGCCCACGTGGCAGAACCCCTCCTTCACCCGGACGTCGGCCCGCCCCGGCGTCCTGGACGCGGCGGCGTCGAGCAACCTGCTCTCCGCCACGTCCTCCTCGTCGGCCACGGCACTGAGCGAGACGGCCCGGCCGACCACGGGGCTCGAGGGGGCCGCGGGCGCGGCGCCCTGGACCCCTTCGTCGCCGCCCCCGTCAAAGCGCCGGATGCCGGTGGCTCCGCTGCGGGCGGTCCAGCGGGCGGAGGCGACGCCCGCAGCGCCCGCCCCGGAGGTCTCCGGGGCCACGGCGCCAAGGTCGGGTGCGTCCGGCGGTGGGCAGGGGCCCGCCGCGTCCCGTAGCTCGGTGGGGACCGTGGGACCGGCTGGGTCAGCCGCCGGGCGCACCCCTTCCGTGGGCCCCGGTCGGCGGCCGGGGCCCACGGCATCCGCCGTGCCGGTGGCGGGAGTCGGCGGTACGGGGCCGGGGCCCCGCTCCGGTTCCACACCGGGGCGGAACTCGGGGGCTCGTCCGGTTCCGACGTCGACTCAGTCGCCGGCCCCGTCGTCGGCTCCGTTGTCGGCTCCGTCGACGGCTTCCGTGCCAGTGCAGCGTGCTGCGGTGACCGGCGCGGCGACTGGGGGCCGGGGTGCGGGGGCTGCGGGAACCACTGGAACGCGGCGTGCGGCGGCACCTGTCGTCCAGGGTTCCGGTGCGGTCGACGTGCCTGCGGTTACGGCCGCCCCCGCCGCGCTCGCAGCTCCCGCAGCGCCCGCACTTCCTGACTCGCCTGGTGCGCCTGGTTCGCCTAGTGCTCCTGGTGCGCCTGCCGCTCAGAGCTCTGGAGTGCAGCGTTCCGGTGGGCAGGGCTCCGTCGCGCCGACGGTGCAGCGCTCGCACGTCGTGCAGGAGGGGAACGGGACGCCGGTCGTCACGCCGTCCCGTGTGTCGAGCGCTGCGACGCCGGCGCCCGCACCGGCTCGCGGGGTCCGCGTGACGCCCACCCCTGCCGCCCCGGCCGCCGCACCCCCGGCGGTCACGCGGCCGCGCCCGCTGACCAAGGCACCGGTCGCGCCCACGGCTGCCGTGCAGCGCCGCGTCCTGCCCGTGGCCCGTCGAGAGCCTGCGCCGGTACGGGCAGCCGCGAGCGAGGGGACCCGTGCGGGGGCGGCGGCGCCGGACGGTGAGGGCGGGTCGCGAGGGGGAGGCGAAACGCCTCCCCCCTCACGGCCGTTGACGGGTGCCGCACCGATACCTGCGTCTGCGCCTGGCCCCGCGCCCGCGCCCGCGTCCACGCAGGCTTCTCCGTCCAGCGCGTCGGCGCCGGGTGCGACGTCGCACGCCTCGACACCGAACGCAGCATCGCCGAGCCCTGCCGAGCCGGTCGCTGCCAAGCCCGCTGCCGCCGAGCCGAGTGCCGCAGCTCCGACCGCCCCTTCGTCCGCCCCTCCTTCACCCACCCCTCCTTCACCGAGCCCCTCGAAGCCCGCGGCCGGAAACCAGACACCCGCTTCCCTTCCCGTGACGCAGCGGGCGACTCGGCGTGTCCCCGGCCCCGCTCCGTCCGCCCCGCGCCCCGCCCCGTCTCCCCCGTCCCCTCCGTCGGCGACGGCATCCGACGACTCTCGTACGGAAGCAAGCAACCCTCGTACGGAAGGGCCGGGTTCGCGTGCCGCCGCGAGCAGCACGCCCCGTACGGAAGCGGGAGCCCCGCGCACCAAGGCGGCGAACTCCCCTGCACCAAAGCCGAGTTCCCCCACGTCTCCGACTTCCCCCACGAGCGCCCAGCACGGCCCGGTGCAGCGCAGCACCGGCCGCACCGCGCCCCGCGCGGGCCTCGGGGCCCCGGTGACCTCGGACTCGGCACCCAAGGCACCGGCCCCCGCACCCCCTTCCGCACCCCCTTCCGCACCGCCTGCGGCCACGCCGCCCACCTCGGCGGGAGTCGCGGGCTCGACGGCTACCCCCGATGTACCCGCGACTCCTGCCGAGCCGTCGCGGAACCCTGCCTCCACACCGCCCGCGCACCAGGTCCAGCGCTCCACCGCTCCCGCCACCAGGCCCACCCCACCACGCGGCCGGAGCCCGCTCGGCGCTCCGCTCACCGGCCCGCTCCCGACGCGTGCGTCACGCCCCAGCGGCCGTACGACTCCGCCACCGGTTCAGCGGAGCACGTCCCCCAACTCGCCCTCTACAACGCTGCCTTCAGCGCCGCCTTCGGCACCCTCTTCACCTGCGGCCACACCGAAGGGCGGCACCACCCCGACTCCGCCGACCGTGCAGCGAGCCACCGGATCCCCCGCCCCCGCACAGCCCTCGAAGCCCACGCCGCGCCCCGACGCGCCGAAGCAGGCACCCACGACGTCCGGGCCCACCGGTCCGGCTGCGCCGCCTGTCCAGCGCGCCGTCGCCCCCAACTCCCCTGTGGCGCCCACTTCGTCACAAGGTCCCGCGACACCTCCTGCACCTCCCGCGTCTTCGGTTCCTCCGATATCCCCGACGCCTCCGGTCCAGCGGGCCATGCCCAACACGCCTGCGGAGCCCACCAGGCCGACCCCTGGATCACTCCGCCCCCGCACCCCTGCGCCACTGCCGGTGCAGCGCGCGACCACCCCCACCACCCCCACCAGCCCCAACTCGCCCAACTCGCCCTCCGCGCCCGCACCGCACCCGAGCACCCCGCCGCAGGCACCCGCCACCTTCGGCCCGACCCCACCCAGCGCGACCAGCGCACCCAACGCACCCGCCATGCCCACCACGCCCGACTTCCCCACCACACTCACCCCACCCACCATGGCCAATACCGCCGCCACACCTGCCCGTCCCGCCACCTCCTCACCGGCCCCCGCCGTCCAGCGCAGCGTCACACCCGCCCCCGCGCGTCCCGTACGTCTCCGCCCCCTCACCCCGCCCAGCACCACCACCGCCATCCAGTCACCCCTCCCCGTGGCCCGCCTCGTCGCTCCCTCTTCCCCCATGGGGGCAACTCCTGTGCAGCGCCTGCCCATTGCTCCGGCAGGCGGCGGAAGCGGCCCAGGCACCAGCACCGGCACCGGCACCAGCGGTGGCGGCGGTCCGGTCGTGCAGCGAGGGCTCCGTTCGTCGGCCAAGTCGGCGACCGGGCGCCTCGCCGCCTCCGCTGCCGCCGCCGTGGCCGGCAGCCTGGAGCGGCTCCAGCACGGCGGCGGCCAGGGGCGGCAGCACCAGCAGAACCAGGACGAGGTCGTCGACGACCCGCTGCCGTTCCCGCCCAGCAAGAACCCGGAACCGGTCACCGCCTCCAGCGGCCCGCCGCCGCCCGGGTACACCCCGATACCCGAGGGGACCTTCGACCCGAAGGCCCTCACGGACTTCCAGATCGACGAACTCGTCCACCGCATGATCGGCCGCATCACGCGCCTGGTCCGCACGGAACTCCGTATGGACCGCGAACGGATCGGCAGACTCCGCGACGACCGCCGCTGACCCGCCCACCGCAGCCGCAGCAGCGCAGCACCACCCCAGCGTCACCGCAGCAACGACAGAAAGGCCCACCCCGCGATGCCCCGCCAGGACCCGGGTTCCACGATCTGGTTCAGCCTCTCCATCGACGGCGAGAGCCTCGGTTACTTCAACGGATGTGAGGGGCTGTCCTCCCAGGTGGAGGTCGAGCAGCGGCAGGAGGGCGGCAACAACGGCTTCGTGTGGCAATTCCCGTCCCGCGTCACCTTCTCCACCATCCGCCTCACCCGCCCGCTCACTCCGGACACCACGAAGGTCGCCAAGTGGATCTCCTCCGTGCAGACGGGGATCAAGCGGCCCACCGCCGAGATCACGGCGCTGCGCGCGGACGGCTCGGAGGTCGCGCGCTGGGGTCTGATCGAAGTGCTGCCCGTCAGCTGGCAGGGCCCCCGGCTCGACCCCAGCAGCCCGGCCGTCGCGACGGAGGTCCTGGAGATCGCCCACCACGGGTTCACGGACTAGCGGGACCAAAGGGACCAGAGAGGAGCGGGAGACACCCACATGCCCCAGAGCAAAGGCGCCGGCAAGAGCCTCGTGCGCGCCAGCCTCGCCATTCACGAGCCCCCCATCGGCATCAGCACGACGCCGGGGGGACTCATCAAGACGTTCGACTTCGACTTCAATCCGGCGCAGCTGACCATCGGCCGCCGCGCCACCTGGACGGTGACCCCGGCCGCGAGCAACCGCGACGGGGCGACGCCGGAGTTCATGGGTGCCGAGCCGCGCGAGATGAGCGTGGAGATCTTCCTCGACTCGTCCGAGAAGCCGTCGAGCGAGTCGGTCATGAAGAAGGTGGACGCGCTGCTCGACTGCTGTGCGGTCACCGACAAGAGCCAGAAGGCCGACCAGCCGTCGCCGCCGTGGGTGCGCTTCCAGTGGGGGTCGTTCAAGACGGCCCGGTTCACCGCCTACGTCAGCTCCGCCGACGCCTCGTACACCCTCTTCGGCACTTCGGGCGTGCCCATCCGGGCCACCTGCCAGCTGCGCCTGCACGAGATACCCGGTGACGCCCTGGGGCAGAACCCGACATCCGGGGCGCTCACCGCGCAGCGCGTGCACCGGGTGGTCGCCGGCGACTCGCTGCAGTCGCTGGCCTGGCGAGAGTACGGCGACGCCACGGTGTGGCGGGCCATCGCCGAGGCCAACGGCATCGACAACCCGTCCGTTCTCACGTCGGGCACCGAACTCGTGCTGCCCGCGGCGCAGGAGGTGGTGCGCTGATGGCGCACACTCCCTTCTCCAGCATCATGAAGGTCAAGTTCGGCGGCTCCGAACTCCCGGCCAAGTACGACCCGTTGTTCGTCGACGGCTGGGTCGACCAGGGGGCCGGGGTGCCCGCCGCGTTCCGCCTGACCTTCCGTGACCCGAACCGCCTGCTCCTCAAGGAGCTGGGCGTCCAGTTCGGCACCGAGGTGGAGCTGACCCCGGTGGCCGACGGGCAGGGCTCCGGCGATCCGCTCCTGACCGGCGAAGTCACCGCCCTGGAGGCCGACTACGACGGCACCGGGTCCTTCACGGTGATCCGCGGCTACGACCACGGGCACCGCTTCATGCGGCGGCGCCGGGTGGCCGCGTACACGAACGAGACGGCGTCCTCGATCGTCACGAAGCTGGCCCGGCTCGCGGGCGTGCCCGTCGGGACGATCGAGTCCTCCGGCGGGAGCTACGAGTTCATCAGCCAGGCCAACGTCACCGACTGGGACTTCATCGCCCGCCTCGCGGACGAGAACGAGATGGTGATGTCGCTGGACGCGAAGGGCAAGTTCAACTTCGTCTCGCCGAAGCCCTCTTCGGGCGCGCCGTCCCCCAAGAGCGAGAAGAACCCCCTCGTCCTCAAGTCCAGGAGGGACATCCTGCGCCTGCGCACCTCCGTGACCGCCGCCGACCAGGTGGCCGAGGTGGAGGTGCGCGGCTACGACGTGGCGGGCGCACGCGAGATCGTCGAGACGTCGAAGAAGGCCGACAGCCCCGTCTTCTCCATCGGGACGTCGCCGAAGAAGGCCGCGGCCGCCTTCAAGAAGACCAAGCTCGTGCAGACCTCGGTGCCCTACGACAAGCGGCCCGAGGTCAAGCACGCCGCCGACGCCCTCTTCGACGACGTGTCCTCGTCCTTCTCCGAGCTGGAGGTCGTCGTCCACGGCAACCCCAAGCTGCGTCCCGGCGTGCCGGTGGCGCTCGCCGACGTCGGCTGGCCCTTCCAGGGCAAGTACACGACGACGTCCGTGCGGCACGTGTTCGGCAACGGGCAGCGCTACGAGTCCTGGGTCACCGTCAGCGGCCGCCAGTGGCGCTCCTTGTACGGGCTGACGTCGGGCGGTGCGGAGAGCGAGCCGAAGCTGCCGAGCGTGGCCAACGCCGTGGTCACGGACGTCGACACGAAGGACGAACAGGCCCGTGTGAAGCTGAAGTTCCCGTGGCTGGACGACACGTACGTCAGTGACTGGACGCGCTGTGTGCAGCTCGGCGGGAAACGCGGCGGCGGGATCTTCCCGCTGGACGTCGGCGACGAGGTCCTGGTCGGCTTCGACAGAGGCGCGCTCGACCATCCCTTCGTGATCGGCGGCCTCTACAACGGCAAGGACAAACCGACCCGCAACAAGGCCCCGCTGTACTCGGGGGCGCGCAACCAGGCCAGCCGCCACACTCTCGCCGACCGCACCGGCAACCGCGTCGACCTGCTCAGCCAGCGCGTGGGCAAGCACCGCGGCGTACGTCTGTCCACGGGCGACAACAAACTGACCGTCCATCTGGACCGCGCCAAGACGGAGATCACCGTGGACAGCAAGGGCTCGGTCTCCATCAAGGGCAGCCGCTCCGTGTCCGTGCAGGCGGGGACGGATCTCAGGCTGGGTGCCAAGGGCAATGTGTCCATCCAGAGCGGCGGGCTGCTCAACGTCCGGGCCGCGACCGCCATCAACATGAACGCGGGCGGCGGCGGATTCAGCGTCAACTCGTCGTTCTTCAACGTGCGGGCCGCCGGTCTGGCGACCGTCAGCGCGGCGGGCGGGCTCACGTTGAGCGCCGCCGCGGCGCTGACGCTCACCTCCGCCGCCACGATGGCGCTGACCTCGACCAACATCGGCCTGAACGGTGTGGTCATGGTCAACCGGAAACCCCTGCCCTTCTGATGGCCGCCGTGACCCCCGTGCCTTCTGTGTCTTTCGTGTCTTCCGTGCCCCCGCATCCCGAGAAAGGACCGGTGATTTCCTGATGGCCGAACAGTTCGTCGGCTCCGGCTGGGCGTTCCCGCTGCGCATCGGCCCCACCGGGGGCATCGCCCTGGTCAGCGGGGAGCGCGAGGTCGAGGAGGCCATCCGGCTCGTCCTGGCGACCGCCCCCGGTGAGCGGCCGATGCGCCCGGAGTTCGGCTGCGCCATCCACGACATGGTCTTCGCGCCGGCCAACGAGCAGACCGCGGGCCGCATCCAGCACGAGGTGTATCTGAGCCTGGACCGCTGGGAGCCGCGCATCGAGGTGCACGAGGTCGAGGTCTCCGCGGGCGAGGACCAGACCGTCCTGTACATCGACGTGCGCTACTCGATCCGCGGCACCAACAACCCGCGCAGCCTCGTCTTCCCCTTCTACGTCATCCCCTCCCACGAGGAGCCGGGGTCCGCGGAGACGTCCGACGGCCCCGGTGCCTTCCCCGAAAGCGACCGCTGATGCCCCTGCAGAGCCCGAACCTCGACGACCGCCGCTTCCAGCAGTTCGTCGACGACGCCAAGCGCTACATCCAGCAGCGCGCCCCGGAGTGGACCGACCACAACGTCTCCGACCCCGGCGTCACCCTCGTCGAGACCGTCGCGCACATGGCGGACCAGATCGTCTACCGCCTCAACCGCGTCCCGGAGAAGAACCACCTGGCCTTCCTGGACCTGGTCGGCATCACGCTGTTCCCGCCGGCCGCCGCGCGCACCGACGTGACGTTCTGGCTGTCGGCGCCCCGCGACGAGCCGGTGGCCGTGCCGGTCGGCACCGAGGTGACCACGCTGCGCACCGAGGCCGAGGACGCCGTCGTCTTCGCCACCGAGCACGACCTGCGCATCGTCCCGTGCATGCTGCGGCACGTGATGGTGCAGCGCCGCGGCGAGCCCGTCGCCGACCGCACCGCGGACCTCGCCGAGGGCACCGACGTCATGTGCTTCGCCGAGGCACCGTCCGCCGGGGACTGCCTGCTGTTCGGTCTGACCGCCGCCGTCCCGCACTGCGCGGTCGCCATCGAGCTCGACAGCCGCGTCGACGGTGTCGGGGTCGACCCCCGCCAGCCCCCGCTGGTGTGGGAGGCGTGGACGGCGGACGGCTGGCAGCAGTGCGAGGTGCACAGCGACGGCACCGGTGGCCTCAACCGGCCCGGCGACGTGGTCCTGCACGTGCCCGGGGGCCACGTCCTGTCCCGCAACGGCGGCCAGGAGGCCGGCTGGCTGCGCTGCCGCGTCACCGAGGCGCTTGCCAACCAGCCCTTCTACACGACCTCGCCGACGGTGCGCTCCAGCGACGCCTGCACGATCGGCGGCACGACCGGCGTGGTGCACGCGGACACGGTGTACGACGAGGCGCTCGGCGAGGCCAACGGGCTGCCCGGCCAGCGCCTCCGGCTCGCCCACGCGCCCGTCGTCGGCGACGACCAGCCGGTGCTCCTGCAGACCGCCGAGCACAACGGCTGGGAGGACTGGCAGGTGGTGCGGCACTTCGCCGAGTCACGCCCCGACGACCGGCACATCACCCTGGACGCGACGACGGGCGACATCTCCTTCGGCCCCGCTGTGCGCGAAGCCGACGGCACCCTGCGCCAGTTCGGCATGGTCGCCCCCAAGGGCTCGGTCATCCGCGCCCGCCGCTACCGGACCGGCGGCGGCCGGGCGGGCAACGTGGCCCGGGGCGCCCTGAGCGTGCTGCGCTCCTCCATCCCGTTCATCACCGAGGTCGTCAACCGGGAGGCCGCGCGCGGCGGCGTCGACGGCGAGACGGTCGAGGAGGCGAAGGTGCGCGCCCCGATCACGCTGCGCGCCCAGGAGCGCGCCGTGACCCTGCGCGACTACGAGGAACTCGCCCGCCGCGCCGCCCCGGAGACCGCCCGCATCATGTGCCTGGAGGGCAAGGTCGACGACTACGGGGCGCACGCGGTGCGCGTCCTGGTCGTGCCGCAGGCCGTGCCCGATCCCGGCGGGCGGCTGCGGTTCGAGCAACTCGTGCCCGGCGACGCCCTGTTGGACCGCATCACCCGCCACCTCGACGAGCGCCGCCTCATCGGCACCCGGCTCGCCGTCGGCCCGCCGTACTACCAGGGTGTGACGGTGGTGGCCACGGTGCACGCGTTCCGCGGGGTGGAGACCGACCGGGTTCGGCGCGCGACCCACGACGCCCTCTACCGCCACCTCGACCCGCTCACCGGCGGCGCGGACGGCAAGGGGTGGCCCTTCGGCCGCCCCGTGCAGGCGGGCGAGATCTTCGCGGTGCTGCAGCGGGTGCCCGGCGTGGAGCTGGTCGACGAGGTCGTCCTGCACCCGGCCGACCCGCTGACCGGCAAGCGCGGCGACCGCACCGACCGCATCGACCTGGAGCCCTCCGCGCTGGTGTTCTCCTTCGACCACCGCGTACGGGTGATCGGGGACGCCTCGTGACCCCGGCCGCGCGGCACCCGGGAGGCCGCTCATGAGGGGTTCCATCGACGGTCTCGGCTCCTCCGCGCCCATCGGGATGATGCTCCCGGCCGTCTTCGCCGACGACGACCTGGCGCTGCGGTTCGTGGCGGGCCTCGACGAGGTCCTTGCGCCGATCCTCAACGTCCTGGACTGCCTGGACACCTACTTCGACCCCGCGCTCACCCCGGCCGACTTCGCCGAGTGGCTCGGCGTCTGGGTGGGCGCCGAGACCGACGGCATCGAGTCGGAGGCGCGGCTGCGCGCCGCCGTCGCCGCCGCGGCCGCGCTGCACCGCGTACGGGGCACGCGGCAGGGCCTGTCGGAGACGGTGCGCCTGGCGTTCGGCACCACACCCGAGATCACCGAGAGCGGCGGCGCGGCGTGGAGCGCGCGCCCCCGCGGCCCGGTCCCCGGCAAGCCGCGGCCCCACCTGAACGTGGCGATCCGGCTGCCCGACCCCACCCCGGCGGACACCCACCGCCT
>NZ_JBNJLS010000039.1:0-21758 GCF_050510915.1 Streptomyces odontotermitis | reverse complement strand
CCGACGCCGCCATAGCCACCCGACTCGGCATGAACGTCCGCACCACCCGCGTCCACATCGCCAAACTCGCCGCCACCCTCGGAAGCCGCAGCCGAGCCCAACTCGGCTATCTCATAAGCCGGTCGGGAATCCTGGAGCAGGACCACTGATGCAACACACCGAGCACCCAGTCGAGGAACTCTGCGAAGCAGGCGCCGCCGTCTACGCCCGCGCTCTCCGCGAAGGCCGCATCCGCAAAGACGAGGCCGTCCAGACCCCCTGCCTGATCGACTTCGGCCTCCTCCATCCCGACGTGGACGACCTGCACTGGCTGCTCCCGTCCTCCCCCACCACCGTCCTGGCCCGGCTCATGCGCACCATCGAGACCGACATCGCCCAGCAGCGCGCGCAAGAGGCCCAGCTGTCGGCGCTCTTCCAGTCGTTGATGGCCATCGAGGCGCATCGCGCCCCGGCCCAGGAGGCCCCCGCGGTCACCGTCCTCGACGGTTTCCCCCGCATCAACGGCGCCATCACACAGGCCATGTCCGAGGCCACCGAGGAACTCCTCACGGTCCAGCCCGGCGGCAACCGCTCCCCCCAGCTCCTCGCCAACACCCTCGCCCGCGAACAGGCCCTCCTCTCCCGGGGCTGCCGCATGCGCACCCTCTACCAGCACACCTCACGCCACTCGCTCCCCGTCCTGGCCCACTACGAGCAGCTGGACGGGGACGTCGAGGTCCGCACCCTCGACGAGGTCACGGACCGGCTGATCGTCGTCGACCGCACCATCGCCTTCATCCCCGCCCACAAGGGCGACACGATGGCCCTCGAACTCCGCCACCCGGCCCTGGTCGACTACCTCGTCACCACCTTCGAGCGCCTCTGGCGACTGGCCACCCCCATGTACCCGTACGCGGCCCCGCAGCCCACCGAACCGGGCGGCATCACCCCCCGCCAGCGGGCCATAGCCACTCTCCTCATCGAGGGCCTCACCGACGCGGAGATGGCCACCCGCCTCGGCATGAACGTCCGCACCGTCCGCGTCCACATCGCCAAACTCGCCGCCACCCTCGGCAGCGAGAGCCGCGCCCAGCTCGGCTACCTCATCGGCGAGTCCGGCATCCTCAAACAAGACCGCTGATGCCAGGTCATGCGCCGCACCCCGCCGAGGGGCTCTGCGAGCTCGGCGAAAGCCTGTACAAAGACGCCTTACGCGAGGGCCGCATCCACCGGGTGGAGGTCGACGAAGCTCCCTGCCTGCTACGCCTCGGTCTTCTCCGGGCACCTACCGAGTGCGCCACATGGCTGCTGCCCGCCACTCCGGACGTCGCCCTGACTCGTCTCCTCCACGACGTCGTGGGCACCATCGCCGGTCAGCGAGCTCGAACAGCGGCACTTGCCTCGGTCCTGGAATCGGTCGCGCCTCAGGGCGTGGCGGCGCCACCCAGACCAGTCGGCTCCGGTCTCACGGTCCTGCGCGGATTTCACCACATCGACCAGGCCATAGACGAGGCCGTGGAGGCCACTTCACGAGAAGCGCTCGCCATCCAGCCGGGGGCTCGGGCACCCCAGGAGCTGGCCGCCCATGCCCTTCCCCCGTGAGCATGCGGTACTCGCTCGCGGTGCCCGCATGCGCACGCTGTATCAGCACACGTCCCGCCACTCGCTCGCCACCGTCGCGCATTTCGAGCAGAGCACCGGCGACGTCGAAGTGCGCACCCTCGACGAAGTCACCGAACGACTCCTCGTCTTCGACCGCACCGTCGCCTTCATCCCCGCCAACCAGGACCGCACGGTGGCTCTCCGGCTCCACCAGCCGGATGTCGTGCACCACTTGGTCGCCATCTTCGACTGCCTGTGGCACAGGGCGACCCCCATGTATCCGGTCGCGGCCCACCCACCCACTGGCCAGGGAGGCATCACCCCGCGACAGCGGGCCATCGCCGCTCTCCTGACCGAAGGTCTCACCGACGGTCAGATCGCCACCCGCCTCAGCATGAACGTCCGCACAGCCCGCGTCCACATCGCCAAACTCGCCACCACTCTCGGCAGCACCAGCCGCGCCCAACTCGGCTACCTGCTCAGCCAGTCCAACGCCCTCGGCTCAGGCTTCGCCCGCTAGCCCCGCTAGCCCCGCCATTTTTTCTAGCCTCTTTGGGCCTCCTGACCCCATTAGTCCCTCCCTGTCCCCACCCCCGCACCCTGCACAGCAACAAGATGACGCTGGTGCCGCACCCGCAGGGCCCTGCATCGTGGATCCCGGCGGGACACGAGACACGGGGGGCCTCTGCCGAGGTCCGTCCCGCCGTGCGGAAGGTCCTGCGGCACAACTCCGACCGCAGGGCCGACTTTCCCCGGGCGTGCCCCGGCCGTCGACCTCCACCTGCTGCGCCGGGAGGAAGCCGGGGCACGCCCACCCTGCCCCTCGTGGGCAGGGACAGTCAGCCCACTAACCCACCCACCCCCGCAACAACCCCACCCGCTCAGCCCCCCGAGGCGACCCGCCCTCCCACGCGCGGCCCCACTCCGACATGGACGCCAGCGTCGTGGACATCGTCGCGGCGCCCTCCGTCAGGCGGGACAGGAGTGTGCGGGAGAGGTCGACCTCGGTCTGGGAGTAGCCCGTGGCCGCGGCGACGTACGCCGTCAGTTCGTGTTCCTCGCCGTCCGGGGACTCCACGCACACCGTCATCGCCGGGGCCTCGTCCGCGCCGCCGAGGCCGACCGTGAGGGCCAGGTCCACCACCGCGCCCACCTGGCGCTTCAGGGACTTCACGGGGATGTCCGCCACCGTCAGGGCGTGCACGTCCTCCCAGAGCCACAGGCCCGACTGGTTGTGGCCGAGGGCCACCACGCCCTCCGGTGTCAGGCGGACGCCGGGGGCCAGGCCCGACGGCTTCGCGCCCACGTACACATCGCCCTCGGCGATCCAGAACAGGCCCACCATGGCCATGTGTTGCTCACTTCCCCCACAACGATCACGTGATCAGGTCGCCCTCCGCAACGCGCGAAGGGGCCGGGAGGTTCCCGCCTCCCGGCCCCTTTGTACAAGCACTTCGCACGCGGAGAAGTGTTAGTCGCCCGGTCTCTTCGGGCGCCACACCACCAGCGCACTCGTCTGCTGCACATCCTGGTACGGCACCAGGTCGCGGCGGTACGAGGCGTGTACCGCCGCCTCACGTTGCTGCATGGCGGCGGCGGCTCCCTCCACGGCCGCGGAGAGCTCCGCGACGCGGGACTGGAGCGCGGCGACCTGGTTCTCCAGCTCGATGATGCGCTTGATGCCGGCCAGGTTGATGCCCTCTTCCTGCGACAACTGCTGCACCTGGCGGAGCAGTTCGATGTCGCGGGCCGAGTAGCGGCGGCCCCGGCCCGCGGTGCGGTCGGGGGAGACCAGGCCCAGGCGGTCGTACTGGCGGAGGGTCTGCGGATGCAGTCCGCTCAGCTGTGCCGCCACCGAGATGACGTACACCGGGGTTTCGTCGGTCAGTTGGTAGGGGTTGCGTCGGCGGCCGTCCCTGTCCACTTTCCGTCACGCTCCCTTCGCGGCCTGGAACAGTTCTGCCCGCGGATCCTCGCCCGCAGTCGCCTTCCGGTACGACTCCAGTGCTTCCTTCGCCGAGTCGGTGAGGGAAGTGGGAACCGTGACTTCCACCGTCACCAGGAGGTCGCCGCGGGTGCCGTCCTTGCGGACCGCGCCCTTGCCGCGGGCCCGCATCGTACGGCCGTTGGGCGTCCCCGGCGGCAGCTTGAGGGTCACGGGCGGACCGCCGAGGGTCGGCACCTTGACCTCGCCGCCGAGCGTGGCCTCCGCGAACGTCACCGGCACCGTCACCGTGAGGTTGTCGCCCTTGCGGCCGAAGACCGGGTGGGCGTCGACGTGGACAACGACGTACAAGTCGCCCGCCGGGCCGCCCCGTTCACCGGGAGCGCCCTTGCCGCGGAGGCGGATGCGCTGACCGTCCGAGACGCCCGCCGGGATGCGGACCTGCATCGTGCGCGAGGACTTCGCGCGGCCCGAGCCCTTGCAGGTGTCGCAGGGGTCCTGGGCGATCAGCCCGCGGCCCTTGCAGTCCACGCAGGGGTCGGTGAGCGAGAAGCCTCCGCCGCCGCCTCGCGATACCTGGCCGGTGCCCACGCACGTGGGACACACGCGCGGTGAGCCGTTCTTGTCGCCCGTGCCCGAGCACGCCTTGCAGGGGGCCTGGGACGACATGCGCAACGGGACCGTCGCGCCGTCCACCGCCTCCGTGAAGCTGAGCGTGACCTCGGACTCGATGTCCTGGCCGCGGCGCGGCTGCGTGCGCGTCCCCGCGCCACCGCCGCCCCGGTTGAACAGGCCCCCGAAGACGTCACCGAGCCCGCCGCCGAAGCCGCCGGCGCCGCCCGCCCCACCGCCCTGGGCGCCGCCTCCGAAGAGGTCGCCCAGGTCGAAGTTGAACGTGCCGCCGCCGGCGCCGCCGGGGCCCGGCCTGAAGCCGCCGTTGCCGAAGAGAGCACGCGCCTCGTCGTACTCCTTGCGCTTCTTGGGGTCGCCGAGGACGTCATTCGCCTCGGAGATCTCCTTGAAGCGCTCCTCCGCCTTCGCGTTTCCCTTGTTGGCGTCCGGATGGTTCTCGCGCGCGAGCTTCCGGTACGCCTTCTTGATCTCGGCTTCGGTGGCGTCCTTGGGGACGCCGAGGACCTTGTAGTAGTCCTTCTCGATGAAGTCCTTGGTGCTCATCGGCCTCGACGTCCCTCCTCACTCATCTCAATGCCGTCAGCCCTCGTCCGGGCCACCGGTCTCCTTCTTCTCGTCCGCCTCGGCGGCCGAGGCGTCGGCGGTCCCTTCCGACTCCTTGACCGTCTGCGCGCCGGGCTGCGGCTCGGCCACCGCCACGCGCGCGGGACGGATGGTGCGCTCGCCGATCCGGTAGCCGGGCTGCAGGATCGCCACGCAGGTCGTCTCGGTGACGTCCGGTGCGTAGCTGTGCATCAGGGCTTCGTGGATCGTCGGGTCGAAGGGCTCGCCCTCCTTGCCGAACTGCTGGAGGCCGAGCTTCGCGACGACGGTCTCCATGGATTCCGCCACCGACTTGAAGCCGCCCACCAGCTCGCCGTGTTCACGGGCGCGGCCGATGTCGTCGAGGGTCGGGAGGAGCTCGGTGAGGAGGTTCGCCGCGGCGATCTCCTTCACCGTCACCCGGTCCCGCTCCACCCGGCGGCGGTAGTTCTGGTACTCGGCCTGCAGCCGCTGGAGGTCCGCGGTGCGCTCGTTGAGCGCGGTACGGACCTGGTCCAGCTGGGCGGTCAGGCCGACCGACTGGCTTGCGTCCCCGGCCGGGGCCGCCGGGCCCTCCTCGGTGGAGGGCTCGGCGGCCTTCGGCGCCGCGTCATCAGGGGTGGCGCCGGAGGGGACGTCGGGGTTCTCGGCGTCGCCGAGGCCCGGGGTCTCCTCAGTCATCAGGCGGCGCCGCCCTTCGCGTCACCGGGCTTCTCGTCGTCGACGATCTCGGCGTCCACGACGTCGTCGTCCTTCGACATGTTCGGGGCCTCGCCACCCGGAGCGGCACCCTCGGCGCCACCCGCGGCCTGCGCGCCCTGGGCGTCGGCGTACATGGCCTGGCCCAGCTTCTGCGAGACGGCGGCGACCTTCTCCGTGGCGGTGCGGATCTCGGCCGTGTCCTCGCCCTTGAGCTTCTCCTTCAGCTCGGTGACGGCTTCCTCGACCTCGGTCTTGACCTCGCCGGGGACCTTGTCCTCGTTGTCCTTGAGGAACTTCTCCGTCTGGTAGACGAGCTGCTCGCCCTGGTTGCGGGACTCGGCGGCCTCGCGGCGGCGGTGGTCCTCGTCCGCGTACTGCTCGGCCTCCTGGCGCATGCGGTCGACCTCGTCCTTCGGCAGCGAGGAGCCACCGGTGACGGTCATCTTCTGCTCCTTGCCCGTGCCCAGGTCCTTCGCGGTCACGTGCATGATGCCGTTGGCGTCGATGTCGAAGGAGACCTCGATCTGCGGGACGCCGCGGGGCGCGGGCGGCAGGCCCGTGAGCTCGAACATCCCGAGCTTCTTGTTGTACGCCGCGATCTCGCGCTCGCCCTGGTAGACCTGGATCTGCACCGACGGCTGGTTGTCCTCGGCCGTCGTGAAGATCTCCGAACGCTTCGTCGGGATCGTCGTGTTGCGCTCGATCAGCTTGGTCATGATGCCGCCCTTGGTCTCGATACCGAGGGACAGCGGGGTCACGTCGAGGAGCAGGACGTCCTTGACCTCACCCTTGAGGACACCGGCCTGGAGCGAGGCGCCGATGGCGACGACCTCGTCCGGGTTCACACCCTTGTTGGCCTCCTTGCCGCCGGTCAGCTCCTTGACCAGGTCGGCGACGGCGGGCATGCGGGTGGAGCCACCGACGAGAACGACGTGGTCGATCTCGCTCAGCTGGATGCCGGCGTCCTTGATGACGTTGTGGAACGGCGTCTTGCAGCGCTCCAGGAGGTCGGACGTGAGCTGCTGGAACTGGGCGCGCGTGAGCTTCTCGTCCAGGTGCAGCGGGCCCTCGGCGGAGGCCGTGATGTAGGGCAGGTTGATCGTGGTCTCGGTGGAGGAGGACAGCTCGATCTTGGCCTTCTCGGCGGCCTCACGGAGGCGCTGGAGCGCCATCTTGTCCTTGCCCAGGTCCACGCCGTGGCCGTTGTTGAACTGCTTGACCAGGTAGTCGACGACGCGCTGGTCCCAGTCGTCACCACCGAGGTGGTTGTCGCCGTTCGTGGCCTTCACCTCGACGACGCCGTCGCCGATCTCGAGCAGCGAGACGTCGAAGGTGCCGCCACCGAGGTCGAAGACGAGAATGGTCTGGTCGTCCTTGTCGAGGCCGTAGGCCAGGGCGGCCGCCGTCGGCTCGTTGACAATACGCAGGACGTTCAGGCCCGCGATCTCGCCGGCCTCCTTCGTCGCCTGGCGCTCGGAGTCGTTGAAGTACGCCGGGACGGTGATGACCGCGTCGGCCACCTTCTCGCCCAGGTACGACTCGGCGTCGCGCTTCAGCTTCTGCAGGATGAAGGCACTGATCTGCTGGGGGTTGAAGCCCTTGTCGTCGATGTCCACCTTCCAGTCGGTGCCCATGTGGCGCTTGACCGACCGGATGGTCCTGTCGACGTTGGTGACCGCCTGACGCTTCGCGACCTCGCCGACGAGCACCTCACCGTTCTTGGCGAAGGCGACGACGGACGGCGTGGTCCTGGCGCCCTCTGCGTTCGTGATGACGGTGGGCTCACCGCCCTCCAGAACGCTGACGACGGAGTTAGTCGTGCCCAGGTCGATGCCGACCGCACGTGCCATTTCGATTCCTCCAGATACCTTCTTGAGTGGAACTGACTCAAGGATGCATGACCCATCGGACATCGTCAACAGACCTGAGTCGAGGCCACTCAACTTTTATCCCGCCCTTACAGGCAGGAACGCGACACGGGCGAGGCGCCGCAAGCCTTTTTCCCGCTTTGTCGGGGTAGACCAGCGGTTCGCCCCGCGGTCACTGCCGCAGCAGCTCAAGCACCCCCTTCTCGGCACTGAGCCGCCCCGCGTACCCCCACGGCCCGTTCGCGTCGCCATCCGCGTCGCCGCCTGGTCACGCACCGCCCCGTTCTCACCGCTGGGCGCCCCGGAGGCGTAGAACCGGAGGCGTAGAACCGGAGGCGTAGAAGCGGTGAACGAGTGTGATCCTCAACGGAGTTCACCGTTCTGCGGAACCGGCAGGATCCTCGGCGGGCGCACCGCGATGCGCGCCAGGTACTCCGGGTTGTTGCGCAGATAGCGGCGCCACCGGCGGCGCGGCTCCTTCGACAGGCGGTACGCCCGCTCCAGGCCGCGGCCGCGCATCCACTCGGGCGCCTGCGGCACGCGGCCCGTGTGGAAGCCGAAGGCGGCGCCGACTCCGAGCAGCGCGGACGCGTTCAGGCGGGGCCGGTGGGAGGCCATCCAGCGCTCCTGCTTCGGCGTGGCCAGGCCCACCCAGACCAGGTCCGCGCCGCTGGCGTTGATGCGCGCGACCGCCTCCTCGTCCTCGGCCCCGGTGAGCGGGCGGAAGGGCGGGGAGTGAGTGCCCACGATCCTCAGACCACGGAATCGGCAGGTGAGCCGGGAGGCGAGGAGCTCGGGCACGCCGGGTCCGCCGCCGTACAGGTACGAGGTCCAGCCTCGCTCGGCGGCCCGGCGCAGCGTGGCCAGCATCAGGTCGGGCCCGTAGACCCGGTCCATCCACCACGCCCCGGCCCGGTGCCCGGCCCACACCATGGGCATCCCGTCGGGGACGGTGAGCCCGGAGGCGTTGTGGACGGCGCGGAGTTCGGGGTCGCGGACGGATTCCATGACGCCGTGGACGCCGGTGACGCAGACGTAGCTGCGGACGGCGCCGTCCGACTGCACCCAGCGGGTGATCTCGTCGAGGGCGACGCGGGGCCCGACGGCGCTGACGGCGGTGCCGAGCACATCGACGCGGGGGATCACCATGGCGGTCGCCGTCAGACCTGGTGGGGGCGGCCGTCGAGCTGGGCCTTCACCTGGTCGTACACCCAGCGGTAGGTGGGCTCCAGGCCCTCCAGGAGGGAGATCCCGGGCTGCCAGCCGAGCTCCTTGTAGATCCGGGTGTTGTCGCTGTTGCGGCAGCGCACCCCGAGCGGGCCCGGGATGTGACGGTGGCTCAGCTCGACTCCGGCGATCTGCTCGACGACGGCGTACAGCTGGTTGATGGAGACCAGTTGGCCGGAGCCGACGTTGAGGGGCTCGGTCACCTCGCTGCGGGCCAGGCGCAGGGTGCCTTCGACGCAGTCGTCGATGTAGGTGAAGGAGCGGGTCTGCTCGCCGTCGCCCCAGATCTCCACCTCGCGCGCGCCGGACAGGACGGCGGCGGCGACCTTGCGGCAGGCGGCGGCCGGTGCCTTCTCGCGGCCGCCGGTCCAGGTCCCGTACGGGCCGTAGACGTTGTGGTAGCGGGCGGCGCGGGCGGCGAGTCCGTAGTCCTCGCGGAAGTGGCGGGCCATGCGCTCGCTGAAGAGCTTCTCCCAGCCGTAGCCGTCCTCGGCCATCGCCGGGTAGGCGTCCTGTTCGCGCAGCGCGGTGACGTCGGCGTCGGTCTGCTTGTCGGCGGCGTAGACGCAGGCGGAGGAGGAGTAGAAGTAGCGGCCGACGCCGCTGTCGCGGGCGGCGAGCAGCATGTGGGTGCTGGAGAGGACGGACAGCATGCAGGCGGCCTTGTGGGACTCGATGAAGCCCATGCCGCCCGTGTCGGCGGCGAGGTGGTAGACCTCGCCGGCGCCGCCGTCGAGGACCTGCACGCAGGCGTCCCGCAGGGAGAGGTCGCGGACGGTGTTCACCGCGTCGGCGTGGACCTGGTACCACTCCTCGACCGGCTTGCGGTCGACGGCGCGGACGCTCTTCCCCTCGGCGAGCAGGGCACGGGTGAGGTGCCCTCCGATGAAGCCGCCCGCCCCGGTCACCACCGCGTCGATGTTCGCCACGCGCCTTCTCCTTCATCCACGCCAAATGGGCCAAACCCTGGCAAAAAATACATTCGTTGATCGTCAGCCCCGGCGCGCACAAGCACCGTCGGCCGGGTCGCCAGCCATTCAGCCGAGAAGTCGGCGCATTCTTCGCGCGACGGGCACAACGCATCCGCGCGCCGGGGCCCGCCGCCCGGCACCACCCCGTCTCATGCGCGCATGACCCACGTGACCGCCGCCCCACCGACCGCACGCCGGCCGGCATCGGCCTGTACGCGTGCAGCGGCGCCCGGCGATCCGGTTTGCCCGGTGAGGCAAGCCTGAGCGACACAGATCACCGCCGCCCTGGCTACAGTGCAACCCCGTAAATGGGTAGTCTCAGACGGACTCCATAAGTTACCGCTTAGTAATCGCGTGGCCGGCTGAGCCAGTCAGTCAGCTACGAAGTCCGCCTCGCAGGCCCGAGGAGCCCTCAATGCAACTCGCCGCGATCATCGTGTCGCTCGTCCTAATCGCGGTCGGCGTCGCGCTGTTCGGCCGTGCCATCCTCCAGATCTGGAACTTCGTACGGCTCGGCCAGCCCGTCCCCGCCGGCACCCGTACCGACGACCCCAAGCAGCGCACCATCACGGTGGTCAAGGAGTTCCTCGGCCATACGCGGATGAACCGCTGGGGCATCGTCGGCGTCGCGCACTGGTTCGTGGCGGTGGGGTTCTTCTCGCTGCTCCTGACGATCGTCAACGCCGTCGGGCAGCTCTTCAAGGCCGACTGGATGCTGCCGCTCATCGGTGACTGGGCGCCGTACAACATCTTCGTCGAGCTCATCGGCACGCTGACGATCATCGGCATCGCGACGCTCATCGTCATCCGGCAGCTGAGCCGCCCCGGCCGACCGGGCCGCAAGTCGCGCTTCGCGGGCTCCAACATCGGCCAGGCGTACTTCGTCGAGGCCGTCATCCTCATCGTCGGCGTCTGCATCTTCATGCTGCACGCCCTCGAGGGCGCCCAGCACCACGTGGACGGCTACGAGGCGTCGTTCTTCATCTCGTACCCGGTCGTCTCCTGGCTGGACGGGATGGACCTGTCCACCCTCCAGAACCTCACGTACTTCTTCGCGGGCCTGAAGATCGCGACCTCCTTCATCTGGATGATCACGGTCGCCCTGAAGACCGACATGGGCGTGGCCTGGCACCGCTTCCTCGCCTTCCCCAACATCTGGTTCAAGCGCGAGGCGGACGGCGACGTGGCGCTCGGCGCGCTGCAGCCGATGACCTCCGGCGGGGAGCCCATCGACTGGGAGGACCCGGCCGAGGACGCCGTCTTCGGTGTCTCCCAGGTCGAGCAGTTCTCCTGGAAGGGCATCCTCGACTTCTCCACCTGCACCGAGTGCGGCCGCTGCCAGTCGCAGTGCCCCGCCTGGAACACGGGCAAGCCGCTCTCCCCGAAGCTGCTCATCATGTCGCTGCGCGACCACGCGCACGCCAAGGCCCCGTACCTGCTCGCCGGTGGCGGCAAGTCCATGGAGGGCGAGGAGAAGGCGAGCGAGGAGCAGCTCAAGGACGTTCCCGCCGCCGCCCTGGCGGAGGCCGAGCGGCCGCTGATCGGGACGCACGAGGAGAACGGCGTCATCGACCCGGACGTGCTCTGGTCCTGCACCACCTGTGGTGCGTGCGTGGAGCAGTGCCCCGTCGACATCGAGCACATCGACCACATCGTCGACATGCGCCGCTACCAGGTGATGATCGAGAGCGCCTTCCCGTCCGAGGCGGGCACGATGCTCAAGAACCTGGAGAAGAAGGGCAACCCCTGGGGCCTGGCGAAGAAGCAGCGCCTGGAGTGGCTCAAGGAGGTCGACTTCGAGGTCCCGGTCGTCGGCAAGGACATCGAGGATCTGACGGAGGTCGAGTACCTCTACTGGGTCGGCTGCGCGGGCGCCCTGGAGGACCGCGCCAAGAAGACCACCAAGGCATTCGCGGAGCTGCTGCACATCGCGGGCGTCAAGTTCGCGATCATGGGCGGCGACGAGAAGTGCACCGGTGACTCGGCCCGCCGCCTCGGCAACGAGCCGCTGTTCCAGCAGCTCGGCCAGGAGAACGTCATGGCGCTCAACATGGCGTTCGGCGAGGAGCTCGACGACGACGGCAAGGCGACGGAGGAATCCCGTAAGCCCCGGTCCGCGAAGAAGATCGTCGCGACCTGCCCGCACTGCCTCAACACCCTCGGCAACGAGTACCCGCAGCTCGGCGGCGACTACGAGGTCATCCACCACACCCAGCTGCTCCAGCACCTGGTGGACGAGGGCAAGTTGATCCCGGTGACCCCGGTCGAGGGCATCATCACCTACCACGACCCGTGCTACCTGGGCCGCCACAACAAGATCTACACGCCCCCGCGCGAGATCATCGGCAAGGTCCCGGGGCTCAGGAACGAAGAGATGCACCGGCACAAGGAGCGCGGCTTCTGCTGTGGCGCCGGTGGTGCGCGGATGTGGATGGAGGAGCGGATCGGCAAGCGCATCAACAACGAGCGTGTGGACGAGGCCCTTTCCCTCAACCCCGACATCGTCTCCACCGCCTGCCCGTTCTGCCTCGTCATGCTGACCGACTCGGTCAACGGCAAGAAGAACGACGGCAAGGCGAAGGAGTCCATCCAGGTCGTGGACGTGGCGCAGCTCCTGCTCGACTCCGTGAAGACGCCGGTCGACCCGGCGGGCGAGGAGGAGTCGGCGGACGCGCCGGAGCCGGAGCCCGTCAAGTAGCGCGAACCGTACGGCCGAACGGCCGGTGCCGCCCCGGAAGGGACGGCACCGGCCGTTCGTCATGTCGGCGGGCAGGCACGTCGGTACGCCAGTACGCCGGTACGTCGGTGCCTGTGACCCCTGCGTGACCAAAGCGGCATCCCCCCGGGCTTACTCGTGTGCAGGGTGCAGGCGCATCATGTGGACGTTGTGACGTCTGGTGTGGTCGGGGTGGAGCGGCAATGCGGAGTGCGGGCATACGTGACAGTGGCGTGAGCGGGGACAGACCCGTGGGCCGGGGCCTGGGCTTGGGCCTGGGCCTGGGCCTGGGGCCGGTGCGGGGCGGGTACAGGGAGCGGGCGCGGCTCGTCTCTGTGGCGGTCGGCTGTGCGGCCCTGCTCACCCTCGCCACCGCCTGCGGCGGCAACGGCAGTGACAGCGGCGGCGGCTCCGGCAGCGGCAGCCACAAGCCCGTCAGCCTCGCCGGCAAGGGTGCCGCGCTCCGGCCCGTCCCGCAGGGCAAGGGCAGCCGCGTCGACGACGACTTCAACGGCGACGGCGCCCGTGACCTCGTACTCGACGACCTGGCGCACCCCGACGGGGGCGACGACGCCGGGATCGGAGTGCTGTACGGCGGTCCTGACGGACTGACGCCCGGGGCGCGGCAGTTGCTGACCGCGCACGCCAACGGGGCCCGCACCAAGGGCCAGCTGCCCGCCGCCTTCGAGTCGGAGGCGTCCTGCGATCTGAACAAGGACGGGTTCACCGACCTCGTCGTCTCCACCGACCCGCCGTACGACGGGCAGGGGCAGCCGCCCGTGCCGCTGCAGATCCTCTTCGGGTCGCCGCGCGGGCTCGCCGGCAAGGCCGTCAAGCTCCAGGTCCCGGCGCAGGCCCGGTTCGGCAACGACTGGGCCGACCAGCCCGCCTGCGGGGACTTCGACGGGGACGGCGCGAGCGACCTCGTGGTGCACGCCAGCGGGGCCCGGCTGAGCTTCCTGCGCGGGCCGTTCACGCGCAAGGGCGCCCCGCGCGCCGCCGGGAAGCCGCTGCTCTCGCCGGGCAACGACATCCTGCCGCTGCCCGCGACGGACGTGGACCGGGACGGCTACGACGACATCGTGGTCCGGAAGGCGGGCGGCACCCTCAGCGTCGTCCGCGGCGGGCCGAAGGGGCCCAACCGGACCGGGGTGCTGCTCCCGTCGGGAACCGACGTGGCCTTCGGACGCTTCGGGAAGGGCAAGGGCACGGACGCCGCCGTCGCCGGGCCGCGCGGCGTCGCGCTCCGGTACGACGTGCCGGGCACGGTGCGCGGCACGCTGGAGGCGCGCGACGTCTCCGTGGACGCCGGGGACTTCGACGGCGACGGGCTGAGCGAGCTCGTGCTGAGCGGGGCGGGCAGCGGAAGCGGGGGCGGCGCCGGGGACGTCCGGGTGCTGCGGGCCCGCGCGTCGGGGCTGGTGGAGAACGCCACCGCACTCGTCGGCCCCAGCGCCGGTTCCCGTTCTGCCCAGGGCACCACGCGCGTCCTGAAGGTCGCGGACTTCGACGGGGACAAGAAGGCCGACCTGGTGCTCCAGACGTCGCTGGCCTCCGGCGGGGACACGGTGGGCGTCCATCCGGGGGCGGAGCCGGGGACGCTGGTGTCGCGCAAGGCCCAACTCACCTTCTCCACAGCCGAGTTCACCGCCATGGAGAAGTCTTAGTGAAGTGGCATGCGCCCGGTGCCGCGCTGTGCTGCGCCGTGCTCCTGTCCGGGTGCGGGCTCTTCACCGGCGGGGAGCCGGACGGCGCCGCCGCGCCCGCGCCCTCCGGGGCCCGCCCGGCCGCCGGAAAGCCCGCGAAATCCGGGCACCCCGTCCACCTGAAGGACCTCAACGGCGACGGCTACGACGACTTCGCGGGCCCCCTCGCCTCCCGCGAGCACGGCACTTCGCTCGTCGTCGTCTACGGCTCGAAGGGCGGGCTCCACCCCGGGTGGCATACCACCTTGCCGGGCGGCGGCCCCGACTCCGGGTACGGCTCTCCGCTCCGCGCCGACCTCGACGGCGACGGCTTCCCCGACCTCGTCGCCCCGCGGCAGCAGGGCGAGAAGGTCGAGACCCTTGCCCTGTACGGCGGGCCGCGCGGCGTCTCGCAGCCGCGCCGCCTCTCGGTTCCGGACGCCTTCCGGCCGACGGCGGCGGGCGACTTCGACGGCGACGGCAACGCCGACCTCACCGGCGGCAGGACGATCCAGTTCGGTCCCTTCGAAGACGGCAGGCCCGCCCGGACAGGCCGCGTCAGCGGCGATCACGGGGCAGCGCAGAGCGGTGTCACCGGCGACTTCGACGGCGACGGGCGCACGGACGCGCTGTTCACCTACCCGTACGACGCCGATGACTACGAGCAGAACGACGACCCGCCGGACGGGCCGCCGCAGACCGCCTACTTCCGGGGCGGCCCGCAGGGCCTGACCAGAGCCTCCGCCGAGGCGATCGGCTCCGCCATGGGCGGCTACGAGGGTGCCGGCGGCGCCACCGCCGGTGACGTGGACGGCGACGGCATCGACGACCTCGTGGTCTCACCGGGCCCGGGCGATCTGGAACCCGGCACGCTCACCCTCTTCTACGGCTCCAAGTCGGGCCCCGGCAAAGGTCGTTCGCCCGAGGTCCTCCAGGGGCGCGGCTCCACCTGGGGCTCGGGCACGGAGATCGGCGACGTCACCGGCGACGGCCGCGCCGACCTGCTGACCGGCAGGCCCGGCTTCCACCTCATCGACCCGGACAGGCTGATCCTGCTGCCCGCGTCGGCGAAGGGCGGCTTCGACGTGGCGACCGGGCAGACCGTGAGCGGGGACGACAAGGGGCTGCCGGACGGCGTGGAGGCGTTCAGGTTCGGGGCGCAGGCACTGCTCGACGCGGACGGCGACGGGCGCCAGGACGTGGTCGCCTTCACGCAGCGGCACGACAAGGAGGCCGGGCTGTTCCTGGTGTTCCCGGGCGGGCCGGACGGGCTCGACATGGGGCGGGTGCGGCACTTCGGCAGCAAGGAGCTCGGCGTCCGGCTGGGCCGCCCGTAGGTCGGGCTGGGCCGCCCGTAGGTCGGGCTGGGCCGCCCGTAGGTCACCATCGCGCAGCCATTCGTCCAACTCAGCCCCCCATAGGGCGATTTGCCCCGCGCGCCGTTCACCTGGAAGCCAACTTCCCGCCCCCGGCGCACAACCCTTCGCGCACCCCACGAGTCACATCCCCGACAGCTCCACCCCTCTGTCAGGGAGTTCCCGTGCGCGTACGAACACTGGCCGCCACCGCGACCGTCGCGGCCCTCGCCGCGACGGGCCTGACCCTGCCCCTCGCGGGCTCGGCGAGCGCCGCCACGACGCTCAGCGACGACTACAACGGCGACGGCTACCGCGACCTCGCCATCGGCAACCCCAAGACCAACTCCGTGACTGTCACGCTCGGTTCGGCGAACGGCATCGCGGCCGCCCGCCACATCACGCTCACCCAGGAGACCTCCGAGGTGCCCGGGAAGACCGAGCCGGAGGACGCCTTCGGCGACAGCCTCACCAGCGGCGACGTCAACCACGACGGCTTCGCGGACCTGATCGTCGGCGCCCCCGGCGAGCGGGTGGAGGGCAGGCCCACCGGCTCCGTCACCATCCTGTGGGGCAACGAGTCGGGCTTCGCCTCCGGCGGCCTGGTCCTGAACGCCCCCGCCGACACCGAGGGCCGCTTCGGCGAGGGCGTGGCCTTCGGCGACATGGACTTCGACGGCTCCCCGAACCTCGCCGTGATCAGCGGCGACAACTGGTGGTACTACGCCGAGGGCGTGCCCGACCCGGACCGCCCCTTCGGCCTGGAGGTCGACTTCCTGCCCAAGGGCGTGCGCCTGACCGGCATGGACGCCGGGAAGTTCCAGTCCAAGGACATCGTCTCGTACGTCCTGTACGGGGAGCGGGCCGACGGCGGCGCCTACACCGCGCACCTCCCGGCGGGCGCCGGTGACTACGGCTACTACGCGAAGGTCCTCGCCGAGGGCGACGACCCCACCGCGACCCGCGACACCGCCGCGCACGCCGACCTCGACGGCGACGGCTTCGACGACCTCATCACCGGCAACTCCCGCGCGGGCAAGGGCGGTTCGGTGACCGTCCGGATGGGCGGCCACGGCAACGAACTGGGCGCCCCGGTGACGTACGACCAGTCCAGCACGGGCGTCCCCGGCACAGACGAGCCGGGCGACCGCTTCGGCGCGGCGGTGACCGCGGGCGACGTGACCGGCGACGGCCACCCCGACATCGCGGTGGGCGCGCCCGGCGAGAACGTCGGCGGCGTCGCGGGTACCGGCAGCGTGGTCCTGCTCAAGGGCACCGCGAACGGCCGCCCGGGCGCCGGGACGTCCTGGCACCAGGAGACGGCGGGCGTCCCCGGAGTCGCCGAGCCCGAGGACCACTTCGGCTCCTCGCTGCGCCTCAAGGACATCAACAAGAACGGCAGGGCGGACCTCGCGATCGCGGCGAACGGCGAGGACATCGGCACGACGTCCGACGTCGGCGCGGTGTGGGTGCTGCGCGGCACGACGACCGGCCTCACCTCCTCGTACGCGACGTCCTTCAACGGCTCGGACTTCCGCGTGGGCGGCGGGGCGAACGCGGACTTCGGCCACACGCTGCGCTGACCCTCCTCGCGGACCCCTCCTCGCGGCCCCGCCCTCGCAGACCCGCCCTCGCAGACCCGCCCTCGCAGACCTACTTCCACTGAACCCCCTTTACTTTTAAGTGAGTTGGAGAGACTCAGTGTCACGACACGCACAGCACGTGCGCACACCCGTGCGTCAGCGCAACAAGCTGCTCGCCGCCGGCGCCCTGTGCGCCGCCACCGTCCTCGGGCTCGGGGCCCTCACCGCGGGCGGCGCCTCCGCGGCCACGCCCTCGAAGCTGAAGTCCGACTTCAACGGCGACGGCTACGCGGACCTCGCGGTCGGCATGCCCTCCGCCACGGTCGGCGGCAAGGCCAAGGCCGGATACGTCAACGTCGTCTGGGGCGGCGAGAAGGGCCTCGGCAAGCACGGCTCGGTCAACGTCTCCCAGGGCACCAGCGGCGTGCCCGGCACGGTGGAGGCGGGCGACCTCTTCGGCACCGCCGTCACGGCCGCCGACTTCAACGGCGACGGCTACGCCGACCTGGCCGTCTCCGCCCCCGAGGAGGCCATCGGCGACACCCCCTCGATGGGGACCGTCTCGGTGGTGTGGGGCTCCGCGAACGGCTTCACCAAGGGCGGCATCACCGCCCTCAAGAGCGGCACCGAGGACACCCGTATCGGCCGCATCATGACGGCCGGCGACTACGACGGCGACGGCAAGCAGGACCTCGTCTTCTCCTCGCAGGGCGACGAGGGCACGACCACGATGACCCGGCCGGGCCCCATCACCGCGTCGTCCACCACGACGCCCTCCCTGGTCGAGGGCTACGACTTCGGCGGCCCGCGCGCGTACGCCTCCGGAGACCTGGACGGCGACGGCACGGACGAGCTCGCGACCACGTACAAGGGCATGGAGATCGCGGGCACGCACGCGCTGAGCAAGGCGTCCGGCGAGTGGAAGAACACGTGGCGCGCGCCCGACTACGGCGACTCGCTCGCGATCGGCGACTACAACCACGACGGGACGAAGGACCTCGCCATCGGCCTGGTCAAGCCCAACCCCGAGGCGGACCCCGGCAACACGTACTGCAAGGACACGCTCGGCGGCGCCGTCGCCCTCGTGCTGGGCGCCAAGGACACCACGCTCGGCGGCGCGACGGGCTGCACGACGCAGGACTCGCCCGGCGTGGGCGGCACGGCGGAGGCCGAGGACAACTTCGGCACCTCCCTCGCCACGATCCACGACCCGACCGGCGACCAGTACGACGCGCTGCTCGTGGGCAACAGCCACGAGGCGGTCGGCTCGGCGAAGAACGCGGGCGCGTACTCCTACCTGGAGGCGTCCTACGGCGAGCCCACGTTCGTCGGCGGGATGACCACCCAGAACTCCGACGGGGTGGAGGGCACCGCCGAGGCGGGCGACCAGTTCGGCGCGACGGTGGCGGCCACCGGCTTCTACGCGGGCCGCTACACGGACTACGCGGTGGGCGCGCCCGGCGAGAACGCCAACTCCGGCGGCGTATGGGCGGCTTGGGGCCCGGACGACGCCCCGTTCGAGGACACCCACTCGGTGACCCCGGCGAAGCTGGGGCTGTCGGGCGCGGTCGCGTACGGCGGCGTCCTGCCGCGCTAGGCGGCGTGCCGTCGCCCGTCCGGCAGCCCGCTCGCCGGGACGGGCGACGGCACATCCAGCGCTCCTTCCGCCCTTCCCCTCAAGCCCGTTCGGGGTCCCTTCAGCCCGTCCGGCGTTTGAGGACGAGGCCGTTCAGGCCGATCGGGGGGCTAGGGGCGAAGCCCAGGAGGCCCGCCCAGGGGCGACGGAGTCGCCGTATTCGGGAAGGGGCGGGATCGGGGAAAGAAGACCGGTCCCGCCCCACCACACACACCACTCCACCCCTAGAAGCACCCCCATGCCCAGGAGCACCCCCATGCCCAAACACAGCCACAGCAACAGGCACAGCCGCAGCCACAGACGCACCAGACTCGCGACAGCAATAGCCGCCGCAGCCACCCTGACCACCGGCCTCCTCACCCTCACCACAGCCCCAGCCACCGCAGCCCCCACCGCAGCCCCCACCCCCCTCTCCCCCGACGAGGCCGACTTCAACGGCGACGGCACCCCCGACACGGCGATCTCCGCCCCCACCGCCACAGTCGCCGGCAAGGCAGAAGCGGGCCAACTCGTCATCGCGTACGGCGGCGGCGCCACCACAACACCCCGCACCCTCCAGACGCTCAGCCAGAACACCCCCGGCATCCCCGGCACCGCCGAGAAGGGCGACAGCTTCGGCGCCGACACCGCGTACGGGGACTTCAACGGCGACTACTACGACGACCTGGCCGTCTCCGCCCCCGGCGAGGACGTCGGCACCGACACCAACGGCGGCACCGTCCAGATCCTGTGGGGCTCACCGGACGGACTGAAGCGCGCCGTCACGGTCACCGACCCCCGCCCCACCCGGCACGATCACTTCGGCAGCTCCCTCGAAGCGGCCGACTTCGAGAACGACGGCGGCGGCGACCTCGCCATCGGCTCGGGCTCCGGCGCGGCCACCATCGACGTCCTCAAGGGCGGCTTCACCGACTCCGGTGTCCCCAAGGCCCGTTACACGATCCGCCCCGCCATCCAGAGCGGCGACGGCACGGGCCCCCTCAACCTCCACTCCGGCGACGTCAACGGCGACGAGCGGGCGGACCTGATCGTCGACGGCTTCGCGGACGACGGCGAGGGCTACAACGCCAACTTCATGATCCCCGGCACCCCCGACGGCCTGAGCGTCCCGAACGCGCACCGCCTGCCCGGCGGTCTCATCACCGACGTCGGCGACACGAACGAGGACGGCTACGGCGACATCGTCATCGGCCTCACCTGGGACGAGGGCATCGAGGGCGCGCACAAGGGCGGCACCGTCCACATCGTGCACGGCAACCCGAACGGCCCGTACGGCTCGGACCAGGCCATCACCCAGGACAGCGCGGGCGTGCCCGGGGCGGGCGAGACGAACGACGCGTTCGGCGGCGAGCTGGACCTCGGCGACATCAACGGCGACGGTCACCTGGACCTGGTCGTCGGTGCCCCCGGCGAGAACCTCGACGGCTTCACCGACGCGGGCGCGGTCACGGTCCTGTACGGCGCGGCGGACGGCTCCGGCATCACGACGCAGGGCGCGGCCATGCTCAGCCAGAACACCCCGGGCGTCCCCAACTCCAACGAGAACCACGACTTCTTCGGCCAGGACGTGCACATCGACGACCTGAACCGCGACGGCCGCGGCGACCTCGTGGTGGGCGCGTCCGGCGAGAACACGGAGAACGGCGCGGTCTACGTCCTCAACTCCCGGGCGGACGGCACGTTTTCCTCCCCCACGGGCGGCATCTACCCGTCATCGGCGTCCGTCTCGACGTCGGGCCGCCCCCGCCTCGGCGTCAACATCGCCGACTGACCCACGAACAAGAGAAGTTGGAACCCACCATGCGAAGACACCTCCGCACCCGCACCCGCACCCGCACCACCGCAACCCTCACCGCCCTCCTCGCGGCGAGCCTCGCCCCCCTCGCCCTGCCCACCGCACCGGCGAGCGCCGCACCCGCCAAGTACGGCGACGACTTCAACGGCGACGGCTACCGCGACTACGCGTACTCCAGCTTCAGCGCCCGCGGTGGCGGCGGCGTGACCGTCGTCTACGGCACCGCCACCGGGCCCGGCACCACGAAGAAGCGCCTGACCCAGTCGAGCCCCGGGGTGCCCGGCAGCGACGAGGCCGACGACATGTTCGGCGAGGTGCGGGCCGCCGCCGACTTCGACGGGGACGGGTACGGAGATCTTGCGGTGGCGGCGACCGGCGAGAAGGGCTCGCGCGGCGCGGGCCAGGGCGCGGTGACGATCCTGTGGGGCTCGGCCTCGGGTCTCGCCCAGGGCACGACGCTGCCGAACAAGAACCCCGGCCGCTACCACGCCATGGGCAAGGACCTGGCGACCGGCGACTTCAACGGCGACGGCAAGCAGGACCTGGCCGTCATCAACGGCTCTGTCACCTACGTCCACCGGGGCCCGCTCAAGCGCTCCGGCACCACCGGCAGCGTGACCAAGCTCGACAAGACGACCTCCTTCTACGCCTCGGCCCTGATCGCCGGGAAGGTCGACGGCGACAAGAAGACCGACCTCACGATCATCGGCGACGTGGTCACGTCGGAGTACATCGCCTCCGACGCCTGGTACATCAAGGGCGGTACGAGCAGGCTCACTCCGGGCAAGACGCTGCGCCTGGAGTCCCAGTCCGGCAACGGCGGCAGCTCCGAGCGCGGCGGCGACGGCGTCATCGCCGACTTCAACAAGGACGGCTACGGGGACATCGCCGTCGGCACGTCCCTGTACGCGAAGCACAAGGGCCGCGTCAGCGTCTGGTACGGCGCGTCCGGCGGCCCCTCGCGCAGCGCCCGCCTCAGCCAGTCCACGAGCGGTGTCGCCGGATCACCGGAGAACTACGACGAGTTCGGCTCCTCGGTCTCCGCGGGCGACGTCAACGGGGACGGATACGCGGACCTCGCGGTCGGCGTGAGCGGCGAGGCGATCGACGGCAAGGAGTACGCGGGCGGCGTCCATGTCTTCAAGGGCCGGTCCGGCGGCCTTTCCGGCACGGGCTCCCAGTGGTTCGCCCGCAACAGCCCAGGTGTGCCCGGGGCGTTGAGCGCCGACGACCAGTTCGGCGGCCTGGTGCGGCTGCGCGACACCGACGCGGACGGCAGGGCCGACCTGCTCGCGAGCGGCGCCGTGAACTCCCTGCGCCTTCCGGGCGCCGCGGGCGGCATCACCACGACGGGCGCGACGACGTTCGAGTCGGACCTGATCGAAGGCTTCTTGCAGTAACTACCGGATCCTGACGCCCAGTTGGAGCCGCTCATGCACCCCCGTCCCCGTCCCCTCCCCCTGGCCGTGGCCACCGCCC
>NZ_JBNJLS010000038.1:0-22638 GCF_050510915.1 Streptomyces odontotermitis | reverse complement strand
CGAAGGCATCCCGTTGACGACTCTCTTACGTCGCCGCCGTTTGCCCGCTCTCACCTGCGAAAACACCGATGGGCCGTACCCCCATGAGGGAGTACGGCCCATCGGCCCGCAACTTTTCGGTCAGCGAACCCCGGCGGGTTCAGCGCACCTCGGTGATCTCCGGTCCGCGCTCCAGCTGGCCCATTCCGCCGGAGAAGCGCGAGCCCTCCTGCTGGTCCTGCTGGACGCCCTCGGCGACCATCTGCGCGTCGTCCGGCAGCTTCAGGACGATCGGGTCGCGCGGCGCCATCGGGCCCTCGCCCCGGACCACCACGGTGTCCCGGAAGATCTGCTCCAGGAGACCCGCGGCCTGCGGCTGCACCGCGCCCTGCCCGGAGATCACCCCGCGCAGGAACCAGCGCGGCCCGTCGACGCCGATGAAGCGGACGACCTGGAAGCCGCCCGTCCCGTCCGGCAACTGGACCGGCACCTGGGCGCGCAGCTCCCAGCCGAGGGGACCCTCGACCTCGTCGATGACACCGCCCTGCTGCGTGATGCCCGAGGCGATCTCCTCGCGGACCTCGCCCCAGATGCCCTCCTTCTTCGGGGCGGCGAAGCCCTGCAGCTGGATGGCGCTGTCCTGGAGCACGACGGTGGCCGCGACGATCGCGTCGCCCGCGACCTCGACCCGCAGCTCCATGCCCTCGACTCCGGGCACGAAGATGCCGCCGAGGTCCACCCGGCCCTCGCCCGGCTCACGGACCTCGGAGACGTCCCAGGGACCGTCGGGACGGGGCTCGGGCTCGAGCCGCACGCGCGCAGGCTGCTCCTCGTCCGTCACTTCACTGTCGGTGCCGTCGACGACCTGCTCGGCCTCGCCGGCCGCATCCTCGGCGGCACTGTCCTTCTTGCGACGTCCGAACACGTCACTGTCCTTCCCGGTCAGATACGACCGATGCGTATCGATTCCCACCCGTTTGTTCACCCGAGCCGGCGCCCACGGCGGCATGGCCACCGGTGGACCCGAAGCCCCCCTCGGCCCGCGCCGATGCGGGAAGCTCCGCGACCTCCTGGAAGCGAACCTTCTCGACTTGCTGGACGACCAGTTGGGCAATCCGGTCGAAGCGCTCGAACCGCACGCTCTCGCGCGGGTCGAGATTCACCACGATCACCTTGATCTCCCCACGGTACCCGGCATCCACCGTCCCCGGGGCATTCACCAGAGCGACACCGCAGCGAGCGGCGAGCCCGGACCGGGGGTGCACGAAGGCCGCGTACCCCTCGGGCAGCGCGACAGACACCCCCGTCGGCAGGACCACGCGCTCCCCCGGGGCGAGTTCGCACCCTTCGGTGGTCCGCAGATCGGCACCCGCGTCGCCGGGCTGCGCGTACGACGGCAGCGGCACCTCTGGGTCGACGCGGCGGATCAGCACATCAAGCGGAGCACGGGTCACGGGTTCACCTCGAAGGCGCGGGCGCGCCTGATCTGGTCCGGGTCATTCATGGCCGCCTGGATCTCCGCCGGGCGGCCGTTGTCGATGAAGTGGTCGACCTTCACCTCGATGAAGAGCGCGTCGGCGCGGACCGCGACGGGCCCGTCGGGGCCGCCGATCCGGCCGGTCGCCGTCGAGTAGATCTTCCGCCCCGCCACGGCGGTCACCTCGGCCTCCAGGTGCAGCACGGTGTCCACCGGCACCGGCCGCACGAAGTCCGTCTCCAGACGCCCCGTCACCGCGATCACCCGCAGCAGCCAGTTCAGCGAGCCGAGCGTCTCGTCCAGGGCCGTGGCGAGGATGCCGCCGTGCGCGAGCCCGGGGGCTCCCTGGTGGGCCGGGCGCACCGTGAACTCCGCGGTGATCCGCACGCCCTCGCCGGCACGGGCCTCCAGATGCAGCCCGTGCGGCTGTCCCCCACCACAGCCGAAACAGTGCTCGTAGTGGGCTCCGATGAGCTCGCCGGGGGCGGGCGCGTCGGGGTGGCGGACGGGCGCTATGGCGTCGGCCGGGGGCTTCAGAGCTGCAGAAGTACCACTCACAGGCGCAGACCTTACCTGCGCGTCCACCCCTGTAGCTCACCGTGCCAAGCTTGGTTGCATGCAGCCTTACGAAGAACGCCTGACCGCGCCCCGTTCGTGGTGGGTTGTCTCCCTCCTCGTCGGGGTCGCCATGGCTCTGACGATGCTTCCCTTCGGCACCCTGCCCCTGCTCGGCGGCCTGGTCGGCGGGACGGCGGTCGCGGCCATCGTGACGAGTTCGTACGGCTCCGCCCGTATCCGTGTCGTGGCGGGCTCCCTCGTCGCCGGCGACGCGAAGATCCCGGTGTCCGCACTCGGCGACGCCGAGGTCCTGGACGCGGAGGGGGCGCGCGCCTGGCGCACCCACCGGGCGGACCCGCGCGCGTTCATGCTGCTGCGCAGCTACATCCCGACGGCGCTGCGGGTGGAGGTCGTCGACCCCGAGGACCCGACGCCGTACGTGTACGTGTCCACGCGGCACCCGGAGGCCCTCGCGGCGGCCCTGGCGGCCGTCCGTACGGCGTAACTCCCCACGGGGCTCACCTCGGGGCTCTCTCCGGCCCCCGTGGGCCCCAACTCCCGGCCCTGAGGCGGCGGTTCAGGCCCCCAGCTCCTTGGGCGGCTCTCCGGGCCGCAGCGGGTCCACGGGCAGCTCCAGGGGCGGCAGCTCCGGCAGCGCGTCCCACGGCACCTGCGCCTTGCGCAGATCGGCGCGGACGCGGGCCGCGAGGCGTTTGGTGTCCCGGCGGTTCATGACCGCGCCGACGGCGGCGCCCACCATGAACGGGATCAGGTTCGGCAGATTGCGGACCATGCGCTTCATGATCTGCTGGCGCAGCTCGCGCTTCATCTGGCCGCCGAGCGCGGCGTTTATCGTCGACGGCTTCGCCACGTCGATGCCGCGCTCCTCGGACCAGGAGCTGAGGTAGGCGGTGCTGCGCTGGGTGAGGGTGCCGGGCGGGCGCAGGCCGTAGACCTCGTGGAGTTCGGCGATCAGCTTCAGCTCGATCGCGGCGACCCCGGTGATCTCGGCCGCCAGTTCGGCGGGCATAGCGGGCGGCACCGGCAGCATGGCCGCCGCGCCCACTCCCGCACCCACCGTCGACGTGGCGTTGGCCGCGCCGGAGACGAGCTTGTCCGCGAGCTCCTCGGGGGTCAGGCCGGGGAACTGCTTGCGGAGGGTGGGCAGGTCGCGGACCGGGATCCGCGGCGCGTTCTCGATGAGGCGGTCGGCGAGGTAGCCGATGCCTGCCTTGGCGCCCTGACCGCCCTTGCGCACGCCCTGCCGGACGCCCTGCGTGACGGCGGCAACGCGGCGTCCCTTGCGCGTGTCCGCGCGGGGCGCCTTGTCGGCCGCCGTCTCCTCCCGCGCCGCCTCGGCGGCGGTCGCGGGCTCGAGCGAGGCTGCTCCTGCAGGGGAAGAGCCCCGCTCGTCGTCACGTACGTCAGCGGCAGGTGCGGCTGCGTCCGCTCCGCGCTTGCGGAAGCGGCGTTTCCTGGGCGGGGTCGTGCCAGTCACGGCCGCCCCGGCCTCAGTCGCAGTCGCGGCAGATCGGCTGGCCGTTCTTCTCGCGGGCCAGCTGGCTGCGGTGGTGCACGAGGAAGCAGCTCATGCACGTGAACTCGTCCTGCTGCTTGGGGAGCACGCGCACTGCGAGCTCCTCGTTGGACAGGTCCGCGCCGGGCAGCTCCAGGCCCTCTGCGGCCTCGAACTCGTCGACGTCGACCGCCGAGGTCGACTTGTCGTTTCGCCTGGCCTTGAGTTCCTCGATGCTGTCCTCGTTGACGTCATCGTCGGTCTTGCGTGGGGTGTCGTAGTCCGTTGCCATGTCGCTCTCCCCCTCTGGGTGTCTGCGGTGTCTCCAGCGCACGTAACGCGTGAGAGGCCGGACTTGTGCCCGACCCGAGGCGGAGATTTTGCCTCACATCAAGGTCTGTTACTCAATCGACACCCAACCGCCCCCCTGAAGAGGTGATCGGGTTGGATGGCGATCGGGACCGTACACGGTCCGAATGTCGCACTTCACGGGCGCCACCCCGTGTACTTCCCGTGATCAAGACCCCCGAAAACCCGGATTTTCCCGGCTTTCCGGCGATGTTCACGATCACGGAGAGTAGATGGCCAAAAATTCGCCCCTGTGATCGATTCCACACGGATCCTCCGGGATCGAGTCCCGAAAATTCCGCGCAAAGCGAACACGGCGGCGCGTCCGCGACGAGACGTCAGATGGGCAGAGTGACACGCATCACGAGCCCACCCCCCTCGCGCGGCTCCGCGATGATACGGCCCCCGTGGGCGCGCGCCACCGACCGGGCGATCGACAGGCCGAGCCCGACGCCCTTGTCGCTGCCCGTCCGCTCGGTCCGCAGCCGGCGGAAGGGCTCGAAGAGGTTGTCGATCTCGTACGCCGGGACGACCGGCCCCGTGTTGGACACGACGAGGACCGCCTGGCCGTGCTGGGCCTCCGTGGTCACCTCGACCCAGCCGCCGTCGGGGATGTTGTACCGGACCGCGTTCTGCACCAGGTTCAGGGCGATGCGCTCCAGGAGCACGCCGTTTCCCTGGACGACGGCCAGGCCGCGCTCCCCGCGGATCTCGACACCCTTGGCCTCGGCCTCCGCGCGCGCCTGGTCGACGACGCGGTTGGCGACCTCGGCGAGGTCCACCGGCTTGCGCTCCACGATCTGGTTGTCGCTGCGGGCGAGCAGCAGCAGGCCCTCGACGAGCTGCTCACTGCGCTCGTTCGTCGCGAGCAGGGTCTTGCCGAGCTGGTGGAGCTCCGGCGGCGCGTTCGGGTCGGAGAGCTGGACCTCCAGGAGCGTGCGGTTGATGGCCAGCGGGGTGCGCAGCTCGTGCGAGGCGTTCCCCACGAACCGCTGCTGGGCCGTGAAGGCCCGTTCCAGGCGGTCCAGCATCTCGTCGAAGGTGTCCGAGAGCTCCTTCAACTCGTCGTCCGGGCCGTCCAGTTCGATGCGCCGGGTCAGGTCCGTGCCGGCCACCCTGCGGGCCGTACGCGTGATGCGGCCGAGCGGCGACAGGACGCGTCCCGCCATCGCGTACCCGAAGGCGAACGCGATCACGGCGAGGCCGAGCAGGGCGAGCAGCGAACGGCTGAGGAGATTGTCCAGCGCATGTTGACGCAGGTCGTTGACGCATCGGTTCAGCGCGGAGTTCAGCTGGTCCGCCGAGGGGTGATCGGGCAGGCCCCGAAGGTTCGTGCAGGAACTGCTGCTGACCTCGACGCCCGTGACGCGGAACGGCAGATCACTGCCCACGTTCAGGGCCTGCGCGGCGAGCAGGTAGATGATCGAGAGCAGCAGGATGCCCGCGATCAGGAACATGCCGCCGTACAGGAGCGTGAGCCTTATGCGGATCGTGGGGCGCAGCCACGGGAACGGCGGCTCGGGCTTCCTCGGATCCCAGGTCGGCTTGGGAGGCGCCTGCGGTGGCGCGGGGGTCGCGGCCACCGGGGGTCAGATCCGGTAGCCGGAGCCGGGCACCGTCACGATGACGGCGGGCTCACCGAGCTTGCGGCGCAGGGTCATGACGGTGACCCGCACGACGTTCGTGAACGGGTCCGTGTTCTCGTCCCACGCCTTCTCCAGGAGCTGCTCGGCGGAGACCACGGCCCCCTCGCTGCGCAGCAGCACCTCCAGGACGGCGAACTCCTTGGGCGCGAGCTGGATCTCCTTGCCGTCCCGGAACACCTCGCGGCGGTTCGGGTCGAGCTTGATCCCGGCGCGCTCCAGGACGGGCGGCAGGGGCACGCTCGTGCGCCGGCCGAGGGCACGCACGCGTGCCGTGAGCTCGCTGAAGGCGAAGGGCTTGGGGAGGTAGTCGTCGGCGCCGATCTCCAGGCCCTCGACGCGGTCGCTGACGTCACCGGAGGCGGTGAGCATCAGGACGCGGGTCGGCATGCCGAGCTCGACGATCTTGCGGCACACGTCGTCGCCGTGGACGAGCGGGAGGTCGCGGTCCAGGACGACCACGTCGTAATCATTGACGCCGATGCGCTCCAGGGCGGCGGCGCCGTCGTACACGACGTCGACGGCCATGGCCTCCCGGCGCAGTCCGGTGGCCACCGCATCGGCGAGCAGCTGCTCGTCCTCGACGACGAGTACACGCACGTCGCTGTCCTTCCTCTGCGCCCCGGCGCGGACGCGGGGCAGGTCTGTTCGTGGGGTGAGACCTCCATCCTGCCCCTTTCAGCCATAAACCGGCTGTAAGACGGCCTCGGGGCCCGGGAATGCGGGATTTTCTCCGCCGGTTGAGGTTTCTGCGGAACGGAGCCAGGGGAGGACGGCAGTTACACCCGCGATCACGTTGTGTATGTGGCGCGCCACGAACCGCTTTCCGCAGAGCGGTCGAGGGACGTGATCGTCCCTTCTCCAGGGCACACCCCCGTGCCAGACAGACCCACGACCCAGCCGAGGGGGCGTAAGCGCAACCATGGACGCATTCACCGCAGGGCTACTGCAGCGCATAAAGGCCACGGAATCCGACCTCTCCCGGGCGAAGGAGACTGGCGACGACTTCCTCGTGGAGGTCGAGCAGTCCGAGCTGGAAGATCTGCACCGCCTCGCCGCCGAGCACGGCGTGGAGGTCGCTGCGCACGCCTGACGTGCGAACCCCATCAGCACGGGGCCCCGGCACCTGTCCCAGGTGCCGGGGCCCTTCTCTGTCCGCTCACCGCCCCGCCGGACGGCGCCCGGCGGCCTCGGACGATGTCCGGCGGCCTCAGTCGTGCCAGGCGCCCTGCTCGTCCAGGAAGCCCTGGAGCCGCTCGAAGAGGCCGGGCGGGGCGGCGATCGTCAGCTCGCCGGAGGGCGCCTGGCCCGGGCGTCCCCCGGTGAGCGCGCCCGCCTCGCGCGCGATGAGCTCCCCGGCGGCGAAGTCCCAGGGGTTGAGGCCCCGCTCGTAGTACGCGTCCAGGCGGCCCACCGCCACGTCGCACAGGTCGATCGCGGCCGAGCCGCCGCGCCGGATGTCCCGCACGCGCGGGATCAACTGCCGGGCGATCTCGGCCTGATGGGCCCGGCGGGCCGCGATGTAGCCGAAGCCGGTGCCGACCAGGGCCTGCTCGAACGGCGGGGCGGTCCGGGTGCGCGCGGGCCGGTCGTTGACGTACGCGCCCTCACCGAGCACCGCCCGGTAGGTCTCGCCGCGCATCGGGGCGCCGACGACGCCGACGACCGTCTCGCCGTCCTTGCGGGCCGCGATGGAGACGGACCAATCGGGGCGCCCGTAAAGGTAGTTGACCGTGCCGTCGATGGGGTCGATCACCCACTGGACGCCGGTGGTGCCCTCGGTGCTCGCGCCCTCTTCGCCGAGCACCCCGTCCCCTGGCCTGCGGTCGGCCAGGAAGTCGGTGATGAGCTTCTCGGAGGCGATGTCCATCTCCGTGACGACGTCCACCGCGCTGGACTTCGTGGCGGCCACGCCCAGGTCTTCGGGGCGGCCGTCGCGCAGGAAGGTGCCCGCGCGCTGCGCGGCCTCCAGGGCGACGGCGAGGAGTTCGGCCCGCAGGGCCTGGGGCTGGTCGGTCATGGTGCTCCTTGTGCCTACCGGTTCCTACCAGGTTCCTACCGGGTTCCTGGCGGTTTCTGGCGGTTCCTACCGGGTTCCTGGCGGTTACGCGTACGGGCTGTCGGTGCCCGCGGCGGCGGGCTGGGGGGTGCGGGCCGGGCAGCAGCCGACCGGACACAGGTCGTGGCTGGCGCCGAGCGCGCCCAGGGCGCAGGGCGTCACCGCGGCCCCGGACTCCGTGGCGGCCCGCTCCAGGACGAGCTCGCGCACCGCGGCGGCGAACCGGGGGTCGGCGCCGACGGTGCCCGAGCGGCGGACCGGAAGTCCGAGCTCCCTGGCCTTGGCCGCGGCCTCCGTGTCCAGGTCGTACAGGACCTCCATGTGGTCGGAGACGAAGCCGATGGGGACCATGACCACCGCGGGGACACCGGCTCCGTGCCGCTCCTCCAGGTGATCGCAGATGTCCGGCTCGAGCCACGGGATGTGCGGGGCGCCGGAGCGCGACTGGTAGACGAGCTGCCAGGGGTGGTCGACGCCGGTCTCCTCGCGGACGGCGTCGGCGATCACGCGCGCGACGTCCAGGTGCTGCTTCACATAGGCGCCGCCCTCCCCGTGGTCCTCGACGGGGCCGGAGGCGTCCGCCGCCGCGTCCGGGATCGAGTGCGTGGTGAAGGCCAGGTGGGCGCCGGCGCGCACGTCCTCGGGGAGGTCGGCGAGGGACTTCAGGACGCCGTCGATCATGGGGCGGACGAAGCCCGGGTGGTTGAAGTAGTGCCGCAGCTTGTCGACGCGGGGCAGGGCGCTCCTCTCGACGCCCTCGGCCTCCAGGGCGGCGAGGGACGCGGCGAGGTTCTCCCGGTACTGGCGGCAGCCCGAGTACGACGCGTACGCGCTGGTGGCGAGGACCAGGATCCGGCGGCGGCCGTCGGCCACCATCTCGCGCAGGACGTCAGTCAGATACGGCGACCAGTTGCGGTTGCCCCAGTACACCGGCAGGTCCAGGCCATGGTCCGCGAAGTCCTTGCGGAGGGCGTCGAGCAGCGCGCGGTTCTGCTCGTTGATCGGGCTGACCCCGCCGAACAGGAAGTAGTGCTGGCCCACCTCCTTCAGGCGCTCCTTGGGGATGCCACGGCCCTTCGTCACGTTCTCCAGGAACGGGACGACGTCGTCAGGGCCTTCGGGGCCGCCGAACGAGAGCAGCAGCAGGGCGTCGTAGGGAGTGGGATCCAGCGCAGCATCGGACATGCCATCGATCCTGCCACCCGCCACTGACAGCCGCGTAACGGCCGGCTGGTCCGGATAAGAACCCGAACGTCCCGTCCGGAAAACGACGATGCGCCCCCAGCCCCGCAGACGTAAGCTGTCTCAGCCACCTTTACGCCTTACCGGACCCTCGTCGGCCCGGAGGCGTCGCCCGACCGGAGAACCACGTGCCCAGCCCCTACCGCGCCATCTTCGCCGCCCCCGGCACCAAGGGCTTCTCGACGGCCGGCTTCCTCGGACGGATGCCCCTGTCGATGATGGGCATCGGCATCGTGACCATGGTTTCCCAGCTCACCGGCCGGTACGGCCTGGCCGGCGCCCTCTCGGCCACCGTCGCCCTGTCCGCCGCGGCGATCGGCCCGCAGATCTCCCGGCTCGTCGACCGGCACGGCCAGCGCCGGGTGCTGCGGCCCGCCACGCTGGTCTCGCTCGCCGCGGTCGCCGGGCTGCTGCTGTCCGCGCAGTTCGGGTGGCCTGACTGGACGCTCTTCGTCTGCGCCGGCCTGGTCGGCTGCGTGCCGAGCGTGGGCTCGATGATCAGGGCGCGCTGGGCGGTCCTCTACCGGGGCACCCCGCAGCTGCACACCGCGTACTCCTTCGAGTCCGTGGTGGACGAGGTCTGCTTCATCTTCGGGCCGATCATCTCGATCGGCCTCTCCACGGTGTGGTTCCCGGAGGCCGGGCCCCTCCTTGCGGGCGTCTTCCTCGCCGTCGGCGTCTTCTGGCTGACGGCGCAGCGGGCCACCGAGCCGGTGCCGCACCCGCGTGAACACCACACCGGGGGCTCGGCGTTGCGCTCGGGAGGGCTGCAGGTGCTGGTCGCCACGTTCGCGGCCACGGGCGCCATCTTCGGCTCGATCGACGTGGTCACCGTGGCGTTCGCGGAGGAGCAGGGCCACAAGGGGGCCGCGAGCCTCGTGCTCGCGGTGTACGCGCTGGGTTCGTGCCTGGCGGGAGCGGTCTTCGGCCTGCTGCACTTCTCGGGGGCGCCCGCACCCCGGTGGCTGCTCGGTGTCTGCGCCATGGCCGTGAGTATGATCCCGCTTCAACTGGTCGGGAACCTTCCGTTTCTGGCCGTGGCGTTGTTCCTCGCGGGCCTCTCCATCGCACCGACGATGATCACGACGATGGCCCTCGTCGAGCAGCACGTACCACGCGCGAAGCTGACCGAGGGCATGACCTGGGTGAGCACCGGACTCGCGGTCGGCGTCGCGCTCGGCTCGTCCGTGGCCGGCTGGGTGATCGACGCCGCCGGTCCGGACGCGGGGTACGGGGTTCCGGGGGTGTCCGGGGCCGTCGCGGTCACGGTGGGATTCCTGGGGTATCGCCGGCTGAAGCGGCCGGTTCCGCAACGGGGAGGGACCCATGAGCACGGGCAGCGGACGGAACGCAGGGACCACGAAGGCATGGCGTAACTGGGCGGGCAACGTCACCAGCCGTCCGGTCCGCGAGGTCACCCCCGCCTCCGTGGACGAACTCACCGCCGCCGTGCGCGCGGCGGCGGACGAGGGCCTCAGGGTGAAGCCCGTCGGCACCGGCCACTCCTTCACCTCGACCGCCGCGACCGACGGCGTCCTCATACGCCCCGACCTGCTCACCGGCATCCGCAGGATCGACCGCGCGGCCGGCACCGTCACCGTCGAGGCCGGCACCCCCCTGAAGCGCCTGAACGCGGCACTGGCCCGCGAGGGCCTGTCGCTCACGAACATGGGCGACATCATGGAGCAGACCGTCTCCGGCGCGACCAGCACCGGCACGCACGGCACGGGCCGCGAGTCCGCCTCGATCTCCGCCCAGATCAAGGGACTTGAACTGGTGACGGCGGACGGCTCGGTGCTGTCCTGCTCCGAGAAGGAGAACCCCGAGGTCTTCGCGGCGGCCCGGATCGGGCTCGGTGCGCTCGGCGTCATCACCGCGATCACCTTCGCCGTGGAGCCGGTCTTCTTCCTCACCGCGCGCGAGGAACCGATGACCTTCGACCAGGTCACGAACGAATTCGACCAGCTCTTCGCCGAGAACGAGCACTTCGAGTTCTACTGGTTCCCGCACACCGGCAACTGCAACACCAAGCGCAACAACCGCAGCGCGGGCCCCGCGGCCCCTCCCGGCAGGGTCAGCGCCTTCGTCGAGGACGAGCTGCTCTCCAACGGCCTGTTCCAGGTGGTCAATTCGCTGGGCCGGGCCGTGCCCGCGACCATCCCGACGATCGCCAAGATCTCCAGCAAGGCCCTGTCCGCCCGGACCTACACGGACATCCCGTACAAGGTCTTCACATCTCCGCGCCGGGTCCGCTTCATCGAGATGGAGTACGCCGTGCCGCGCGAGGCCCTGGTGGAGACGCTGCGCGAGCTGAAGACCATGGTCGACCGCTCGAACCTGAAGATCAGCTTCCCGGTCGAGGTCCGCACCGCCCCCGCCGACGACATCGCGCTCTCCACGGCTTCCGCCAGGGAGAGCGCGTACATCGCCGTCCACATGTACAAGGGCACGCCGTACCGGCAGTACTTCACCGCCGCCGAGCGGATCTTCACCGCCCACGAGGGGCGCCCGCACTGGGGCAAGGTGCACACCCGCGACGCGGAGTACTTCGCCGGCGTCTACCCGCGCTTCGCCGAGTTCACGGCGCTGCGCGACCGGCTCGACCCGGACCGCCGCTTCGGCAACGACTACCTGCGCCGCGTCCTCGGCGACTGATCCGGGTCACCGCTCCTTCCGGGCCACCGCCCGCTTCCGGGTCACTCCCCGCCCGTCGGCGCCTGCCGCTCCAGGCCGCCGGTGCCGTTGCCGGTACCGTCGCCGTCCGGAGTGGGCGTCAGGGTCGGGGTGGGCGTGGGCGTCGGGGTGGGGGTCGGCGTCGGGGTCGGGGTCGGGTCCTTCTTGGAACCGTCGTCGCCGGAACCGGAGTCCGTGCCGTCGCCCTTGTCCGGCGTCTGCCCGGTGTTCCCGTCCTGCTCCGTGGACGAGCCGCCGCCCTGCCGCTCACCCTCGCCCGTGCCCGAAGTGCCGTTGCCCGACGGCTCCTCGGAGGTGCCCGTGGACGGCTCCGGGTCGGACTTCTTCTGAGAGCTGTGGCCGGTCAGCGCGTCCCCGAAGGTGGTGCCCTTGCCGCCGCTGAACGTCTTGTCGGTGACGAGTTCGTACGTGGTGATCCCCGCCATCGCGACGCCGAAGACCACGGCGCCGGCGATCAACGGCCGCTTCCAGCTGCGGATCTGCGTCCGGTGCGTGGTGGCGGCGGTGAATTCCTCGGAGGGAAGCGGCGGTTGGGCGGGCCCGGCGCCGGGCCCGGTGGCGCGCAGCACGCGCGTGGCGTCGTCGCGCGGCACCAGCTGGGTCGCGTCGACGGAGCCCAGCAGCTGTGTCTTGTCGGCGTCGGGGCCGACGGCGCCCAGGAGTTGGGTCTTGTCCGCGTCCGTCCCGTCCGCCCCGCCCGCGACGGGCAGCACGGTCGTCGGGTCGGCGTCGAGGTCCTCGGGCCGCCTCCCCCACGTCGTGGTCACCGGGCCCGTGCCGGTGTAGGCCGCCGCTCTGGTGGCCGACGTTCTGGTGGCCGACGTTCTGGTGGCCGCCGCTCTGGTGGCCGACGTCTGCGGATCCGCCCTGAAGGCGGCGGGCACAGGCGTGTCGGCGGTCACGGGAACCTGGTGCGGCTTCGGCTTCGCCTGCACGGCGACGTCGCGTATCTGCTCGCCGGTGCGCTTGAAGAAGTGCTGGAAGACCGAGCCGCCGGTGGCCGCGACGGCGCTGACCACGCCGGCGCCGATGATCGTGCCGTAAACCCCCATGAAAGAAGCCAGTTTGGCGGCCACCACGGCGGCCACGGCGCTGCCCGCGACCTGTGGCACGCTCAGATCGATGCGCCGCTTTTCCTTCGCATCAGCGCCGGACTCCGGCTTTTCACCCATCTCAGAACCTTGCCGTCCTTTCTCGACTCACTACACGAGAAGGGGACGTACCGGGGGAGTTTTTAGTTCCGGTTCTGGAGATTCCGTGAAGTGCGCCACCCGCGCGCGGGCCGCGATCGCGGCGCGAAGCCATCAACTCCCTTCCCCTGCGACAAGTTCGGCGGCGCGGCGGTCCACCCAGGTGGCCCGAATGGAGTACTGTTGCGAGCCCTGGGTCCGGTCTCCCGCCAGGGTGCCCGGGGCCTCCATGGACTACCGGGAGGGGGCTCGCTGCACAGGGTGACGAGAGTCGTCACTTAGCGTTGCGAAAAGGTAACCGTGCCATAACGGCGATCCAGGGCCCATGCCCGACACGCCGGGCAACTCGGCAAGGTTGTGGCAGGCTGCACCCGGGCAGGCCACACTCGACTAGCGGAAGCAGCGACGCACGTGACGTCGGCAGGCACCACCCGGGAGGTCCCCATGCCCGAACTGCGTGTCGTGGCCGTCAGCAACGACGGCACACGGCTGGTGCTGAAGGCTGCGGACAGCACGGAGTACACGCTTCCGATCGACGAGCGGCTGCGCGCCGCTGTGCGCGGCGACCGTCCGCGCCTCGGCCAGATCGAGATCGAGGTGGAGAGCCACCTCCGCCCCCGCGACATCCAGGCCCGCATACGAGCGGGTGCCAGCGCGGAGGAAGTCGCCTCGCTCGCGGGCATTCCCGTCGATCGCGTCCGCCGCTTCGAAGGACCCGTGCTCGCCGAGCGCGCCTTCATGGCGGAGCGGGCCAGGAAGACCCCCGTACGCCGTCCCGGCGAGAACACCGGACCACAGCTCGGCGAGGCCGTGCAGGAGCGGCTGCTGCTGCGCGGCGCCGACAAGGACACCGTCCAGTGGGACTCGTGGCGCCGTGACGACGGCACCTGGGAGGTCCTCCTCGTCTACCGCGTGGCCACCGAACCGCACTCCGCGAGCTGGACCTACGACCCGCCCCGGCGGCTCGTCCAGGCCGTGGACGACGAGGCGCGGTCGCTGATCGGCGAGTCCGACGACATCGCGGCGCCCGAGCCCAGCTTCCCGTTCGTGCCGCGCATCGCCCGGCTGCCCCGCGACCGGCCCCTGGACCGACCGCTCGACCGGCCGCTCGACCGCGCCCTGGACCGGCAGTTGGACCGCCCGGCCGAGCCCGCCCGGGAGCCCTCGGACGAGTCGACGGGCGCCGGTGCGGCCGTCGCCGAGCAGGAGCGCGACTCCCTCACCAGCCTCCTGGAGGCGGTGCCCAGCTTCCGGGGCGACATGATCGTGCCCGAGCGTCCGTCCACCGCGCCCACGGAGCTCCCGCCGCCGCCCCCGGCGGAGGAGACCGTCGAGCAGCAGGAGCCGGAGGCCGAGGAGCCCGCGGCCTCGGCGGCGTCCGCCGGTTCGGCGTACGCGGACGTCCTCATGCCGCGCTCGGTCGCCAGCCACCGCGACCGCCTGGTCGGCTCCACGGACCGTCAGGCCGAGGCCGACGGCGTCCGCCCCGGCCGCCGTGCCGCGGTGCCGAGCTGGGACGAGATCGTCTTCGGTACGCGCCGCAAGAAGCAGGAGTAACGCATCACCGTACGTACGAGGAGGCCCGCACCGGACTGCTGGTGCGGGCCTCCTCGTGTACGCGGAAAGGCGGGACAGGCCGCCTACTGCGGGTCCGGTCCCGTCGCCACCGGGCGCGCGGGGTCCGAGGACCACTCCGACCAGGAGCCCACGTAGAGCGCGGCGTCGATGCCCGCCACCGCGAGGGCGAGGACCTCGTGCGCCCCCGACACACCCGAGCCGCAGTACACGCCCACCTGTGAAGTCCCGGACGCGCCCAGGGACTTGAAGCGGTCGGCGAGCTCGTCGGCCGGCTTGAACCGGCCGTCCTGGGCGACGTTCTCCGTGGTCGGCGCCGAGACCGCGCCCGGGATGTGGCCGCCGACGCGGTCGATCGGCTCGACGTCACCGCGGTAGCGTTCGCCCGCGCGCGCGTCCAGGAGGAGCCCCGACCGGGCCAGCGACGCCGCGCCGTCCGCGTCCAGGAGTCCGGCCGCGCCCGGGGCGGGCACGAAGGTTCCCTCGTCCGGAGTGACGGTGCCCGACTCGAGCGGGCCGTCCCAGGCGGCCAGGCCGCCGTCAAGGACGCGCACCGCCTCGTGCCCCGTCCAGCGCAGCAGCCACCAGGCGCGCGCCGCGGCCCAGCCCTGCCCCCCGTCGTACACGACGACCGGCCGGTCCGCGCTGACCCCGGCCGCACGCATGGCCGAGCCGAAGCGCGCGACGTCCGGCAGCGGATGGCGCCCCGCCGCGCCCGCCGGCCCCGCCAGATCGGCGTCCAGATCCACGAAGACCGCCCCGGGAACGTGCCCCTCCTCGTAGGCGGCCCGGCCGTCGAAGGGAGCGGCGCCCCCGGCCTTGGCCGTGCTGAGCTGCCAGCGGACGTCCAAAAGAAGCGGCGGGTTCTCGCCCGTCGACTCGCTCGCGAGTTCGGATGCGGAGATGATGGCATTCATGGGCCCATCCTTGCGCATGGGGTAGCCCCGCCGTTCAGGTCCAGTTACCCTGCACCGCCGGAATACGCGTCGTAGGGAAGCGCGCACGCTGTGTGCAGCGAATCGATACCGCTCGGCAACTGCGCGTTAACGGATGAGGAATGGCAAACCGGGCATCCCTGCGAGGGAAGCCGTCAGAAGCGGCGCGGTTGGGGAGCGCGCCGCGCGAGGTGGTGCGAGCATCTGCACGGGCGCGCATGCGCGCGGCGAGGGTACGCGCGTTCGGGAACCATGAGGGGTCGAGGAGAGAGTGACGATGACCGAGGCACGGGGGTCGGCGGGCCGACGCGAGAGCGCGGACACCGTTCGGCACACACCCGGCACACCTTGCTGGGTGAGCCTGATGGCGCACGGCCTGGACGCGACCCAGGAGTTCTACGGATCGCTCTTCGGCTGGGAGTTCCAGCCGGGGCCCGAGCAGCTCGGGCCGTATGTGCGCGCCCTGCTCGACGGCCATGAGGTGGCCGGCATCGGCCAGTTGCCGCCCGACCACCACCTGCCCATCGCATGGACGCCCTATCTCGCGTCGGACGACGTCGACGCGACGGCCGAGGCCGTACGGCACTGCGGCGGGACCATCGGCGTGGGGCCGCTCGACGCGGGCGACGCCGGGCGGATGGCGATCGCGTCGGACCCGTCGGGTGCGGTGTTCGGGATCTGGCAGGCCGCCGAGCACGTGGGCACGGCCGTGTTCGGGGAGCCCGGGGCGCCCGCGTGGAACGAGCTGCTCACCCGGGAGACCGCCACGGTCGGAAAGTTCTACCAGGCCGTCTTCGGATACGAGGAGGAGGCCGTGGTCTCGGCCGACTTCGACTATCTGACGCTGCGCGTCCAGGGCCGCCCGGTGGCCTCGGTGCACGGCGTCGGCCAGGCCCTGCCGCGCGACCGGGGCGCGCACTGGATGACGTATTTCGAGGTGGCCGACGTGGACGAGGCCGTGGAGCGGGTCACCGAGCTCGGCGGTCACGTCCTCAAGCCCGCGCGCGTGGGTACGCACGGGCGGGTGGCGACGGTGGCCGACCCCGAGGGCGCGGCCTTCACGCTCGTACGGTCGAACGCCTGATCATCGAGGGATCAGCCGGACACACGACATCAGGCCCAACCTCCCTGTGTTGCAAGGGGGTTGGGCCTGATGACTGATGCCTGATGGCTGATGGCTGATGGCTGATGGCTGATGTGCAAGCGCTACTCCTGGAGTGAGCCCTCCGCCGTCAACGCTTCCCGCGTGGCGAGCAGCTCGTAGAGCGTCTCCAGGAGCGGCGCCGGCTGCCCCGCCTTCTTCCCGAGGCGTACGGCGGCGCCGGTCCACGCCTCCAGTTCGGACGGGCGGCCCGCGAGGATGTCGCGCTGCAGCGAGGTCACGGCCTCGGGGGGCTGGCGGTCCATGAGCCCGGTCGCCGTGTCCACCGCGTCCTCCGGGAGTTTGATCCCGAGCCCGAGGGCGGTCTCGTGGATCTCCCGCATGCCCGTGATCAGCATCTTCCGGGTGCCGGGGCGGGAGCGGAGCTCACCCATGGTCGCCCCGCCGGTGGCGGCCCCGAGGCTGCCGACGGGCACCACCAGCAGGAACTTCGCCCACAGGTCCGCCCAGATGTCGGCCGGCTCCGGCACCGCCACCGAGGCGGCACGCAGCGCCTCGCGCAGCCGTTCCACCCGCGCGGAGGTGCCGCCGTCCCACTCGGCGAAGGCCAGCGCACCGGGCGGGCCCATGTGCCGCACCTCTCCCGGCCCCGTCCGCACGGCCACGACCCGGGGCAGGCCGGGCAGCACCCGGTCGCGGCCCAGGGCGGCGGCCACTTGTCCGGGGGCCTCGACGCCGTTCTGCACGGTGATCACGGCGGTGTCCGCGCCGACCATCGGGGAGAGCGTGTCGATGGCCGCTGCCAGCTGCGGGGTCTTGACGCTCAGCAGGACGAAGTCGACCTCGCCGATGTCCGACGGAGTGTCGGAGGCGTGAACCTCGGTCATGGGCAAGGGACTTGATCCGTCCGCCGAGCCGTCGGTGACGCGCAGGCCGTCGCGTCTGAGTGCCGCGAGGTTCGCGCCGCGCGCCAGGAACCGCACGTCCTGCCCGGCGGCCGCGAGCCGGCCGCCGAAGTAGCCGCCGATCGCGCCGGCGCCGACCACGGCGATGCTCGGGCCGCGCCTCGTGCCGCGCCTCGTGCCGCGCAGATTTCCGGTCATCCGTCCTCACTCCTTCTCGGCAGCCGCGTGCCCACGCGCAGGGGCAGGGCCTCCAGGCCGCGGCTGAGTGAGCTGTCGGAGAGCCAGGCGATCTCCTCGGGCGCCACCGCGAGCTCCAGCTGCGGCAGCCTGCGCAGCAGCGTGGTGAAGGCGATCTCGCCCTGGAGGCGGCCCAGCGGGGCCCCCACACAGAAGTGCGGGCCGTGGCCGAAGCCCAGGTGGTGGTTGGGTGAGCGGGTGACGTCGAAGCGCTCCGGGTCGTCGTACACCTCGGGGTCGTGGCCCGCGGCGGACAGGGACAGGTGCACGAAGCTGCCCCGGGGGACGTCCACGTCGCCGAGCCGCATGTCCTGGGCGGCGATCCGCAGCGAGGCCCAGGAGGCCGACCCCTCGTACCGCAGGATCTCCTCCACCGCCGAGGGCACGAGGTCGGGCCGGGCGCGCAGCAGGGCGAGCTGCTCGGGGTGGCAGAGCAGCAGCGCCGTCCCGTTGCCGAGCATGTTCGCGACCGTCTTGTGCCCCGCGATGAGCACCAGGAGGATCGTCGAGAACAGCTCCCGCTCGCTGAAGACGCCCTCGTCCCTGCCCCGGATGAGATCGCTCAGCAGGTCGTCCCGCAGATCCGAGCGGCGCTCGGCCACCAGCTGCCCGAAGTAGTCGATGAACTCCTCGGTCGCCGCCCTGAGTTCGGCCTCGGACGTGTGGAACGGGTCCTGGCTGAGGACGTAGCCCCACTGGTGGAACAGCGGCCGGTCGGCGACCGGGATCCGCAGGTACTCGCAGATCACGGTGAGCGGCAGGGGCAGGGCGAACTCGGTCAGCAGGTCGATCTCGCCGGACTCCGGGAAGGCGTCGATGAGGTCGTCGACGATGTCCTGGATACGGGGGCGGAGCCCGGCGATCCGGCCGGGCACGAAGGCGCGGCTGATGGGTCTGCGCAGCCGGGTGTGCTCGGGCGGGTCGGCGAACCCGAGGTTGCGGACCATCAGGAGGCTGTCGGCCAGGGCCTTTTCCCTGAAGCGCGGCGGCAGGTTCTCGACCTGCTTGGACAGGCGCGCATCGCCCAGGGCCTGTTCGACGACCTTGTGCCCGAGGACCGCGAACGCGTCCGCGCCCGGGGGGTAGTCGATCCGGTGGACCGGGCACTTCGACCTGAGCTCCGCGTTGGCCGCGTGCGGGGACGGTCCCGGATCGGTGAAGAATTCCGCGGGCAGTGCAGCCGGTGCGTCCGGCCTCTCCGTCGTGTCCGCCACCGTGGCTCCTAGAACCCGGCTCGGCAGCCGCCCGCGACGGCCGGGATGATCCAGACGACATCGCTCTGAGCCACCTCGGTGTCGAGGCCGTCGACGCTCCGGATGTCGGTGTCGTTGCGGTAGACGTTGACGTAGCGCTTCACGGCGCCCTCCGCGTCGATGATTCGCTCGATGACGCCGGGGAAGTCCTGGTCGAGGCTGCGCAGCACCTCCCCGATGGTCGCCCCCGCACCCGATATCTGCCGCTGCCCGCCGGTCAGCGCGTGGAAGGCGGCAGGGAGCCTGATGGCCACGACGGGTGCCGGAACAGTCTCGTCGGCGCTCTGGAGGTCCGCGCCGACGGTCTGCGTAGAACTGGGCATGTCTTACGTCTCCTCGCTAGGAACCTGTTATCTCTGACTCTTCGTGGATCTCGGCCGGGATCCGCAGGTCGAGCTTGTCGGACTGGTCGGGACCGGGCCGCCAGGCCGCCACGCGATGGGCGACGACGCCGCGCCGCGTGTGCACGTACCAGATGACGTTCACGGGCCAGCACGACTGCCGGAAGAGGTATTCGTCCATGCGCGTCGGCAGCTCGCTGAGCTCCTGTGTCCGCTCGTGCGGCGGGCCGATCTCGTGCCAGTCCGGGTGCGAGTGGATGGAGCCCATCAACTCCAGGCCGTTCGCGGCCTGTCGCCGGATCGCCGCGAAGACGCCCTCTTCGTCGCACCAGAATCCGCGGCCCGGATTCCGGTAGACCTCACCGAACTGCGGCGCGATGATCGTCTCGAACTCGTCCATGACGTCTTCGTCGTCACCGCGGATGTTCAGTACGAACTCGATGTCACTGATGGTGATCTCGGCGCCGGTCACCTGCCCGAACAACAGGCCCGAGGCACGCGGCAGATGACTGGGAATACCCTCGGCGTCCCGGCTGTCCAGACACTTCCGGTACTCGTCGGCGGCATTGTTGAGAAAGCGCCGGGCGGGCTCCGGTTCGAAGTGGACCAGCTGCGGCAGGTCCCCGAACAGCGCCATGTCGTCGATGCGGTCGGACACTAAGTACCTTCCTCCAGTTTCTTCCCGGCAGCGGCCAGAGTTCCCCCCAACAAGGCCGCGCCCAGGGGCCAGGTGCGCATGTGCACCGGCAGCGTCACGCAGTGCTCCCCGACGCGCAGGAGCAGTCCCTTGTCCACCAGGTCCCGGGCGGCGCCGGCGTGCCGTGCGTCCTGGGTCACCTCGGACCAGGCGCAGCCGGCGAGGGCGCGGGAGAAGACGTCCATCAGGGCGGGGTCGTCGACGACGACGCGCCGGGTGGACTCGGGGCGCTGGTCGACGACCGACAGGAATCCCGGGCCCTTGCGGAAGTACAGGAGCCCGAAATGGTCGGTGGACCGCCACGCTCCGGTGGGTGCGGCTGCGTTGTCCCGCACCGTGATGCGGCCGGGGGCGGGCAGATGGTCGAGCCGCTCGATCAGGCCGCTCTGTTCCGCGTCCAGAATCAGCGACCAGTCGACCTGGACGCCGATCGAGGAGCATTCGCGGAGCACGGCAATGGTCCGCACGACCGCCTGGTCGGACAGCGTGGAGAAGTCGGCGTCCGCTGCGAACCGGACGCGGGCGACCGGTACTCGCGGCAGCAGTCCCGCCAGTTCGGTGGCGGCGGGGAGTCCGGCCCCGTCGGCCCCGAGCGTCAGCGTGGCGCTCCCCGGCGGATCGCCCGCCATCACACCCTCCGTATGCGATGCCTGCGTATTCGATGCGTGCGTATTCGATGCGTGCGTCTTGAGTTCGTCGATGTCCATCAACATGCTCATCGCGCCGCTGACACCTCCCTGCCTTCGATCAGCTTCCGGCGGTACGGGTCGACTTCGAGCGCGACGCTCACATAGCGCCCCTCGTCCTCGAAGGCGAGACCGCGGTCGACGAAGTAGCGCAGCATTTCCTCGACTTCGCCGTCCTCGACCTGATGTCCGCTGTCGGTCAGACGCCGCCGTACACCCTCGACGCCCGCGCCCTGGAACATTCCGAGATACACATTGCTCCGCCGCTCGTCGAGCACGATCACTTCCTCGGGCCAGCTGGCGCGCCGGTCCTCGATGACCACGCGGCCCCGCTCGTCGCTCCAATAGGAGAGATCGCTGCGCGCATACGCCTTGGCCCATTCCTCGACGCCCTGCTTCAGCTCGTCCTCGATGGCGCCGACGATTCCCTGGTCGGTGGTGTCGAAGAGATAGACCAGATCGTGCAGTTGGTCCTTCGGCACCTGATAGATGAATTCGTAGATCTCGGCCGGGCGCCGGAACATGAACCCTTGGGAGGGTTCTTCGAAGTACGGGCTGAACCGCTCGAGGGCGATGCGCCAGGCCCCGGTCGGCGGCTGGAGGTGTTCGAGCGTGGCGAACTTCTTCAGCAGCGCCCGGTATTCCTCCTCGGTCTCCCCCGGGAACCCGTAGAGGATGTTCCAGGTGACGTTGAGGCCCAGGTCCTCCGAATCCCGCAGCAGCCGTACGTTGTGCGCGGCGCTGACGCCCTTGTCCATCAGGCGCAGCACATGATCGGCCAACCCCTCGATACCGGGCTGGACATAGAGCACATTCGCCTCGCGGAGGCTGCTCAGCTGCTTGCGCGTCAGGTTCGACTTGATCTCGTAGTGGATCCGCAGATCACATTCGAGATCGGCCAGCTCCGGCATGACCGTGTTGATGTACTTCATGTCGAGGATGTTGTCGACCATCACCAGATCGAGGACCTGATAACGCTCGGCGAGATCCCGCACTTCCTGGGCGATTCGTGCCGGGGCCTTGCTCCGGAAATCGATGTTCGATCCGTTCAGGCCGCAGAACGTGCACTGGTGGCGCTCGCCCCACCAGCAGCCGCGCGACGTCTCCATCACCAGCATCGGGCTCACGTGCTCCCGGACCGGCGACGCCTTGAGCGCCTCGAAGTAGCTGTCGTAGTCGGGCGCGGGCACCGCCGCGAACGGCAGCGCCCCCTTCGCGGGCTCGTTCGCCACCGCATTGCCCTCGGCGTCACGCCAGCTGAGTCCCGGCACGTCCGCGAAACTCGCGCCCTGGGCGATGCGGTTGAGCAGTGCGGGCAGAGCGCGCTCGCCCTCCCCGCTGACCACGAAATCCATCTGCTCGAAATTCCGGTGCAGGGTGGCGCCCTGCTGCCCGTCGCAGTTGCTGCCGCCCAGCACCGTACGAATGCCCGGCACCAGTCGCTTCAGCTCCTTGGCCAGCGCGAGGGACGGCACATTCTGCATGAAGGTACTGGTGAATCCGACGACGTCCGGCGGGTCGGCGGCGATCTCGACCGCGAGATCCTGGATGAACTTCCGTGCGTACTTCTGCATGTGCACGGGGATGGCCGGATCGATGCCGCGCTTCGTGAGGAACTCGGCGAACTCGTCGACGAGATAGCTGTCGACGTCGTACAGGGGCGGTGTGAACACCCAGTCGCCCACACCGTGGAAGACCTGCACGGCGACGTCCTCATAATCCGCTGCCGTGATGACACCGTCGCTCTCCCGCATCAGATGCTCGGCCCAGCGAAGGCTGACGTACATCTCGTCGACGGTCCAGCCGGCGGCGCTTCTGCGAGCGCTCGGCCCCAGAATTCCCAGGGCGCTCGACGGGGTGTCAAGTCCTTGCCACGGCATGGCGATCATCAGGAGTTTCACAGGATGCCCACCCTTGAAGTTCTGTCGATTGCAGAGACGCGCAGGGTTGTGCGGTGGATCTGTGTTCTCAGGGGTTCCGGACCCGGAATGCGTGGGACGGCACGCGGCTACCCCAACAGAGAAGCAGCTTCTGGGAGTTGATCATTCAGCCGGGACAGACTCATGAATGACGGAGAAATGCACCCTGGCGAATGCGCAGCTGAACACCCAGATGAACACGCAGGTGAAGACGCGGGTGAAGACGCGGGTGAAGACGCGGGTGAAGACGCGGGTGAACGCCCCGATCATGGGCGCGGTGAA
>NZ_JBNJLS010000037.1:0-39668 GCF_050510915.1 Streptomyces odontotermitis | reverse complement strand
GAGGAGCGGCCCACGCCCGCCGACGCCCTGCCCGGCATCCGGCCCGAGGACCGGCGGACCGCCGCCGAGAACACCGCGACACCCCCGCGGCCCGTGGGCGGCGCGGGCGCCGGACCGGTCCGCGGCCGTGTCGGCAGACCCCAACTCCCCAAGCGGCGCGCCCAGGAGCACCTCGCGCCCCAGCTCCGCGACGGGCCCGCACCGGCCGCCCGTCAGGACGGCGAGCACCTCGTCGGCCACGACCCGGGCCTGATGGCCGCCTTCCAGCGCGGCATCGGCCTGGCGCAGGCGCAGGAGGCCCGCGACCAGGCGCCGGACGGCTGAGCCGGTCCACCCCACCCCCCGCACGTACCTTTCGTACTCAAGGAGTCGATCCCATGCCGAGCGATGTGCCCACCGGCCAGGTGTCCGATCTCGACTGGCTGATGAGCGGTCTCGTGCAGCGCGTCCCGCACACCCGCAGCGCCGTTCTGCTCTCCTCCGACGGCCTGGTGAAGTCGGTCCACGGACTCGACCCGGACGCCGCCGACCACATGGCGGCCCTCGCCTCCGGGCTCTACTCCCTCGGCCGCAGCGCGGGCGTGCGCTTCGGGGACGGCGGCGACGTGCGGCAGGTCGTCGTGGAGCTCGACTCCACGCTCCTGTTCGTCTCCACCGCGGGCTCCGGGACCTGCCTCGCCGTGCTCGCGGGCCGGGACGCCGACGCGGCCGTCCTCGGCTACGAGATGGCGATGCTGGTCAAGAGCGTCCGCCCCTACCTGATCACCGCCCCCCGCAAGCCCGCGCGGCCCGCCGCGCAGCCCGCGCCGATGGGGCCCTGAACGTGGTGGCCCCGCACGACGGGCCGTGGCTCGACGACGCGGCGGGACGACTGATCCGTCCGTACACGATCAGCGACGGACGGACCAGACCGACCGCGAGCCTCGACCTGCTGTCCCTGGTGATGGCCACCGGCGCGCCCCCGCTCGGCCACCCGGGGCCCGAGCACACGGCGGCGCTCGGACTGTGCGAGGCCCCCGTGTCGGTCGCCGAGATCGCCGCGCAGCTCAAGCTCCCGGCGGTCGTGACCAAGGTGCTGCTCTCCGACCTCATTGACTGCGGGGCTCTCACCGAGAGAGCTCCGGACACCTACCACAACCCCACTGACCGTTCCCTGTTGGAGGCAGTGCTCGATGGACTACGACGACAGCTCTGACCCCTTCCCCACCGCGCTGAAGATCCTCGTCGCGGGCGGCTTCGGGGTCGGCAAGACGACCTTCGTGGGCGCGGTGAGTGAGATCGCCCCGCTGAGCACAGAGGAGCTGCTCACCACGGTCAGCGAGGGCACCGACGACCTGTCCGGCGTCGAGCACAAGACCACCACGACCGTCGCCATGGACTTCGGCCGGATCACCCTCGACCCGGCGCATGTGCTGTACCTGTTCGGCACACCCGGACAGGAACGCTTCTGGTTCATGTGGGACGAGCTCTCCGAGGGCGCGCTCGGCGCCGTCGTGCTCGCCGACACCCGGCGCCTGGAGGACTGCTTCGCGGCCGTCGATTTCTTCGAGCAGCGCGGCATGGGCTTCATCGTCGCGGTGAACGAGTTCGACGGCGCCTACCGCTACGACCCCGAGGAGGTGCGCAGCGCCATCGACCTGGACCCCCAGGTGCCCATCGTGCGCTGCGACGCCCGCATCTCCAGCTCCGGCATCCAGACCCTGCTCACCCTCGTCAAGCACCTGCTCGCCCACGCCCCGGCCCCCAGCTACGGAGCACACACGTGATGTACGACCCGACCGGTCACCTGCTGCTCACCCCCGTCGACAAGGAGGCGCCCGAACGGGTGCGCCGACTGCGCGGACTCGGCATCGGGGACCGGCCGGACCCCGCGTTCGACGCGTTCGCGGACCGGCTCGCGAAGATCACGGACGCGCCGTACGCGATGGTCAACTTCATCGACGAGGAACGGCAGTTCTTCGCCGGACTGCACACCCCCGACGGCGAGCGGGGCGAGGCCGACCCCGAGGACGAGCCCGCCGAGGAGGAGGGCAGGGCCCGCGTCGCGAGCCGCTACATGGCGCGCGACCACGGCTACTGCCCGCACGTCGTGGTGCGCCGCAAGGCCCTCGTCCTGGAGGACGTCCGCGACTTCCCGCGGTTCGCCGGGAACCCGGTGGTCGACGAGATCGGCATCCGCTCCTACCTGGGAGCCCCGCTCATCGACCGCAGCGGCCTCGCGCTCGGCACGGTCTGCGTCGTCGACACCGAACCGCGGCCCTGGGGGCGCTCGGGCCTGGAGACGATCAAGTCGATGGCGGCCGAGCTCGTGGAACAGATCAGGCGGCGGGGCGAGGGCGGGATCTGAGGGTTCGCCGGGTGGGGGCCGCGGATCACAGAGTGAGCCGGACGCCGTCGGGGAAGTCCACCAAGACCCGCCCCTCGTCCGTCACTTCGCAGCTCACGGACGTGCGCAGGGCCTCGGGCCGCACCGCGTCCCGCGTCAGCGCGTGCAGCGTGACGTGCACGCTCTCGCCGCCCGGATGCCCGTCGAGGCGCAGATACGGAGTGGCCGAGTGCGGCCCGTACGCATTGGCCTCCACCTCGCGCGCGACGCCCGACTCCGCCCACCCGTGCAGCGCGACCACCGCGCTGGTCAGCCCTGACTCCGTCCGTACGAGGGCCCAGCCCGGCCCCTGTCCGGCGTGCGGCCGCGCCTCGTCCGCCACCGTGTGACCGCCCTCCCGGACCGCCACGCCCGCCGGTGCGCGCAGCCGGTGCGCCCTGACCTCCCACGGCCCGTGCAGCGCGCTCACCGTCTCGACCGGGAACTTGCCGTCGTATCCCGGTAGTTCGGCGTCGTGGCGCGAAGAGGCCGTGCGGTCCGCGCAGGTCAGCGGGTGGATGCGGCGGCGGCGCGAGGGCGTGCCGTCCGGGGTGAGCAGCGCCAGGTGGCCGTCCACGGCGCGCTCCCAGGCGCGCGGTGCAGTCTCCGGGGCCGTCGCCGTCGAATAGCCGAACTTCGCGTAGTGCGGATCGTCCTGGGCGGGGCCGGTCAGCGGGTTGTGGTCGCTGCCGTGGTTCACCAGGCGAACGATGCCGTCGTGCCGGGTGCCGTGCAGCAGCCAGCCCGGCACCGGCAGGGCCGTGTACTGGTCCGACTCCTCGACGGGCAGCGGCAGTTCGCGCTCCGTCCACACCGGGTGATCGGCTGGGAGGAGCAGTCCGAGGAAGCCCTTGCTCGCCCAGTACGGCGAGGCCGGACCCGAGTACGCCTGCGTGGTCGGCAGGTGCGTGCCGTACCAGCCGAGCGGCAACAGGCCCCGCTCGTCCGGAACTCCGCGCTCCACGAAGTGCCGTGCCGTCCCGGAGGCGAGGCGCCGGGTCAGGCCCGGCGCGAGCGGGGTGCAGTCGGCGAGGGCGCCCAGCCACACGGGCGCGGCCGCCGCGAAGCGGTAGGTGAGGGAGCGGCCCTGGTGCACGGGGGCGCTGTCGCCCCCGAAGAACTGCGGGTAGGCGGCGAGGAATTGACGGAGCCGCTCGCGGTAGACCTTGGCGCGCCCGCCGTCAGCGCCCGTGCCGCCGCCGGTCCCCGTGCCGACCGCGCCCGTGCCGTCCGGGTCCGCGATCCGCGCCCACAGCAGCGGGTACAGATGCATGGCCCAGCCGATGTAGTAGTCGTAGTTGCGCCCGTCGCCGTCGCTGTACCAGCCGTCGCCCCGGTACCAGTCCTCGATCCGGTCAAGGCCGCCGTCGATGTCGGACTGGCTGTACGGAGCGCCCACCGAGGCCAGGAACTGCTCCGAAACCACCTGGAACAGGCGCCAGTTGTTGTCCCAGGTACGGCGGCCCACGAACCCGGAGAACCAGTCCACCACCCGCTCCTGGACCCGTGCGTCCAGGCGGTCCCAGATCCACGGGCGGGTCTCGTGCAGACCGATCGCGACGGAGGCCGCCTCCACCATCTGCTGGGAGCAGTCGGTCAGTTCGGGCCATGCCTCGCCGCTGTCGCGGTCCGTGCCCGCGGTCAGGCCCCGCGCGTACCGCTCGACGAGTGCGGGGTCCGCGTCGCCGCCCGCGCCCGCGATGCGGAAGGCCGCAAGGAGGAAGGAGCGTGCATAGCCCTCGAGGCCGTCCGACACGACGCCCGACCAGCTGGCGCGGCCGGGCAGCCGGTACTGCGCGCCGCCCGGCGTCGCGTACGGCACGAGCGCCGCCAACTGCCGGTCGGCGAGCGCCTCCCAGTGCGCCCGGGTCCAGCCGGTGAGGGGGGAGAGGACGCGGTCGGTGGGCGGGAGCGGGAAGTGAGGTGCGGGCATGACGGTAAGCGTGTACTGAGAACCCCTTGGAGCGCCAGAGGCATGAGGGACTTCATGGCCACGCGTGCCAAGTGATGGCCGTGCTCTCGGTGTTGACGGCCGCAGTAAGCGATTACTACTTTGCGGGCCCATGGCTCAGAACTGGACCCGTACCGCACGTTCCGCGACGGCGACCGCGGTCGCCCTGGCGGCCCTCGCCGTCGCCGCCCCGGCGGCCCCCGCCCACGCCGGTGCCGCCGCCTTCGACCCCCGGCCCGGCGCCGACGGCCTGGGCGACCCGCTCTTCCCCACCCTCGGCAACGGCGGCTACGACGTCCGCCACTACGACCTGGCCTTCGACTTCACGCCGGTCAGTTACGACTTCACAGGCACCATGAGGATCGCCGCGCGGGCCACCCAGGACCTCTCGGCCTTCAACCTCGACGTCGACTCCCTCGCCGTCGACCGGGTCGAGGTCGACGGCACCCCGGCCACCTGGACGGTGCGCCCGGGGCAGTCCGGCCAGGAACTCACGGTCACGCCCGCGCGGCCGCTCCACGACCGCGCCCGCTTCACCGTCGAGGTGACCTACCACGGCAACGGCAGGACGAAGCCGGTCGGCGCCCCGGGCTGGCGGTACATGTCCGACGGCGGGTTCGCCTCCGCCGCCCAGGCGTCCCGCGCCGACACCTTCGCCCCCGTCAACGACCACCCCTCCGACAAGGCGACCTGGGCCTTCCACCTCACCGCCCCCGAGGGCTGGACACCCGCCGCGAACGGCAACCTGACCGGCGTACGGAAGGCGAAGGGGGACGCGAAGCGCACGAAGGGCGGCACGGGACGCACGAAGAGCGACACGAGGCGCACCTGGGACTTCGCCCTCAAGTCGGCCATGGCGCCCGAGCTGCTGGGCATCTCGGTCAACCGGCAGACCTACCTGTACGGGCGCGGACCGCACGGTGTGAAGCTGCGCCACCTCGTCCCCGCCGACCAGCGCGCAAGGTACGCGCCCGTCGCGGCCGAGACCGGCGGCCAGATGCGATGGCTGGAGCGGACCCTCGGGGTGCGCTATCCCTTCGACACGTACGGCGTGCAGATCGTCCGCGACGGCTACGCCGACGCCCTGGAGAACCAGACCCTGTCGCTCTTCGGGCCCGCCTGGTTCGACCGCCCCACGTACTCCACGACCATGGTCCACGAGCTCACCCATCAGTGGTTCGGCGACTCCGTCACGCCCGCCACCTGGCAGGACGCCTGGCTGAACGAGGGGCCCGCCGTCTACTACGCGGCCGTGTGGGCCGACCAGAAGGGGTATCAGCCGCTCGAGGAGAAGATGCGGACCGCGTACGAGAAGCTCGACGCCGTCCGCAAGAGCGACGGCCCGCCGGGAAAGCCCACCGAGCTCGGCGGCTTCAACATCTACGACGGCGGCGCTGTGGTCCTCTACGCCCTCCGACAGGAGCTGGGGCAGCGGGAGTTCGACGCCGTCATGAAGGCATGGCTGACCCGGCACCGCGAAGGCAACGCCGACACCCGGGACTTCATCGCCGACGCGGTCGCCGTCACCGGGGACGCCGCCGTCGGCACCTTCCTGGAGCACTGGCTGTTCGACCTCGACAACCCGCCGATGCCGGGGCACCCGGACTGGGGCGGCGCCTCCTGAGGAGGGGCGTCGGCGGAGGGGTCGTGCCGAGGGGCCGTACGGGTGGAAGGGGCGGCCGAGGGGAGCGAGGCGGCGGATCGCGCGGAATTGTCCCACTAAGTGATTAGTCGCGCGACCGCGGTACCGCGCCAGGAACCGCTCGCTCCAGGAAAGGAACCGTGAGGTTCATGTCCCTCCCCTCCCGTCACCGCTCGCGCACGCTGCGCGGCGCCGCCAGTGTCGGCGTCGCCGTCGCGGTCCTCGCCGCGCTGGCCGCTCCTGCGGCCGCCGCGACCGACGCCCCCGTGCGTGCCCGTGCCACCGCCCCGGCCGCCGTGCCCGCCGGCACCTCCCCGATCGTCTCGGGCCCGACCTCGCTGGAGGTCGACCCGCTTCTCGAGCTCGAGAGCAGCGGCTCGCTGAAGGTCGCCGGCGGCAGTCTGATCCACTCCGACCACCAGATCACCGGCGGCGTCGTCAGGCTCGGCGGCAGCCTCACCCTCAAGGCGGGGAACAACCGGGCCGTCCTCAAGAACGTGTCCATCGACATCGCGACGGGCACCGTCCGCGCGTCCGTCGCGGGCAAGGTGATGGTCCTCGGCTACATCGACACCGAGTACCTGCGGCTGCGCTCGGACGCGGGCTCCAACCTGCTCTACGTCGTCATCGGCCTGGTCGACGACAACAACATCGACCTCAGCGCGGAGGCCGCGGAGCGCCTGCACGGCATCCTCGGCGTGCAGTTGGAGGAGGACCAGACCCTGCTCACCGGGTCCATCGGTGCGGCCGTGCGGCTGGACGCGGGCCTGGCCGCCGACCTCCACGTCGACCTGGCCACGGCCATCGCGGGCGGCCTCGACGTCGACGTGGAGCTGGGCGCCGACATCGACGTCTCCCTCGACGTGCAGCTCGGCCTCCACGTCGGGATCCTCTGACCCGCGCCGCACCGGAGACCGAGGTCCGGCCCGCCCCCCGACCGGGGCGGGCCGGACCTTTGGTGCATGCACGCTTCTCGACACGGGAGGCCGGGGCCGGATAGATAAGGATCAAGCTCATCGGCACCGCACAGGACACCCGCGGCACCCATGGACGCGCAGTACCCGTACCCCCGCAACACCGGCACTAGCGAAGGAAGTTCCATGACCGACCTCCGTCTCGGCGTCCTCGGCTACGGGCTGCGCGGCTCCCTCGCCCGCACCGCGCACCGGCCGGGGAAGGGCGCGCGGGTCGCCGCCCTCGCGGACCACGACGAGGCCGCCCGCGGACAGGCCGCCAGAGCCTTCCCGGAGGCCCTGATATCCGGCGACCACCGCAAGGTCATCGAGGACCCGGACGTGGACGCCGTCGTCGTCCTCACCCCGGACCACACCCACGCCGACCTGGCCTGCGCGGCGCTGCACGCGGGCAAGCCCGTCTTCGTCGAGAAGCCCCTGGAGATCGGCGTCGAGGCGTGCGACCGGATCCTGCGCACGGCGTACGAGACGGGGACGCGGCTGTACGTCGGCCACAACATGCGCCACATGCCGGTCGTGCGGCTGATGCGGGACATCGTCGAGCGCGGCGAGATCGGCACCGTCAAGACCGTGTGGGTGCGCCACTTCGTCGGCTACGGCGGCGACTGGTACTTCAAGGACTGGCACGCCGAACGCCGGTACACCACCGGCCTGTTGCTGCAGAAGGCCGCCCACGACATCGATGTCCTGCACTGGCTCGCGGGCGGCTACGCACGGCAGGTGCAGGCCCTCGGGGACCTCATGGTCTACGGCGACAGCCCGCACCGCCGTGCGCCCGGCGAGCCGAAGCCCGACGACTGGTACACCAAGGACGGCCACTGGCCGCCGCACACCCAGCGCGGCCTCAACCCGGTGATCGACGTCGAGGACGTGTCCCTGGTCAACATGCGCCTGGACAACGGGGTGTTGGCCGCCTACCAGCAGTGCCACTTCACCCCCGACTACTGGCGCAACTACACGGTGATCGGGGACGCCGGGCGCCTGGAGAACTTCGGCGACGGCCCCGGGGGAGTGGTGAAGGTGTGGAACTCCCGCCGGTCCGCGTACCGGGGCGAGGCCGACGCCGAGTACCCCGTGCCGGACGCCGAGGACGAGGGCGGGCACGGCGGCGCCGACCCGCTGCTCATCGACGAGTTCGTGCGGTTCGCGCGGGAGGGCGGGCGGACGGACACCTCGCCGGTGGCGGCGCGGATGGCGGTCGCGGCCGGGGTGGGGGCGACGGAGTCGCTCCGGGGCGGCGGGACGCCGGGCGAGGTGCCCGCCCTCGACCCCGAGCTGATCGGCTACTTCGAGCGGGGCCAGACCCGCTGACGCCCGCTGTCCGCGGGGCCTGAAGGAAAGCTGCGGCGGCGCTTAAGAAATCCTCGATGGACCCGAGCGCCGCCGTACGGAAGATTCCTGTGACGTCGGGACAGAAGTGGCGTACGACAGGAGCTGGGGCGTTGAAGGCGCTGGTCAAGGAGAAGGCTGAGCCGGGACTGTGGCTCACGGATGTGCCGGAGCCGACGATCGGGTCCGGTGACGTCCTGATCAAGGTCCTGCGGACCGGCATCTGCGGCACCGATCTGCACATCCGCAACTGGGACGGCTGGGCGCAGCAGGCGATCAGCGCCCCCCTCGTCGTCGGCCACGAGTTCGTCGGCGAGGTCGTGGAGACCGGCCGCGACGTCGTGGACATCAAGGCCGGGGACCGGGTCAGCGGCGAGGGCCACCTGGTGTGCGGGAAGTGCCGCAACTGCCTGGCCGGGCGGCGCCACCTGTGCCGCGCCACCATCGGCCTCGGCGTGGGGCGCGACGGCGCCTTCGCGGAGTACGTGGCGCTGCCCGCCACCAACGTGTGGGTGCACCGGGTGCCGGTGGACCTCGACGTCGCGGCGATCTTCGACCCGTTCGGCAACGCGGTGCACACCGCCCTGTCGTTCCCGCTGGTCGGCGAGGACGTGCTGATCACCGGCGCGGGCCCGATCGGCCTGATGGCGGTCGCGGTGGCCCGGCACGCGGGCGCCCGCAACGTCGTCGTCACGGACGTGAGCGAGGAGCGCCTGGAGCTGGCCCGGAAGGTCGGCGCGGGCCTCGCCCTGGACGTCTCCAAGGAGACGATCGCGGACGGCCAGCACGAGCTGGGCCTGCGCGAGGGCTTCGACGTGGGCCTGGAGATGTCCGGCAACCCGGCGGCGCTGCGCGACATGATCGCCAACATGACGCACGGCGGCAAGATCGCGATGCTCGGCCTGCCGGCCCAGGAATTCGCCGTCGACTGGGCCCGCGTCGTCACGTCGATGATCACGCTGAAGGGCATCTACGGCCGCGAGATGTTCGAGACCTGGTACGCGATGTCGGTGCTCCTGGAGGGCGGCCTCGACCTCAGCCCCGTGATCACCGGGCGGTACGGCCACCGCGACTTCGAGGCCGCGTTCGACGACGCGGCGAGCGGCCGCGGCGGCAAGGTCATCCTCGACTGGACCGACTGACCTGAACTGACCTGAACGGACCGGAACGGACCTCTCGTCCTCTCCGCCAGCCTCCTTCCAGCCTCCCGAACCTCCCTAAGGAATCAGCGATGTTCGACTCCGTACGCGCGGACCTCCAGGCCACCCTCGACGAGATCACCGCCGCCGGGCTGCACAAGCCCGAGCGCGTCATCGGCACCCCGCAGTCCGCCACCGTCGAGGTCACCGCGGGGGGCCGCCCCGGCGAGGTCCTCAACTTCTGCGCCAACAACTACCTCGGCCTCGCCGACCACCCCGAGGTCGTCGCCGCCGCGCACGAGGCCCTCGACCGCTGGGGCTACGGCATGGCATCCGTGCGCTTCATCTGCGGCACCCAGGAGGTGCACAAGGAGCTGGAGGGGCGCCTGTCGGCCTTCCTCGGCCAGGAGGACACGATCCTCTACTCCTCCTGCTTCGACGCCAACGGCGGCGTCTTCGAGACGCTCCTCGGCGCGGAGGACGCGGTCATCTCCGACGCCCTCAACCACGCCTCGATCATCGACGGCATCCGCCTGTCCAAGGCCCGCCGCTTCCGCTACGCCAACCGTGATCTCGCGGACCTGGAGCGGCAGTTGAAGGAGGCCACGGAGGGCGGCGCACGGCGCAAGCTCGTCGTCACCGACGGCGTCTTCTCCATGGACGGCTACGTGGCGCCGCTGAGCGAGATCTGCGACCTCGCGGACCGCTACGACGCCATGGTGATGGTCGACGACTCGCACGCCGTCGGCTTCGTCGGCCCCGGCGGCCGCGGCACCCCCGAGCTGCACGGCGTCATGGACCGCGTCGACATCATCACGGGTACGTTGGGCAAGGCGCTCGGCGGTGCCTCCGGCGGCTACGTCGCGGCCCGCGCCGAGATCGTCGCGCTGCTGCGCCAGCGCTCCCGCCCGTACCTCTTCTCGAACACCCTCGCCCCGGTGATCGCGGCGGCGTCGCTGAAGGTCATCGACCTGCTGGAGTCGGCAGGTGACCTGCGCGAACAGCTCGCCGCGAACACGGCCCTGTTCCGCTCGCGGATGACCGAGGAGGGCTTCGACGTCCTGCCCGGCGACCACGCCATCGCACCGGTCATGATCGGCGACGCGGCCGTGGCGGGCCGCATGGCCGAGCTGCTCCTGGAGCGCGGCGTCTACGTGATCGGCTTCTCCTACCCGGTCGTCCCCCAGGGCCAGGCCCGCATCCGCGTCCAGCTCTCGGCGGCGCACTCGACGGAGGACGTCAACCGGGCGGTCGACGCGTTCGTCGCCGCGCGGGCGGAGCTGGAGGGCTAGGACCACACGAGGTGGGGCGTCCCGGAGAGGGGCGCCCCGGCGGTACGGACGAGCCTCCCGGTGAGGGAGAATCGACCCATGATCGAAGCACGGCGGCTGCACATCCTCCGTGCGGTGGCCGACCACCGCACGGTCACGGCGGCGGCCGCCGCCCTCTACCTCACCCCCTCCGCGGTCTCGCAGCAGCTCGCCGCCCTGGAGCAGGAGACCGGCCACCGCCTCGTCGACCGCTCCGCTCGCGGCGTCCGGCTCACCCCGGCGGGCGAGATCCTGCTCACGCACACGAACGCGGTCCTCGCCCAGCTGGAGCGGGCCGAGGCCGAGCTCGCCGCGTACAGCTCGGGCGCGGCCGGCACGGTGACGCTCGCCTCCTTCGCCACCGGCATCGGCCTGGTCGTCGGCCCCGCCCTGGCCCGGCTCGCCGCGACCGCGCCCGGTATCCGCGTCCGGGTCCAGGACGCCGAGGGCGACGCGAGCCTGCCGATGGTGCTCGACCGGCGCGTGGACGTCGCGGTCGCCGTCGAGTACCGGGGCGCCCCCGGCGCGGACGACCCCCGCCTGACCCGCGTCCCCCTCTACGCCGAGCCGTTCGACGCGGTGCTCCCGGCCGGCCACTGGCTCGCCGGCGCCGACCGGGTGCCGCTCGCGGAGCTGGCCAAGGACACCTGGATCGGCCCCTTCCCCGGCAACCCCTGCCACGACGTGGTGGTCCTCGCCTGCGAGCACGCGGGCTTCCAGCCGCAACTGGAGCACTGGTCGGACGACTTCCGCGCGGTGGTCGCGCTCGCCTCGGCGGGCGGCGGCGTCGCCCTCGTGCCGCGCTCGGCGCTCAAGGGCATGGAGGTCGAGGGCGTCGCGGTCCGCCCGGTCGACGGGGTGGCGCCGACCCGCAGGGTGTTCGCGGCGGTGCGGACGGGTGCGGAGGAGCATCCGCTGATCCGGCCGGTGCTCGAGGCGCTGGGGGAAGCGGCGGGCTAGGGCCCGTCCGGGCGCCCGCGGGGCGGGTGGGGGCACGTCGCGGAGTGCCTGTGCGCCCTTGCGATACTGCGCCCCATGACCCCGCGTACGAGAACGAATCCCCAGGTCAGTGCCGAGTGGACGCTGCGCCCCGCCGCCGAGTCGGACTTCGAGGCGGTGCTCGCCCTCAAGAACACCGTGATGCGCGCGGACCTGGAGCGCCTCGGCCGCTTCGACGAGGACCGCTCCCGCGCCCGCGTGCGCGCCTCCTTCTCCCCTCTGCACACCTCGGTCATCGAGCTGGACGGCGCCTTCGCGGGCAGCCTGACGCTGCGCGACACCGAGGCCGGACGCTGCCTGGAGAACTTTTATCTCGCCCCCGAGCTGCAGGGCCGCGGCCTCGGAACGGCGATCCTGCGGGCAGTGCTCGACGAGGCCGACGCAGCGGGCGTGCCGATGCGCCTGACCGTCCTGCAGAGCAGCGCGGCCCGACGCCTGTACGAGCGCCATGGGTTCACCGTCGAGAGCGAGGACGCGGTCGACGTGAACATGGTGCGAGTGCACACGGTGGATGCACACACGGTGGGAGCGCACACCGTGGATGGGCACGCGGTGGATGGGCGCGCGGTGCGAGCGAACGCGGTGCGCGCCGGTTAATGCGTTGCCGCACGTTTCATATCCGGGATAGCGTACCGAATATGAAACGTGACGACGACGTGGACTCCGACGTCGACGCCCGGCTCGCCGCCCGCCTCGCGGAGCTGCGCGCCGAACGGGGCTGGTCCCTGGGGGAGTTGGCGGACCGAAGCGGCATCAGCCGCTCCACCCTGTCCCGGGCCGAGCGCGCGGAGATCAGCCCCACGGCATCCCTCCTGAACCGGCTCTGCGCCGTGTACGAGCGGCCGATGTCGCGCCTGCTCAGCGAGGTCGAGGCCGATCCCGCGCAGGTGACGCGCGCCGCCGAGCAGACCGTGTGGAGCGACGACGCCTCCGGCTTCGTCCGCCGCTCCGTCTCCCCGCCCCACCCCGGCCTGCGCGGCGAACTCGTCGAGGGGACGCTGCATCCCGGCGCCGACCTGTCCTACGACCGGCCGCCCGTGCCCGGTCTGGAGCAGCACATCTGGGTCCTGGAGGGGGAGTTGGAGGTCACCGCGCAAGGTGCGGCGCACACGCTGGCGGCGGGGGACTGCCTGCGCTTCCGGGTCTGGGGCGCGACCCGCTTCCGCTGCGTCGGCGAACGGGCGGCCCGCTACGCGCTGGTGGTGATCACGCCGTGACGACCGCCTTCACCCGGCTGACGGCCACCGAACTCGGCACCTGTGCGGACGAGTTGGCCGAGCTCCTCACCGACGCCGTGGACGGTGGGGCCTCCGTCGGCTTCCTCGCCCCCTTCGGCCGGGCGGCCGCCGCCGCATGGTGGCGCTCCCTCGGCCCCTCCGTGGAGCAGGGGCTGCGCGACCTGTGGGTGGCGCGCACGGACGGACGGCTCCTCGGCAGCATCGGCCTCGCGTACGCGGACAAGCCCAACAGCCGCCACCGCGCGGAGGTGTTCAAGCTCATCGTCCACCGCGAGGCCCGCGGCCAGGGCCTCGGCCGCGCCCTCCTGGCCCACGCCGAGCGCGCCGCCGCCGACGCGGGAGTCACGCTGCTCCTGCTGGACACCGAGACGGACAGCCCCGCCGAGCTCCTGTACCGCTCGGCCGGGTGGGCCGAGGTCGGTGTGGTGCCGGACCACGCGGCCGACCCCGCCGGGGTGCTGCGTCCGACGACGTTCCTGTACAAGCGGGTGGCGTGACGGCGGGCCCGGAGCGCAGGGGAGTGATCTCTCGTACGCGGGGGGCATGACCCCTCGCGTACGGGGGAGGGTGAGCCGGAGACAGGAGCAGGAGCCCGGCCGGGTACCCGTAACCGAGAAGGAGCCGCCCTCATGTCCGAGACGTCCGCCCACGGTACGTACACCACGGGCCTGCTGACCGCGGCGGACGGTGTGCCCGTCGCCACGTACACCTGGCTGCCGGCCGGTGGCAGGCCCCGCGCGTTCGTGCAGATCGCCCACGGCGCGGCCGAACACGCGCTGCGCTACGACAGGTTCGCCCGCCACCTCACCGCCCACGGCTACGGCGTCGTCGCCTCCGACCACCGCGGCCACGGCGCCACCGCCCAGTCCACCGGCGGATACGGAGTGACGGGCGCCGCCGACGCCACGGCCGACAGCTGGCGCGCCATCGTCGACGACCTCAAGGCCATCGGCGACCAGCTGCGCACCCTGCACCCCGCGACCCCGGTCATCCTGCTCGGCCACAGCCTCGGCTCGATGCTCGCCCGCGACTACGCCCAGGAGTACGCCGACACCATCGAGGGCCTCATCCTCTCCGGCACCTTCCGCACCCTGCCCGGCGCCGAACTGGAGTCCTCCATCGAGGGGTTGGAACGCGAGATCGCCGAGCACGGCCGGGCCGCCCTCTCCTCGTACGTCCCCGATCTCTTCGCCTCCTTCAACGACCCCTACCCGCACCGCACCGGCTTCGAGTGGCTCTCCCGCGACGAGGCGGAGGTCGACCGCTATGTGGCCGACGAGCGCTGCGGCTTCCCCTTCTCCACGGGCCTCTCCCTCGACTGGGTGCGCGGCATCCGCAAGCTCAACGACCCCCGCAACCTCGCCCGCGTCCCCGCCGACCTGCCCATCCACATCGCCGTCGGCACCGAGGACCCGTGCAACCAGCGCATGACCCTCGTCCATGAACTCCTGGAGGACTTCCGGTACGTGGGCGTGCAGGACCTCAGCTGGAAGGGGTACGAGGGCGCCCGGCACGAGATCCTCAACGAGACCAACCGGGACGAGGTGCAGGAGGACCTCACGGCCTGGCTCGACAAACACGTGCTGTGAGGGGCCGATTGTCTCCACGATCGGCCGGCTCTCTCCACCGCTCGCTCTCTCACCTCCCCGCTGGGCGTCGAAGGCATCCGCTTCCGGTCGACGCGGAACGGCGGTGCGAACTACGTGCTGGTCACGGGCCCGGAGGGTGCGTGGACGCGGCGGCACCGGAGGGCGGCGCCATGCTCCGGCTCCGGCCGCACACCGGGCACATCCTGTCCCGGTCGGCCTGAGGCGCCGTTGTCAGTGGGCTTGGCTACGGTTTCCCATGCCCAAAGCAGCAGCTCACACCGGTGCCGACGACGTCCGCACGCTGGCCCTTGCCCTCCCCGACACCACGGAGAAGATCGCCTGGAGCATGCCGACCTTCCGCGTGGCGGGGAAGATGTTCGCCACCCTGCCGGAGGACGAGACGTCGATCGCCGTGCGCTGCCCCAAGGAGGAGCGGGACGAACTGGTCCTGGCCGAGCCCGAGAAGTTCTGGATCGCCGACCATGAGGCGGGCTTCGCCTGGGTGCGCGTGCGGCTCGCCGCGCTCGACACCGACGAACTGCGGGACATCCTCGCGGACTCCTGGCGCCAGGCGGCACCGACGCGACTGCTGGAGGCGTACCCGGAGTTGGGGGTTCCGGCTGACGGCTGACGACTGACGACTGAGGGGCGGGTGACGAGGAACGGCGGGGCGGGTGCCGAGGAACGGTGGATGGGTGCCCGGGGGCGGGGGGGGGGGGGAGGAGGCCGTGAAAATGGCTCGGCGCTCTGGTCTAGTCCATGGCATGATCCGCTGCCGTGACGGCCAGTGGAGGGGGACGGGCGGGGATGGCGAGGGTGCCGGTGCCGGGCGGACAGCCGGACGACGCGGAGACGGCCGAGGCGGCGCCGGGCGGATCAAGCGGATCAAGGGGGCCGGACGGTCCGAAGCCGCCCCGTGGGCTGAAGGCACCGGTCAGTGGACCGAGGGCAGCGGCCGGCGGACCGAAGGCAGTGGCCAGTGGCCCGAAGGCGCTGGCTGACGAGGTCGAGTCACCGGTCGGCGAGCTCAAGTCACCGGCCGGCGAGCTCAAGTCACCGGCCGGCGGAACCGAGGCGCCGGCCAGTGACCCGAAGACGCCCAGAGAGCCATCGGACGACGGCTCGACTAGATCGGACGAGGGCTCGGGCACAGCGGACGAGAGCTTGGGCACAGCGGACGACGGCGCGGGCACAACAAACAACGGCAGGGGGATCTGGACCCGCGACTTCGGTCTCTTCTTCAGTGCCCGCGCCGTCGCTCGGCTCGGCGACACGATGCTCCCGGTGGCCCTCGCCGCCGGACTGCTCCAGCACGGGCACGGCGCCGGGGCGGTCGGCCTCGCGATGGCCTCGACCGCCGCCGCCTTCGCCAGCCTGGTGATCTTCGGCGGGGTTCTCGCCGACCGGTTCGACACGCGGCTGCTGATGATCGGCGCCGACCTGGTCCGGGTCGGCACCCAGTCCCTCGCCGCCGTCCTCTTCTTCACCGGTCACGTCGTGCTCTGGCAGATCTGTGTGATCGCGGCGGCCAACGGCGCGGCGGGCGCCATCTTCCAGCCAGGAGTGGCGAGTTCGGTGCCACGCCTCGCCGCGGACGTCCAGAAGGCCAACGGGGCGATACGCGTCGCCGAGTCGGCCGCCCAGCTCGCCGGACCCGCCGTCGCCGGTGTCCTCGTCGGCTTCGCCTCTCCGGGAGCCGTCTTCGCCGCGCACGCAGCGACGTTCGCGCTGAGCGCCGCGTGCCTGCTCCTGCTCCGCTTCCCGCCCGCGGTCCACGACTCGGCCCCCGATAGCCTCGGCTTCCGGGGCGATCTGGTGGCCGGCTGGCGGGAGTTCAGGGCCCGGACGTGGCTGTGGGGCGTCATCGTCATCTGGTGCTTCCTGATGATCACGACGACGGGCCCGACCACACCGCTGGTCGCGGTGTCGATCGTCGGGCAGCACGGCTCGGGCGCCTACGGCCTGGTCAACTCCGCGCTCGGCGCCGGCACGGTCGTCGGCGGCCTGGTGGCCCTGCGCCTGCGCCCCCGCCGCATGCTGCGCGCCGGAGCCTTCGCCCTCACCGGCTTCAGCGCCTTTCCCGGCGCGGTGGGCGCCGGCCTGTCCCTGCCGCTCATCGCCGTGGGCGCGCTGATCGCGGGGGCGGGCGCCTCCTTCTGGGCGGTCATGTGGGCGACGAGCGTGCAGACCCAGGTGCGCCCGGACGTCCTCAACCGCATCCACGCGTACGACGTGGCGGGTTCGATCGCGATGCTCCCGGTGGGCCAGGCTCTCGCGGGCCCGGCGGCCAACGCCTTCGGGACGGACCGGGTGCTGCTCACGGGCGGCGTGATGACGCTGCTGGTCTGCGCCGCGCTGCTCGCGGTCCCGGCGATACGGGGCTTGCGGCGGGTGGACACCCGGATCGGCGGCGGGCAGCCAGCGGCCCCCGCCCCGGACCCCACGCGCCACCGTACGAAGAGCCGCTGACCCACGAGGGACACCCCGCCCCTCTCTCCGCCCTCCCCTCCCGTCCCCTCCTCCTAGGCGGTGACCCGTTCCTAGGCGGTGACCCGCTCCTATGCGGTAACCCGCGCCCCCGCGCCGAGAAAGCCACTGATCCGCTCCCGCAGGCCGGCCGCGTCCAGGCCGTGCGCGGCCAGATGCTCGTCGAACTGCCCGTAGCGCCGCAGCTCCTGGCGTCCGACACCGAGCCCGAGCACCCGGTGTGGCACGTCGGCGAGCGCGTCGTTCGCGGCGGCGGTGGAGGTCCCCTCCAGATAGGGCTCGACGACCACGACATCGGCTCCGCCTCCGCCCTTCTCGACAGCCCGCCGCAGCGAGCCACTGTCAAAAGGCCGAACGGTGGTGGCATAGAGGACGGTCACATCCATGCCTTCGGTGGCGGCGAGCACCTCGTCCAGCATGGGCCCGACGGCGACCACGACTCCCGCACGCCCTTCCCGAACCGTCTGGAAGCGCACCCCGTCCACGGGCCTGGCCTGAGCGTTGGACTGGACGGACAGCCGCACGTACACCTTGTCGTCCCCGGCGGCGACCGCGTGCCGCAGCAGCGTCTCGGCCTCGTCCGGGTGCCCCGGCACATGCACGGTCCAGCCGTCGAGCGTGTCGAGCAGAGCGACATCCCCCGGCGCCATGTGCGTGTACCCACCCGCGGGCCAGTCGAAGGAGGCAGCGGCACTGACGAGCACCCCACCCAGCCCCTGATGCCCGAAATCGAGCTTGATCTGCTCGAAGGGCCGCTCGACGAGAAAGCTCGCAAAGGTGTGCACGACGGGCCGGAGCCCGGCGAGCGCGAGCCCGGCGCCCGCGCCCACGGCCAGCTGCTCCCGGATCCCGACGTTGATCACCCGGTCCGGGTGACGGGCGGCGACGTCCTTGAAGGCGTCCGTGCCGATCGCGGCGAGCACGACGGCCGCGCGGGGATCCTCGTCGAGGATCCGGGACATGACGGGGGCGAAGCGGTCACGCATGGTGTCCATGGCGAAGGGGGTCCCTTTCGAGGCTGGTGCAGGTGGATGCAGGTTGATGCAGGCGGGTGCAGGTGGGCGCAGGCGGTTGTGGGTGGAGGCAGCGGAGGCGGTGGGGGCTCAGGCGCTCTTGAGCTCGCCCGTGTAGTCCTTGGGCTCGACGCGGGCGACGACCGCGTGGGGCCGCCCCGGGTGAGGCGCGGTGTAGGCGGCGTGGAGCGCGTCGTGGTCCCGCCCGTCGACCGTCGCGGTCGACCAGCCCGCGGCCTCGAAGCGGGCGGCGATGCCGCCGGGCCTGGCGTAGGTGGCGGAGGAGTTGTCGATGACGAGGACGTGCAGCCGCTCGAGCCCGCCCGGACCCGCGTACGCGATCGCCTCGTGATTGCTCCCCTCGTCCAGCTCGGCGTCCCCGACGAGCACCCACACGCTCGGGTCCGTGAGGCCCTGGGCCCGCAGCCCCAGGGCCGTGCCGACCGCGAGCGGAAGCCCGTGGCCGAGCGAGCCGCTGCCGATCTCGACGCCCGGCACGAGGGTGCGGTCAGGATGGTGCCCGAGCGGCGACTCGTAGGCCCCGAACCCCTCGAGCCACTCGACGGGCACGAAGCCCTTGGCGGCGAGCACCGCGTAGTAGGCCATGGGCCCGTGCCCCTTGGACAGCAGGAACCGGTCCCGCCCCGGGTCGTCGACCCGCTCCGGCGAGACCCGGAGCACCCGGTCGTAGAGCACCCAGAGCGCGTCGAGGGTGGACGTCGCGGCGGGCCCGTGCTTCTCGTCGCCGGTCATGAGTCCCATGAGCCCCATGAGCCGCTCGAGCTCGCCGAGGTCGGCGGGATGGGTGAGCCGATCGAGATGGCTGGGTCGGCCGAGGTGGCTGAGATCGGCCGGGCGCCGCCCACGGCCGTCTGCTTCAGTGTGTGCACGTTCCGTTGTCATCGCCATGACCCGAGCGTGCAACCTCAACTGGACTTGAGGTCAACGGGACAAAAGGCGGACGCGATCACGGTCCGGAGTGCGGTATTGTTTCGGTGCGCGTTCGGCCGGGGGAAACCCCAGGTCAGCGAGCATCGGGACGTGGCGCAGCTTGGTAGCGCACTTGACTGGGGGTCAAGGGGTCGCAGGTTCAAATCCTGTCGTCCCGACAGAGATGTCGGTATAAATCGCAGGTCAGAGGCTGTCCGCAAGGGCGGCCTCTTTCTGTTGCTCTGGGAGCGGTGGGAGGGAGCGGGCTCCCTCCCAGTCCCCATGTCTGTTTGCTCCCACTCGGTGGGGTGTCCCCATATTCGATTTCGTGCAGGTATGTGCGGATTTTGGGGGTGGGAGCGGGGTGGGGTGGTCGCCGGATCGGGTCGGGGTTGTGCGTTGGGGTTGCGGGGGCGGAAAGGGGTGAGCCCGCTCCCGCGGGAGCGGGCGCTGGGAGCGGGAAGCCCATAACTGAGATCCGGTTGTGGGGTCGGCTGAGAACTCGACCCCTTGTCCGATTTGGTTTGCACCCTATGCCGGATTTTTGACTGGCTCCCTGTGTCGGCCATCGAGATGTTGAACGCAGTAGAGAGACGCTGTGCAGGTCAGAGGGGTGCGGATCGGGGTGGCGGCAGCCGTCGAGCAGCATTCCGTTCGGGATGCGCTGTGGGCGGCGGTAGGAGGACGTAGTGCGACGTAAGGCCATCCAGGACATCTACAACGCCGAAGACCGAGAGCACGCCGCCAAGGCCGTCGCCGCGTTCGCGAAGCAGTATGGCGCGAAGTTCCCCAAGGCCGTCAAGAAGATCACCGATGACCAGGCCGAGCTGCTGGCGTTCTACGACTTTCCCGCCGAGCACTGGATCCACCTACGGACCACGGATGTAATCGTCAAGCGGTACAGGTCACGGACTCGGATGCGGTGCCGGGTATCGCCGGTAGGCGAGGGGTGCCGACCGGGCGTTGGGTCTGCCACTGGGCGGCGAGCACTGCGTAGGCCCGCTCGGCCTGTTCGGCGATCGCGCGTTCCTGCCGTCGCACTTCCTTGTCGTTGTGGTCGTAGCCCGGACCCCGGCGGGCGATGCGGCGTTCGGCGCCGGCGGTCAGCTCGAGAGACGCTGCGCCGCGGCACCCAGGCCCTGACCTGGGACTCGGAGGGCCAGCTGGCCAAGGTCACCGAACCGGCCGCGGAGGGCAAGGGCCAGACCCGCAACTGGAAGACAGCCATCAACACCCTCGCCGGCTTCTACGGCGACCGCGTCACCGACAACCAGTACTCCCACACACGACACAGAAGAAGCGTCGACACCAGGGCTTACACAAAGGAAGAGGGTCTTCCAAGAATTTCGTAGGTGTTGATCGTCAGGGCTGGAGTGTCAGTTGAGCAGGATGAGCTGGCGCAGGAGTCGGTGTCCGGCTCGGCCGTAGAGCTGCCGCTTGATGAGTTTGATCTTCGTATTGGCGCCTTCGGTGCGGCCGTTGTGCCAGGGCAGGGTGACGGCCGCATCCACGGCGGTGCGGTCGCGTTCCAGGCCGGTGGCGAAGGCGTGCAGGAAGGGTAGGTCAGCGGCGCGAGTGTGGATGATCCAGTCGGTCAGGTCGGTGTCGTTGCCGTCGGCTGGGGTCAGCAGTTGGGCGAAGGTGTGGATCTGGGCCGCCAGCGTGGCCATCTCCGGGCATGCGCCGGTGAGTTGTTCACGCAGGGCGTGCTGGTCTTCGTCGAGTCGGTCGGGGTGGGTGGTCAGCAGACCGGTGACGCGGCGTGGGGACAGGACGGCGTGGTCAGCTTCGACGCGGCCGGAGTTGATGTAGCGGACCAGCAGATTGGCGCTTCCGGAATAGCCTTGCTCGCGGATCTCGGCGAGCAGGTGGGTGACCGGGACGGCCGGGTCTTGGGCGCGGCGCTCGCGCAGATACTCGCGGTAGGGGTCGACCAGGCCGGGCCGGTAGGTCGGGGTGCGCACAAGCCGGTCGGGCTCGGCGTGCCGGGCATAGCGTTTGACGGTGTTCAGGGCCAGGCCGAGCTGGCGGGAGCAGGCCAGCAGGCCGACGCCCTGGTCGAGCAGCTCGTGGACCTGCCGCCACCGCTCCCGCGTGTTCTGAGCGCGTTTGCCGTCAATCAGCGCAGGGCCGAACTTCCCCCAGCAGGAACTGTGGGCGGTGACGTCCTTCAGGGCCGCCTCGGCCAGGCCGTGCCAGAGGTGCCAGCGGTCCATGACCTGCACGATCTCGGGATCGGCATCGAGGGTGGCCTGGGCGAAACTGCCTGCACCGTCCCGGCAGACCACCCGTACTTCGGGATGTTCCCGAAGCCACGCTGACACCGTCGCGACCTTCCGGTCGGGCAGCACCTCAATGCGCCGGCCGGACTGCGCGTCGACGATGATCGTGGCGTAGCGGTGGCCTTTGAGCAGAGCGAACTCATCGATCCCGGCCACCCGCGGCACCTCACGCGCGGGCAGCGTGATCCTCATCAGGCAGTTGAGCACACTCGCCCAGCTCACCACCTGATGCAGCACGGCCAGCAGACGGGCCCCGGCCGAGCCTGCCAAGGCCACCGCGACCGCCTCGATCACCCGCCGCAGTGCCGGGGTCCGCCGCTGATACCGCTCCGTCAACCCCGTCACCTGCTCGACGAAGGTGGCCTTCGAACACGCCGGGCTCTCGCAGTACAAACGCCGCACAGACAGGTCGATCATCACCGGTCTGCCGCCGACCGCCTCGTCGGCGATGTGCCGCACATACCGCGAGTGCACCCACGAAGACGACTGACCGCACCCCGGACAGGCGCACGAGACCCCATCCCTGGTGCTGGCAGCGATCCGGATCTGGTCCACCCCCGAATGCAGCCGTCTCACCTGTACATTCACCAACTGCGGGAGCATCACGGCCAGTTCGACGTCACACACCACCAGCCTGCCCGAACCTGGGTACGCCAGGCACCAGAACCCTCAGTCCGATCAACGCCTACGAAATTCTTGGAAGACCCAAGGAAGAGACACTCCCGCACGGCTTGGCCGACTCGAGCAGCTGGTCTTGGGGGGCGGGACTCATGACCTCGCTCCTAGGCCAGATCCAGAGCTCTCTCCCGGACTGGTGGCGGCCCTTGTAGGTTGGTCGGATGTCGGAGCAGAGCGATATAGAGCAGGTAGCCGTGGCGTGGGCCCGGCTCACTGGCTGGCTGGCCGAGTACGCGCCCGCCTCGTACGCCTCCTTGCTGGCCCCGGCGGCTGAGAAGGCCATCACTGCTGCGGAAGCCCGCCTGGTGCATGCGCTGGACTTCGGCTTCCCGCCCGAGCTGAAAGTCCTGTGGCAGGTGTGCGGCGGGGTACAGAAGGTCGATGTGCCCGGCAATGAGGACGGCGAACTGTGGGCGGGCAAGTTCCTGCCCGGGGGAATCTTCCTCGCGCCCGAGCCCTCGCTCTGGCAGCGCTTGCGCTTCGGTCCCGGTGAGGAAGACCCATGGGACGGGGCCGTGTTCGTGTCGTTCCTCGACGCGGAGGAGCCCACCGGCGCCGGAGAGCACGGCGTGTACGTCTCGTACTCGGCCGATCCGACCTTGCGGGGCGTGGGGCGCTGGTCGACGATGACTGGCCCGGATCTGTCGCCTCCTGCCTGGCCGTCCGTCACCGCCTACTTGGAGGCGGCCTGCGAGCTGCTGGAGACTGGCGGCGGGCCACTGTTGGACGCGCTTGGTGGGCAGCGTCCGGCGCTGGCGTTGGGGTGCCTGGTGTGGATCGACCCCGAGGACGGCCTGGAGGTTCCTTGGCGGCTGGTCCACCCGTGATGTGAGCCGGTGTGGGCCCTGTCGAGGGCCCACACCGACGGTCAGTTGGTGGCCGCTACTTCGCGGTCATCGTGCAACGGATGGGGAACCCATCGAGCTCAGTGGGTTCGCACTTCCCGGTCATGCAGGTGTCGAGCCAGTAGGCGTCCTTGTCCATGATCCGCATCTGCGTCATGAACTTGGCGAAGTTCGCGCCCATCGACTCCTGGTTGTGGATACCGGAGATCGCCGAGCGCCCGCACACCTCACCGAGGGTGGGCACCTGGTCGACTTCGCCGCCGAAGTCGATGTTGTACAGGTGGATCTTCGTGCCGTACTTCTTCGCGAAGGTCTGCACACAAGCCTTCCCGTTCGGAGTGCCCGTGGTGGAACCGGTGGGGACAGCCTCGTTCAGACCGCCTTCGCTCTTCTTCATGCCGCCGCTGTTGTACGAGGACGCGAACGCGAACTCGTCGCAGTTCAGCTCGTCCCTCGCATCGTCCAGAGCGACCCAGATGGAATCGTCTGTATCGGGCTGGACCGCTACCCGGTACAGCGCCGAGGCGCGGGCCTGCTGGCCGCTTGCGCTTTAACGACTGGGGCCGTCATCTTCTGCACCGATGCGGCGGGCAAGGGCCGCTCGCTCGTCAGCAGACCGCCGGCGTCGAGCTGATCAGTGATCGGTCCCTTGCCGTGCTGGGCCCGGAATCGCTCGATGACACGCTGGTTGAACGCGAACTGATCCATGACCTGCAGTCAACCACGAGTGCCCCCGCTGCCGTTCGGATTCCTGACCATCGGCGCCCAACCGAACGGCAAACGGGATTACTCCCACGGAACATGCCCGTGACATGCAGAAAGAGACGTGAAGCAGCTTCTGACCAGCAAGATGGTGGAGCAGCTGGCTCTGCCCTGCGCCGTCTCCGCCGGAACCCTCCCAGGGGGCATGCATCAGCCGCATCGACACCGTCCACATGCGGCAACGGCGGCCTCCAAGGCCACAACCGGGTCTTGGAGGCCGCCGGGTACACAGGCCCTAGAATCACTAGCAGCCTCGGATGAGCCGGAGCCAGAACTCCTACATCTCCAGCGGAGGGTTAGTACCAGAGGTACAGGAAGTACTTGAACTCGCCGTCAGCGCCTATTCCAGAAGGGCACTTGTAGCCGCGCCCGGAGGCCCTACCCGCGTTCTCGCACTGGTTCCTGGTCCAGTATGCCTTGTAGAAGTGCCAGGTGGCCGGAACCGCGTTCATCTTGCTGGCCGAGACCTTCGGTGCCGGTGCAGGCTCGGCCGCCTGAGCCGTCACAGCCGTGCCCCCAAGGGCGAGCGCGCCCCCCAGAGCCGCGCCTACCAGTGCACGTCGCATACGCACAATGTTCCCCTCTCTTGGTCATGGTCACGTTCGAGCACGTCGCCGCCGTCGAGCACGTAGTGCCCCCGACCCGCGAGCGTCCCGTCGTTCTGGCGGACGGAGTCCTGCTGGGTTCGGTCGGAGCACCCCACCGATGGCATCAACGTGAGCGGCGCTGACAAGCAAGGTAGGAGCGGACCGCGGCGGTGTCGTCCCACGCTGGTTTGATCGCCGCCGAAACCCTCGCGGTACGTTCTTGGTTCCTGCAACTTTCGCGGTACAGCAGAGGCGGTACCGCTCCGCCCGTGAAGGGCCCGGGAGAGCTGGCGGCAGCACGTACGACCTGGGCAGCGTTCATGGAGGCGAGACTCCGAAGAGCAGTAGCCGTTCGGCACTCCGTCCATCGACGCCGAACCGAACGGCAGGCAGACCCCTACGCCGTGTCAAAACGCCGTGACCAGTGGAAAGGGGATGTGACACTGCTTCTGACTGAGTGTTCTGTTCTGCTTCATTGCGAGGCATGGCGGTTTGGCGGTCCTGTTAGTACGGGGCGGAAGGGGTGGTCGAGTCGAGGGTGATCGCTGCGACAGCAGAGGGCTGTTTCGTTCCGACGTCTCCCGTCTCCTCCCAACATGCTCCTGCCCGCGGGCGTTTGGCCGCTGGTCGCGTCGGCCGCCGCGCGGTACATCGGAAACATGACCCCGCGCGGCGGGTACCCCAGCGACCTGTCCGATGAACGCTGGGAACTGATCGAACCGGTCCTCACGGCCTGGCGGGCCAAGCGCCGCAGGGACGCCCTGGACATCGGGCGTCCGCCCGAGCACGACCTGCGCTCCCTGATGAACGCCGTGCTCCACGTCGACCGCACCGGCATTCCCTGGCGCTATCTGCCGCACGACTTCGCCCCCTGGGCCACGGCCTACGGCTACTTCGCCAAGTGGCAGCAGGACGGCGTGTTCCAGGAGCTCTCCGGCCTGCTGCGGCGCCTGGTCCGCGAGCGCGAGGGCCGTGAGGCCGAGCCGAGCGTCTGCGTGCCGGACTCCCAGACCATCAAGACCTCGGCCAACGTGCCCCGCGCCGACCAGGGCACCGACGCCGGAAAACGGATCGTCGGGCGCAAGCGCCACCTGGGCTGCGACACCCTGGGCCTGCTGCTGACCGTCCTGGTCACCGCCGCCGGCGTGTCCGACACCACGGCCGGCGTGCACCTGCTGTCCCGGATCGCCGCCGCCCACCCGCGCATCACGAAGGCGTGGGTGGACGCCGACTACCGCACCACCGCCATCAACCACGGCGCCCGCCACGGCATCGACGTCCAGCCCCTCCAACGCCCGCCCGGCGCCCGGGGGTTCACGGTCATCCCGAGACGCTGGACCAGCGAGCGCAGCATCGGTTGGCTCATGCACTGCCGCCGCCTCGCACGCGACTACGAAACCCATCCGCACCGCTCCGAAGCCATGATCCACCTCGCGATGATCGACCTCATGGCCCGCCGTCTCACCGGCGAAAACACCCCCAACTGGCGCGGAACCTGACCCGGGACCAAACACACCTCACACGAGCAAACGCTCAGTCAGCAGGTACGGCGAGAGGCGGTTGACGACGAACGCTGCCTCAAGCCCGTGCAGCCGGTGCCGCTCAGGGAACATTGTCCCGACGTTGTTGATCAGCACGCTCAACGGCGTCCGCGACGCCCCGTGCTCGGCGGCGATTCGGTCGGCCAAGGCGCGCACCTGGTCCGGCAAGGCGAGGTCGTATGGCAGGAACCGGCCGGGATGCGATGGGCGCGTTGTGTTGATCCCGGCCACGACCTGCGCGCCCTGTGCCGCTTCAGATGGCCGTCAGATGTTCAGGCTCTGACGAGGAGCACGACTTCGCGTGGCGGAATCAGTCCTTCGCCGCGGTCTTGGAGGGCCGTGATCCCGACGATGATGTCACGGCAGGCCAGGTGGGCGTTTTCATTCCGCGTGAGCTGCGCTACGTGGAGAGCTGCTCGGCGGATAGCTTCGGCGGTTGCCGGATGTTGCCTCTCGCCTTCAGGAGGCAATTGCCGAACCACCTGCTGAAGACCGTGTGCCAGGCCGGGGTGCCGGTGTGCCACCTCGTGGACCATGACTCTCACCTGGCCCCGCAGGTCTGGGGCTGGCGGCGGTTCCGACGTGTCCTGTGGGATGTTGACCAGACGCCACTGCTTTTCAAACTTGGAGCTCCCCACCGGGTGGATCTCGGTGAACCCGACCAACTCGCCAAGCTCGGGCCTGGAACTGCCTGCGTTGGATGTCAGGAGGTGTTCAGCGACTCTCATCCGTTCGCGCACGCGCTCCATCGGGACCAACCACGGATGCGGCGTCCCTTTCGGGGCCCAGCTGACCCAGCCCCGGTGGCGGGTGAAGTGGGAGCTGTCCGGGGGCGATACCCACAAGGAGCACCTTGAAGGAACCAGCGGTCGCATGGCTGGGTCGTTGGCCTCGTCCCAGGTGGGCACCCGGAAGGTGGCCGATCCGTCGAGCTGCTCGTTGACCCAGTCGACCAGCATCTTGGCGTACACCTCGGGCACCCCCACTGCAGTCGCGTCATCGTCCCCGTCGGGCAGCCTCATATCGTCGGGACTGTTGATGCGGGCGAGTTCGCGCAACGCGTCTGGAAGCATCCGGAAGATCGTGTTGCTGATTGGTCGTGCGCTGACCAGTAAGCCGTCCGCGAGCCAGATGGTCTGGCGCAGGTGGCGAGCGAGGGTGACGCCGACCATCAGTCGTCGGCGTTCCCCATCCGGCGATCGAAGGGCGTCCCGGCGGACCTGTTCGAGCCGTCGGCGGAGGCGCCGGGGCGGTGTGTGCCCTGCCTCGTCATAACAGTCCAGTGCGAGAGCCAGTGATTCGGCGGTGTCGTGGTTCAGACAAGCGTTGATCACATCGCTGGGATCGTTCATAGCCGCCCACAGCAGTGTGGTTTCGCGCCACCATGGATCGGTGACCTTCTGCCGCAGGTAGTGACTCGGGCCGCGCCAGTGGATGTGGGCGGCGGCGAGGTACTCCTGGAACGTCTGGTGAGCAAAGGAGAATTGACCGGGCTGGCGCTCAATGAGCAGCCCGGTGCGTGCGACGGCAACTAAGAAGGCCCCTGCAGATACACCTGGGCATTCACGGCCGAGCGCCAGCGATAGCAAATCGTCGGTCAATGGCCCTTCGTCCGAAATCGATTGGATCTGGTGGACCATCATTCCAAAAGCCAGCTCCCGCAGTACGACCTCGCGCGCCGGACCCGCCTGAGCCTCCTCGCGCAAACCCTTGCCCTCGTACCGACTCCTTAGCAGCACCTGGCAGATCTCGAAGTACAACTGCGCCCGGGTGCCGGGGAGAGCGCCGCGATAACGGTGCACGTTGCACAGCATGGTCAACAGTAGGGGGTTGGAAGCCAGACCGTACAGGCTGGGCTGAGCGTGCAGCCGATCGAGCAGATTGCCGGCCGAAGCCCGTGCCGCAGCGCCGGTGTCCCCGGCTATCGTTCCTGTAGCCGCGTACCAGGCTTGGACGAAGCGGCTGATCTGATCCGGTGTGAAGCGCCGCACCACGAGAGCTTCCGCGCCGTTCAGCGGTGCGGCCTCGTAGCCATGAGGGCGAGTGGTGAGCACCCAGTGGTTGTCCGGATATCGCGCGATCTGCATCTCGGTCCACTGGATCAACTGTTGGCGCGCATACGGGTCGGCGACCTCATCAAGCCCGTCGAGCAGCACGACACAGCAGCCTCGCTCCAGCTGCTCGTCGAACCACCCTGCCGGGGCGTCATCGAGGTTGGCGTTGGTGACCGTCTGGCGGGCGAGCGAGGCGATCGTCACAGCCGAGCCCGCCGCGATGCCGTCCACGATGTGCCGGACGTGATCGCGCAGGGGCACGAACACCGGAAGTTCCCGCCTCGCGCGTCTTTGCGCCTTGCGCCGTGCGAGGACGACAGCAGTGTGCTGAAGCAGCGTGGTCTTCCCCGTTCCAGGCGCTCCGATGATCACCAGGGTGCGCTGTCGCGGCTGGTCCAACAGGTGCTGAAGCGACAGGCGTTCACCGGAACCGAGCTCCGGCTCCACATCGGCCAGGGAACTGCGCTGCGCCGCATGAAGGGTGCTCGGCCTGAGGCTCACATCGACGAACACGTCCTCAAGAGGGGGGTTCTTCGGGCCCTGCGTAGGCAGACCCTTGAGGTTGCTCACGGCGTGCTTCTGTGCCAGGTATTTCCTGTATCGAGCCTCGTAGCGAGTCAGGCGGTTCAGCAGTAGTAGCTCCACGTGACCGGCAACCCGCTTGGCCAAGCTCCCTTCCAGCTCCTTGGAGACGGCAGCGGTGAACGCGAGGCCAACCACCGCAACCTCGTAGGCGATCACGGCCAGACCTGCCAGTACGGGATACTGCAAGGCCGTAGACCTCAGCCCGGTGATCGCCACAGCCAGCGGAGGGGCGAGCCCAAGTAGCCCGAACCCGATACGGCCGAGAGATGACTTACCGTCTCCTGTCACGCACGCCCCCAGTTGGCCCCAAGTGGACCACTGTAGGAGCAAGTAGGCACCCGGCCGCAAGCTATCTGAACACCCCTCAACTATGGCTAGCCAGAGCTGAGTTCATTGAGCATCGTGACTTGGGAGCGTGATAGGCGATCGTCCATCCAGCATGTCGTCACGGAGGCTCAAGGACTCGGTCCTATACCAGATCCACTGAAGGTCGGTGCGACCTGGGGCCTCGTTCCCCAGGGAGCGTTGGCGGTCCTGTGGCCTGGTATGGAGGGCCCTGCGGTGACGGTGTGAGAAGCGAACGTGCCGGAGTCGAGCGCGCACTTGGGCCTTGCCCCGATTGTGCGGTAGATGCCGGGCAGGGAGGAAGCTCCACAAGCCAGTTACCTGTGTCTACGTCCGAGTACGGTCCTGTGTTGCTCTTCGTGAGTCCGAAGTGCCCATTGTCGGTGCGGAGTTGCGTGTACAGCATCGTGTAGAGGTCTACGTACCGTAACGGTGGGCGGGAGCGTAGCAGAGCTTGAATGGGGGAGTGGGCTCACCGCTGGGGGTCAAGGGGTCGCTGGTTCAAATCCTGTCGTCCCGACAGAGATGTCGGTGAGAACCGCAGGCCGGAGGCCGTCCGTGAGGGCGGCCTCTTTTTGTTGCTCTGGGGGCGGTGGGAGGGAGTGGGCTCCCTCCCGGTCCCCATCAGCACATCGGTCACGTCCGATCAGGACCTGGCTCGGGCGAGGAGCTGCGACCCCCGGAGGCCGGGCGGGACGGACATGACCGACCGGGGGCCAAGCTGCCGCATGGCCGACGCATATTGAACCGGGGGTGGCTGCAACTGAGCGGCATCTCCCGCTCGTTCGGGTCGGCTGGCGGAGGCAACGGGGCGCTGTGCACCCGTCCGGCAGCGTGTGCGTCATAGCCAGCCGTTGCGCTGGGCCTGCAGGGCCATCTGGAAGCGGTTCGCGGCGCCGAGGCGGGCCATCAGGATCTGCAGGCGGCGGAAGAGGGTGCGGCGGCTGATGCCCAGTTCGCGGGCGATGGCGTCGTCGCTCGCGCCACCCGCGAGGAGCCACAGCAGACGGCGGTCGGCCGGTGGCAGGCCGCCGGGGCTTGCGGTGGTGCCGTGGAACGGCAGGGCGTTCTGCCAGGACTGCTCGAAGAGCGCCATGAGTGCGGAGAGCAGGCCGCAAGGCTGCACGACCAGCATGGTGTTGTGCACGTCGGCTTCCTTGATCGACAGCGACACGAGTGCGTACGCCTCGTCGATGATCACGAGTTTGACCGGCACCGACGGCAGGACCCGGGCCTGTTCGCCGGCGTTGACGCACGGTTCGATGGCCTCCTTGAGATGGCCCGGGTACTCCAGGGAGGCCCTCGAGTACACGACGCGCTGTGTCATCCCGCGCGCGAGCGTGGCCAGCGCGTCGTCCGTGGTGCCGGGCTGGGTGACGTACGGGGGTGACTCGAGCTGCCGGATCTGTGTGCGGGCGCTCGCCCATGCCTGCCGGATCCTCGGGCCGACGGCGTCGCCGGTGACGACCTCGACGAGGTCGTCGTTGTACGCGGCGAGCCGCTGCCGCCTGAACGACTCGAACGCGCCCCCGACGGCGATGCGCGACTCCTCGACCTCGGCTGCCCGGTGCCGGGCGAGGATCTCCAGGCCCGCGGCCGGCGGCACCGGGGCCACCACGTCCCTGCCGCCCTCGGCGGCACTGGCCAGACCGGCGCCGACCAGTGTGTCGTACGCCTCGGTGAGTTCCGCACCGTCAAGACCGGCCGCTCGCGCGATCGCGTCCAGTGGGGCGGGGCCGACGTCAAGGAGAGCCAGATAGACCTGGGCCGCCGTGTGATCGATGCCCAGGAGCCGGAGCGCCTCGCCGAGTTTCGCAGGGGTCATACGCCGCATTATCGACGCCCCCGGTCAGGAGAGTGGCTGATCTGTGCCAGTGGCACTCTTTGGCGCTGAGCGTGCGCGGCGGTGGCTACCTTCCGCTGAGAAACCCGTCCGGAGGTCTCGCAGAGGTCTCTTCAGAAGATGGAGCACGCCGTGGCGAAGGGCAGGAAGAATGGTCTCTACTCAGGGATATCCGCGGAACTGTCCGCCCTGATGCGGACAGGGTGGGAGGACACCGAGCGGCACGACCTGACCCTCGACGAGCAGGCCCCGTACGCGGCCGAGCGCCGCGCCGCGCTCTCCGCCCGCTTCCCGGGCGAGCGCCTCGTGGTCCCCTCAGGGAACCTCAAGGTCCGGTCGAACGACGACACGTACCCGTTCCGGGCGTACTCGGGCTATGTGCACATGACCGGGGACCAGGCCCGGGACGGCGCTCTCGTCCTCGAACCCCGCAGGGACGGCGGCCACGACGCCTACTGCTACCAACTGCCGCGCGACAGCAGGGACAACGACGAGTTCTGGACCGGCCCACACGCGGAACTGTGGATGGGCCGGCGCCGCTCCCTCGCCGAGTCGGAGCGCGTGCTCGGCCTCGCCTGCCGCGACGTCCGCGGGGCGGCCGACGACCTGGCCGCCTCCGCTGCCCTGGCCTCCGGCACCCCCACCCGGATCGTGCGCGGCATCGACCCGGCTCTGGAGGCCGCCGTCACCACCGACGAGAGGCGCGACGCCGAACTGGAAGAGGCGCTCAGCGATCTGCGCGCCGTCAAGGACGACTGGGAGATCGGTGAGCTGCGCAAGGCCGTGGACTCCACGGTGCGCGGGTTCACCGATGTCGTCGGCGAGCTCTCGAAGGCGATCGCCTCGTCCGAGCGGTGGATCGAGGGAACCTTCTTCCGCCGCGCCCGCCTTGAGGGCAATGCCGTCGGCTACGGCTCCATCTGTGCCGCGGGCGAGCACGCCACGATCATGCACTGGACCGACAACGACGGCCCGGTGCGCCCCGGAGACCTGCTCCTGCTCGACGCGGGCGTGGAGACACACACTCTGTACACCGCCGACGTCACGCGCACGCTCCCGATCAGTGGCACCTTCACGCCCCTGCAACGCACGGTCTACGACGCCGTGTACGAGGCTCAGGAAGCGGGGATGGCCGCCGTGAAGCCCGGCGCCGCGTACCGGGACTTCCACGAGGCGTCCCAGCGTCACCTGGCGGCCCGGCTCGTCGAATGGGGCCTCATCGAGGGCCCGGCGGAGCGTGCGTACGAGCTCGGCCTCCAGCGCCGCTTCACGATGGCGGGCACCGGCCACATGCTCGGCCTGGACGTCCACGACTGCGCGCAGGCCCGGAACGAGGAATACGTCGACGCGGTGCTCGAACCGGGCATGGTGCTCACTGTCGAGCCCGGCCTGTACTTCCAGCCGGACGACCTCACCGTGCCCGACGAGTGGCGCGGCATCGGCGTCCGGATCGAGGACGACCTGCTCGTCACCTCCGACGGCCACGAGAACTTGTCGGGGGGTCTGCCGCGGTCGGCGACCGACGTCGAGGAGTGGATGGCTCGGCACGCGGGATGAATGCGGCACGCGGGTCACGCTGGGCAAGTCATGGTAGCTAGCCCAGTCGGATGTGACGTGTGGACTTCTGCTCCGCCTGCGGTGCTGCCCGTGAAGCTCTTCGGTGATGGTGGATGATGCTCAATTCCCGTCGAGGGTGCAGGTCATTTTGGAGACGGGGAGTGGGTTGGCGACGTGACAGGGCCGACACTCGTGGCGTGGCGTGAACTCGCTGACTCGAGGTGACGACTGCGGGGTCCTACCGTGGAACTGCGGTAGGACCCCGCAGGTGCTCTCAGGTGCTCTCAGGTGCTCGGTACGCCAGACCTGGTGATACCGCTTGGTCTGCTGGCAGCGGGCCGGGGTGGTCGGTCAACTGCACAGGATGCTGCCCTCTGAGCTCAACGCGATCGGCGAACTGGACTGGGCCAGTGCGCCCGTGGACGGTTCCCGCTCCGTGCGTGGAGAGGGGGACCTGCGGCCGGCCCGTCGCCGGTCGGCTGGTGAGAGCTGCACGCCGCCGAATGTGCCGCGGTGGGCGGTGTCTGGTCGTCGTGGCGGCTAGGTTCTGTCCGGCGGATCATTGCCGGAGTCATAGCCTGATGGCTGCGGTGGTGACGGTGCCGTGGAAGACGTAGGCCCTCTTGCCGTAACGAGTGGTGACGGCCCGGGAGTTCTTGAGCCGGTTGATGGTCCGCTCGATCTCGTTGCGGCGTTTGTGGATCGTGCTGTCGAAGCCGGTGGGCCGACCGCCTTTGTTGCCGCGTCGTATGCGGTGTCCGCGCTGGTCTTCCGGCTCCGGGACGGTGTGCTTGATCTGGCGTGCCGGGCGTGAGCAGGAAGGCCATGGGGCGGCATCCGCCTTCACCAGCAAGGTGGATTTTGCAGGTCAGGCCGCCCCGGGACCGTCCAAGTCCCGCGTCGGGGCGATGGTTTCGGGGCATCGACCTCTTTTCCGGACGTGCGGCTTCTTCTTCCGGGCGCCGCCGCGTGCTGATGCGCCCGGCAGGACGTCGAGTCCACGCCGACCATGCTCCCGTCGATCCGGCCGGCCAGATCGGCGTCCGCCTGGACGGCCGTGAGGATCCGGTCCCAGGTGCCGTCCGCCGACCACCGGCGGTGGCGTTCATAGACGGTCTTCCCACTGCCAAAACGCTCGGGCAGGTCGCGCCACGGTATGCCGGTGCGTACCCGGAACAGGACCCCGTTGATCACCCGGCGGTGGTCGTTCCAACGGCCGCCACGCTGCCCGGGCGTAGGCAGATGAGGCTCGAGCCGCACCCACTCCGCGGTCGTCAGATCACCTCGCCCCACGTCGAGAACAACGAGACACGAGACGGCAAGCCGACAGACACATGATCCGCCGGACAGAACCTAACGAAGCACTACTAGGTGGTCTGCGGGGCGGGCCGCAGCCGCGTCGCGGTGCGGGTCAGGGCATGGCCGATGAGGCTGCCCGCGACGGCGCCGACACCGATGGCGGCTGTGGACAGCAGGGCGAGCAGCGCGGCCGTCCCGGCTCCTTCGCTGCCCACCGAGAGCTGGGTGAGGCTTTCGTACACCTGGAGGCTGGGCAGCAGGGCGCCGGTGGTTCCCGGGACGACGACGGCCGCAGCCGGGACGCGAAGTGCCGGACTGCAGACGGCGCCGGCCGCGCCCAAGGCGGTCGCCGCGCACAGCACCGCCAGCGCGGGCACGTGCACGGTGTGGGAGACGGCCATGTTCACCGCTCCGCCCAGGACTCCGGCGGAGACGGCCACGGGCAGGAGCCGTCGAGTGCCGCCCATGGAGAAGCAGTTGCCGAGAGCCCCGACGGCCGAGACGACGAGTCCGCTCCAGACGGACAGGACGGCGTGATTGATGTGCGGGGCGTAGAGGTTCGCTGTCGCCTCGTCGGCGAGCTCGGCGACGACGAGTACGCCGGTGGCCATGCCGGCCAGTGCCAGAGTCATATTGACACCCCGGGTGGCGGCCATCAGGGAGAAGCCGGTGATGCCGTCCTGCGGCAGCGCGATCAGCGGCACGATGGGCAGCAGAACCACCAGGTTCGCCGCCATCACGGCGGTGCCGTAGGGAACGATGAGGCCGGTGTTGAGCAGGGCGATGCCCAGGAGCACGGCCAGCGCCGCCTGGGCGGCGATGACGAAGAAGAACGGCACGGCGCCGCGGAGCAGCAGCCAGCCCGCCCGGTCGCACACCATCAGCACGGCCACCGCGGTGAGAGCGGCCCACACCGAGCCGCCCACCTGCAACGTCACTGAGGCGGCGACGACGCCGCCGCCCGCCGTGCGCACCCACCAGGGCCAGTGCGGTGGGGTGGTCTGGATGCGCTGGAGGGCGTTCAGGGCCTGGCGCACGTCGAGGTGTCCCGCGACGACATGACGCACCAGGCGGTGCAGCGCTGCCATTCGTCTGAGGTCGCGGGGATCCTCCGCGGTACGGGTGACGCGCATCATCGACGCCGGGATCTTGTGCGGGGGCGCGTACTGGAGATGGATGGTGCGGGCGGTGATGTCGACTTCCAGGTGATTGAGCCCCAGCGCCGTCGAGACCGCGATCACGGACGACTCGATGGTCTGTGTGTCGAAGCCGGAAAGGAACAGTTCCTGGCCCAGCCGCAGGGCGAATTCCATGACCCGGCGGGCGTCACGTCCGGACAGGGTCTGCGAACTGACGTCCACCGTCCCGTCGAAGGCTGTGTGCTTCAGTCGCTCGAGGACCTCCCCGCCATCGGGATCACGTCGTTTCCGTCGCTTGTTTTCGTTGCGTCCCTCGTGCTCCGCATCGTTGCCCATGCGCTTCTGCTCCTCTGCTCCGCTGCATGCTCGCTCGGTCTCGTGATCGACGATCGCCATGGATCCGGTTCAGCCATGCTGGAGCCTGCGCGGTTCTTGGTGCGTGTGCACGCACATGTGCGCACGCACCAAGAACCGCAACAGCTCAGTACGGGAGGCCCGTTGGGCGGCACGCCCCGGCACCCTCCCGGCACGCCCCGGCACCTCCCGGCACGGCTCGGCAAGCATGGTCGGTCAGCCGTGTCGCCGCGGCCGATCGCGTTGCCGGTGATGTGGTTGGCCTTGGTGTGCACGCCATGCGGCCGCGGTTCTCGGTCGAGTTCGCCAAGCTGAAGGGGCTCAGCCGTTCTGGGCGGGTGCTGTCCCTCGACGAGCCGACGGACGGGGTGCTGTTCGCGGGCGGCGCCGGGCTCGTGGCTCTGAAGACCCTCAAGCGGGCGCGGGCCGACGGCGAGGGGTGCCTAGATTCTCAGCAGAGCGTCCCGCATACACGCATCGATGGTCGAGTGATGGCGAAGTGCGTAAGGCAGGTTTGAAGGGTCGACTCCGCCCTTCAGAAAGCTCACGACGGTAGTTGTCAGCCTTCCCCTGCATTCCATTCCACCAGCACACCGCCATCGGCGACAGATTCCACATGGACTTCCGAGCCAGGCATTTCTTCGGAATCGCCCCCGAGGCCGCTCCGATGAACGGGAAACCCGGCATGGACCAGCGAGCGGCAAGCCTCTTCAGCCAGTGCGTTGCGCTGGGCGAGGACCTCCGGTGAGGCTTTCGACGGCAGATCGAATTCGTACTTGGTCATGCGTCGTTCGCTTCCCCTCCTGGTCTTGGCCTGCCAGGGGCGTGCTGAACGCCCCCCCGCCAGCTCGCTGGCGGACGTCATTAGTCAGTGCTCGCGGCCTCGCGGCCTCGCGTTCAAAGCCGGTCCACGCCTGCCCTGTCAGTGCCGACTGGCACGATCGGGGGCATGACCAGCCGCACTGACACGCCTGTCCCGACCCCGGCCAACCACCGCATCTCCGAGACCTACGCCGACTGGGCGCGCACCCGGGATCCGGGTGCCGAGGCCACCGCGCGCGGCGTGCTCGACGAGGCCGATCGGAAGCGGGGGCGGGCCTGGGAGAAGCCGGGCCGGTTCGTGGACGATATGGAGAGACTGGCCCGAGGTCTGCCGGCGGCCCATCTGCCCTGGTTCTGGGACACCGTCGGCCACTGGCTGCTGGAGACGCACCGCCGCTCGGCCGCCCGCGCCTACGGCCAAGCGCGCGCCGCCGAACGCGATCACCGGCTGCCCGTCGACCTCGACTGGCGGCGGGCGAATGTGCTGCTGTTCGCCCGATTCGGCGCCCTGCCCGCCGGCGAACTGAGTGGTCACCACACCTGGCTGGCCGGATTCCTCGAACCGGGCGACGCACACCGCGAATTCGTCCGCCTGCTGACCATCTGGGCGGCGTCGCCCGGCGAGCTGCCCGCTGACCTGGCCCGACGGGTCCGCGACTCGGCCCGTGCCGCCGGCCGCGGCACCGAGGAGGAAGCCCGGGTGCTGGGCGGGCTGCTGGCCGCGGCCCGAGGCAAGGCGGTCCCCGACCGGCTGCTCGACGCGGCCGCCGGAACGCTCACCGCGCACCCACCGACGGACGACCAGGCCACCGCGCTGCTCGACCTGTTCCCCGAGTCGAAGAACGACGCGGCTGCCTGGCTGCGGCTGCTCGTCAGTTGCGGAGCCGCCGACGCGGCAGCGGCGGGCCGGATCGCTCCCGAGGGCGGCCTCGGCGACTGGCTGTGCCGCTACTCCGCCCGCTACTCGCACCGCACTGTCGCCGGCGGCGGGGTGACCAGCCAGCCCATGCCGGCTGAACTCCTCGACCTGGTAGGCCGGTTCGCCCCGCTGCTGCGGGCGGCCGGCACGCCCGTCCGGCTGCACGAGGACCGCTACCAGTGGCCGCACCTGGACGCGGACCTGCTCGACCTCTGCCTCGCCGAGGGCATACCCGTCGAGGATCCTGGCGCCGCCATCCCCATACAGTTCTGGGACGAGCACTCGCGGCGGGACCTCAAGGCCCTCGCCGCCGACCCTGTGTTCGGGCCCCGTCTGGAGGGCACCGTGCACGCCGGGCTCCGCTCCGGCACCGGTGCCGCCGCCGGGCCCCGCCCCGGCACCGCCATCAGCCGACTCCCACACAAACCCGGCGTTGCCGCCGAGGTGCACGTCCGGATCGAGAAGCTGCTCGACGCCCTGCGTGGCGGTGGCCTCGCCGCCGCCGACGAAGCCGTCGACGAACTGCGCGAACTTCTCGACCGGCCCACAGCCATCGCCCTGAACGGCATCGAGGAAGCCCTCGACGCGCTCGACCTCACCGGCCCGCTGGCCCGCACACTGCGCGCCGGACTGCCCGAGGAGCTTGGCTGGCCCGCCCTGGAGGAGGCCCTGGCCGAGTTCCGGTCCGACGAGACCGTGCACGTCACCTGCACCTGGCCGGTGCTCACCGTGTACGGGGGAGCGCGCGCCATCGCGGTCGACCACTCCGCCCGACGCGGCGAGCACGCCCTGGAGCTGCCCGAAGCCTCCCGTTCCCACACCGTGCACTGGGTAGGCGGCCGCTTTCTCGTCGCGTGGGGTGACGGCGACGGGCGGCCCCGACACGCCTACTGGTCCGACCGGCTCGGCGAGACCTTCGAACCGGAGAAGACGTTCGGACTGGCCCCCTACGGCGGCAGCATCCAGGGCGGCCTCGGCTATCAGTTTGAAACGCCTGACGGTGGCGGGCGCTTCGACGGCGAACGCGTCCTGCGTGCCGGCGGCCGCGAGGGCATCGGCCACCGGGACTACCAGATGAACGACGGCCACGCCTTCTGGAGCTCGGAGGTGTTCGGCGAAAGCAGGAATGGCTGGACCCGCTTCGACCCGGCCACAGGCGTCCCCGCCGACGACCACACCCTGCCCGCATTTCACCGCCCCGCCGATACCCCGCCCGGAACCGAGCCCTTCCCCGACCACCGGATCCTCGCCGCGCTGCCGCCGGGCGCCCCGCCCTCGCCGCTGGGCCAGGACGGGCAGCTCACCGGCTGCCGGGTCCACTACCGCACGCCGCATGACGGGCCGTCACCCCGAGAATTCGTGCTGGAATCCATCGACGGCCGCACCGCCTCCTACCGCAGCCGCAACTGGGGCCGCCGCCCCTGGGGCATCCTTGCCCTGCCGCTCGGCGGGGAGGATGCCGTCGTGACCGGCTCGACCACCGTCCGCAGCCACGCCGCCGAGGACAACTCCCTGCTCTGGCAGGTCCGGGGCTTCCCCGGCAGCCGTGACCGCTCTCCGGTTCGCGCCACCCTCGGCGAGCAGGCCGGGCCGATGCCGCCGCCCGCCTATTGGCACTTCCTCACCCCTCGTGACGAGGCATCCTCCGAAGCCCTGCGGGCCGTTACCGACACCTGCGTACGCCGGCTGCTGCACACCGGCACGGGGAGCGGCAACGACACGCCCCACCCTGTGCCCGGCGTGACCGACCCGCAGGTCCGGGCCGGTGTCGACCGCGCTGCCCGGCTCGCCGCCGACGTACTGCGCCGCCGCCGGGAACTGTCCCACCGGGTCGCCATCATGCGGTCCGGGCCGGTCGTCGACCTGCCCGACCCGGCACCCGACACCCTCCTCACCCCCGCCCTGCGCGGCCTGCTGCCCGAACTGCGGCCGTTCGAGACGCAGTTGCCGCAGCCGCAGCCCGCGCTCCTCACGTCGGTCGCCGCCGACGGCCGGTACCTACGCGGCGAGATCGAGGACGAGGTCCGGGTGCTCGCCCTGCCTGCCACCCCGCCCGAGTGGGCGGTGCTGACCGGCCGGATCGACGCAGTTGCCTGGCGCGCCGCCACCGCCGCCACACCCGACAAGGAACGGCAGGCCCTCATCGCCCTGCTCGATGTGTGGAGCCGACAGCCGTTCGCCGAGGCCGACGGCGCCTGGCGGACCGGTCGCGCCCCCGGGCAGCGGATCGCCGAACTCCGCGCCGGCGGCGCCCTGATTGCTTCCGGGCCGGTCCGCAGCGGGTTCGCCCCATTCCTCCACCGCGCCGCCGACTCGGAGCCCGCCGACGCCCAGGAGTGCGAGACCCACACCATCACCCGCGACGACACCACCCGGCTGCCCCGCCTGCTGGATCTTGTCGCCGGGCACGGGCCGCTGCCGGTGCCCGAGGAGGCGGTAGACCTGTTCCGCTGGCGCACGGGAGTGCCCCGCCCGATCGCCGCCCTGGTCCTTGACGGGTTTCCTGGCAAGGACGACTACGACGAGCACCGCAAGCTGCTGCGCACCAAGCCGTACAAGGCGGACCGGGAGACCGTCTGGGCATACGAGGAGATCCAGGGGCGGCTGGGCGCGGTCGGCCGGCGCGCTGTGCTCGCGGCAGGCATGCCCGTGGACCCGGCCGAACTGTGGGCACCCGGCGGTATGACCGCCGCCGCGGCCCGGATGGCCGCAGCCTGGGCCGGACTCCTTGACACAGGTCCCTACACCGACGACGGCAGCCACGCCGCCGCCCTCGCCGCGGACCGAGGCGTTCCCGAGTGCTGGGCCACCGCAGTGCTCACCGGCCGAGCCCCGGAGCCCCTGGACGCCGACGGGGTGCGGGCCGCCGCAACCGTCGTCACCTGGGTGCTCACCGAGCGCCCGATCGGCGACCCGGCCACGGCAGGGGCCCGCGCTCTCATCGAACGGCTCACGGACGCTCCCGCCGATCTCCTCACCGCTCTGCGCCGACTGGCGGACCGGTCCGCCGTCACCCCGGTCCCGCCGGGCCAGTATGAGACGAACCCGCTGTTCAGCGTCCCGTCGCTGGTGGAAGAGGTCAAGGTGGCC
>NZ_JBNJLS010000036.1:0-43153 GCF_050510915.1 Streptomyces odontotermitis | reverse complement strand
CGCAGTAGATGGTGTCCTGGTTGGAGGGGGTGCCCACGCTGCCGTTCCACTTCAGCATCTTCCACTTGATGTTGCAGCGGTCGAATTCTGGGTTCTGCAGCGACTGAAACGAGGGACGTCGTGGCTTGTGGGCGGTCAGCTCGATCTTTTGCTTCTCACCCTTGACGATCTCGCACCTCACGGTCGTGTGCGCGTCCCCGCCCCACGTCGTACAACCGGGGGTGGTCGATGAGATCGAGTTGCCTTGGATGTCGAGGCTCCCGGCGGCCTCGCCAGTGCTGGTCACGGTGAACGTGATAGGCGTCTCGCCGTCCTGCTTGCGGTGCTTGGGTGCCACCGCGACGGCGAAAGCCGTTTCCTCTTTCGGGGTCGTCAAAGCGAAGGTGTCCGTCAAGGTGTCACGCAGGCGGGTTCCGCTGAAGGAGCCGATGTCGGTGTTGTGGCCGTGCGCCGTCACCTTGGAAACCACCTTGTAGGTGCCGGGACCGACGTAGGGGTACCAGCCGTTCACGGTGCCGTTGGCGATCTGTTTGCCGTCGCGGAACATCTTCCATGAACCCGTGACATCGCACTTGTCCCAGACGCGGAAGGCGTGCCAGCAGTCGGAGCCCGTGGCGATGTTCATGAGCCGGCCGGCCTGGTCGACCTTCGCGCACACTCTGACGTGAGCCTTGTTACCGGCGTCAGAGAGCTTGTGGATGTCACTGCAGTGCTCCTCGCGGCCGTCCTGCGCAGTCGCCGTCTGCCGGGGTGCGGCCGGGGAGGCGGCGGCGGTCTGAGGGCCGGTCAGGCCGCCGAGTGCGGTGGCCACGGTCACAGCGGCCAGGAAGGTCCGTCGCATGTCTGGGATACCTCACATCGCGAAGAAGAGCAGGATGGGCAGGCCCGCAGTCTCGACCCTGCGGCGCCGTCCAAAGCTGCACTTCCCGCCCGTGCCGCTCCACTTCACCTGATCAGCCCGGCAGGACCTGCGTCCACGAAGTGCGGGCCGGGGTGAGCACGGCAACGAACGAGGACGGCCAGTCCGGCACGACGTGGTCCGAGGAGCGGCCGCCTCGGCCGTGGACCGGGAAGAACAGCCGATCCGGCTAGCAGGCAGCATCCGAAGTGGTGATGAGCTGCCCGTCGAGTCCGGCCCACGGCGGCCATACGTGTCGGGCTGGTGGCGGGGTTCGTGCGCGCGGTGCCTGCGGTGCCCGGCTACTTGGCTTCACGGATCAGTAGTGGCCCCATTAGGGAGCTTGGGTTCAAGAGGCGATGTCACGGTGCATCACTGCGCCCGTCCCGCGGCGCGAAGGCTTCGAGTGCGTCTGCGTCGGTTGCCCGGGCATGAAGGAAGTAGTCGGCCCACTCGGCGATTTCGGGGTAAGAGGAGTCGCGCGTGACCTGGGTGATGGCAGCCTCCACGTCGAAGCCGGTCGATCGCAGTTCGACGCCGGGGCCCAGAAGCGCCCAGTGGGCTCCCGCTCGCCCATAGGGCATACCGATGCTGCCGGGGTTGACCACGAGTCGGCCGTGGACGAGGCGGACGAACGGCATATGTGTATGTCCACAGACCACCGTGCGGACGTCGGAGTCGAGCTCGCTGAAGACCTCTCGCCAGCGGTCAAGGCGTGAGTCCACCAGGACGACCTCTTCATCGTCACGAGGGGTGGCATGGCAGAACAGCACCTTCCCCAGGCCGCGCACTGGCAGAGAGAGTGATGAGGGCAGCTGGCTGAGAAGGCCGAGGTGGTCTTCGCGTAGCTGTTCGGCGGCCCAGGGAGCAATCGGATCGGGGATCGAGTCGCGTTGGCCGCGGCGGTATTCGAGGAGTTCGCGGTCGGCGTTGCCGCTGATCCAGACGATGCGGTCGCCGAGACTGACCAGCAGGTCGAGGACCTGGGTCGGCTGCGGGCCAGCGGTGATGTCGCCGGTCAGCACGATGCGATCGGCGGCGCTCACGTCTGGTTCGGCGAGCACGGCCTCCAGGGCGGGCAGGACTCCGTGGATGTCGGATAGGACGGCTACTCGGTTCAGCATGGTCACCACTGTGGGATGAGGTTCACTCGGAGGCGGGACCGTTCGCCGGACGCGTACTTCAAGAGGTGACTGCTTCAGCGCGTGTGTCCTTGGGGCGCGTACTTCTTTGGGGTCTTCTCCTCAGCTGCAGCTGCCGATCACCGTGGTTCGCGGAGCGGGTAGGCGGATCACTAGGCTTGTCCGGGCGACGGACTCGCGAAGCCGGACGATCTCCTCGTGCTGGGCGGCGAGCTGGGCCAGCCGTTCCCGGAGCTTGGTGATCTCTGCCTTGAGCCGGGCGATCTGAGCCTCGCGAGGATCGGGGATCTCGCCGGCGTCTTGAAGCGCCTGGACCCGTCGTTCGAACTCGGCGCGTAGGCGAGCGTAAGAACCTGTCCGTGAACTGGGCTGGCGGGGGTGGTGAGGTGGTTGTGGAGTAGTGGGCCTTGCTGGAATCGCACCTCCAAAATGCGATTGCCGCCCGCTCAAGCACGCTGGCACGCTTGCGGGCGTGATCACTCCTGAGATGCCGGACTGCTTAATCGTGACGGGGATGCCGGGGGCCGGGAAGTCAACAGTGACCCGGCTCGTCGCCGAGCGACTGCCACGCTCCGCTCGCCTCGACGGCGACTTCATCAGCAGGTTGATTGTCAGCGGTCGCGTCTGGGCCCTGGGCAAGCGGAATCTGTGCACGCTGGCGAACAACTTCTCCGACGCGGGCTTCACACCTGTGATCGACTGGGTGATCCCTGACCGCAAGCAGTTGGACTTCTTTGCCTCTCTCGTGCCTGCTCGGCGGGTTCTGTTCGTTGTTCTCGCACCGGGCATCGAGGCGTGCCAGTCCCGAAACCGCCTCCGTGATCTGCAAGAGCGGTTCGACTTCGACGGTTATGAAGATCTCGATGCCGCCATGAAGTGGGAACTCGGCGATGTCGGCTGGTGGTTCGACACTTCGAGCCTCACTCCCGAGGAGAGCGCCGATCGCATCCTTGGGGAGGCCCGTCGTCGAGCCCTGGTGGGCTGAGCCCCAGCTCTGTCCCTGTTCAGGCCACGGCCATGACAGCCCCTTGCTGCCGGGGCGCGGCACTCCTCCTGCCGACGTCAAGCCCCGGCCCCGCACCGAGCTTCGACCCTACGCCCGATTCACAGCAACCCATGGCCAACGCTTCCCGAAATGGAGGTTCACAGGGTGTTGAGGAAGGAACGCACGGTCGTCGCGAACCCGTCAGGGTCGGTGCTGTGCACGGTGTGCCCGGTCGCAAGCTCCGCGAGACGGGTGTGGGGGCGGCGGGCCACCATCGTTTGGGCATGTTCGGCGCTGAGTGTGTCGCTGCGGGTGCCGTGGATGAGTAGGGCCGGGCAGTCGGTGGCGAGCCAGTCGTCCCAGTGATCGCCGTTGACCTGGCCGACGGAGGTGACCATGTCCTGTGGGCGGAAGGCCAGGCCCCAGCCGTCGGCGTACTCGCGGATGGCGTCGTTCAAGTAGCGGGCGGAGTTCCCCAGTTGCTCGATCAGAGCTGTGCGCGTGGGGGCCCGGTGCGGCCAGGACAGGCAGAAGGACAGGTCATCATCGATCTCGGCCCCGATGTCCTCGATGATCAATGCGGTGACCAGGTGCGGGTAACGAGCGGCAAGCTGGTAGGCGTTCACGCCGCCGAGCGAGTGTCCCATGACGACGAGGGGGCCAAGAGCAAGATGCTCGATGAGTGCGGCGGCGTCTTGGACGTATCCCTTCCGGGAGAAGTCCGGTCCCCGGTCCGAGTATCCATGTCCGCGCTGATCGAGAGCCACCACCCGCCACCCTGGCGCCAGTTCACGGGCCAGGGCGGCGAAGGTGCGGGCCTCGTTGAAGTGGCCGTGCAAAGCGAGCAGAGTCCGTCCGGAGCCGCCGAAGTCGACATAAGACAGACGGTGCCCGCCTGCAGTGGTGGCTGCGCGGACCGGATCGGGCTGAGATACCGACGTCATGTGAGCAGCCTGCCGCAACTCCTCACACCCGCTCCAGGGTTCTAGGACAGGCTCTAAGCTTGTTCTTTATGGTCTGAGTCGATTTCGTTCGGTGATGCTCTCGGGTCGTTTCACGGTCTTGCCCACGTCGTAGCGAGTGGCGGGCCGCCGGTTCCTCGATCCAAGTGGCCTTCCAGAGCCGGGAGTTGAGGGTTTTGGTGCACGGGCGGGGCAGTGCAGGTGCGGGCGGAGGTTCCGAAACCCCCGGCGGACTCGGGCCGGGGTGAGCCGACCGGGCTCAGCGGGCTTCTCCCACGGCCGCCGCAAGTCGGCGGCGGCGTCGCGCAGAAGGTGGATCTGGGTGTGGGCGGCGATGATCAGCCAGGTCCAGCGCTCGCCGGTCTCGGGGGTTCGCAGCTTCGGACGGGTCCACCCGAGGGTCTGTTTCATCAGCCTGAAGAGGTGTTCGATGTCGAATCTCCTCAGGAACGCCTGCCAGCGCAGGTCGACGTCCTCGCTGTTCAGGCCGGTGGCGGACGACCAGAGCCAGAGCGGGAGCGGGTCGCCTCTGCCGGGCAGGCGGTCGACCTGGAGGCGGAGCAGCGTGCCTTCGATGATGGGGAGTTCGCCGGTGTGGTCGATCCACGCGGAGCGGGTGGTCAGTCGGGGGTGGATGCGGTCCCAGGCCATCGCGCGGGCCGCGCCGTACCGGTCGGTGACCTGCACGGTTGCCGCGTCCGGCTCGCCCCAGGTCTCCGGCTTGGCGAAGCGGAACTCCTTGCTGTGTTTCGGCGGGCGCCCGCCCTGGGGATAGGCCAGGGCGTACTCCTTGAGCGAGGGCGTCGGCCGTCGCATCACCCGGTCCGAGCGCATCCGCCCCAGCACCTCGACCGGGAGTCCGTCGAGGAGGTGGGCCATGCGCGGGGCGTCGTAGCCGGCGTCGAAGACGATGAGGATGTCGCGGTCGCCGACGTGCCAGCGGCCCATCTCGATCAGGTCGGTGACCACCCGGCGGAGCTGGGCGGCGGTGACCTCGGCGACGTCGTCCTCGGGTCCGAGACGGACGGCGTCCAGGAGCTGGCACCAGGATGTCCGGCCCGATTCGAGGGCGGCGACGAACGAGTACGGCCAGCCAGGGATGAACTGGTCCGAGGACCGTCCGCTGCGGCCGTAGACATGGCAGAACAGGCGGTCCGCGCTGGTCGGCGCGTCGGGGCGGAGCCAGTTGCTGACGTCGACCGCCAGGACCAGGCGCCCGTCGGCGGCCCGCGGCATCGGCAGACCGGCCAGCACCTGCCGCAGTCGGGGCACGTCCACGTTCCCACTGTTCAACGCCTCGTACATCGCGCCGTGCCCACGCCGGTGCTCGGCAACCAGCGTCAGGTCCACCGGCGACGTCACCGGACCGTCCGCGCACAGCAACGCGTCCACGAGCTCGAACAACTCGTCCCCACGCGCGGTCAGGCAGTCGAATAAGTCCTCCCGGAAGCGTGACGCTTGCGCGAACACTTCCCCGGGACCGGCGTCAGGCAGCAGACTCACCTTCACGGCCTTCGTCTCGATCGGTGCACCTTGGTCGGAGCACATGATCAGACGAAGGCCGTGTTCACGTCCGGGACATCCCTGTTCAGGTGATCATGTTCGAGACGTATTTCGGGCCCTGCGGATACAACGTCGGGTAATGATCAGGAAGCGGTGGCTGTCGTGGGGTCTTCTTGGAGAGACTCCTGGGCATGCCTGACAACTCGCTGTTCGTCGCTGGCCTTACAGGTGTGACGGCGATCGCGGCCAGCTCGCTGGCGAGCTGGCTGACCAGCAGGGGCAACGCCCGCGCTGCCCGAGTCCAGGTCGATGCGACTACTGAGGCGCAGCGCCGCGAAGGCACTCGTCAGACCCGGCGGGCCGCTTACCTGGACCTCATTGAGCAGGCCCAGGTCGTCGCTGACGGGCTCCGGGGAGTCGACGGTCTCTCGACCACCGAGTCTGAAGCCGTCTTGACCGCCCACCGCGACCGGCATCAGCAGTTGCGTCGGGCGGTGACACTGATTGACCTGGAAGGCCCTTCCACGGTCCAAGTAGCAGCATCGAACTTGTTGATCATGTCGGGCACGCTCACCACTGCTCTGGCGGCCATGGCCGAGAACGCTAGCCGGGAGAACCGCCGTGAGTTCCAAGAAACGTTGCGTGCCTATATTCGACTGATCACGCCTTTCATTGACGCAGCTGCCGCAGCACTGAATGAGACGTAGACGCACTGGTGAGCACGATTCGGAGCGGCCGGACCTTAAAGAACAAGCTAAGTCTCCAGGTCTGTACGGGCGTTGGGGGAGCCGACCGGGTCCACGATGCCGATGGTGCGGCCCCGGCCGAAGTGTCCCCCGGTCTTCTGTTCCAGGGTGTCGAGGCCGTAGGCGGTGCGTAGTTGGGCTGCCGTGTAGCAGGTGCCGCCCGATGGGGAGCGGCAGCTCTCCAGGGCGTCGGCGAGGCCGGAGCCTTCGGAGGCGGCGGCCGTGCCCCCCGCGGCCAGCAGCGCGAGGGCCGCGGCGAGGGCCGGAACAGCGCGGTGTCCGGTCGAGCGCTTCATGGGCGGTACACCAGTCTTGCTGCGGGCCGCGACGGGCTGCGGTGAACTGTGCAGGGGCTCAACTGCCGTACGGGGTCAGGACTTTCCGGCGAGTGCGGGGACCAGCTTCGAGGCGTCGACCGTGCCGAGCCCGGTGGCCATGTCGTAGCCGAGGCCGGCGGGGTAGCCGTCCTGGCCGTTCACGCCGGAGGTGATGTCGGTGATCCCGGCCTTCGCGCCGTCCTCGGGGGTGGCAGCGAGGGCGTACAGCTTCGGGTTGACGTTGCCCAGTGAATCGCCCTTCTGCTGGGCGGCCAGGGCGACCATCCCGGCGAAGAGCGGGGCCGACAGGCTGGTGCCGCCGACGCTGTTCCAGTCGGTGCCGTCCCGGTCGGTGAACGGGACGGTCATGCCGGCCTGCGGGGAGGCGGTCAGCGAGATGTCGGGGACGGCGCGGTGGCCGTTGCTCGCGGCTCGGGCGGCGGTGCCGCTCGCCTGGTAGCCGGGGCGGGAGAAGATCATCGAGGGGCCGCCGCCGGAGGCGCCCTCGTCGTTCCACACGACGTCGGCCTTGGTGCGCTTGCCCTGGTCGTCGAGGGTGATGCGGGTGCCGCCGACCGCGGTGACACTGGGGTCGGAGGAGGGCCAGTCGACAGTGCGCACGTTCGCCTTTCCGTCGGCCGAGCCGTTGGGGTCGAAGACGCCCTGGTCGCCGGAGGAGGCCACGGTGGTGATGCCCTCCTGAGCGGCGGCGGCGAAGACGGGGGCCGCCGATGTGTAGAGGTCCTTGTTCGCGGCGGCGTTCACACCGCCCTCGGGCAGGCCGAGGCTCATCGTGACGACGTCGGCGGAATTGTTCTCGTAGACGTCGCCCAGGGCCTTGACCAGGTCGAGGAGCGAGTCGCCGCCGGACTCGTCGAAGGCCACGTTCATCTGGTGCAGGACGATCTTGGCGTCCGGTGCCACGGTGTGCACGGCGGCCAGGTCCATGGTGACTTCCTGGGCGGCGCCGACATCACCCTCGTCGGTCCAGTCGAAGGGGGCCGCCTTGCCCTCCTCCGGCTTGTGCTGGACGATCTTCAGGTCGGGCTTCGGCAGACCCATCTTCGTGCTGTAACTCTCCAGGTCCTTAAGGGCGTTGGGGGCGCCGACCGGGTCGATGACGGCGATGGTTCTGCCCTTGCCGGTCAGGCCCTTGGCGGCGAGCTTGTCGATGCCGTAGGCGGTGCGTATCTGGTCGGCGGTGTAGCAGACGGCGCCGGTGTTCTCCTCGCACTCGGCGCGGACGTCACTGCCGTCCGCGCGTGACTGTGCGGCGGACGCGGTCCCGGCCACGGAGACGAGGGCGGCGACCGCGACGGTGGCGGTGGCCACGCGGCTCACCCGGGCAGACGGGGACTTACGGGTCTTGCGGTACATGGGATGCTCACTTTCCGGACCGGCGGGCGGGCCAGGATCAGTGGTGATCGGGGGCGAGTTGCAGACCGGCCATGACGACGGTGAGGGCGATGACGAGGCGGCGGTCGAGGCGGTCGTCGGCGATCTCCACGCGGGTGGGATCACTCCATCCGGCCTGCCGTGCCATCGTCAACGCGGGCTGCTGCGACTGGAGTTCGGTGAACGTGTAGGCGCGAAGCCCCTGGGTCCAGATGCCGTCGAAGAAGGAGTACTGGGCCGGGTCGCGCACGCGCCGCAGCGCGGCGAGTACCTTGTTGTTGTCCCGCCCCAAGTAGGCGGTGAGGCCCACCGGTTCGAGCCGCCAGGTGGAGGCCACCAGAGAGCGTTTGACGTCCCGGCCGAAGGTGCCGAGCGGTGTGCCCTGCGGGTCGCTCACCTCGTACGAGGAGAGCTGGCGGCTTGCCGAACCGGCCTGGCAGCGCAGCAGGACCTCGGTGCGGTCCTCGTCGACGTAGAAGACGAGCTGCTGCTTCAGGCCCTGCTCGCGGTGCTGCTCCAGGTGTCCGACGGGTTCGACGGGGTTGCCGACCTGGTCGCCGGTGAAGACGCGGTAGGCGTTGCCTCTGCCTTCGTCGACGACGAAGCGGCGCTGCTGCTGAAGCTGTCCCAACTCCATGACGGATCCCAGGTGTTGAGCGGGTCGGCGGCCGGGCTCAGTGCTTGTCGCGCGGGCGGGAGAACCACGCGACGGCGTCCGGCCTGCACAGCAGCGCGATGATGACGGCCCCGATGACGATCCCGTGGGCGTACGTGTGGGTGTGCTCGGTGCCACGTCCGGCGATGCTGCCGATCGAGGCGATCACCGCGAGCGCGGCCACGCCGAGCGTGGTCCAGCGCAGGGCCGGTCCGCCTCTGCGGAAGAAGAACGCGAGGACGGTCAGGACCAGGCAGAAGACGTTGAGCCCGACCGCGTAGCCGAAGGCATGACCGATGCTGCTCGCGTCCTGGTGGGCCCGCGTCGCCGCGTAGAGCGCCGAGACGAGGGTCAGCGCGCTCAGCGCCCAGGCGCTGTACTGGGCCCTGCGCACCGAGCGGGGCATGGTGTGGATCTGCTGCGGGTCGTAGGCCGATCCACGCTGCTGACCGTAGGGCTCGGGGCGCGGGCCCCAGGTCTGTCCACGCTGCGGCAGGTGCTGGTTGCTTGCCATAGAAATCACCCTAAAAGTCCGTTGTGGGATACGCAGTTCGGCGGGCGTGGTAGCCCGGCAACAGCGCGTCAGGAGGGCAGGTGGGAGGGGGCGGGAGCGGTGGCGTCATGGTGCGTGATCCGGTCGAGAACCTGCCGCGCCTTGTGGACGATGCCGTGCCCGGACGCGGCCTTCGGCAGGTCCACGCCGTTCGCCTCGGCGACACCGATCCCGGTACCGAGCGTGACGACGGCCAGTGCGGCGGCCGGCCACGTACGGCGACGGTTGCGCCGGGGAGATGCGGGGTGCGTGCTCATGGTCCTCACCGTTTCGAATCGCGGGTTCCGGCCGGGGTTTCCGGCCGGTTTCTCCGCCCCCTCAACCACGACACCACCGGCCCGATCGCGGCGCACGCGCCCCGGACCCCGCTCGATCCGCGCAACGAACCGGCCTGTCCACCGCACGCATCAACCCACCCGAATCTCACTCTGCGCTACCGGCCGACGACGGGATGCGCCCCGCGGTGACGCGCGAGGCGGGCCCCGTCGACGTACAACGGAGATGAGGAAGGGAGCGCAGATGACCAGCGACATCGCCCCCGAATCCGTGCCCGGCAGCGGGGCTCAGCCGTCGTCGCAGCCGGTCACCGTCGGCTTCGACGCCGCCGCGCCCGACGAGGCGGTCACGAGCATGCGCGCGCACTATCCGGGCCAGGAGATGCAGCGGATCGGCGGGGTCGGCCCGGACGACCGGTTCCGCCTGCACATCCAGCGCCTCAGCGCCGGGGGCCTGTCCCTCATCCGCTTCGTGACGTCCGGCGGCCTGACCACCTACTACCGCGATCCCACGCTGTACAGCACGGCCGCCGTCCGGGCCGGAACCTTCGGGATCCGGCAACAGGGCGCGACGGACCTGATGAGCACGCCAGGCCAGGAGGCGCCGCAGCTGATGGTGCCGGGCGCCGACGCGATCGTGGAGTACGGGGAGGCCACGTCCCTGTTCTTCGTCGGCGCCCGTGCCGAACTCCTCGAAGGCACGCTGGCCCGGCTCCTCGAACACCCGGTCCAGCCACTACAGATGACGGACCCGGCACCGCCCGCGGGCCACTTCGCGGTGCCGCTCCCGCTGTTGACGATGCTGGAGACCGAACTCGCCTACCCTTCCGGGCTGTTGGACCCCGGTCCCGTGGGCGACCGGCTGCGCGAGACCGTCATCACGGCCCTCCTGTACGGCACCACACACCAGTACAGCGACGAACTGCGCAACCCCACGGCACGCGTCGGCCCGCGAACCCTGACCCGCGCCCTTCAGGCCATGGAGGCGGACCCCACCCACCCGTTCACCCTCGCCGAGCTGGCCCGCATCGCCGGGGTCGGCCCGCGCGCCCTGCAGAACGCCTTCCGCGACCACCGCGGCACCACGCCGCTCGCGCACCTGCGCTACCTGCGCCTGCGCGGCGCACACCGCGAACTCCTGGCGTCCGCCCCGCCCGCCACGGTCACGGAGATAGCCGCGCGCTGGGGCTTCACCCACGCCGGCCGCTTCGCGCAGCTCTACCAGTCCCAGTACGGGCAGGCCCCGTCCGTCACGCTGCGGGCGCGGGCCGGAGGCCAGGTGCCGCGCTGAGCGGGGATACTCCTGAGGGGCCCGCACGTGGATACGTGCGGGCCCCTCAACTGCTCGTTGCTGTACGGCGGTTACAGTTTGGTGCTCTGGCCGGCGGACGGCGTCTTCACGTCGAGGGGCTTGTCGTAGTCGCTGTACGTCGTCGTCACGTTCAGCTTCTTGCCCTCGCCCGTGGTGCCCTCGGCCACGCCCCTGAGCGGATACGGCTTGCCGTCCGTGGCGACCCACACCTGGGCCTGCAGGCCGCCCTTGATGCCGGTGATCTCCACGGCGCCCGCCCCGTTCACCTCGGCCTTACCCGCCTTCTTCAGGCCCGAGGCGGGCTGGTGGGCGTTGAGGCGCTCCTGCACCGCCGACAGGTCGCAGACCTGGGACGCCTCCTTGAGCGTGTCGTCGGCGGTGGTGCCGTAGAGGTACTTGCCGCCCTTGAGGGCGTCGCTCAGCGCTTTCTGGTCCTCGGCCGGGACGTTGTCCTTGACCCAGGCCGCATCGGGCCTGATCCAGACCTTGTCGCCCTGCTTGATGATCTCGTAGCCGCCGCGCCCGGACCTTGCGACGCTGCCGGAGCAGTTCCCGTCCCGGTCCAGCTTCAGGTCCATGGCGCTCGGCAGCCCCTCGGGCATGTCCTTGCTGGCCGTCTTCACATGCACGGACGTAGCGCCTTCGAAGGCCGACTTCGACGCGGCCGCGATCTCCTGGGCACTCTTGTCGGCCACCCCGTTGTCACTGCGGGCGCTCGCCGATGCCACGCCGGTCAGGGATCCCACCAGGGCGACGGCCCCCAGGGTCGCGCCGAGCGTGCTGACAGTTGTCTTCCGGGTCCTCGACATCGCGCTGCCTCCAGACAATCGGTGGTCGATGTCACCCGAAAAGGCTAGACATGGTGCGGTTTGCCTCGCATCTGCTGACGGGGTCCTGCAAAGGCTCGCGCGGCCGTCCCGAACCACCCGGTTCCCCTTGGGGCGCCTGCGATCCAGGGGCTGGACCCTGCCTGCACAGACCATGGAACGCAGTGCGCGCATCGTCCTGCCGGCTGCGCTCCGCGGACGGGCGGACGGGGTGGACCTGCCCAGGGGCGCTCCCTGCTGCCCGGTGCAGCACTGCCACAGACGCGGGTAGCAGGTGAACCGGTGGACCACCGGCCAGCGGTGGCCTCCGTGGTTCAGCACACACGGCCGAGCCACATCTGTGCGTTGGCGCAGGGCGCGCAGCACGTTGTCCCGCAACGGAGCGCTTCTGGGCAGTCACCGTCGAGTCGGTCATCGGTGGCCGTGCATGGCTGCAGTACTGCCTCAGTGAGGCCCAGATCTGAGAGTGTGGAACGTGAGTAGTTGTCCGTTTCGTGGTTGAGGTTGGGGAAGGACTGCTGGTCGCGGGCGGGGTTCGACTCTCAGGCGTCGGGGCGGGCGAACAAGCCGGGTTCGGGTTCGACGAGGATGCCTCGGCTGACCAGGCGCTTCAGCTTGGCGCAGATGCCTTCGGTGTTCTTCGCGAGGATGGGCAGGTCAAGGGCCTGGCAGAGGTCGCGGGCACGCATCGGCCGCTCTTCGGCGGCCAGAGCGGTGAGGATCTGCTGATAGACGGGGTGTTCCGGGATGCTCGGATGCTCCGGCCCGGCGGCGGATGAGGGCGCGGGGAGCGTGAGGAGAGTCTTGCGGGTGATGCGCAGGTTCTCGCCCTCCGCGTCGAGCTCGGCGAGCTGCACGGTGAGTTCTTCGATACGGGCCCTCAACTGCTCAGCCTGGTCGGCCAGTTCCCGCTCGCGGCTCTCGACGCTTTCCAGCACGGCTGTGATCTGCGGGTTCTCGCTCAAGCGGTCCTCCAGGAGGCGATGGTGGCTCCGGTGAGGCGGCGGGCCATGACGGAGGCCATCGCCCAGAGGACCCGGGAGCGGGAGGTGGCGAGCCGGTGTTTGTAGTCCTGCGCTTGCCGGAGACGAAGGCTCGCCGGCCGGGACGGCCCGCGTGTGGGCGGCGCACTTGCGTCTCCATCCCATCGATCCGCAAGGTGACGTCCTCGGCCGCGGCATAGGCGAACACGTCCTCCAGGGTTCGCAGCCGGATACCGGGCCGGTCGGGGACGGCGAACCCACGGTCCGCCAGCAGTGGGCGGACCTCCCGGATCGCCCGACCTATCGTGGAAGAGCCCACCTCGTAGAGCACGCCCAACGCCTCATGGGGGAGCCTGGTCCGCAGATGGACCAGTGTCACCAAGAGCCGGTCGGTGAAGACCAGTTCGTACTTCGGCCCGGCCCCGGCCTCTCGCCGACGATCGCCCTCACGTCGCTCATGGCGCCCGGACTCACAGCGTGCCACCCAACGCGGGGCGAGTTCTGCGACCAACTCGCCCAAATGTTGTCGCGACAGCCCGCAGAAGAGCAGGATGAGACATGGCCGCGCGGGCCTGCTTGTTCTTCACACGCCAGACAACTCGCACGGGCATCTGTATGTCCCCACGCTCACCGGCCAAGATCAGTCGCAGGTCGGCCCATTAGGGTCGCTGGCATGACGACCTCCCTTGCCCCCAGCGCCTTCGACTCGCTCCGCCTCGATGCCGTGCCCGACCAAGAGACGCTGCGCCAGACCTATGCACTCCCCAACGACGCTGCTGTGCGCAAGCAGATGACCGAACTCACCGAACAGACACGTCGGTTGATCGGCTGCTCATCACTGGTCCTCGTCGCCAGCGCAGATGCCGCGGGTAACTGTGACGTCTCCCCGCGCGGCGGACCCGCCGGGTTCGTCGCCGCCCTGGACGCTCGGACGCTGGCGATACCGGACGCGACCGGCAACAAGCGTCTGGACACCCTGCAGAACGTCATCGCCACCGGACGGGCCGGGCTGCTGTTCCTCATCCCGGGGCGCACCACGACGCTCAGGGTGAACGGCCGGGCCTGCGTCTCCACCCGCCCGGAGCTGCTGTCGCAGCTGACCGCCGTGGGCAAGCCGCCAGCCAGTGCACTCGTGGTGGGCATCGAGGAGGTCTACCCACACTGCCCCAAATCGCTCCTACGCAGCGGAGCCTGGAAGCCGGAGCAGTGGCTGCCGGCAGACGCCCAGCCGACCTCGGCCGAGGTGACGCTGGCCCAGCTGCGGATACCGGAGCTGACGATCGCCGACATCGAACAGGCGGAAGCGGACTCGCTGAAGTACCGGTACGAGTAACGAGCCGACCGGCGATTGCCGAACTGCCAGACCAGCAAAACCGCAAGGTCAATCGCGGGTCAGCCCGTAAGCGATCTTGGTGATTTGTGGTGCGGCTTGGGCAGGCGGCCCGTCGGGAGGGGCTGCCATGGTGACGAAGCCGCTGCGGGTGGAACTGGCGCCGGAACAAGTTGCTGAGCTACGGCGGCGGTTGAGTCTCCGTCATCTCGTTCCCAACGAGCGGATGCGGCTGGCGGCCCGGGGCCGTACCGCACCCGAGACCGCGTCGGTCCTCGACAAGCATGTGGTCACGGTGCGCAAGACCCTGCACCGCCTCCTCAGCGGCGGGTTCAAGGCATTGGCGGACGCGTCGCGCCCAGGGCGCCCGCCACGCTGGATGCGCGAGGACCTCAATACGCTGGAAGCGATGCTGGACGCCTTCGCCGCCGAAGGGCGGATCCGGACGCTGCCGACACTGGTGAGGGCTGCGTGGCGTCGCCCCTGCACCCGCTGAGGGGCACCGCGGTAGCCAGCAGCACTGCCTTGGCCACGGCCGCGGCCTTTCATTCCACGCTCTCGGCACTGACCTGGTCCGCGGCTACTTCCGCCGCCCGTGCCGCCGCGTTCAGCGCGGTACCCGCAGGGTGGGTGAGCGGGTGCACGACCGCGGCGAGTACCCCGCCCACCAGCGGGGCGACCAGGAACAGCCACAGCTGGGACAGGGCCGCGCCCCCCGCGAACAGCGCCGGGCCCAAGCTGCGGGCCGGGTTGACCGAGGTGCCGGTCAAGGGGATGCCCACCAGGTGGATCACAGCGAGCGCCAAGCCGATCGGCAGCCCGTCGAAGCCGAGCACGGCCACACGGTGCGTCACCGCGAGCACGACGTACACCAGCAGGAAACTCAGCACGACCTCGGCGAGAAAGGCACCGCCGACGTTGAGGTGCACGGCGGAGCGGTTGCCGTACCCGTTGGTGCCGAACGCCTCGCTGGTCTTGAGCCCCGGCACCTGCTTGGCCAGTAGGAAAAGCAGTGCGGCACCGGCGATGCCGCCCAGCAGCTGTGCGGCCCAGTACTGGATAGCCGTGCGGACCTTGATGCGCCCAGCCACCAGCATGCCGAGCGTCACTGCCGGGTTGACGTGGCAGCCTGAGATCGGGCCGAGCGTGTAGGCCAAGGCCAGCAGGGTGAAGCCGAAGGCCAACGCAATACCAAGGGTACCGATGGTCTCGCCTGCGAGCACGGCGGCGCCGACGGCGAAGAACACCAGGAGCAAGGTGCCCAGGAATTCACTGATGACGCTGCGGGTCTCCACAGTCTGCATGGCAGCCTCCTCCTGAGAATCCGACCATATGTACTACTCCTGGCATTCTGCGTCCGGAGGGGCATCGCCGCCTGTCGGCGGCGGTGCGGCAGGCGGCCGACCTCTACCCGCTCCCGCCTTGACGGACCTGAAGCACCCCGCGCGCACCACGGGCCGAGGCTGTGCACGTCGCACAACGCGCCTGCGAACGCCTCCCCAAGGAGCAGCCATTGCGCGCCGAGGAGGCGGTGCAGGGTCTTGCGCACCGTGACCACATGCTTGTCGAGGACCGACGCGGTCTCGGGTGCGGTACGGCCCCGGGCCGCCAGCCGCATCCGCTCGTTGGGAACGAGATGACGGAGACTCAACCGCCGCCGTAGCTCAGCAACTTGTTCCGGCGCCAGTTCCACCCGCAGCGGCTTCGTCACCATGGCAGCCCCTCCCGACGGGCCGCCTGCCCAAGCCGCACCACAAATCACCAAGATCGCTTAGAGGCTGTTGTCTTTCCGGATGCGATCGTTGAGTTTCCGCTGGTCAGGAATGGTTTCGGTGTCGTTGCGGGAGAGTTCGGACGATGAGTTCTTTCTCGGCGATGCGGAGGTGACCGGTGACATCGGTGATGGGGCTGCTGGAGGAGCGGGAGACGGCTGCCCGGATGCGGGCGGAGGAGCTGCGCGCCGAAGCCGAGCGGGTCCTTGCCGAACTCGCGCAGGCGGAAGTGCTGTTGGAGCGCCGGGTGATCGCTCGGGCGGAGCTCGCCGAGGCCCTGGCCGCTCCGGCCGAACCGGCGGACGTGCCTGTTCCTGGCCCGTGCGAGGAGGCGGCGAAGGACAAGGTCCCGGTCGCGGGATCGATCGTGCCGCGGCGTGGGGAGGGGACGGCCGTGACGGCACTTGCGCCGGATTATCGGCGGATCGTCGAGCTGGTGGAGAGCGAGGCGGACCGAGGCGAGGGGATCTCGGCGAAGGAACTCGCCGGCCTGCTCGGGCTGGACGTGGTGCCCGCGAAGATCGAGGGCGTGCGCTCGAAGGCGAAGCGGCTGGCCGAGCGGGGCCTGGCTGGAGGCGCTGCCGGTCGGCCGGTTCACGCCGCGGCAGCCCACCGCGACTGATCCGACCGCGAACGCGGGGCCTGCCCGGCGAGACGGCGGCTGAGGAGCATGGCCTGCGGGAAGTAGATGAACGCCTCGCTGGAGGCGGGCACCGTCTCGAAGTCCCGCACCAGACGCCGCGAACGCATCAGCCACCCCAGGGTTCTCTCAACCACCCATCGTCTCGGCGGCACCACGAACCCCTTCATGTCATCGCTGCGTTTGACGATCTGCAGGGTGAGCTGGATTTCGTCTTCGCCCAGGTGACCACGCGGCCCGCGTAGCCACCGTCGGCCCACACCAGTGTGATCTTCGGGAACCGCTTGTGCAGCAGGGGCAGCATGGCGCGGGCGGCCTGCCGGTCGGTGATGTTCCCGGCCGTCACCAGGACCATCAGCAGCAGGCCGAGCGTGTCCGTGATGACGTGCCGGCGCCTCCCGTTGACTTTCTTGCCGCTGTCGTAGCCGCGTGAGTCGGCGGGCACCGAGGCGGTGCCCTTGACCGACTGCGAGTCGATGATGGCCGCGGTCGGCTCCGGATTGCGGCCCTCGGCGACGCGGGCCTTCCCGCGAAGACGGTCGGACAGCTCCTTGGTCAGGCCGTTGTTGCGCCACCTTCGGAAGAATGCATACACGCGGTTCCAGGCGGGGAAGTCGGCAGGCATCGCACGCCACTTGATCCCGTTGTCGGTGACGTAGAACACCGCGTCCAACATCTGCCGGTGGCAGTAGCCTTCCGGCTGCCCGCCGCGGCCCTCCAGCCACGCCGGCACCGGCAGGGCGTTGCGCACCACCGCCCACTGTTCATCCGTCATGTCGGACGGATACCGCCGCGTCCTGTTCGGACGATCGGCCGCGTTCCCGAACCGGTGCGCAAGGCAATCACACGACGAGACACGGGAGTTGGACGCGACGGACCTGGCGAGCCGGGAGGAGAGAGACGAAGAAGTTGAGCTGTTCGCGGTCGGGGATCACCCTGTCGATCACGGGAGTGAAGCCGGCGTCGGAGATGTTGTTCGCCAGGGCGCACAGATTGCGGTTACACAACTCCACTTGGCGCGCCGCCTCGTCGGCAGGCTCGCCAAGAGCCCAGACGTGGCCGCCGACAACCAGGGTGCTGATGAAGTATCCGTCGAGCCGAGCGGAGCGTGACAGCCGGTCGGCGACCAACCTCGTCACTGTGGTCTTTCCGGACCCGGGCATCCCCGTCACGATCAGGCAGCTCGACTGGTCAGCATCGATCATGGCCAAGCAGCCTGTCAGGAGATGTGCCGGGCGACAACCGCATTTCCAGGGCGTTGTCCTGGCAGGCCCGGACAGCTCAAGGTGGAGTATCTACTTTCCTCTCGCGGGTGGTGGCTCTTCCCCGAACACCCAGGGGGCGAGGACGAGTTCGCGACCGTCAGGGTCGAGGAAGGTGATCGCGTTGTTGAGGTCCCAGTATTGATACTGCGTCGTCGGCTGGTAGCCGGCCTCGGTGATGCGGTGTGCCACGACATCACGAGCGGGCTCACCCGAGAAGTAGAGCACCAGCTCCTCATGCCGGTCGACCGCCACCGGTTCGAGGGCCTGGACCAGTTCGAAGGTCGTCCTCGTCCCGGGCAGGCCGAAGATTGCACAGCCGAAGTCGTCCGGGCCCGTCTCGGCGAGGTAGACGAGAGGCAGCCCGACCACGTCGCGATAGAAGGCCACGGATTCCTCGTACCGGTTGCATCGGCGGCCGATCCTGGTGGCGCCGACGGCCAACCCGTCGGGCCAGCTGGGACTTCCGCTCACAGATCCACCCGCCAAGGACATCTGAAGTAGGCCGAGCCGAGCATCATGCTCCAACCACAGCTCGCGATGATCTATGCACTGTCCGGTTGATCACGCACTGAGTCAAGCCCCCGCTGGCATGCCTCTTCACGAGTAATGGTCTGCGGCTACCCGGCCACTTCCTGAGCCGTGACATGACAGTTGGAACCAACGAGACGCGGTGACCTGACCATTCAGAGCGAGCGTGACACGCTTGTTGGAACCGTTTCGCCACGCTTCTTGGAACCACTCTGGGCATGTCACCGGCCCGCGCCTACATCTTGGGCCTTCGACCTCTGCCGGACTGAGGCCATGATCTGCCGATATCCGACCACTGCGCAAACCAAGATCGCCGATATGGCGGCACCGGCCACAAAGAGGGCGCCGCGTTCCCACCACGTCACTCCGGAACCTCGGGCAGTAAACGCCCCGATCACCATGCAGGGCCCCACAAGGAGCAGCAAGAAGATCCGCCAGTTCGTCCACTGGGACCAGGACTGTCGTTGATGACCGTCAACGTCCACGGGGAAGAGCCAGGCGGCAAACCGTATGGACCGCGAGGGCTGGGAATCGTGTTGTCGGGCACCAGGCATGGAATCAAGTGTCCCAGACGGCGCAAAACGGAAGCCGAGACGTGAGAGCGGCAGCCTGCGTAGGAAGGTCGACATCGTGGACCCGACGACGCCCGCCCCACTGCGGTCGCACCGCGCGCCTCGATCCCATGGTCGATTCCGGTGCCGACAGGCCGCGGTTCCAACAAGCTTGTCACGGCTGTGACGCTGTCGGCGGTGGACGGCCTCGCCTCGTTCCACCCCAAGGTCTCGGGAACGGCCCCTACGCGAAGGCGTTCCAGGATGCCCTCGCCCAGTAGCAGCCAGCCGTGAGTTCTGGGACGCCGTAGGACACGGCGTCCCAGAACGCCTTCCCGAGTTGAGTAGCTGGACGGATAGCGGGCCACTAGACGAATGAGTCCGATGTAATCAGCGGTGGGGCGATCGCTCTACTGCGCAGGTGGGCCGAAGTCGCCCTGCCGCCAGATGACGTCAAGCGTGACCGTCTGGAACCGCCATCCAGCCGGGGTACGGACTGTGACGCCGGCCAGCACGCCACCGGCAAGGAACAGGTTGTTGTCATCTGTTGTGCCGTCCTCTTGCAGGACGGTGTGCGTGACGTGGGTGTTCGCCTGGAACGTGGCCCGGTCGCCATTGATGTCGACGAGCGTGTTGGTAAAGATGTGCTGCGTGGGCCCGAAAGGCCTCATCACGTCCTTGTGGAAGTCATCCATGCCTTCGAGACCGTGATGGCCGCCCGGGGGCAGTTCGATCTCTCCGTCCGGCACGAACAGCGTCGGCAGCATCGCGCTGAAGGAGCGGTCGTCGAACACCTTCGCGTACCTGTCCACGAGTTCATGGATCGCGGTGCGGTCGGTCAGGCTCAGCAGCGCCAGTGCTTGATCTTCGGGTGTCATCATGCCGCCGATGTTAGCCAATATGGGACGATTCACCCCGAGTTCATCGAGATGTTCAGGATTGGTGTGTGCCCGATGAATTGAACACACTGCTCACCGCCTTGTACGTAAAGATCGACGACGATCTGGAGACAGGGCGATGGATGGGCTGTCCGCCGCGGTTGAGTGACGCGGAGCTGGTCACCCTTGCGGTCGCGCAGGCGTTGCTGGGGTTCCACTCCGAGGCACGGTGGCTGCGGTACGCGAACCAGCACCTGGCCTCGATGTTCCCGTACCTTCCGCAGCAGTCCGGGTACAACAAGCGTCTCAAGGCCGCGTTGCCGCTGGTCAAGAAGGCGATACGAATGCTCGCCGTCGATACGGACTTCTGGTTCGACAACCACTGGATCGTCGACTCCACTCCGTTGCCGTGCGGTATGTCGAGGCCGACAGTGAAGCGGTCGGAGATGGCCGGCTGGGCCGGATACGGGTACTGCGCCTCCCACTCCCGATACTTCTGGGGCCTGCGCCTCTACCTGGTCTGCACCCCAACCGGCATGCCGATCCTGTGGGCGCTCGCCAACGCGAAGACGGACGAGCGAGAGGTCCTGCAGGCCATGCTCGACATCGACGCCGGCCTGGTCGCCGACCGGCCGGGACTGCTGCTGATCTCTGACAAGGGCTTCGCCTCCAAGGAATTCGAGTACGACCTCGCGATGCGGGGAGTTACTCTGCTGCGGCCCTCGTTCAAGCGGGAGAAGAAGCGCAAGGGCGAAGGACTACTGAAGTCCGTGAGGCAGCTCATCGAGTTCGTGAACGACACGCTCAAGGGCCAGTTGGACCTGGAACACCACGGTGGACGGACCTTCGAAGGCGTCGCCGTCCGTGTCGCCCAACGCGTCCTCGCGATGGCCGCCGCGATCTGGCGAAACCACAAGACTGGCGCCTCGACTCTCCGGTCGCTCATCGCATTCGATCACTGAACACATCGGACTCATTCGTCTAGCCGACAGGAAGACGATCGGGTTCATGACGTATCGGGTGCGGGCCGCGAGAACAATGCTCGTCGCTGCCGCGACCACACTTGCCGCATGGTGGCTGATCCGCGGCCTGCATACGCTGATAGACGGTGCCACCGAAGCCGACAGCGCACGCAACCCCCTCGCGGGAGCCCCCTATTACCTGGCCGCCAACGCAGCAGGCATCGTCTTTCAACCACTCGCCCTGTGGATCGTCCTCAGACTGGCGAAAGTCCGTGGCAGCCTGTTGGCGATCATCATCAGTGCGTTTGTGTGGGCCACGATGGCCACAGGCCACCTCGTCGACTCGCCTCCCGGCCCAGCAGGGGCCGTCCTGTGGGTGACCATCCAGTGCGTGACCACGACAGGTGCTTCGCTCCTGCAAGCCCGGCTCCTACCCGCCGGCACACGACTCAAGCAGCAGTCCCCGTGACCCGGCGCCCGCTGAAGAACCTCATGCTGCGCGTCGTTACGTGGCCGCTTCTTGCCGCGTTCAGTGTCGTGGCTCGTGTGTGGACGCTTCTCGGCTCGACCAGCCCGCGCAGGGCCCGCCGACTCGCAGACAGTGACACTGCCTGGCAGGCTCGGCAGGCCGCCGAGGCCCGCCTGCGCGACATCGCCCGCACCTATGCGTACAGCACACCACTGGCGTTGCACCTTCTGGTAGTCGAAGACCAGTACACCCGCGGAACGGTCGAATGGGATCTGTTCACCCCGGTCAGCCCTGCCTTCCGGGTGTGCTGCTGGATGCGCTTGACGGGCTACTTCAGCTCCCCGCTGCCCGCGGCCCAGACCATCACCCAGATCCTCGCTGAGGGAGAACGGGCCCTGTCCGGTATCCCCTTCACACACAACACCACCCGGGAGCACACAACGGGTGAACTGGCCCACGCCGGTCACGTGCTGGCCTGGGATCAGCCGGGCGCGCTGATTCCCGAGCCCGAACAACCCACGCACACCTACCGTTTCGTGCGCGAACCCCGGCGGCGAACGTGTGCGGTATCCGCCGCCGGTACGGCACGGTGTTCGTGCTGGCCCTGCCGTTGACCTACTACCACCACGTGCCACGCTGACACGGTACGAGAAGCGCGTGCGGCACCATCTCGCAAGCCACACAGACCCCAGCGTGCTGCGGCGCCGCCGAAGGGGGAGTGGAGGGGGTAATGAGTTACTGCCTGGAGATGCGCAGCAGTGACATGGAGGACGTGCGGGCGCTGCTGGAGCAACGCCCGCACACCGAGTCTGAAGAGTGGCGCATCGGTCTCGCGCGTGACCGGGCCCGCCAGGCCGACGCGGAGTTCGCTGCCCGGGGCGTCGACTTGTCTTCCGCCGTCGGCCAGGCCCTTCAGGTCCTCCTGACCGGTGGCAGGCGGACCGGTGAGAATCCTGTGGTGTACACGTATGCGTGTGGCCAGCTGATGCGTCCGCGCTTCTCCGACGCGTACGACATGGTTCCTGGAGCCGGCCGACGGCGTTCTTCGACGCCATGGGCACCGAACTTGCCTGGTTCGGTGTCCCGGCTGAGCTGCATCCGCTGTCGTTCCTGCACGAAGGGCCGCCTCCGGAGGCGAAGTTGCCGCACCCCGGCGACGCCCATCCGCAGCTCGGCTACCTGCACACAGCGAAGGCCGCCACCCTTGTCGAGTCGTGCACCAGGGTGCTGGACGAGATGGAGTGACGTCACGCGGCACCGTACAACTGTCCTCTCGTCACCGGAGGTTCGCGTTGGCCAGCCCACTTCCCCAAGGCCGCTGTGCGCCCCTCGGCCGCCTCGTCACCGACCCGCTTCCCTTCGTGACCGCCGATCTCTTACCCCCATCACTCGGGCGCTTGGAAGGGGCGTCCCTGTTGTCGGTGCGGGACCTGACGCGGGACGAGGTGCTCGACCTGTTCCGCGTCGCGGCGAGCCTGCAGGCCGGGGTGTGGCACCGGTCGTCCGCGCTGTCCGGGACGATCGTGCTGACCGCGTTCTTCGAGGCGAGCACCCGCACCCGCCTGTCGTTCGAGAGCGCCGCGCACCGCCTTGGCGCGTCGGTCATCAGCATTCCCGATGCGCGGCTTTCGAGCGTGTGTAAGGGGGAGTCGCTCGCCGACACCGGTGTCATGCTCAGCGCCTACGCCGACGTCGTGGTCCTGCGGCACCCCGCCGAGGAGTCGGTCCACGAGATCCGGGCGACCGAGTTCGACATCCCTCTGGTCAACGGCGGCAATGGCTGCGATGAGCACCCCACGCAGGCGCTGGCCGACTGGTACGCCCTGCTCAAGTGGCGCCCTGAGCTGTGGGCTTCGGGACCCGCGGCCGACCAACGGATCTCGCTCGGCGTGCTCGGCACGCCCCGCCGTATGCGGGCGCAGCGCAGCTTCCTCCTCATGGCGCTCACTCATTTTTCGGACGCGCTGCGGGGGCTCACCGTCGTCTCGGAGTCCGCCGACCCGCTGGACGCGGAGCTGCTTCGCGCTGTGGAGTGCTCCGGTCTCGACGTGGTGTACGCGTCCGGCCTCGACGGGCACGTCGAGCGCTTCGATGTGATCTACCAGAACTCGGTGGCGCTGGTGGGCGAGCAGTACGAGAGGCTCGACGCGGGGCTGCGCCTCGACGCCGATACCCCGCTCAAGCCGGGCGCGGTGGTGCTGCACCCCTTGGCGCGGCTGCACGAGCTGAGCGACCAGCTCGACGGCACCGGGCACAATCTCTACTTCGACCAGGCGCGGGGCGCGGTGTTCGTGCGTCAGGCGCTGCTGCTGGCGCTGATGGGGCGGCTGGGTCCGGAGCCGCGGCACGGCGACGTCGCGCTCCGCGGGCACCCGCATGCGCGCCTGAGCGATCGTCCGTGAACCAACGCGCAGGGGGGGCATTGGTTGTTGTGGATCGGGCTACGGGTTGACTCTGCGGTGCGGGCCGGTGGACAGAAGCAGCCACCGGCGAGATCCGTCACCGCGAACGAGTCGGCGAAGCGGAGGTGTGGCCCGCTTCGGCGAACAGCCGCGCTACTAGTGGACGCGCCTGCTCGAACAGAGGGAGGGCCGCGTCGAGAGAGGCGGGTTGATCGGTGACTGCCTTCAGACGAGGACGGGTCAACGTCTCCCTCAGGTCGTCCAGAAGCAGCACATAGAGCGGGCCCAGGCGGTCATGGCACCGGGTGCAGCGCCGGTTCGAGGACGTCTATCAGGCCCGATACCCGCTGTCCGTGATGCTGTCAGAGCTGTCCAGCGAACTGCTGGACCACGTAGGCGCATGCAGTGTGTCCGATCCCGATCTGGCAGATGAAACACACCCGGCGCCCGCTCACGACGGCGGCTGAGTGCCTCTTCGGGGTGCTGGAACTGGGCTGCTGCCCGGGCGGTGACTGGGAGATCCCACTCCCGCTCACCTCCACGAAGGCGCGTACCTCCCTCCCGGAGACGGGGAGGGCTGGGACGACCCGCCGTCAGGTGCCGAAGCCGATGGCCTCCGCCCGGTCCGGTTCGACCGGTGATGAGTGCGACGGCGTCCGGTGCGGGGCAGACCCTCTTGCCCAGGTCGGGCAGCACTTTCACACTGCGGTTCACGGGCACGGGAGAGTGGGGGAGTGATGGCAGGGCGACGGCGCCGGGGGCTGCGGAAGCGGACCCGCCGGCAGTTGCAGGGGTGGGGCATGGTGGCGGCGGCCCTTGCCGCGGTGTGGGTGGCCGGGAACTGGGCGAGGGTGTGGCCCGTGATGGCGGCGGTGCTCGCCATCGTGGTGGTGGGTGGGATCGGCTGGGGTCTGCTGCGTGCGCACCGGTCCGCGGTCGACGAGGACCGGCAGTGGAGGGTGCAGGAGGAGGCGAAGGCGCGGGAGCTGTCGATGGCCGGGGTCGACGCGCTGACCTGGCAGGACTTCGAGCGCTACGTTGCCGACCTGTGCCGCCGGGACGGCTGCACGGAGGTCGTCGTCAGCGGCAGGAGCGGCGACCTGGGCGCCGACGTCGTCGGTTACCTTGCCGACGGCCGCAAGCTGGTGGTGCAGGTCAAGAAGTACGCGCCCGAGCGCAGCGTGTCCTCACAGGACAGAGGTTCGTCGGCACCGCCCGCCTCGAGCATGGCGCGGACGTCGCTCTGTTCGTCACCACGTGCCGCACGTTCACGAAGGCCGCGCTCGGCCTGGTGGTACGCCAGGACATCGTGGCCCTGCACCGCGACCTGCTGGGCTCCTGGGTCAAGGGCGCCCATCTGGAGACGCTGATCCCGCTGAATGGAAGCGGCGGCGGCACGCGGCGGCGTCCGCCCGCCTGAGGGGAAGACGCCGGCGGTGCGGATCACGGGTGGCGCCCAGGCGTCCAGGTGCCCCCGGCACGTGGGTCAGGCAGCGGTCGGAGCCTGCGGCCCGGGTGCCGGATGGTCTTCTTCAGGGCCGTCTCCAGCTCGTAGCGGCCGGCCATGAGCCCCTTCTCCACGATGGAGTCCGAGGACCAGGACGAGGACGGTCTGGAGGGCGAGGGTGAGCGAGTGTGGGGCGCCGGGTTCTAGCCGTGATTGCGGCGGAGCTTGCGCAGGTAGCGGCGGAAGCGGGGCTCATCGGCCGTGTCTTGCGGTTCTTCGGCGGCTGGTCGGGCGTTTCCAGGCGGGCTGGAGAGGTTTAGGCCGTGGATGGTGTCAGCCTGTATGACGTCGCCCCTGAAGTGTCCGTTCGCGATGTTGCGTACGGACGGCTCGCCTGCCGCCTGTGCTTCGTCGGCTTGGGCTCCGGGTGGGTTGGCCGGCTCCGGCGGCGCGTGGCTGCTGCCGATGGTGTTCGCCTGCACGAGGTTGCCCTCGATGGTTCCGTTGAACTCGTTGTGTGCAGGCGGCTGTTGGCTCATGCACTGGAATATACGGTCTGGGCTTGAGTGATGACCATGGCCAGCGGGCTGCCGGAGGCCGTGCGCGTCATGTCCTCGGCCGCGCTGTTCGCCTTCCGGCTCTGGCCGTGCCCACCGTCGATCTCGATGTGGGCAGCGGATGTGTGAAGGGGCCGACGGTGGTCGGCCCCTTCACGGGCGGTCCGCGTTGCCGCGCGGTGCCGCTGCAGGTTCGTGGTCTTTTCGCGTGGGTGTGCAGTCCGTGGCGTTGAGACGAGGGGCTGTTTGTCAGCGTCCTGTGAACCTGACGGGATGGTCGCAAGAGGGAGGCGGGTTCGCCAAGTGTGGTCGGGCGGCGGTGCATCAATTCTCTGCACCACAGGCCACGAATGTTCGAAGCCCGGGTATCGCTGCAGGCCAGGCCGTGCAGTTGACCAGTTGATTCCACTGCTGGTCACGGAGGTGAGCGCGGAAGTGGGGCGGGGGTGCATCAACTCTGCGAGGGGCTCGTCGGGAGTGCCACCATGCTGCCCAACGGGCGGGTGCCGCCGCCCCGTTGAAGGTGCAGTCCGTGGCGGCGCGCGGCGGGAGTACCGCTTGGCGCCCTGAGATCCAGAGGTAGTTGATGCACAATCCACGTCGGCGTCTGTCCTGCATCGAACCACAACCAGCCGGGCGCCCAGCCGTACGCAGGCCGTCATCATCATCGTCGTGGTGATGCTCGGCGCGGCCTTGGCGCGCGCAGGTGTGCCGGTCGCGGTCATCGCCGAAGTCCTGACGGCGTCGGGTCTGGTCGGGGTCCATCTGGCCCGGCGTGGTCCGCTCACGGCACCTGCTGGGTGAGCGGTCAGCATGGGACGTCTCGAGTACTCGATCGCCACCCCTAACCCGGCGCTGGAGAAGCTGGCCGACTGGCTTCGTCTGCAACGCCGGGCCGCGGGCCTGACCTACCGGGACATGGCCAGTAAGTCCGGCCACGCCTTTTCCGCGACGACCTACTCACGGGCCACGACCGGAACGCGGATGCCGCGCCTGCCGGTCGTGGAGGCATACGCAAAGGCGTGCGGCGCTCCCGTCGACCGGGCGCGCCGGTTGTGGCAGGCGGCACGCTACGCCGAGCACCGCAAGAAGCGTCCAAGAGCGGGTGTGCCCCGCCCGGACACCGTCTATGACCGGGCCGAACTCGTCCACGCGCTGAAGGAGCTGTACTACAAGGCCGGAGCGATGCCGGTCGATGAGATGGAACGCAGGGCCGGCAAGCACGGGCAGCTGCCGCACAGCACGGTGCTGCGGATGCTGGCGGGCAAGTCCATGCTCACCTCCGCGCAGCTCACCGCGTTCTTGCGGGTGTGCGGCGTGACCAGCGGGATCGAGCACGAGCAGTGGCGGCAGGCGTGGCTGCGTGCCCGCCGGCGTCAGGCGGTGGAACACGATGCGGACATCCGGCTGCTGCAGCTTCAAAAGCCGCTCGGGCGCAGCCGTCCACTGCCGACGCCCGGCTACCCGTCCCTGGAGAGTTCGGCGTACGGCTATGGGCCCCTCCAGCCGGTGGCGCTCGCCATGCCCGTGAACCAGGCGGCGGGCGCGCGACGAGGGCAGCGGCCGTCCTCGCCCTGAGGTGGACGAACGCTTATGGTCCCGGCCTGGTGCTGGGACCACTCTGTGGGTGTCGAGGGGACATGAGGAATCAAGCGGGTGGACCTAGGCTGACGCGTCATGCTGATCATCGATGTCTCGTCGGTTGGCTCTGAGGAGGAGCTGCACGCCGTGTTGCAGCGGGAGTTGGGGTTCCCCGGCTTCTATGGCCGGAACTGGGACGCGTTCTGGGACGCGGTCACGGGGTTGGTGCAGATCCCGGGGCGGGTGCGGTTCGTGGGGTGGGCCGCACTTGTGGAGCGGCTGCCGTACGGTGGGCGGATGCTGCGGCTGCAGCTGGATCGCTACCGCGACGAGTACCGGCCGGATCTGTACGTCGAATACGCATAGGCACCGCTGTCTGTTTCGCCAGCACACCCGACGCGGGCAGCATCAGCTGGGGCTCTCGTGGACCGGCGGGATCTAGGGCTGACAGCCGACGCCGTCCGGTCCGCCAAGAACGTTCCGGCCGCCGACGGGCACACTGGCTGACCCGCCAGCGGTACCTCCCTCTACAGCAGCCCGCCCAGCGGCAGGACCCGCTCGGCGAGTTGTCCGCGCAGCCGTCCCCCGTCGATGCCGGCTTCGGTGAACCAGTCGGCTGTCAGCAGCAGTTCGGTGTGCGCGGCAATGCGCTCGGCGGGCAGTCCGCAGAACGCGGCCACTGCCTCCAGGCCGAGTCCGTCGTCTTGAGCGGGGCCGAGGCGGCCGTCGGGGCGGGTGTGGGCGGCGGTGTAGAAGGCGAGGAGTTTCGTTGCGGGACTGGGCTTCTTCTTGCGGATCTTCCGGTCGCCGATGATTTTCTGGGCCCAGCCGGAGATGCGGGCGCGGTGGGTCTTGCCGAAGGTGAGGGGGCTGGGCTGGTCGGGCAGCAGGGTGGGGACGGTGAAGGCGCAGGGGTTTTCGGGCCGGGTGGCCATCACCTCGCTGGTGGTGGCTGGCAGGGTCAGCCAGCCGTCGGCGACCAGTGCGTCGAGTACGGGTTCGGCGTCGTCGTGGAGCCAGCCGGTCAGGTCCTGGCCGGTGATGTTGCCGGTCCCGGCGCGGGCGGCCCGCAGGGTGAGCATGAGCACGGCCAGATGTACTCCAGGCTCGGGGCGCGGGGTGCGGGCGGTGACATAGTCGAGCACGGTGCGGGCGTGTTCGGCCTGCGTGCGGGTCAACTGCCGCTCCACCACCTTTCCGTCGCCACCGCTGATGACCGTGGCGCCGCGGTTGTGGTGCATGGCGAGGGTGGTCTGCGCGGCAGCCTGGGCGCGCTGCGCCTCCTGGCGCAGGGAGGGGTCGCCGGTGACGTCGGCCCACAGCGCGAACGCGCGGGCCTTGCGCTCCTGCAGACCGGCGAGGAGGACGAGGTCGGGTTCGGAGCGCTGCTGGTAGGTGCGGAAGGCGTCGCCGAGCTCGATGAGTTCGATGCGCAGCACGTCGGGTTCGAGGTCGTGCGGCACGGTCCGCTGCGCGATCTTTCCCGAGCGTTTCGGCCGCCGGGACGCGGCGGTGCGGGCCCGAGGCAGGGGTGTCCGCTCGGCGGCCTCGGAGGACGAGGCGCCCGCGGTGGGGGAGGGGCCCTGGTCGGAGAAGACCGCTGTGATGCCCTCACCCGCCGCCGCGCCCGCGCGTTCTGTCTCTGCGGCCCCTGCTCCTGCCTTCTGGACCGTCCGGGTCGGAGGTACGGCGGTGTCCAGGACGCGGCAGCCCGCTGTGGCGGCTGCGCACTTCGCGCACGTTTCCGCGATCCGCCACAGGCGTCCGGTGCGGTCGGCGTAGAGGGCCAGGACCACCGGCCCGCCGCAGCCCACTGGTCTGTTCGCCGGGCGTCGCCCCGCGCCGGTGCCGGGGTCGGGGGTGTGCCAGGCGCAGTCGGCGGTGCGGCAGGCGCACCATGCGGTGCCGCGTGGCCCGCCTCCGGTGCGGATATGGGCCAGGTGCGTGTTGACGTGGGCGACGGCAGCCTTCCGCCCCGCGGCGCCGCCGGGAAAGTGCTGGTCGGCGCAGGCTGGGCGGGAGCAGGAGAGCTTGGCCGTGCCAGCGGAGGGGCGGCCGTAAGGATCGAGGCGTACCGTCCATACCCGTCCCGTGACGCGTTCGTCCTGGCCCGTGCCGGTCTCCACGGCCATGTACATCCCTCTCGTGTTGCCTACCCCGGTACCCCGGGCGATTCCCATCATCAGGGATTTCAACCCACGGGCAGTGAAACCCCGATCTCGCAGGAGTAGTTCGTCTAGCTTCGCCTGCGCAAGCTACCGACCGCGCACGCGATGAGGAGGTTGGCGCTCTCAGTCTGATGGCTGGCCAGCTACGTACACGTGCGATGGATTTACGGTGCCGGCCTCAGATGCACTTGCGGGCCTGGTGGATCGGCTTGACCAGGCGGCTGAGGTCGACCAGAACCGCGTCGGGGGCTGCATGGCGGGTGTCGACGCGTACCTCGACGGCCGGTGAGCGGCCGTAGGTGAGCAGGAGTTTACTGTCACCCTGGTCCTCGTTGGCGCGCCAGACCCAGTCCACGCCGTCGACCTGGGTGCAGGGGTCGGCAGTGGGTGGGGGTGTGTGCAGGCCGCAGCGGACGATGACCGCGCCGTCGCCCCATACAGCAGCGCCCGCTACGTCGGTGGAGTCGCGGTCCGCGTCGGCGAGGCGGTCGGGGTAGGCGTCGGTGAGGCGGTCGCACGCGGCGGAGTGGGCCCGAGGGGCAGCTTCGAGGTCAAAGGTGGGGGACGTGACGTATTGATAAGCGACGACGGAGGCTGTGCCGAGGATGACGGCAGCGGCGCAAATGGCGACACGGGCGCGTCGGGTGGCCGGGGGCATGGTGCGTGACCTTGGTTTCTCGTAGTCGGTTCGGTTGTCAACTTGCCTTGCTCAGAGGGCAATCACCGCCGGAAGTCCAATTGCAGGGGAGCGGCCTGCCTCGCACGGTGTGGTCTTCGGCGAGGCAGGCATCGCTCCGGCTAGGTGACGACATCGGCCGTTTCGGTGGATGCGATGGCCCGGACGACCCGCTGGTTGATCATGAGCGCACCGTAGCGTGAGAGGCATCAGTGCGTAATGGCCTAGGGGGCGGTGGCGGTACGCGACCTTGAGGTGTTATGGGCGTCGAACGCGGAGGCCGTATTGCCCGCACTGGGGTCTGCCATCCCCATGGGCGCTTGAAGGGCCAACTTCATCTGTGCGGCTGCAATGTGACGATACGCCATTGGCTTCGGCAGGCAGTCGCGCGTGACCCCGGATATCACGTGGCGATTGTTTGAGAACCCGTCCGTGAACTGCGCTGGTGGGGGTGCTGAGATGGCGTGAAAGCTTGCCGTCGAGCTGACCATCTGGATCGGTGGCGATGGGCAGTGCCCGCGCGATCTCGAGGAACTGATGTGGATGGATCGGGCGTCCAGAGGTGCATGGACCAGAGATTCCGGCTCCGCGAGGCAACCATCAAAGATCTCGACATGCTGACAGATGTGCACACCCGCACCCGGACTGCGTACTACGCCGCAGGCGGTGTGCCCGAGGGGGAACTCGCAGATCCGGCCGCATGGTCCGAGCGGCGCGATGCCTGGGCGCGGGTACTGACCACCTCAACGCGGACCACACTGTGTGCGGAAGGCCCGAGCGGGACGGTGGTCGGCTTGCTGACCGCGGGCCCACCGCATCAGGACGATCTCGACGCCGCGAGTAACTATGAGTTGTACCAGATTGGCGTTCTGCCGAACACCTGGGGACACGGGGTAGGCGGGGCCCTTCACCGCGAGTTCATGGTCCGGGCGGTGGCCACCGGGTGCGACGTGGGTGTGCTGGAGTGCTGGGCATCCAACACCCGCGCGCAGCGCTTCTATGCCTGGCATGGCTGGCGGCCGGACGGTACGCGTCGTGAGGGGCCGATGGGCAACGACTACATCAGGCTTCGGCTGAAGATCGATCCCAACTGCCGATGAGGCGTCAGCGCCGCCGCTCGGTCTCAGGCCACTGCAGTGGCCTGTGTGGTGCGGGCATGGCCGCGTTCGGGCCCAAAGCGCGGACATGGGGCATGAGGGCATCGGTCCCGGCCTCGGGGGCACGGGCAGATCTGCGTGAGGCGGCGGTTTCGCGGGCAGATGCCGCGGGCGCCGCCAAGATGTCCACGCTGACGTGGATCGCCTTCCTGCCGAAGAAGCGGGTGACCGCCCCGAAGGCAGGCTGTGACTATGGCTCGAAGTACCAGTCGGTGGCGACGGCCGCAAGAAGTTCGACTGGAAGTCCGGCAAGTACCGCACCTCCATGAACGCGGTCATCACGTGGAAGAACAAGCGCGTGAACGGCTACAAAGACGTCCACCCCACCTACGTCTACACGAAGAGCACCGGCCTGAAGGTCGCCAAGAGGACCGCCACAGCCAAGCACATGAAGCTCAAGAAGCTGGGCTCGGGCAAGAACTACGTCGACGTGCGGATGGTCCTGCACGCGACCATCCCCTTCTGCAAGGGGCTGGGCGGGGTCAAGGGTGCCATCGACGGGGCACTCACCATGCATATGACCAAGGGCGGTAACTACACCATCCGCTCCGGTAAGCACCGGCAGATGCCGAACCACCACATCTACATCTACGACGGCGGCAAGGTCACCAACGTGCTCAAGAGCAAGTACAAAAGCCTTGCGTGCCTCATAGGTGAGGCACTGTGCCCGCAGAAGGATTTGACCGGCCGCCGCGGCAAGTTCTGACCTCTTTATGACAGGCTCTGGCCGGCTGAGGCGCTCAGGGCAGCGGAGCCGCCACCCAGGTGAAGCCCTCGGGCTACTGGCGTAGAGGCCGCGAAAGGCAGACGGGCAGAGCAGCTCCCCGCCACAGCCCCGCAACTTGCCCTTTGGGCACGGATGTTCGCAGGTGCAGTGCCGCACCACGAGATGCGCGCGGCGCTGCCGCGCTGGCGAACAACGGTGACGAGCCGCGACCGTGCAGGAGCTGGCGCTTGCCGGCCTTCCTGCCCGGGGCGTGTGACTCCCGGTTCGTGAGGGCTGCCAAGTCCTCACCTGTAAACGATGCACGATTCAACTAGCCGCACCTGGCGCCAAATGGCGTCGCCAGGTCGCGTCCCTGAGCGACCTGTGCAATGTGAAGAAGGAGAGCGGGAAAGAGATGACCATGGGCTTGATCGCGAAGACTGCCGGAGTGAGCGCAGCAGTCGCCGCCCTCACCCTGAGTGCCTCGACTGAGGCACTGGCGGCGGGCAGTTGGCAGGGCGAGTGGAAGACCAAGGGGCATGAGCAGACCACGGCCGCTCACCACGTCAGCAAGGGCAAGCACTTCCTGCACTTCGGCGTCAAGGGCAAGCACGAGTGGGTCGCCCGGGCATACCGCGTGGTTGGCAAGAAGGGCGGTTCCAACGACGTCAGGATGCAGACAGTCAAGGGCAGGGACACCTACCAGTCGACGCTGGCGCCGATGAAGAAGTACCCCTCCGGCTCCTTCTACATAGTGTTCTCGTACTCCGTGAAGGGAACGCAGGCGTACGGCGGCATCGAGTAGTCAAGTACCGGACGCTGGCCCTCCCTTAACGAACCGCACCGTCGGGGGCCCGCACCCAGTGCGGGCCCCCTCTCCCCATCTGGCAGGCTCTCTGATCATGAAGACAACGATGCCGTCCCACCGTACGGCCGCCGTCGCATCCGTCCTCGCCATGGCCCTGGCCTCCGGCTGCTCCTTGGTCACCTCCTCCAGCAGCGGGGACAAGCAGGTCAGCCCCCTGAAGTCCTTCGCCCCCAGCGACCGGAAGCAGGCTCCGGCCTGGTCGGGCAAGACCGTCGACGGCGACACGATCGACCTCGCCGACTACCGTGGCCAAGTCGTGGTCCTCAACGCGTGGGCGTCCTGGTGCAGTTCGTGCCGCGTGGAGTCTCCCGGCCTCTCCCGCTTCAACACGGCGATGAAAAACAAGGGCGTTGCCGTGGTCGGCATGAACGTCGACGCGACCTTGTCCAACGCCCGCTCGTTCGAGCAGGACAAGAAGCTGTCGTTCCCGAGCCTGTACGACCCTTCGGGACGGAAGCTGCTGCAGATGCCAAAGGGCCTTGCCAACCCGACGGGTTACCCCTTCACCCTCTTCTTCGACCGAAAGGGCCGCATCGCCGCGTCACATATCGGCGCTGTCTCCGAGACCGACCTGAAGAAGATCGTGACTCCGCTGGTGAAGGAGTGATGGGGCTGCGGTGACGCGCTGCTCCACGGTCACGAGGGGGGCGGTCAGGAACGTGACGCTGTCCGTCGGGAGCGGTTCCAACGTGTGCGACGCACGAGGTCGGCCGCTGCCTGAGGCCAGGCACCGTGGTCGAAGGCGAACCCGGCCTCCCGCAGCCGCCCCGGCACCACCCGTCGGCTCTTGAGGAGGAGTTCGGTGTCGGAGCGCAGAACGAAGGCGCCGGCTTCGGCCATCCACCGCGTCGCGGGCAGTCCGACGGGCATGCCCCAGGCACGGCGCAGCGCACGCATGAACTCCCGCTGAGGCAGCGGGCCGGGAGCCGCGAGATTGACCGCCCCGGCGATGTCGTCCCGGTCGATCAGGAACTCAACGGCGCGCACGAAGTCACGGTCATGGATCCAGGACACGTACTGGGCGCCGCCCGCGACCGGTCCGCCCAGTCCGAGCCGCGCCAGCCACGCCAGGTAGTCGAAGACGCCGCCGCGGTCAGGGCTCATCACCATCGCCGAGCGCAGGGCCACTTTCCGCGTCTGCGGTGTCGCGGCCCGCTCCTGTTCCCGCTCCCAGTTCTGCGCGATCTTGACGCTGTAGCCCCAGTAGCCGGGGACGCCGGGCTCATCCCCTCCGATCACGCCGGTGGCCTCGTCGTTCGGCGCGTCGAAACGGTGGGCGTAGACGGTGGCGGTGCTCATCTGGAGCCAGACCCGGGGCGGCTTCCGGGCAGCGGCGATCGCCTGACCCACGACGCGTGCGGAGTCCACGCGCGAGTCCATCATGGCGCGCAGGTTCTCATCGGTGTAGCGGCAGCTGACGCTGCGCCCCGCAAGATTGATCACGACATCGCTACCGTCAACCGCCTCCGCCCAGGCGCCGAGCGTCCGGCCATCCCATGAGACTTCGCCGTCGCGCACCGGGCGTCTGGTCAGGACCACAACCTCGTGGCCTGCAGCGGTCAGCGCCCGGCGCAGCACACCGCCCACCTGGCCGGTCCCTCCCGGCAGCACGATCTTCACTGGCCCTCCCGTCACTCCTGACCTCGTACAACGAGCGTACGACCTGCCCGTACGGGACCGGACCACCGCATGACCATCGACCGGACAAGCCGGTCAGCACGGGGTAGGAACGGCTGGTTGTTGGGGCCCTCCCGGAGCTTCGCGATTCTGCGCTCTCGGGAACGGGCCTCGATGGTCCACGCGGCTGCTACCGCGTGAGCAACTCCCTACCTGGGCAAGCAACCGAAGGAGAAGACGATGAGGATCAGCAAGCGTGCACGGCCGCCGACACAGGTTTGCCGCGTCGGCCCGGTGAGCAAGACGCGAGCGTAGCCCCTCTTCCGCGCACGAACGCGGTGGTCATCACGGTGGTTGCGCTCGCCTCGTCGATCGTGCTGCTGGTCGTCGTCTCGGGTGTGCCGGCCGCCGTGCCGGTGGCCGGAATGATCGCAGCCTCAGGGCTGGCTCTGGCCGGTCGAGTAGCAGTCCCGCGCCGATTGCCATCGAGTCCTGCCAGGGGGCCAGTCCGTGGTGTCCGGTCCCATATAGGTCGAGGCATCGTGACGTTCTGACCTGTGGTGCCTCGACTTGTGCGGGATGACGCTTTCCGAGTTCGTGTCCAGCACCAGGCCCTTGACCTGCGTGCCTACAGAAGAACGGGACTGCCCACACTTCGCTGGGACCGGACACGTGGTCCCGGGTCGGGGCCCTGACACTGCTGCTACCACCCTGCTACCTTGGGGGGTATGTCGTCGTCGAAGAAGCAGACGCAGCTGCGCCTGACCCCCGATGTCCTGGCCGCCGGCAAGGACGCCGCGGCTGCACGCGGCCTGGACTTCAACCACTACGTGGAGCGCCTCATCGTCGAGGACACCACCGGGGTGCGCGCCGCCGGGATGACCGCAGCCCAGCGCCTCATCGACGAGCACGGCGCCTTCCTGGACGACCTGGAGCAGCAGCTGGATGCCCCGCACGCGCGGCGGCCGGGCGCGGCCGCGTGATCCTGCACGCCGACGAATCCTGGATCCTCGAAGTTGCAGAGCGGGCTGGGCAGCATGACCCGGGTGTCGATGACTACGGGGTGCCGGTCGCCGCGGTGGCCCGTCACCGCGGTGAGCTCCTGGATCATCCCGTCTACGACGGGCCCTACGCCCGCGCCGCCGCCCTGGTCCACACGCTGGGCCGCTGCCGGTGGCTGGAGCGCTCCAACCTGACCGTGGCCTGCGCGGTGGCCGTCATGTACCTCGAGGCCAGCAGCATCCCCGTCAACCCCACCCGTGAACAACTGACCGCGCTCGCCCACGAGTTGAACAGGCCGCGCTGCACCGTGGCTTCCATCGCCGCGATCCTGCGCACCTGGAAGCCGTAACCCCTGGCACCTCTTCCTCCGGAAGGGAAGACCTGTCACATCTTCCAGGGAAGTGCCTCAATGGAAGCGATGTCGCCCACGGCGAGCAGCCCGAAGAGGCGGAGAACCTCTTCGAGGGCGACTTCACGTATCTCTCGTGGGGCCACCGAGCCGTCCTCAGGGTGCTCCCAGATCACCAGGCCGCCGTGGAAGGCGCTGAGGCACCATCCGCTCTCATGGGTGAGCGACACGTCGGGGTGCTCGTCATCAGCCTCCGCCAGACTACTGAGCACTCGCTTCATCATCGCCGGATCAGGCTCGTCGACTGCCCCGCCCATGAGGTCGCGCATGAAGTAGCTCACGGACCCATTAGCTCACACGGAATCTCCTGCTCACCGGTCAGGCTAACGACCCCCGGCAGAGGGGCTTTGACGACGTGACTTGGCATTTCCCAGTGGAATTTGGCCCCAACCAGAGCGAGGGGCATGTTGATCCAACATGCCTGGCCCGACGCGGGTGCGTGGCAATGGGGCGGGGAGGATCACGTTGATCGTTTGGGTGAACGGTGCGTTCGGCAGTGGGAAGACCACGCTGGTGGACGAGTTGCGTCCGGGCTGGCCCGAAGAGCTGGTCTATGACCTGGAGATGGTCGGCTATGTGCTGCGGGAGATCGTGGAGGTGCCGACCGGCGACTTCCAGGACCTGCGGCTGTGGCGACGGCAGGTTGCCGACCTGGCGGTGGGACTGGCCGAGGAGTACCGCCGCCCCCTCCTGGTCCCCATGACCTTGGTCAACCCTGGCTATGTCGGGGAGATCTTCGGCGCCCTGAAGGATACGGGCATCGACGTCCACCACTTCTTCCTCAAGGTCTCCCGGGAGGTTCTAGAGCAGCGGATCGACGGCCGGAGCTTCACGCCGGACAGCCCCGAACACGACGAGAAGGTCCGGGGCTGGTGCAAGGACAGGATCGAGGCGTGCATGGCCGCGGCCGACACCCTGCCCGGCGACACCGTGTTCCTGGACGGCGAGCTGACCCCGCAGACGTTGGCCGACCAGGTGCTGGCCCGGGTCCGGGCCGGCGGAACCTCCGGCGCGTGACCGTGGCGGCGGCTTCCGTGGCCGCTCGCCCTCACACGGCGGCAGGTGCTGCCAGGCTGTCGAGCAGCTGTCCGAAGGTGCGCTGGTCGGTGTAGTCGAAGGTCAACGCCGGGAGCAGGGCTGCCCAGTGGGCGGGATCGTTGCCGCAGGCGGCGAGCAGCTCGGACCGTGCGGTGGGGTGGCTGTGGGTGAGGACGTGGTCGGCGGGGAGCTGGCGCAGGTGTTCGGTGGTGCGGTGGCGGGATTGAAGGACGGTGCGCAGGACGTCGTCGCGTACGAACACGCCGTCGGATTCCGGGGCGTCCAGCCAGGACTGCAGTACGGCGGCGGGGTCGGGGTGGGCGTCGAGTTCGTCGTCGCTCATGAGCCGCAGTACTCCGTCGTCCGTGTCATCGCCGGTGGGGGCGAGGGTGGTCGCGGCCTCGCGCAGCCATGGCGGAAGATCGGGCTGGTGGAGGATCCAGATCAGTTCGACGGTGTGCAGTTGTTCCAGTGCGCTGTGGACGGCGTCATGTGGGGTGTGCGGGTTGCGTGCGAGGGCGGTCAGGGCATGGACCCGCTGGTGCTGGGAGCGGAATTCGAGCAGCCGTACCGGTGAGTTGAGATCGATGCCGTCGCTGATGCGCAGGAGCCTCTCATCGGGGAAGGTGGCGACGACCTTGGGCTGTTCCTCGGCGGCGAGCAGCGCGCATGCCTTGGCCAGGTATTTTCCGGTGGCGCCGAGAAGGGCCAGGTCGTCGGCCACGGTGAGCAGGTGGGCGGCACGTTTGGTCTTGCGGGAGACGGTCAGCAGCCGGCCGCGGCGTACGCAGGCGTCGGCGGTAGCCGCGAGCTGGTCTGCGGCGAGGCTGGTCAGGCGGGGGTTGTTGCGGACCCGACCGGCGAGGTGGTGCAGCCGGTTGAGCTGGGACACGGAGGGCTGGGGGAGATCGGCCAGCTCGTCCAGGCACAGCGCGGGCAGGCATGCGCGCAGCAGATCCTCGCTCAGCACGAAAGCCAGTGGTTCTGGCTCGGCCTGGGGATCCTTGGCCGCGAGGCGGGAGGCGCCCGAGGCGGCCAGCCGGTCGCCACGTGCTTGGGTCTCTGCCTGATCAAGCAGCAGGTGTTGCACGGCCGATCCGAGGCTGGGGTGCGCGACGAGTTCGGCCCAGCGCTGCGGGCACCGGTTCAGGATGCGCCACGCGGTGCCGTCGAAGTCGTGGCCCAGACCCACGGCGGTCCGGGTGTAACTCCACCACTCTTGTTCCTTTCCGGGATCGCGCAGGGCAGCGGCCAGTGGCGCCAGCGCCTGCTGCAGGACGGCGTCGAACAGCGCCTTCGGCAGTGCCGCTGCGGCGCTGTTGGCTCGGCGGTGCCGACGCGCATCCCAGTCGCGCACCACCGTCTCGAGGTCGTTGTCGCGCAGGAGCGCCACCAGTCCGATCGCCGTTTCCAGCTGCTCGGGATGCCGGGCCAGTCCGATGACCAGCTCAGGGGTGGCCTTGTGGGTACGCAGCAGCGCCGGCACGTCGGCGGCCGTGATGGTGTGCGCCGCGGCGAGCTGGGCGAGAGCCTCCGGCTCAATCTGCTCGAGCAGCCGCGCCCGCAAGGCGGGATCCGTGGTCCGGGCCAGCAGCGCCGGCATCGCGTTCGCAAGGGCCTTGCTGCGCCAGTCCTCCGAACGGTCCATGACCCGGTAGGGGGCGTGGGGGCGGGGCGCGCACAGTGCTTCGATCACGGTTGGTAGCGCTGCGTCAGGCAGCTCCGGGGCGGTCGCGAGTTCCTGCCACAACGGGTACGTGCCGGGGTTCACCATGCCTTCATGCTGGCCCCAACTCGGTGTGCGGGGACGCTACTTGCCCAATCCCGGGCTTGGGGCTGTCGTGGAGCGTGCCCTGTCGGATGTCGCCGATCTCTCGCCGTTTACGCCGGCTCGGTTCGGGAGGGGCCGGTGTGTGCAGGGGATCACCACGGGGGGAGGGGGCTGAGGGTGGTAGCGGACGTGTCGTCTTCGCGGGTGATGGCGCCTGGACCAGTCAAGTCTCTGAGGCTGTACTGGGAAAGGGCGTTGGTGTACCAGTCCGTGTCGGGGTGTACGGGCAGGGCGAACTGCTGGGCCACCTCGTCGATGCTGGTCAGGTGGACGAAGCGGTCGGTGAGTCCGGTCAGGTCGTCGTCCAGGAGCTGGGGGCGGGTGGCCGCGTCGCCGAAGTCGCGGGTGTTGCCGCTGACGAAGTACACCGTCTCGTGGCTTTGTTCACGAGAACGAACAGCAGATGTTCACCAACTCGGGAGGCACCTGGCTCCGGCGTTGTTCGATAAGGGACCTTGGGCGGAGTACGTCGGTTGCGGACAGGGGGCAGTCGTCGGTCCCTCCGCCCAACGCGACAGCGACGCGTACGGGGTGAGGACCTCCTGGCTGCCGTGCAAGCAGGCCCTGGCATCGTGTTGCACATGGGTGAACTGGTGGAGCGTGTGGACGAGCGTGACCAAGTGGTAGAGGTCGTTGACCGGTCCGAAGCAATTCGCCGGAAGTGGCTGCACCGCATCGCCACGATCGTTTGCCGTGACGAAGACGGACGGTTCCTGGTTCACCGCCGCCCGGACGACTCCCCCCGATTCCCGGGTCAGTACAACTGGATGCTCGGTGGTGCCGCTAACGTGGGTGAATCGTACGAAGAGGCAGCAGCCAGAGAACTGTCCGAAGAACTGGGCGTTCACGCCGCCCCGCAGTTCCTGCTCAAGTTTCTGTGCTCGGGGGCTATCAGCCCATACTGGCTCGGATTGCACGAGGTCGTCGTCACGACGCCCGTCCGGCCGAATGCCCAGGAAGTCGCCTGGTACGACTGGCTATCAGGGACCGACCTTGCGCGCCTCGTTGAACAGCAGAAGTTCGTCCCAGACGCTCGCGAGGCGTTCGACCGCTACCGCAACCTACAACGGCCCAGGCACCTTTAAGGTTAAAGGTCTAGCCGGAGCCGGTGCCCAGATCTACGGCAGCACGCGGTCTCTCCGCCGCTTCTGTTCGAAATCCAGGTGCCTCCCGAGTTGGTGAACATCTGCTGTTCGTTCTCGTGAACAAAGCCAGCCGCCCATTCCAGAACTCCTCTATCGCGGAGCCCTGGACCGTGATGATCTCCTCCGGCTGCGTGCTGGCGGGGCCGGGCCTGCCCGGATCGAGGAGGATCTGTTCAGCCTCGGGCTGGAGTTGCGCGACGATCTGCTGCAGACGGCCGTCGCCCTGGACGTGCTCGCCCTGTGCTACCCGCCGGGCCCCTACCTGCCGCGGCCCGCCATCGACACGGCGGAGGGCTTTCCGTGGAGCATGGAACTGCGGAGCGATGCCAGCGACGTCGCTGAGCTCCTGGTCCGTCATGACCTGCGGCACAACACCAGCAGCACCGGCACCATCCCCACCCCGCTCGAGGACGGCTGCTCCGACCGGGAACGTGACGCCGTCCGGGCCTACGTACGCGCCGAGTGGCATGCCTCCCAGCATGGTTGAACGCCCCGCTGCCTGATGACAAAACCACGCTGAGGGGCAGGGAAAAGGCTGGGCTCTTCGGGGGAACGCTCCTTGTGGGAGCGACTCTCGGGGTGATGCGCCAGGTAGACGGGGTGGGTGAACCGCATCACGAAGACGAACACTCCTCACCTTTACCGCCGCACTCTCACGGTCATGGCAGCTGCCGTGGCGCTCCTCGCGCCCGTACCGGCCGCCGCGGCAGCGGCACCAGCAGGGCCGGTGCCGCTCACCGTGCAGCTCCGCGACGCCGTCGCGCTGCTGCCGACCGCCGTCGAGCATGCGACCGGCTACCGGCGCACGGCCTTCAAGCACTGGGTCGATGCAGACCATGACGGGTGCACCACCCGCGAGGAGATCCTGAAGCACGAGGCCACCGACAAGGTCACCCTCACGTCGGACTGCAGGGTCACGTCGGGGGAGTGGTACTCGTATTACGACGACCAGACCATCAGCGCTGACCCGGCCCGCCAGATCGACATCGACCACATGGTGCCGCTGAAGGAGGCGTGGGCGTCCGGCGCATATGCCTGGGATGCAAAGCGGCGTTAGGCGTACGCCAACGACCTGGACGCCGAGGCGTCCCTCGCAGCGGTGAGCGCGCACGCCAACCGGCAAAAGAGCGACCGGGACCCGGCGGAGTGGATGCCGCCGTATGAGCCAGCGCGCTGTCGCTACATCGCCGAGTGGATCGCCACCAAGCTGCGCTGGGGCCTGAGCGCGGACGCGAAGGAGGCGGCGGCGCTCACCGAGTACACCCACCAGTGCCCCAACGCCCCGCTGAAGGTCCACACCCGCTGACGCGTCGCCCGGTACGGACCGCGGGCGCGAGAGCTCGCGGTCTGGGGGAGGGACGCCGTGCGTTATAGTTGATCTTGAAGTCGTCGTCGGAACTCCCGGCGTCTGACGGTGCGTTGGTCGTCTAAGGAAAGACGTCCCGCTTCCTGCGGGGAAATGCAGGTGCAAGGCCCGCCCAGCGCTCCAAGATTCGGCCCTCACCCCGCTGTTGCGGGGTGAGGGCCGACGCGTTGAGACCGCGCCGCCACGCGGGGAGCTCAGGGGTGGGCGCCGGACTCGTAGATGGCAGAGAATTCCGGATCGTCTCGCCAGACCTCTGCGATCGAGGTGAGCGCATCCCGCAGTGCTTTGGCAACCGGGCCCGGCTGGTCCGCGGCCAGTTCCGTGTCGAGTCGGCTGCTCAGATGGTCGGTGGCCTGGTGCAGGGCCTGGCTGACTTCCCCTACGCGCGCTAGGCACGAGTCCGGGGCGTGGGGCGGTTCTCCGGGGCGGAGCAGCGTGGCTGCCGCGGCGGCGTAGGTACGGTCGTGGATGAAGTCCCGCAGTGCGACGACCTGCTCGCGCGTGGGCAGAGGGCGCCGGGCGGGGGCCGGTCCAGTCATACCGGAAGGCTGTCCGCGGCCGTGTGCGGTGCCGTCGGCCCCGCCGGGGCGGGGCCGACGACGGGCAGGGCCGTGCGCCATACACGGGGACTGCCCGGGTGTCCCTGGTCGCGTCAAGGGTTCGAGCCAGTCGCCTCCGAGGGAGCCCCGCGCCGTGCACGGGGTGGTGTGGATCGTGACAGTGCGCCGCGGGGCGGGCAAGGAAAATTGGGACGGTCATGCATCAACCCGCGGACCGGCGAGCGGGGTTGTCGCCCGGGGACCGGCTCCGCGTACAAGCTGACCGTATGCGCACAGCCATGGAGAGCACTGCGGGGTTCGGGACGTTGATGCACGGTGTCCCGCACGCGGATGGCGGTGCGCACCTCGTGTGCGACCAATTCAAGGCTGGGACAGTCGTGCATCAACAGCTCACGCGAGGCGGTGGGGGCTGGCAGGATGCGGGACGCCGCGCGACGGCGCCACCCGGCGCGCGGACCTGCACATCCCCAACTGCCGCCACCCGTACGAGAATTCGGGCCAGTCGCCCGGCGGCAGCACCCACGAAGCCGAGGGAGAACTCCGCCGTGTCCCTACCCGCCGCTCCACCCGTCACCCTGGTCCCCGAACCCTCTGCGGTGCCCGCCGCGAAGACGGTCCGCGTTGCCCGCGAGCGTCTCAACGGCGCCGAGGCGGCCCTCATCATCGCCGTCCTCGCCCTGGCCGTGGTCCTGACCGCCACCGGCAGGCCGCACACCGACACCCTCCTGATCCTGGGCGGAGCGGGCCTGCTCGGCATCACCCTGGTCAAGATTGCCGGCGGCGGAGTGGTACGCGTGCTGCGCTTGATGGTCCGCTCCCAGCCGGACACCGACCGCTGACCCGGAGCCCCGCGTCATGCCACGACCGGAGAAGGACATCCCCTTCCCCAACTCCGCACTGGGCCACCTCGCCGTGAAACTGCGCGGCGCCCGCGCCCGCGCCCGCGCCGGATACACCTACAGCCAGCTCGAAGCACTCACCAGCATCCACGCGACCACCCTGCAGCGCGCCGCCGCCGGACTCCACCTGCCCACCTACACCACCGCCTCCGCCTACTACCGCGCCTGCGGCCAGAAAGGGAGCATCTTCGAACTATGGCAGGCCGCGCACCTGGAGGACGAACGGGACCGCGGCCGCGGCCCGGCGCCGGCCGCCCCGCGCCTGGACCTGGTGCGCGACCGGCCCGACTTCAGCGCAGCCCTCGTCGCCGCGCACGCCCGCCACGGCGCCCCAAGCCTGCGCGTCATGGAGCAGCGGGCGGAGGCCCGCAGCGCAGCCCTGGGCACTCTGTCCCGCTCGGCCGCGCAGCGCCTCCTGGCCCGCCAGGCATTCCCCACCAGCCTGCGGATGCTCTACGCCTGCCTGCACGCCATCGGCGTCCCCGATCGTGAACGGCCCGCCTGGAAGCGGGCGTTCAGACGTGCCGAGCGCGCGCACCAGGACACGCACGCCAAGAACGGCGTGCTGGCCCGGCTTCCGCAGCGCGAGGCCGAGGCGCTGCTGGCCGCATACGGGCTGGAGCCCGCCGAGAACTACCGCGGGGCCCGCGCGGGAGCGTGGACGAGCCGGTGTCTGCGCTGCCGTCAGGTCCAGCGGGTACGGCTGACCGATCTCGAACAGGGCGAGGGAGGCTGCCGCACCTGCCCGCCCCGTCCCTGATGAGGATTCTTGAAAG
>NZ_JBNJLS010000035.1:0-60606 GCF_050510915.1 Streptomyces odontotermitis | reverse complement strand
ACGAGTACTGGCCTGGGTGGGGTGCTGTACTGCGGGCGGACATACCGCCGCGTCCCCGCCCCTTGCGCCGTCGCCCGGCTGCGGGCCCGTACGCCGTTGCCTGTCCGCGGGTGCGGGGAATCTCAGCGATTGCCCTGACGGCGGGCCTGTGCCTTCTGCTGCATGCCGCGCGTCTTCGCCGAGATCGAGTCGACGGGGCGCTTCGCCTGCTTGGCGCGGGCCTCTGCGGCGGCGTTCCTGGACCGCTGGGACTCTTCGCGCGGGTCGTGGGAGCGGGAATGGGAGTGCTTCGCCATGTCCGGTCTCCTCCATGCGTAGGAGCGGGGTGTCCCACCACTCTCCCCCGGGGCCCGGACATCGGCATCCGGAGCGCCGGGGGGAAGGACCCTTGGCCTAGGGAGTCGGCTTGCTTGCCTTCAGCGAGTACATGAGCGGGATGCGGGGGCGGTCGGCGGGGAACTCGTAGGCGCCGTCGCGGCGTTCGAGTGCGCCGAAGCGCTGGAAGAGGGTGGTGTGGCGCTCGTGCAGGAACTCGATCCGCAGGCCCGCCGCGGCGAGCGCGGAGACGACCGCGCCGATGGGGTGCTGCCACTCGACGCTGCGGTTGTGGACGGTGGGCGTCTCCGCGTCCGCGTAGCCGCCGGGCGTCTCGTCGACCCAGGCGTCCTGGGCGAAGTAGTCGTACACGATCCGTGAGCCGGTCTCGTCGTCCAGGACGTCGGTGAGCGGGTGGAACTCCGCGAGGTAGAGGAAGCCGCCGGGTGCCACGAGTGCGGCGGCGGTCTCGGCCCAGCGCCGGATGTCGGGGAGCCAGCACAGGGCGCCCACGCCGGTGTAGACGATGTCGTACGAGGAGTCGGGCACCGCGTCCTGAGCGTCGTACACGTCGGCGGCGACGAACGTGGCCCGGTCGGGGCCGAGCCCGATCTCGGCGGCGAGGTCGCGGGCGGCTTCGACGGCGGGCTCGGAGAAGTCCAGGCCGACGACGTGGGAGGCGCCGCGGCGGGCCCAGGAGAGGGTGTCGAGCCCGAGGTGGCATTGAAGGTGCAGCAGCGAGCGGCCGGTGACGTCGCCCACCTCCGCCCGCTCGAAGTCCCGCAGCGAGTCCTCGCCCGCGACGAACCCTTCGATGTCGTAGAAGTCGCCGGCGAGGTGGATCGGGACCCGCTCGTCCCAGCGTCTTCGGTTGGCTTCGCGCCAGTCGGCGGGGGTCGGGGAGTACATGGTCGAAAGTTATCCACAGGGTGGGGGGACTTGCCAGTGGATTGCGGGGGCCGCCGGGCCGCCCGGGTCGCCCGGATCCGGCTGGGGGTCCGGGGGTCGTCCCCCGGGAGCTGCAGCCCACGGGGTGGGGAGGCTCGCCAGCGGATTGTCGTTCGCGCCAGGCACTATGGGGCCATGAGTGAGACCGAGATGCCTGTGTGGGAGCAGCGGTTTCGGGCGCCGCGCGTGTCCTTGCCCGAGTGGGCCGAGGATGCCCCGGAGCGTTCGCTGTTCGTGTCGAACGCGACGGGGACGTACGAGCTGTACTCCTGGGACCGGACCACCGGTGAGCAGCGGCAGGTGACGGAGCGGGCGAACGGGACCACGGACGGGACGCTGTCGCCGGACGGCCGGTGGGTGTGGTGGTTCAACGACAAGGACGGGGACGAGTTCGGGGTCTGGATGCGCCAGCCCTTCGGGACGGGCGCGGGTGACGGGGCCGCCGAGGTCGCGCTGCCGGAGCTCGAGCCGTCCTACCCGGCGGGCCTCGCGCTGAGCCGGGACGGTTCGTTCGCCGTCGTGGGGCGCTCCACCGACGAGGACGGGTCCACCGTTCACGTGGTGCGGGCCGACGAAGGGGCGGTCGAGGTCTACCGGCACCGCGAGTCGGCGGGCGTCGGGGCGCTGTCGCACGACGGTTCCCTCATCGCCATCGAGCACACCGAGCACGGTGACGCCATGCACTCCGCGCTGTGGGTGATCCGGCCGGACGGATCGTCCGTGGCCTCGCTCGACGACACCAAGGGCGGCACCGTCGAGCTGGGCCTGGAGGCGCTCGGCTTCGCGCCCGTCGACGGGGACACCCGGCTCCTGGTCGGGCACCAGCGGCGCGGCCGGTGGGAGCCGATGGTGTGGGACGTCGCGTCCGGAGAGGAGACCGAGCTGGATCTCGGGCTGCCCGGTGATGTCTCCGCCGAGTGGTGTCCGGACGGCTCCGCGCTGCTCGTCGCGCACAGCTTCGAGGCGCGCAGCGAGCTGTGGCGGTACGAGCTGGCAGGGGGCGAGCTCGTTCCCGTGCCGACGCCGGCCGGGTCCGTCTCCGGGGCCACGGCCCGGCCCGACGGGACCGTGGAGTTCCTGTGGTCCTCGGCGGCCGAGCCGCCGGTCGTGCGGTCCACGGCCGGTGGTGTCGTCCTGGACCCGCCCGGCATGAAGGCGCCCGCCTCCGTCCCGGTCACCGATGCGTGGGTGGAGGGGCCCGGGGGCCGTATTCACGCCCTCGTCCAGAAGCCCGCGGGCGCCGAAGGGCCGCTGCCCACCCTCTTCGAGGTGCACGGCGGGCCCACCTGGCACGACAGCGACGCCTTCGCGGCGGCCCCGGCCGCCTGGGTCGACCACGGCTTCGCGGTCGTCCGGGTCAACTACCGCGGCTCGACGGGCTACGGGCGCGAGTGGACCGACGCCCTGAAGCACCGCGTGGGGCTCATCGAGCTGGAGGACATCGCCGCCGTACGGGAGTGGGCCGTGGCCTCCGGGCTCGCCGACCCCGAGCGGCTCGTCCTGTCCGGCGGCTCCTGGGGCGGCTATCTCACCCTGCTCGGCCTCGGCACCCAGCCGGACGCCTGGGCGGTGGGCCTCGCGGCGGTCCCGGTGGCGGACTACGTCACCGCGTACGAGGACGAGATGGAGGCCCTCAAGGCCCTCGACCGGACCCTCTTCGGCGGCTCCCCCGAGGAGGTCCCGGACCGCTTCGAGGCGTCGTCGCCGCTCACGTACGTGGACGCGGTGAAGGCCCCGGTCTACATCTCGGCGGGCGTCAACGACCCGCGCTGCCCGATCCGCCAGATCGACAACTACGTGGACCGGCTCGCCGCCCGCGGCGCCCCGCACGAGGTCTACCGCTACGACGCGGGCCACGGCTCGCTCGTCGTGGACGAGCGGATCAAGCAGCTGGGCCTGGAGCTGGACTTCGCGCGCCGCCACGTCCGGTGAGCGGGTGAGCGGGTGAGCGCGTGACCCGGTGATGCCGTGCGTCCCGGCGGGTACCCCGGGGCGGGGTGCCCGCCGGGGCCCCGTACCGTGGGGGTGTGTACCGGTTCCTGCTGACTCCCCGCTGGTGGGGGATCAACGTCTTCCTCGTGCTGGCCGTCCCCTTCTGCGTCTTCATGGGGTCCTGGCAGCTCGGCCGCTTCGAGGACCGCGTCCAGGCGCACGAGTCCGCCGAGAAGCAGGCCGAGGAGCAGCGCGGCGACGCGGGCGGGAAGAGCACGGCCCGGCCCCTCGAGTCGCTGCTGCCCGTCGACAAGAACACCTCCGGCGAGCAGGCCACCGCCACGGGCCGCTACGGCAAGCAACTCCTCGTACCGGACCGGCAGTTGGACGAGAAGAAGGGCTACTACGTCCTGACGCTGCTGCGCACCGGCTCCGGCAAGTCGCTGCCCGTCGTGCGCGGCTGGCTCCCGGGCGACGCGTCCGCCGCGAAGGCCCCGGCCCCGCCCGCCGGCGAGGTCACCGTGACCGGCGCCCTGCAGGCCCCCGAGAGCCCCGGCTCGAACGGGGTGAGTGCGGCGGGCGGGCTGCCCGCGGGCCAGGTCGGCGCGATCAGCAACGCCTCGCTGGTGAACCTCGTCAAGGACGACCTGTACCCGGCCTGGGTCACCCTGGCGAAGGGTGACTCGGGGATGAAGGCGGTGCCCGCCACGGCGCCGGACAACACCGGTCTCGACCTGAAGGCGTTCCAGAACCTGGGCTACACCGGCGAGTGGTTCGTCTTCGCCGCCTTCGTGGTGTTCATGTGGTTCCGGCTGTTCCGGCGCGAGCGGGAGTTCGCGCGGGACGCTGCGCTGGGGCTCGTACCGGACGAGGCTCCCGGCGCCGGTACAGCGGCCGAATCCTCCCGGGCCTGAGCGCCCGACGGCGGGGCCGGGTCACTGACCCGGCAGCACGCCCGTCTTGTACACCGTCCCCGCACACGCGTTGGGCACCGTCGCGCCCACCGCCGGGGAGCCCGCCTCCGCCGTCAGGTTCACCGCCACGCTGCCGTCGGCCGGCGTGCCGCCGTCCTCGCGGACCAGCTGGGTCTGGACGCCGTCCGGTGCGGACGAGCCGCCGTCCGTGCCGCCGCCGCCCTCCGAGGGGGTCGGGTCGGGCGAGGGGTCGCCGCCCTCCGAGGGGCACTCCTTGGCGGGCACCCAGGCGAACTTGACCTCGTAGGCCGCGCCGGGCTTGAGGACCAGGGACGTGGTCTCGAGGGCCGGGTCCGGCAGCCCGGCGGCCGCGTCGCCCGCCGTGTGGTCGACGACGGTGACCTTCGTGGGGTCGGCCGCGCCCTGGGCGGTGGCGGTGACGGTGCCCGCCGCCTCCACCGTGCAGGTGTTGCCCGAGGTGTTGGAGATGCGGAAGGTGCCGTAGACCGTGCCGTTCGCGTCGGCGGTGCCGACGTCGGGGGCGGCGCCGGCCAGTTGGGCCGCCTCGCAGGCGGGCGAGGTGGCGGCTTCGGAGTTCTGCGGGTCGGGGCCGCCGGTCGCGCCGCCGGTGCCGCCGCCCTCCTTCCCCTTGTCGCCCTTGCCCTTGTCCTTCTTGTCCTTCTTGTCCTTGGAGGTGGAGGAGCCGGAATGGCCACCGGAGTTCTTGTCCCCGGTGCCCGCCTCCCCCTTCCCCTGGTTCGACCCGTCGTGGGTCCGCTCGCTGCTGCCCGCCCCGGCGATCGACGGGTGGTCGTCGCCGCCGCGGGAGTTGGTGACGTGCACCAGGGCGGGGACCGCCGTACCGATGAAGAGCGCCGCGGCCGCGACGCCGACGACCGCCTGGCGCTTGCGGGCCCGGCGTGCGGGCACGGCGCGCTGGAGCCGCTCGAGCGCGTGGTCGTTCGGCTCGATCTCCCGCACGGACTGGCGCAGCAGCCTGCGCAGCGCGAGCTCGTCCGTGCCGAACCCGTCGTCGCTGCCGAATCCGTCCGTGCCGAGCCCCTCGGCGGGCTCCCCGGTGTCGGCGGGGCCGTGGCCGTCGTTCACGTTCTCGTTCCCAAAAGCCTTGTGTGCATCGCGCCCATGAGTCTGGTGCGCATCGTGGTGCCGCCGGTCGCCGCTCATGCCGGGGCCTCCATGGCCACCCGCAGCGCCGCGATGCCGCGCGAGCCGTACGCCTTCACCGAGCCGAGCGATATCCCGAGCGTCTCGGCGACCTGGGCCTCGGTCATGTCCGCGAAGTAGCGCAGGACGAGGACCTCGCGCTGGCGGCGCTGGAGGCCGCGCATCGCCTTGATGAGCTCGTCCCGCTCCAGCTGGTCGTAGGCCCCCTCCTCCGCGCTCGCCATGTCGGGCATCGGCTTCGACAGGAGCTTGAGGCCGAGGATGCGGCGGCGCAGCGCGGACCGGGAGAGGTTCACGACGGTCTGGCGCAGATACGCGAGGGTCTTCTCCGGGTCGCGGACGCGCTTGCGCGCCGAGTGGACCCGGATGAACGCCTCCTGCACCACGTCCTCGCAGGACGCCGTGTCGTCCAGGAGCAGGGCCGCGAGGCCGAGCAGTGAACGGTAGTGCGCGCGATAGGTCTCGGTGAGATGGTCGACTGTGGTCCCCGCACTCACGCGCAAGTCATCGCCCTCGCGCTGATTGGGGATGCGGGCCGGCCGCGCAGCGGGCATGGGCGCGATCACCGGCATGCCGCCGGGCGCGCGTCGGCGCGGCGGGCGCAGAGCCGCGCCTCTCGCCTGAACCACTGTGAAGTCGAGTACCTCTGCCACGCCTGTTGGACACGCTCCCCCCCGTAAGGGTTGTACGCGCCCGGTATCGCGTTTTCAGCATGCGCAGGCATCGCTTGTGACGATGCATCAAATGCCCCCATGCGTACCAGCTCTTCCCCTATGCCCCATTTTCCGCAGCGCTCGGCCGCCCCTGAGGGCGACCGCAAAGACGCGGCCCGCCTCGTCGCCGGTTGCAGTGGGCGGGTTGCGAATCTTCGAACGCGGAGACGCTCCAGTTCAAGTGGTCCGGACCATCGAACTGCTCACAGAACTTACACAGATCCCACAAAGGACTCCGCTTCGGGGGCTCCGCTCCCCCGCCCGGAGACGTCCTCCGGACAGCGCGGCGCTACTGCCCCGCGAACTCCGCCGCCACCAACTCCGCGATCTGCGCCGTGTTCAGGGCGGCGCCCTTGCGCAGGTTGTCGCCGCAGACGAAGAGTTCGAGCGCGGTCGGGTCGTCCAGGGCGCGGCGCACCCGGCCGACCCAGGTCGGGTCGGTGCCCACCGCGTCAGCGGGCGTGGGGAACTCACCGGCGGCCGGGTTGTCGAAGAGCACGACGCCCGGCGCGGTGGCGAGGATCTCGCGGACGTGGTCCACCGTCACCTCGTTCTCGAAGCGCGCGTGGACGGCCAGCGAGTGGGTGGTCACCACCGGGACCCGTACACAGGTGACGGCCACTTTCAGGCCGGGCAGGCCGAGAATCTTCCGGGACTCGTCCCGGACCTTCATCTCCTCGGACGACCAGCCGTCCTCGCGCAGCGTCCCGGACCAGGGCACGACGTTGAGCGCCACCGGCTCCGGGAACGGCCCCGTGTCGTCGCCCACCGCCCGGCGTACGTCACCGGGGCGCGTGCCGAGCTCGCTCTCCCGGTTCGCGGCGACGAGGTCCAGCTGCCGCCGCAGCGTCTCCACGCCCTCGCGGCCCGCCCCGCTCACCGCCTGGTACGAGGAGACGATCAGCTCGCGCAGGCCGAACTCGGCGTGCAGGGCGCCGATGGCCACGATCATGGAGAGCGTCGTGCAGTTGGGGTTCGCGACGATGCCGCGCGGGCGCACCCGGGCGGCATGCGGATTGACCTCGGGGACGACCAGCGGAACGTCCGGGTCCATCCGGAAAGCGGCGGAGTTGTCGACCACGACGACGCCCTTGGCCGCGGCGATCGGCGCCCACTGCGCGGACACCTCGTCGGGCACGTCGAACATGGCGATGTCGACGCCGTCGAATGCCTCTTCGGACAGCGCGACGACCTCGACCTCCTCGCCGCGCACGGCCAGCTTGCGCCCGGCCGAACGCGGCGAGGCCACGAGTCGGATCTCGCCCCAGATGTCGGCGTGCTGCGACAGGATCTGGAGCATGACCGTGCCGACCGCCCCGGTCGCCCCGACGACCGCGAGCGTCGGCTTACGGCTCATCGCCCGGTGCCTCCATACACCACGGCCTCGTCCGTGTCGGAGTCGAGACCGAAGGCGGAGTGCACCGCGCGCACGGCTTCCTTGACGTCGTCGGCGCGCGTGACCACGGAGATGCGGATCTCCGACGTCGAGATCAGCTCGATGTTCACGCCCGCGTCGCTGAGCGCCTCGAAGAAGCCCGCGGTGACGCCGGGGTTGGTCTTCATGCCCGCGCCGACCAGGGAGATCTTCGCGATCTGGTCGTCGTAGCGCAGCGAGTCGAAGCCGACGCGCGCCCGGGTCTTCTCCAGGGCGTCGATCGCCTTGCGGCCCTCGGACTTGGGCAGCGTGAACGAGATGTCGGTGAGACCGGTCGAGGCCGCCGACACGTTCTGCACGACCATGTCGATGTTGATCTCGGCGTCGGCGATGGTGCGGAAGATCGCCGCGGCCTCGCCCGGCTTGTCGGGCACGCCGACGACCGTGACCTTGGCCTCGGAGGTGTCGTGCGCGACACCGGAGATGATGGCCTGCTCCACCTTGCGGTCCCCTTGCGGTTCGTTGCTGACCCACGTGCCCTGCAGTCCGGAGAACGAGCTGCGCACATGGATCGGGATGTTGTAGCGGCGGGCGTACTCCACGCAGCGGTGGAGCAGCACCTTGGACCCGGAGCTGGCGAGCTCCAGCATGTCCTCGAACGAGATCCAGTCGATCTTGCGGGCCTTCTTCACCACCCGCGGGTCGGCGGTGAACACACCGTCGACGTCCGTGTAGATCTCGCAGACCTCGGCGTCCAGCGCGGCGGCGAGGGCGACGGCGGTCGTGTCCGAGCCGCCACGCCCCAGCGTGGTGATGTTCTTGCCCTCCTGGCTGACGCCCTGGAACCCGGCGACGATGGCGATGTTGCCCTCGTCGATCGAGGTCCGGATGCGGCCCGGGGTGACATCGATGATGCGCGCTTTGTTGTGGACCGAGTCCGTGATGACGCCGGCCTGACTGCCGGTGAACGACTGGGCCTCGTGGCCCAGGTTTTTGATCGCCATGGCCAGCAGGGCCATGGAGATCCGCTCTCCCGCGGTCAGCAGCATGTCGAATTCGCGCCCTGCAGGAATCGGGGAAACCTGCTCGGCAAGATCGATCAACTCATCCGTCGTGTCACCCATGGCCGACACCACGACAACGACTTGGTTGCCGTTCTTCTTGGCGTCGACGATGCGCTTGGCGACCCGCTTGATGCCTTCGGCATCGGCTACGGAGGAGCCTCCGTACTTCTGCACGACAAGGCCCACGTGCGCTCCTCGCTCAGTCCGTCTGTCACCGCACGTACGCGTGTACTGCGGTCGGCTCAGTCTAACGAGCGGCCGAAATTCGCCCGGCGAGTATCGCATCGTGAGATGTCCCGCTCACAAAGTGATCACCGTGGCATACGGACCCGCTGCTCGGGCCGTACGTTCCGGCCGCTCCGGACAGACCCCTTCCCCCTTCGGAGGGCGGCACTCCGGAAAGTGGGGTGGCTCACAGGGGCGCGCCATCCGGCTTGTCGTCCGGCTCGGCGTCCGGCTCGACGTTCAAGAGGGAGCGGAGGCCGTCGAAGCCGCCCAGGTACATGCCGAGCATGTGTTCTGCCCGCTCAGTGGTGAGGGAGTGGCGTTCGAGCAGGTCCTCGGCGAGGTCGGGGCGGCTCAGCCCCTCGTACAGGAGGGAGAGGAAGACGGTCACGGCGCCGGTGAAGACGTCCTCCGCACCCATCTCCTGGTCGCAGTCGGCCAGAAGGGGCTCGCCCACCTCCACCGCACGCTCCAGTTCCCCGGTCTGCGCGTACAGGCTCATGATCCGCATCCTGGCCCACAGCACCTCGGGGTGCCGCTCCCCCAGTGCGGCGGAGCTCTCCCGGAGCCCTCGCAGCTCGCCGTCGAGGAGTTCGCGCGTCCGCTCCGCCGAGGCGGCCATGGCTTTCCCCATGGTCCTGCCCATGGCCTTCAGGCTGTCGCGGGCCGCCTCCGAGTGCGGATCGGCGTCGGCCAGGGCGGCGAGGCTGTCCAACTCCGCACCGGCCGCGAAGAGTTCGGACACCCGGGAGAGGTTGTCGTGCAGCAGGGCGGCTTCTCGTGTGGCGGAGTGCTCGGCCCCCAGCTCGGCGCGCAGCCCCGGCACGGCCGCCTCCATACAGGCGAGGGCCTCCGCCACCTGCCCCGTCCCCATGTACAGCGCCCCCAGGGTGACCCGCCCCTTGTGGACCGACAGGTCCTCGGCACCCAGCACCCGGATCCGCTCGGTGAGGTTCTCCTCCCCGAGCGGCAGGCCCTGCTGCGGCCGTCCCGACGCCAGGCAGGCGACGGCCAGTTGGCTCCGGGCATCGAGCGTGACCACGTGGTCCCTGCCCAGCGTGCGCAGCGCATCGGCGAGATTGCCCTCGGCCAGGGCGTACGCGGCCTCCGGCTCTGCGGAAGCGCGCAGGCACCAGGCCAGCAGGTTGCGGGCGGCGAGGGTGTCGGGGTGTTCGCTTCCCACGTGCCGTACGAAGCCCCGCTCCGCCCGCTCCAGGAGGGGCCGGGCCCGCCGCCCGGCGCCCTGGGCCCGCAGCCGTTCACCGATCTCCCGCAGCAGCGCGCTCACGGCGAGGGTGTCCTTCTCCTCGGGCGCGTACCGGACCAGCGCCTCCACATGCGGCAACAAACCAAGAACAACAGGCCAGTTGGACTGGTGGTCCACGTCCTCCGGGAGCAGCCCGGAGAGCGCCGCCACGCCGTCTTCCCGCGCGACCGCCACGAACTCCGGTGCCCGGTACGGGTCTTCTGGGTCCGCCGTCCGCGCCACCGCCTGCACGAGCCGGTGCACGGAGAGCCGGTCGCCGTCGACGGCGACCATGTTGTGTGCGCGCAGCCGCCCCACCGCCCGGTGGACCTCCGGCGGTCTGCCGAGCGGGTCGAGCAGCGCCCGCGGGATCCCGTCCGGCGCGCACCACGCCAGCATCCGCAGGATCCGCCCCGGCAGCGGCCCCGACTCCGCGAGCAGGTCCAGGGTCAGCCGCCACACCCGCGCGACGGTCCGCTCCGCGTCGCCGCCCTCCGGCGCCGCCGCGTACAGGTCCGCCGGGAAGTCGGCGAGCAGCCCGAGGTAGGCGCGCGGGCCGATGCCGGTCTCGGCGCAGTACGCGGCGGCCTGCTCCACCGCGAGCGGCAGACAGCCGAGTTCGGCGCAGAGCTCCGGGGTGCCGCCCGGGTCGCCCTCCGGGTGGATGCGACGGAACAGCTCGACGGCTTCGGGGAGTTCGAGCACCCCGAGGCCGAGCGGGTCCGCGACGCCGTGCCAGCCCGTGGCCCGGCGGCTGGTGATCAGGAAGCGGCCCTGCGGCACCCGGGCGAGCAGCGGCTTGACGTGCGCCGGGTTCGTGACGTTGTCGAGGACGACCACCCAGCCCTCGTGCGCGGCCAGCCACTGCTCGGCCCGCTCCTGCAGGATCTCCTGCGGTACGACGCCGCCGCCCAGCATCGGCTGCAGCGCGCCCCCGAGCCCCGCGAGCCCGGCCGCCACGCCCTCGGCCGAGTCGGCGCTGATCCACCACACGGGGTTGCGGTGCCCGGCCCGGGTAGCCGCCCAGTGCGCGGCGAGCGTGGACTTGCCGATGCCGCCCAGCCCGTGCAGGGCCTGCACGACGACCCCTCCCGCCCCCGCCAACGCGGCGTCCAGCGCGTCGAGTTCACCCTCCCGCCCCACGAACAGGGCCGGGCGCGCGGGGAGGTTGCGCAGGCCCGGCGGGCAGTCGACGCCGGCGGCGGGTACGAGTGCCTCCGGTGGCAGGACGGTGGCGTTCGCGATGGCCTGATGGACCGCGAGGGCTCCGTCTCCGGTGGCCACGGCGCCGACGTCCCCGCCCCCGGCCACGGACCGGTCTCCCTCGGCACTCGCCCCGGGGGCGCTCACGCGTCCCCCGTCGCCGCGCCGCCGATGTCGCCGCCCGCGGCTATGGAGCGGTCGCCGGAGGCGGTCACGGTGGGGGGTGGGGCGCCCGGAGCGGGTCCAGGAGCCGGAGTCTGAGCCGGAATTGGCGCAGGAGTTGGAGTGGGCGCAGGAGTTGGAGTGGGCGCCGGAGCTGGTGGTGAGGCCGCCGCGCCGTCGCCCGTGGCCACTGACCCGATCGACCCGCCCGCCGCCACCGACCGCTCACCAGAAGCGGTCACCGCGGGCGGCGGGGTGCCGTCCGGCTCGGGCGCCGTCCCGGACCGGCGGGACCAGAGCGCCACAGCGAAGCCGAGCAGGGCCAGGACGCCGCCGCCGACGCTCGCCAGCTGGTCCGCGCTGCCGAGGTCCACGAACGCGACGGTGACCAGACCGGCGGAACCGAGCGCGCACGCCGCAATTCCCGTCCACGTCAACGCACTTGCTGCCATGGGGACATCATCGCCCCAGGGCGCGCGGGCCAGGGCCTGTCTGCGGGAATCCGCGTCCCGCCCGCGCCACGCGCGCTACCGGGCCGCCCGCGCCACCCGGACTACTTGACCGTGCGCAGTCCCAGCGGTCCCGCGATCTCCTCCGCCATCACCTGGCCCGCCGCCTCGGCGAGCGCGTCCTCCGCCAGGTCCTCGTCCGTGTCGAGGCCGTTGAGGTCCTCGAGGGGCTGGTTGAGGCGGACGTGGGCGACCAGGGACTGGAGGGCGCGCAGGGCGGCCGAGGCCGTGGAGCCCCAGTTCGAGAAGTAGGAGAACTGCCACCACCACAGGGCCTCCGTGACGCGGCCCGCCTTGTAGTGGGCGAGGCCGTGCGCGAGGTCCGCGACCACGTCCGCGAAGTCGTCCGAGATCCGGTGGGCGACCGGGGCCTTGCGGGGCTCGTACGGGTCGAAGACCTCGGAGTAGACGTCGATCGGGTCCAGGAGCAGCGCGAGCCGCTCGCGGAGGTCGTCGACGTCCTGCTCGGGGCCCAGGTCCGGCTCGTAGCGCTCGTCCGGGACGATGTCCTCGTGGGCGCCCAACCGGCCGCCCGCGAGCAGGAGTTGGGAGACCTCCAGGAGGAGGAAGGGGACGGCCGAGTCGGGCTCGTCGCCCTTGGCCACCTCCTTGACCGAGACGATGAAGCTCTCTACCTGGTCGGCGATCTGGACCGCGAAGTCGTTCGGGTCCTGCGTCGTCGCGTGCAGCGTGGCGTCAGACATCTAGGAGTCGTCTCCCCTCGAAGGCGCGGCCGAGAGTCACCTCGTCCGCGTATTCCAGATCTCCCCCGACAGGGAGCCCGCTGGCCAGGCGGGTGACCTTCAGGCCCATGGGCTTGATCATGCGCGCGAGGTACGTCGCCGTGGCCTCGCCCTCCAGGTTCGGGTCGGTGGCCAGGATCAGCTCCGTGACCGTGCCGTCCGCGAGCCTGGCAAGGAGTTCCCGTATGCGCAGGTCGTCCGGGCCCACGCCCTCGATGGGACTGATCGCGCCGCCCAGGACGTGGTAGCGGCCGCGGAACTCGCGGGTGCGCTCGATCGCGACGACGTCCTTGGGCTCCTCGACCACACAGATGACGGCCGGGTCGCGGCGCGCGTCGCGGCAGATGTTGCAGAGCTCTTCCTGTGCGACGTTGCCGCAGGTCGCACAGAAGCGGACCTTGTCCTTCACCTCCAGGAGCGCGTGCGCGAGACGGCGCACGTCGGTCGGCTCCGCCTGGAGGATGTGGAAGGCGATCCGCTGCGCGCTCTTGGGACCGACGCCCGGCAGCCTGCCGAGTTCGTCGATGAGGTCCTGAACCACGCCTTCGTACACGCGGAACGCCTTTCCTGGGGGATTGAAGGGCCTGTCGGCCCCGTACGTACGGTAGTTGGGTTCGCGGTCGCTTAGAAGGGCAGGCCCGGGAAGCCGCCACCGCCGCCGAGGCCCTGGGCGAGCGGGCCGAGCTTCTCCTGCTGGAGCGCCTGCGCGTTCTCGTTCGCCGCCTGGACCGCCGCGACGACCAGGTCCGCGAGCGTCTCCGTGTCTTCGGGGTCGACCGCCTTCGGGTCGATGACGAGGCCGCGCAGCTCGCCGGAGCCGGTCACCGTCGCCTTGACCAGGCCGCCGCCGGCCTGGCCCTCGACCTCGGTGCGCGCCAGCTCCTCCTGTGCGGTCGCGAGGTCCTGCTGCATCTTCTGGGCCTGCTGCAGCAGCTGCTGCATGTTGGGCTGGCCACCACCGGGGATCACGAATCAGCTCCTGGTCGGTACGGGACTCACTGGGCGGGGTTTCCGCCTGGGACGAGCCTACGTCGTCGGGGGTGCCCTCGCCCCAGCACTCTTTCGAGCGAATCACCGGGCTTCCTATACCTGATTAAGCAGCTCTTCCGGGCGGAAAAGCCGCGAAAGCGGGCTCATGGCCACCCATTGGGAGGTAGGACTGGACCTGCGCATCGGCACCATCCGTTACGTTGCGTCACTTGTCGTTACGTGCGCACCACCACATAGGGAGAGGGAGTGCCGGGTGAGCCAGCCGGAGATGCATGGGACGCCGGGTGCGGGTGGTTCGGACCTGTCCGGGCGGACCTTTCCCCTCGGCGACTGGGGCGAGCCCGCCGCCCGGCTCGACGAGCTCTACCGGTGGGTGGAGCGCGGCGCCCTGAACACGGCGGAGTGGTACCTCTCCGACCGCGCCTGGAAGCGGCGCGGGGCGCGGCTGCTGCGGGGCGGGGCGGCGCTGGGCGCGCTGGGCGCGGGGGTGCTGCCGCTGCTGGACCTCGCGGGGGTGGGGACGGCTGCGGGGGCGGGGATCGCCGCGTGGGGCTTCGTGTCGCTGCTCGCCGGGGTGGCCTGTGTGGGCTGCGACCGCTTCTTCGGGCTGACGTCCGGGTGGATGCGGGACGTCGCCACGGCGCAGGCGGTGCAACGGCGGCTGCAGGCGCTGCAGTTCGACTGGGCGTCGGAGAGCGTGCGGGAGGTGCTCGGGCCGACGGACGGGACGGCGAGCGAGGCGGCGGAGCGGTGTCTCGGGGTGCTGCGGAAGTTCTCCGAGGACGTGACGGAGCTGGTGCGGGCGGAGACGGCGGACTGGATGGTGGAGTTCCGGTCGGGGCCCGCGCCGATGGCCATGCAGGCGATGGTTCCCTCTCGGGGGGAGGTGCCGGCCCAGGGGGCGCGGGGCGCTTCCCTGCCGCCGGGGGCGCGGCCCAACATGCCGCGGCAGCGGCCGCCTGAGGCTCGGTGAGCGTTGCCCTGCGGGGCTTCTTTCCCCGATCCCGCCCCTTCCCGAATCCGCCGCTCCCGCGGCCCTGGGGCACCCGATATCGCCTTAAGGGCTCGTCCTCAATCGCCGGACGGGCTCCAAAGAGCCCGTCCGGCGATTGAGGCTAGCTGTAGATCAGCATCGAACCCTGCGCCAGGCTCCGCGTCGTCGCCGTGTGGAGGCCCAGCCACACGTGGCGTTCCCTGGCGAAGGGGCTGGTGTCGGGGGGAGCCGGGGCCGCTCGTTCCTCCAGGGACGTGGGGGCCGCCGGAGGGCTGGGGGGAGCGGGTGGGTTCGCGGGGTCTATGCCGATCGAGGGGGCCACGTATTCGAGTTCGCGGAGGAGGGCCTGGGAGGAGCCCAGGGGGCCGCCGCCCGCGAGGAGTTCGTCGTTGGCGAGGGGTGCGGGGAAGTCCACCGGGACGTACGCGCCCGCGTGGTCGTAGTGCCAGACCAGGTGGGACTGCTGGGCCGTCGAGTCGAACATCTCCAGCAACTGCTCGTAGTCGCCGCCCAGTTCGTCGACCGGCGTCACTTCGAGCCCGCAGATCTGGAGCAGATACGCGCGCCGCAGGAAGTGCAGCGCGTCGTAGTCGAAGCCCGCGACGGGCGCCACGTCCCCGGAGAGGCCCGGCATGTAGGCGAAGACGGGGACGGGCGGGAAGCCCGCCTCGTGCAGTGCCTTGTCGTAGGTCGCGATCTCCTCGGCGAACGGGTTGTCGGGGCTGTGGCACAGCACGTCGACGAGCGGGACCAGCCACAGGTCACAGGCCAAGAGGGCTCCCCAATCCTTGATCCTTCACCAATTCGGCGTGCCTTGTCGCAGGCAGCGTAGTCGGCCCCTGCCTCTGTCATCTGCCCCTGTGCAGATCCCAGACCCATACCCCGTCCACCCATTTCGCCGGCCGGCCGAGCAGAGCGTCGACCGTCGCCCGCAGCTCGGTGTCGTGCCGCTGGGGCGCGAGGACGAGGGCGCCCGCCTTCCAGTACCTGAGGTCCTCGCGGGCCGCCGCCCGCCAGGCGTCCGTGATGAGCGGCGCGCGGCCCGAGGAGCGGACGTCCCGCAGCAGGTTGGAGGTGTTGCGGGGGGACGCTCCGTAGATGCCGATGCGGTCGGGGCCCCACGGGCCGTTGAAGTAGCCGCCGGGGACGCGGAAGCCGAGGTCCGCCGTGGTCTGCCAGTGCAGGGCCTCCGCGACGGCGGGGTCGGGCAGCGGCACCGGGACGAGGGACTCGCCGGCCGCCGTGTCCACGTACTTCTTCCAGGTGCCCGCGGCGATGAACTCCGGTACGGGGGCGCGGTCCACGGCCCGCAGCGGCGCCGGGACGATCGGGAGGAGGGCGAGGGCGACGGCCGCCACCCCCGCGTAGCGCGTCGTGCCCCGGCAGGACGGGGCGAGAAGACGGGACAGCGCCAGGGCCAGGAGCATGCCGAGGACGGGGGCGCAGACCATCGCCACCCGGGACTCGATGACCGACTCGAAGAGCGGCCGGTCGGCGAGGAGCTTCCACGGGCCCGGCCAGACCACGTCCGTGAGGGGGATGCGGAACGTGGGGCCGAGGGAGAGGAACGCCGCGGCCACGGCCGTGAACGCGAGCGCCTTGACCAGCGCCTGCTCCCACAGGCGTACGACGATCGCGAAGGCGAGGGCGACGAGCGGCCAGCCGTAGAAAGCATTCTGCTCGGTGGGGTTCTGGGAGAGCGCGTCGGCGGTCTTCTCGCTGCCCGCGAGGGAGCGCTCCGCGAAGGAGAGGAGGGCGAGCGGGCTGTTGCCCGCGTTGTCGCCGTGCAGCACGCTCTTGTAGCTCTGCGGGCCGAAGAACTGCCAGTAGAGCGGGAAGAGGGTCAGCGAGACGCAGACCGCGAGGGCCACGCCGAGGCCCTTGAGGAGGGGGCGCCAGGCGGCACGCGCCACATCCCGGCGCACGACCCCGTACGCGAGGGCGAAGAGCAGCATGCCGAGCGCCGCCAGGAGCAGCGGCTCCTCGCCGAGGAAGATCTGGTACGTGCAGAACAGGCCGAGGATCAGCCCGTCGCGCAGCGGGCGTTCGGAGCCCGTGCACAGGCGCAGCGCCCGGTCGATGATCAGCGGGATCATGAACAGGACCACGAAGTTGGGGTGCGCGTGCGCGTGGCTGACCATCGGCGGCGCGAAGGCGGCGAGGGCGGCGCCGACGGCCGCGGCGCTCCGGTCCCGTACTCCGCCGCCCGGCATCAGGCGCTTGACGATCAGCCAGTACCAGGCGGTGGCGGTCGCGGCGAGGCCGCCCGTCATCGCCACGTTCAGGGCGACGGCCGGGCCGAACAGCCAGGTCACCGGGGCGAGCGGCACGGAGAGGCCGAGCATGGCCGTGTTGGCCATGAGGTTCACGCCGTCGGGGACGTTCTGGAGGGTGGTGAACAGGGGGTTGTGGAGGTGGCGGACGTTGTCGGCCGTCACCGCGAAGAACCACTCCCACTGGTTCTGGTCCTGCAGCGAGTCGGGCAGGTAGCGGCCGCCCGGCGACTCCCAGCGGCCCCAGTACAGGCCCACGGACAGGGCCAGGAACAACAGCGCGACGACGATGTCCGTACGGCGCAGGGAGCGCGCCTTGAGCGCCACCAGCTCCGCGAGGACGCGGGCGTAGTCGAAGGGCCGCACCTTCGAGCCTTCCTGGTGCGACCAGTGCACCGGGACCTCCGCGAGCGGCCAGCCCCGGCGGCGGAAGTACTGCAGGATCTCGACGTCGATGCCCCAGCCGTCGATGCGCGAGGCCGCGAAGGCCGCGCGGGCGCGGTCGCCGTCGAAGAGCTTGAAGCCGCACTGGGTGTCGCGGATCCCGGGCACGGCGACCGCGCGGATGAGGAAGTTGCCGCAGCGGCCGAGGAGTTCGCGCAGGCGGTGCTGGTGGGTGCCGATGCGGGCGCCGGGGTGCGCGCGGGAGCCGACGGCGGCGGCGTGGCCGTCCGTGAGCGCCTTGTCGAGGAGTTCGAGGTCGTCGATGGGGGCGGCCAGGTCGGCGTCGGTGATCAGGACGCGGCGTCCCGTGGAGGCGAGCACGCCGAGGCGCAGGGCGTGGCCCTTGCCGCGGTTCTGCCCGGAGCTCAGCAGCCGGACGCGCGGGTCGGCGGCGGCCGTGGCGGCGGCGATCTCGGCGGTGCGGTCGGTGGAGCCGTCGTCCACGACGATCAGTTCCCAGCTGCTGCCCCGGTCCTCCAGGTAGCCGCGGATCGCCTCCAGGGTGGGCCCGAGCCGCCCCTCCTCGTCGAAGGCGGGCACGACGACGGTCAGCTCGGGGCGGGTGCGGTCGCTGCGCCGGGGGGCGGCGCGCGTGCTCTCCGCCGCGCTCATTCCGTGGCCAGACGCTCGACGAGGGCCAGGGAGTGGGCGTTGTACTCGCGGATGATCGCGTGCGCGCCCTCGGCGTCCCGGCGGGCCAGCGCGTCGACGAGCTCGGTGTGCCGGGCCCACAGCTGCCCGCGCAGCCCCGCCTGGTCGCGGCGGAGATGGGGCACCGCGCACATCCAGGACCGGACCCGCAGCCGGTGCAGGAAGTCGGAGACGTACGGGTTGCCGAAGAGGCCGCTGAGTTCGCGCCAGAAGCGCAGGTCGTAGCCGATGAGGACGTTCAGGTCACCGGCGGCCGCCGCGCGGGCGGCCTCTTCGCCGCGCCGCCGCACGGAGACGAGGGCCGCGGCGCCCGACGCGTCGGCGGGCTCGGGCGGCCGTGCCATCAGGTCCCGGAAGATGCCGTCCGCGACGAGGCTGCGGGCCTGGAGCATGCCCCGGTAGTCGTCGAGGGTGTGCTCGTGCACGCGGAAGCCGCGGTGCTGGACCGCGTCCAGGAGCCCCTGCGCGGACAGGTCGACGAGGGCCTCGCGCACGGGGGTCGCGGAGACGCCGTACTGCTCGGCGATCTCCTTGACCGTGAACTCCTGGCCCGGGACGAGGCGCCCGCCCAGGATCTCGTCGCGCAGGGCGTCGGCGATCTGCTGGCGGAGCGTGCTGCGGATGACGGCACTGCCGTCGGTTCCGGGCATGGTGGTGGGCCTCCCCCGCGCGGTTCTGGTCATGAACCGGTCGTGCGTGGTCATCGTGTTCGCCTACGTGGGCATCTTCGGTTACGAGCACGTCAGACTACGCGTTCGGGGTTGCGGGGGAAGGCTCCTCACTTTGCGGTGCCGAGGGCACTACAGGGGGCTACTCCGTGTACTCGTCGGCGACGGAGAGCGCCGTGTCGAGGGCGGCGAGGCCCTCCTTGAACTCGGCCTCCGTGATGTTGCAGGCGGGCACGACGTGGGTGCGGTTCATGTTGATGAACGGCCACAGCCCCTGCTTCTTGGCGGCGGCACCGAAGGCGGCCATGGGCGTGTTCGCCTCGCCCGTCGCGTTGTACGGGACGAGGGGCTCGCGCGTCTCCCGGTTCTTCACCAGCTCAAGGGCCCAGAACATGCCGACGCCGCGGACCTCGCCGATGGCGGGGTGCCGCTCGGCGAGGTCACGGAGTGCGGGGCTCACCACCTGCTCACCGAGCGTCCTGGCGTGCTCGACGATGCCCTCCTCCTCCATGGCGTTGATCGTCGCGACGGCGGCGGCGCAGGCGAGGGGGTGGCCGGAGTAGGTGAGACCGCCGGGGTACGGGCGCCGGGCGAAGGTCTCGGCGATGGCCCCGGAGATCGCGACGCCGCCCAGCGGCACGTATCCGCTGTTGACCCCCTTGGCGAAGGTGAGGAGGTCGGGGGTGACGTCGAAGAGGTCGGCGGCGAACCAGCTGCCGGTGCGCCCGAACCCGGCCATGACCTCGTCGAAGACGAGGACGATGCCGTAGCGGTCGCAGAGGGCGCGGACCCCGGCGAGGTAGCCGGGCGGCGGCACCATGATCCCGGCGGTGCCGGGGACGGTCTCCAGGATGATCGCGGCGATGCTGGCCGGCCCCTCGAAGACGATCGTGTCCTCCAGGTGCGCCAGGGCGCGCTCGCACTCCTGCTCCTCGGTCTCCGCGTAGAAGCGGGACCGGTAGAGGAAGGGCGCCCAGAACCGGACGACTCCGGCGGAGGCGGTGTCGGAGGCCCAGCGGCGCGGGTCGCCGGTGACGTTGATCGCCTGGTGGGTGCCGCCGTGGTACGAGCGGTAGGCGGACATCACCTTCGGGCGGCCCGTGTGCAGACGGGCCATGCGGACGGCGTGCTCGACGGCGTCGGCGCCCGCGTTGGTGAAGAAGATCTTGTCCAGGTCGCCCGGGGTGCGCTCGGCGATGAGGCGTGCGGCCTCGGAGCGGGACTCCACGGCGAAGGCGGGCGCGAAGGTGGTGAGCTTCGCGGCCTGCTCCTGGATGGCGGCGACGACCTTCGGGTGCTGGTACCCGATGTTGGTGTAGACGAGGCCGGAGGTGAAGTCGAGGTAGCGGTTTCCGTCGTAGTCCCAGAAGTACGAGCCTTCGGCTCCCGCGACGGGCAGCGGGTCGATGAGCTCCTGTGCGGACCAGGAGTGGAACACGTGGGCGCGGTCCGCGGCCTTTACGGCGGCGCCGACCTGGGGGTTCGGGTTCGGCTGAGGGGTCATGGGGTGAGGGTAGATGTCCACGGACCGGACACGACATGGGCGTCTTGTGTGGCGGGGCGCGGTGGACGCGACAGTCTGTCGAGGGTTTCCCAGTCGAGGCCGAGCCTCCTCAGTCCTCGTCCGCCACCACCCTCGCCCTCGGCCGCCCGCCCCCGTCGCACCGGATCTCGTAGTGCAGGTCGTCCGCCTCGTCGTCGTCGCTCGGCTCCGCCTCCAGGCGGGCCACCGCCCCCGGCCCCCGCTTCACGTCCTCGTCGATGTGGTAGCCGTCCGTAGGGCTCCACGACACGAGGTACACCGTCCCGTCGTCCCGGCACTCGGCCGTCGCCGTGCCCCCCGTGAAGCGGAGCGTCGAACGCGAGGGGGAGGACGGGGACGAGGACTTCGAAGGCTTCGGCGGCGACGCGCTCGTGGGCGGGGTGCCCGAAGGGTGCGAGCCCTCCGACGGTGTCGCCGTCGCCGTCGTCGCCGCCAGCGCCCGCTCCACCGCCGCCTTGTCCAGCGGACGGCTGTGCGGTGCCCCGCCGCTGTCCGAACTCGCCAGCTGCCAGGCGCCCAAGCCTCCCGCCGCCGTCCCCACGGCCACCCACGCCGCGGTCACCGCCGCGCTGCGCCACGTACTCACCAGAACCTCCCCGATCGCCCCCTACCCGTCCCGCCCACTCTCCCCCATCGTTTCCTAACGTCCGGTTAAGGCCCGGACAAAGGCGCTCAGTTACCCCTGACTACGGTGGTTGTATGGCCCATCTTCTTGTTGTGGAGGACGATCCCCAGCTCCGCGGCGCCCTCGTGCGCGCGCTGCGCGACAAGGGGCACGCCGTGGTGACCGCCCCCAGCGGCATGGCCGGGCTCGACGCCGCCGTCACGGACCGGCCCGACCTCGTCGTGCTGGACCTGGGTCTCCCGGACGTCGACGGGGCCCAGGTCCTGCGGATGCTCCGCGCGGTCAGCGACGTCCCCGTGATCGTGGCGACCGCCCGCGACGAGGAGCCGGAGATGGTCTCGCTCCTCGGCGACGGGGCCGACGACTACATCGTGAAGCCCTTCGGGGCGGCCCAGCTGGACGCCCGGGTCAAGGCCGTGCTGCGCCGCCTCGGCGTCGTCGACGTCGAGGAACCCCTCTGCGTGGGCGGGCTCCGCGTCGACCTCGCCGCCCGCGACGTCCGCCTCGACGGCGCCCCGCTCGACCTCACGCCCCGCGAGTTCGACCTGCTCGCCTATCTCGTACGCAGACCCGGCCAGGTCGTGTCCCGGCGCGAACTCCTCGCCGAGGTCTGGCAGCAGCCGCTCGGCGGCGCCGACAAGACGGTGGACGTCCATCTCTCCTGGCTGCGGCGGAAGTTGGGCGAGACGGCACAGGCGCCGCGCTATCTGCACACCGTACGGACCGTGGGCGTGAAGCTCGTCCCGCCGCCCGCAGCGGGCGACGGGGAAGCGGACGGCGCGTGCGCCGAAGGCACAGGCGAGGAAGGGCCGGAGAGCGGGAACGACCGCAGCGGCGGCTGCGGCGGCAGCAGCGCCAGCGGCGAAAGGGGCGGCGAAAGCGGCAGCGGCAACGGCAACGGCAACGGCAACGGCAACGGCAACGGCAACAACGAAGAGAGCGGCCCCTCGGGCGCCAGGCCCGCCACGGACGCCGACTGATGCGCCGCCGGCTCCTGCTCCTCACCGCCGCCACCACCGCCCTCGTGCTCACCGCCCTCCTCGTCCCCCTCACCCTCCTCACCCGCAGCCACGCCGCCGACCGCTCCCTCTCCGACGCCACCGCACGGGCCCAGTGGGTCGCCCACGCCCTCGGTCCCGTGCTCGCCACCTCCGACGAGCGCGGCACCGCCGAGCAGACCGTGGAGAGCGTCAACGGGAAGGGGCTGCCCGTCACCTCGCTGGTGCTCGGGAACGGTTCCGTCATCGGGCCCCGGCCCACCGTCAAGGCCGAGCACGCCGTCGAACTCGCGCGCACCGGGCGGGCCTTCACCTATGAGCCCGACGCGGGCGGGCGCATCGTGCTCGTGCCCGTGCACGGGGCCGCCGACGGGACCGCCGTCGTGCGCGTCACCCTCACCGAGCGGCAGTTGTACGCGGGGATGATGACCTCGTGGCTGGTCCTGGCCGGGATCGGGGTGGGGCTCGTGCTGCTGGGGCTGCTGCTCGCCGACCGGCTCGGGGCGCGGCTCGTGGGGGCGACGCGGCGGCTCGCGGGGACCGCCGACCGGCTCGCGGCGGGCGATCTGAGCGCGCGGGCCGAGCCGGAGGGGCCGCCGGAACTCCAGCTGATCGGGAGGGAGTTGAACCGGCTCGCCGGTCGCATCGACGAGCTGCTCGACGCCGAGCGCGAGAACGCCGCCGACCTCGCCCACCGCCTCCGTACCCCCGTCGCCGCGCTCCGCCTGGACGCGGAGACCCTGCGGGACCCCGCCGAGGCCGAGCGGATCGGCGCCGACGTGGCCGCCCTGGAGCGGAGCGTCGACGACGTCATCCGCAAGGCGCGGCGGCCCCTCAGGGAGGCCGCCCGGGCCGATCTCGCCGCCGTCGCCCGGGAACGGGCCGCCTTCTGGCTGCCGTTGGCCGAGGACCACGGGCGCGCCCTCGGCATCGACGCGCCCGACGGCCGGGACGTCCCGGTGCCCGTGCCCGCCGATGAGCTGGGCGCCGCGCTGGACGCCCTCATCGGCAACGTCCTCGATCACACGCCGCACGGCACCGGGTTCCGTGTCTGCGTTCGTGCGCTCGGGGGAGGGCGGGCCCGGCTCGTCGTCGCCGACGAAGGGCCTGGATTCGCCGACGAGGGAGGGGAGTCCGCGCGTGGTGTCAGCGGGGGCGGCTCCACCGGGCTCGGGCTCGACATCGCGCGCCGGACCGCTCAGGACGCGGGCGGCACCTTCACCGTGCGGTCGACCGGCGCGGGCGCCGAGGTCACGCTGGAGTTCCCGCCACCGGGGCCGGGGCCGGAGTCCGGGGGAACGCCGTACGGACCGCCCGCGCCCAGCGGTTGATGCCCAGCTCGGGGCGGAGCGCCGCATAGCCGCCGCAGTACTTGGTGAAGTCGGCGGCCCGTACCCCGTAGCGGTGCAGGACGCGGTCGGCCTCCGTCAGGTGGCCCTTCGTCTTCGTCTCCACGAGGACCAGGCCGGGGTCGGCCGCCGCCGTGCGCCCCGTCGCCGTGTCCCGGACCACGAGGCCCGCGTCGCAGGTGATGCGCTGGCCGTCGGCCACGAACGTCGCACGCTGGTAGTCGGTGACCAGGGACGTGCCGAGGTCGCTCGGCGCCTGCACGCCGTACGAGCCGCTCAGGACCCCGGCCAGGAAGCCGCGCCGCGCCTCGTCCAGGGCGTGGTCGTCGCCGGAGAGCTCCGTGCGGTGCTTGACCGTCTCGCCGCGGCCGCTCTTCAGCTTGATCTCGAACTGCCGCTCCCCGCTGTCCTGGTAGACCCGCTCCCGGATGCGGTAGCGCAGCCTGCGGCCCTGGCGGTGCTCGTGGAAGGTGAGCAGGTCCGGGGTGTCGTAGTACGTGGAGTGGTACCGGAACCAGCGCCGGCCGCCGATGCTGAGCGCCCGGAACGGGCCGTCCCCGCGCCGTGGGTCGGTGAGCAGCGCCGCGAAGTCCTGGAATATCTCCACGGGCACCAGGTAGCTGTTGTCGCGGCGGGCGAGCAGCTGTGCCCGGGAGTTGACCTCGTCGAGCGAGATGGGGTGCGCGGCCAGGGCGGCGCGGCCGATGGCTCGTACGGCGGGGTTCACACGGTCTCCTTCGGGTGTGCGGGTGTGATCGTGCGGGACCGGTTCGTGCCTGTCATCCGTGGTACTGCCCTTACCAACTCTTTGCCACCCCTAGAAGGTTCCGGTTGGCGGAATCTCACTTCCAGAACCATCAAGTCCCGTACGTAGTCCACTTCCTGGACCGTCCACCCGAGGGGCTCCCCGAGCCGCCGCGCCAACTCCGCGCGCAGCGCCGTCTCCTCGCGGAACACCGCGTCCAGCGTGATCACCGCGCGCCGGTCGCGGGCGAACAGGCGGGGGTGGTCGGCGACGTACATGACCAGGAGCAGGACCGCGCTGAGCGCCGTCGCCATCGGCAGCGAGAGGCCAGGAAGGCCGCAGAGCAGGCCGAGGACGAGGGTGATGAAGTAGTAGGCCACTTCCTGGTGCTGCACCGCGTCGGAACGCAGCCGCACGATCGAGAGCACCCCGAAGAGCCCGAAGCCGAGCGCGAGCCCGCCGTTGCCGCCGGCGCTCGCGAGGGCCGCGACGACCGCGAACAGGGCGACGTTCAGGGCGAGATAGGCGGGGACCAGCTCCCGCCTTCGGTGCCGTGGATAGAAGACACCGAAGGTCAGCAGCGTCACCGCCGCGAGGTCGAGTCCTAGGTGGGCGGCGATCTCTCCGAAGTTCTCTGGCGCGTTCATGGCGGTGACGCTAGGGAACGGCGGGTTAACGGCGCGCCAGGCAGGAGTTAACGCGAGCGCCCGAGAGTGCCCCGGGGCTGGCCGGGGGGGCGCCCGGGGGTGGCCTGCCCCCGCCGCCGCCCATTGACAGCACACTGTCGATTTGACAGTATGCTTACATAAGCGTCCGGCGCACTCACGGAGGTCACCATGAGCAGCAGCACACGCGTCCGCACCGTTCACCTCGCCGTCTACGACACGCTCGCCGACTGGGAGACCGGCCACACCACCGCCCACCTCGCCCGCGCCGGGTACGAGGTCCGCACGGTCGCCCTCTCCCCCGAGCCCGTCACCACCATCGGCGGCCTGCGCATCACGCCCGACCTCACGCTCGACGCACTGCGCCCCGAGGGCAGCTCCCTGCTGGTCCTGCCGGGCGCCGACCTGTGGGACACCGGGGACGGGCTGGCCCCCTTCGCCGTGGCCGCACGCGCCTTCCTGGACGCGGGCGTTCCGGTGGCCGCGATCTGCGGCGCCGTGGCCGGGCTCGCCCGCGAGGGGCTGCTCGACGAGCGCGCGCACACCAGCGCGGTGCCGATGTACCTCGCGGCCACCGGCTACAAGGGCGGCGAGCGGTACGTGGACGCGGACGCCGTCACCGACGGCGGGCTGATCACGGCCGGGCCCACCGAGCCGGTCGCCCTCGCCCGCGAAGCCCTCGGCCTGCTCGGGGTGTTCGAGGGCGAGAAGCTCGACGCCTGGTACCGGGTCTTCCACGACTCGGACGTCACCGCCTACGAGACGCTCACGTCATGAGCGCCCCCGACCACGGCGATGCCGCCGGGCGGGCCCGGCAGGACCTGCTCAGCGGCACCGCCCTCGGCGTCTTCCGCCTCAACGGCCAGTTCCTCGCCCTGTCCGAGCAGCTGGCCGCGCCCGCCGGGCTCACCGCCGCCTGGTGGCAGGTGCTCGGCGCCGTGCTGCGCGAGCCCCTGCCCGTCGCCGGGATCGCCCGCGTCATGGGCATCACCCGGCAGAGCGTGCAGCGCGTCGCCGACCTGCTGGTCCGGGACGGGCTCGCCGAGTACGCGGAGAACCCGGCCCACCGCCGCGCCAAGCTGCTGCGGCCCACCGGGGCGGGGCGGGCGGCCGTCGCGAAGATCGGGCCCGGGCACGCGGAGCTCGCGGCGCGGCTCGCGGCGGAACTCGGGGAGGAGGAGTTCGCCGAGACCGTACGGGTGCTTGAGCGGCTCTCCAAGGCGGTCGACGCCGTTACGGAACCGTAGAGGCAGAGGCCGCCCCACCCCCCGTAACCCCGAACTATCCTCGGTCTGTTGCAGACCAATCCGTGGCCGGGCGGCTACGGACGGAGTGGGGGAGGCCGCAGGGCCATGGAGAAGCTGGGGCCGGGGGATCCGGAGGGGGTCCCCCCGTGGGAGCCTGTCGGGGCACGGGGGAGGATCGGCGCGTACCGCCTGTTGGGTCGGCTCGGTGCGGGCGGCATGGGGCAGGTGTATCTGGCGCGCTCCGGGCGGGGCCGGACCGTCGCCGTGAAGCTGGTGCGCCAGGAGCTCGCCGAGCAGGAGGAGTTCAGGAACCGCTTCCGGCAGGAGGTGCAGGCCGCGCGGCGCGTGGGCGGGGCCTGGACCGCGCCCGTCCTGGACGCCGACACCGAGGCGGAGATCCCCTGGGTGGCCACCGGCTATGTCGCCGGGCCCTCGCTGCAGACCGTGGTCGGCCACGACCACGGCCCGCTCCCCGAGCGCACCGTCACCGTCCTCGCGGCGGGGCTCGCGAACGCCCTCAAGGACATCCACACGGCGGGCCTCATCCACCGCGACCTCAAGCCGTCGAACGTGCTGATCACCATCGACGGGCCGCGCGTCATCGACTTCGGCATCGCCCGCGCCCTGGAGACCGTCACGGACGGCGGGCTCACCCGGACCGGCGCCCTGGTCGGCTCGCCCGGCTTCATGGCGCCCGAGCAGGTGCGCGGCGACCGCATCACGCCCGCCTGCGACGTGTTCTGCCTGGGCTCCGTCCTCGCGTACGCGGCCACGGGCGCCCTGCCGTTCGGCACCGCCAACAGCGGGGTGCACGCCCTGATGTTCCGGATAGCCCAGGAGGAGCCGGACCTGGAGGGGGTGCCGGAGGAGCTCGCCGACCTGGTCCGCGACTGCCTCGCCAAGGACCCCGCCGCCCGGCCCTCCCTCGACGCCCTCCTGGAGCGCACGGGCGCCGCCGACACCCTCGCGATCGGCGGCGGCAAGACCCTCGAACCATGGCTGCCCGCCGCACTGGTCGCCCAACTCGGGCGCCACGCGGTGCAGTTGCTGGACGCGGAGGACCCGGACGAGGCGACCCCGGCCGCCCCGGACACACCGGCGGCCCCGGCCGGAGGGGCCACACCCGCCGCCCCGGCCACCCCACCCGCGACGCCCTCGACACCCGCGACGCCCGCAGCACCCGGCGCCCCCTCCGACGGGCCGCCCGCCCCGCACGCCGCCGCGCCCCTCGACCACCTCCCCACCATGGTCGGCAACGGCGCCGCCCCGCACACTCCGCCCCACACGCCCCCGCCCACCCCGCCGCCGGGCGCACCCAACCCCGCGTACGGCTATCCGCAGACGCCCGCGTACGGCTATCCGCAGAACCAGCCCCCGGCGCACCCGCACCCCCAGCCCCACCCGCACACCCCCGCGCCCTACCCCTACGCCCCCGCACCCCCGCCCCCGCGTAGAAGCGGCCGCTCCACCGCCGCGCTCGTCGCGGTGGCGCTCGTCGTCGCGGTGGGCGCGGGCGGCGCCGTGTACGCGGTGATGAAGGGGGACACCACCAAGAGCCCGCGCGGCCACGGCTCGCCGAAGCCGCCCACCAGCAGCGCCCCCACCACCCCGGGACCCACCACCTCCGAGCCCGGCAGCCAGAGCCCGCAGAGCTCGAAGCCCCCCAAGGACGGCACCGTCCCGGACGACTACCTCGGCACGTGGAACGGCGGCCTCGACAACGACGACGGCCACCACACCCGCCGCCTCACCCTCCAGCAGGGCGAGGTCGGCGACACGGTCCTGTCGCTGACCGCCGACGGCCCGACGGACAGCGGGGGCACCTATCACTGCGTGTTCCAGGGCGAGTTGACGGGCGTCGACAAGGACGCGGGCACCCTGAGCATCGGGCCCACGACCGTCACGCTGGGCGAGCCCGCCTCGTCCTGCAAGGCGGGCAAGGCCAGCACGATCACGCTGCTGAGCAACGGCGGGCTGCGGCGCGTCAACGACGACAGCCGCGAGGAACTCACTTACACGAAGGAGTAGCGGAACTCGCTCAGGCCACGACGCGCGCGGAAGAAGGGACGGCTCGCAGCCGGGCGACGGCACAAGCACCGGAGACACGGCGAAGCACGAGAAGCGAGAACCGGCCCGCAGATGCACGACGGCGGGAGGGGTGGGGACGCGGCGGTATGTCCGCCCGCAGTACAGCAAGCCACCCAAGCCAGTACTCATGCACCCCTACAGCGCCCCCGGCTTTTCGAGGACGGACATACCGCCGCGTCCCCACCCCGCCCCACCCGCCAGCCGCACCCCCACCCCGGGCAGCCCGCACGAGCCGCCCCCTCAGTCCGGCGCCACCACGATCACGCAGTCGCCCGGCGCGAACGTCACCGGCTTCCGCTTGTCCGGGTTGAGCCGGACCCCGAACGCGGGCGGCAGCGTGGCCTCCGCCTGGATCCGGTGGCCGATCGCGCACTGGCCCTGGCGCCGCGCGGACTCCACGACGGTGGCGAAGGGGGTCTCGTGCCCGGTGCGCACATAGTCGCCGGCGGGCTTCAGATAGATCTCGCTCCCCTCCGCGCTCCCCAACTGCCGGAAGAGCCCGGCCAGTCGGTGGTTCTCCGCGACCTGGGTCATCAACTGGCTGATGATCTTCCCGCTGACGATGAAGTCGGCGCCCTCGCTGATCGGCGCGAGGGAGCGGTTGCGGTCGTCGGCCATCTCGGTGACGACGGGCAGCTCGCGGCCCAGGCGCTGCTCCAGGGCGCGCAGGTGCAGCAGCGTGACGAGGGTGTCGCTGTCCGACTCCTCGCCCGTCAGTCCGTCCTCGTCCTCGTACCCGAGTACGACCACGCTGCCGTACGAGCCGACGTCCAGCTCCTCGAGGACCTCGGGCCGGTCGGTCTCCCCGCTGCGGTACGTCACCTTGAGCCCGCTGGCGACGGCGATCCGCCCGGCCTCCTCGGCGCCCCGCTCACCGCGCGCGACGACGTCGAGGACGGAGCCCGGAGCGACGTAGGAGTCGAGCTGCTCGATGATCAGCGGGGCGCGGCGGTTCCAGCCGAGCACCAGGATGCGCTCGGGCACCGGCTCGCGCGGCACGGGCGCCACGATGAGCTCCTCGTCCACCTCCAGGGGCTGCTCCGAGAGCACCGCGGAGTCGTCGTCGGCGGTCACGACGATGAGCTGGTCGCCCTCCTCGATGCGGGTGTCCGGGGCCGGGTTCACGGCGACGTCCCCGTCCGTGCGCACCAGGCCCACCACCGACGAGGTGTCGTACGCGAGCACGGCCTCCCCGAAGCTCCGCCCCACGAGGCGGGGCTCGGTGACGGTGTAGAACTCGTCGCCCGCGAAGTCGAGCAGCTCCGCGTAGACGAGGGAGAGCCCGGTCTGGCGGGAGGTCTGCACGATGAGCCGGGCCGTGACGTCGTCGATGTTGAGCACGCGCCCGGCGTCCCCGGCGGCGAGGCAGGCGGCGGCGTGATGCCGCCCGTTGCGGACGGCGGCGACGATGTACGGGCTCCCCCGCTCCCCGTCCCCTTCTCGCGCCCCGTCCGCCCCGTCCGCCCCGCGCTCCCCGTCGGCCTCGGCCAGGACCGCGTTGACGGCGAGCAGGGACTTGATGACCTGCGCGTCGCCGTTCTCGTCGCCGGGGGTGAGGACGAGCACGGCGCGGGCGTCGGCGATGCCCACGCGGCCGACGTCGGTGGGGTCGGCGGTGTTGCCCGTGCGGCAGATGACACGCGTGCTGTGGGTCCGCCGCACGTTCGCGTGGATGTCGGTCTCCATGGCGACCTTGTCCCGGTCGGCGAGCAGCGCGACGGCCGCCCTGCGCCGGTTGGCATTGGCCTCCACCAGCTCCGAGATGACCGGGTACACCTGGTCCGACCAGCCGAGCAGCACGGTGTGCCGCTCCTCGAGGACCGCGGACTTCCCGAGCCGCAGGGCCATGATCTTCCGGTTGACCCCGGTCGTGATGAGACCGACGAGGGTGGACGCGAAGAACAGCGCGACGACGGCGAGCAGCACGGAGAGCGCGACATAGGCCGGCGTGCCGAGGGCACCGCCCAGCTTGAAGGTCTTGCTGACGTTCTTCCAGATCTCGACGACCTGGTTGGAGAGGGTGGTCGGCGTGTCCTTGTCCGCCCAGACGAGGGCGGCGCTCGCGGGCACGACGATGACCAGGCAGAAGACGGTGAGCCACCCGATCAGGGCGGGGGTGCCACGGGCCATGGTGTTGTCGAACCAGTAGCGGAGCCGCGCCCGAAGGGGCGGCGGGGTACGGTCCCCGGCCATCCACACCACCCCTCACGGAACGTAGTCATCGAACACGGACAGCGACATCCATGTTGATCGTCCGATGCCGGAGCGGCGCCCGCAAGACGAAGCGCCCCCGGCCGATGCGGATCGGCCGGGGGCGCTGACGCCTGGGCGGAGCCCTGAACGGACTCCGGGACGAGCGGCTAGATGAACGAGTTGATCTCGATCGTCTCGTCCCGGCCCGGACCCACGCCGATCGCGGAGATCGGGGCGCCCGACATCTCCTCGAGGGCCTTCACGTACCCCTGCGCGTTCTTCGGCAGGTCCGCGAAGGTCTTGGCCTTCGTGATGTCCTCGGACCAGCCCGGCAGCGTCTCGTAGACGGGCTTCGCGTGGTGGAAGTCCGTCTGGTTGTACGGGAGTTCCTCGACGCGCTTGCCGTCGATCTCGTACGCCACGCAGACCGGGATCTGCTCCCAGCCGGTCAGCACGTCCAGCTTGGTGAGGAAGAAGTCCGTGAGGCCGTTGACGCGCGTCGCGTAGCGCGCGATCGGGGCGTCGAACCAGCCGCAGCGCCGGTCACGGCCGGTGGTCACACCGCGCTCGCCGCCGATGGTGCGCAGCGCCTCGCCGTCGGCGTCGAAGAGCTCCGTCGGGAACGGGCCCGCGCCCACGCGCGTCGTGTACGCCTTCAGGATGCCGATGACGCGGCTGATCTTCGTCGGGCCCACGCCGGTGCCGGTGCAGGCGCCGCCGGCGGTCGGGTTGGACGAGGTGACGAAGGGGTACGTGCCGTGGTCCACGTCCAGGAGCGTGCCCTGGCCGCCTTCGAAGAGGACGACCTTGTCCTGGTCGAGGGCGTTGTTGAGGATCAGCGTCGTGTCGGCGACGTACTGCTTGATGTTCTCGCCGTGCTCGAGGAGCTGCTCGACGATCTGCTCCGCCTCGATGGCGCGGCGGTTGAAGACCTTGGTCAGAAGCTGGTTCTTCTGCTCAAGAGCGGCTTCGACCTTCTGCGTCAGGATCGACTCGTCGTAGAGGTCCTGCACGCGGATGCCGGTGCGGTTGATCTTGTCGGCGTAGGTGGGACCGATGCCGCGGCCGGTGGTCCCGATCTTCCGCTTCCCGAGGAAGCGCTCGCCCACCTTGTCGACCGTGACGTTGTACGGCGTGATGATGTGCGCGTTGCCGCTGATCAGCAGCTTGGACGTGTCGACGCCGCGCTCGTTGAGTCCGCTCAGCTCGGAGAGCAGGACCGACGGGTCGACGACGACACCGTTTCCGATGACGGGCACGCAGTCCGGGGAGAGGATCCCGGAAGGGAGGAGGTGCAGCGCGTACTTCTGGTCGCCCACGACGACCGTGTGGCCGGCGTTGTTGCCGCCCTGGTAGCGCACTACATAGTCCACGGAGCCACCGAGCAGGTCGGTGGCCTTTCCCTTGCCTTCGTCACCCCACTGAGCACCGAGCAGCACAAGTGCGGGCACAGGCGTACACCCCTTCCGGGCGGGGCATGTCCAAGGTCAGGGGCCGTCGCCCCCATATGGGTGTGTGGCGAGTACGGCCTGGGTGTGCCCTGGAAGCTGCCCCGGAATAGACGAAGCCCCTGGCGCAATAGCGCAAGGGGCTCTTGCACAAAGATGCTACCCGAGGACTCAAAGAACGACTAAAAGAAAGGGCGCACGTTGTCCGCTCGCGACCAGCTCCTTGTGGTCATCGACCCCGTCGCCCGGCGCGCGGACGGAGAGTCGGTGCGGATCGCGCGCGACGTGCTCGGCGCCGGCGCGGCGGTGCGGGTCTGCCTGCCGGACGGCCCGGAGGAGTTCGTCAGGGCCCTGGAGAAGCGGGGCGGACGGCGCCCCGTCGTGGTGGGCGACGACCGGGCGCTGCTGCGCGCCGTCGGGGTGCTGCACCGCGAGCGGGAACTCGCCGGGTGCGCCCTCGCGATGGTCCCCGTGGGCGGCACGGCCGCGCTGGGCCTCGCCCGCTCCCTCGGGGTGCCGCAGGGCGCGGTGGCGGCGGCGCGGGCGGTCCTGGAGGGCACGGAGCGGCGGCTCGACCTGCTGGTGGACGACCGGGACGGGGTGGTGCTCGGGGACCTGCGGATCCCGCCCGCCCCGGCCGCGGTCCCGGCCCCGGTCGGGCCCGGCGCCGCCGTCGAGGGGGCCGGGTGGCTGCGGACGTGCCAGTCGTTCGTACGGACGCTTGCGTTCCCCTCGCGGGTGGCGGCGGGGCCCGGCCCCGAGTCCGCACGGCTGCGGGTCGAGGCGGACGGCGTGACGCTGGTGGATCTGGACGAGGCGGTCGAGGGGGTCCGCGTCAGCACGGCACCGGAGGGCGGCTTCGCGCGGGTGGAGGTGCGGGCCTCTTCCGTGGGCGCCGAGGCGGCGCCCGTCCGGGTGCGGGCACGGACCATCACCGTTTCCGGGGCGGACTTCCGCTACCGGGCCGACGCACTGGTCGGCGGGCCGGTCCGCACGCGTACGTGGACGGTGCGGCCCAGCGCGTGGGGGCTGACCCTGCCGCGTTAGGGCGCGTTGGGGCGCGCCTGGGCGCCTACTCCAGCTCGCCCAGGTCCAGCGTCGCCCTGTGCTCGTGCCAGCGGTCCATCAGGGTGCCCAGCTGGGTCGCCATGAAGGACATGAACTCCGCGGACTCGCGGGTCCGCACCCCCGCCGGGGTGTGCGGGCCGAGGAGTTCCGCGCCGTCCCGCAGGACCTTCTCCCACCGCACCAGGATCTGGTCCCGCCGCGTGAACGTCTCGTACCAGAGGTCGTGGTCGAGCCGGTACCGGTCCCGGCGCGAACCGGGCTCGCGCTCGCGGCGGACCATGCCCACCTGGGTGAGGTAGCGGATCGCGCCGGAGACCGCGGCCGGGCTGATCTGCAGCCGCTCGCTGATCTCCGCCGAGCTCAGGGCGCCGCTGTCGGAGGCGATGAGGGCCGCGAAGACCCGCGAGGCCATCCGCTGCATGCCCGCCTCGGTCAGCTCCCCCGCGAACCGCTCGACGAAGCGGGAGATCGCCGCCTCGTCCCGCACGGCAACCTCGTCCGTCGCGCTCTCTTCGCTGGTCATCGCCCCATCGTCTCCCCTCGGCACCGCACGTGAACCCCCACCCCGACTTTATACGCTTTCTTAACTTCACAAATTTGTGAAAGTAGCGTACGTTCAAAACCATGACGAAGGCAATCACCGTCTCCGGACTGCACAAGTCGTTCGGCAAGACCCACGCGCTGGACGGTCTCGACCTCGACGTCGAGACCGGTGAGGTGCACGGCTTCCTCGGGCCCAACGGCGCCGGGAAGTCCACCACCATCCGCGTCCTGCTCGGCCTGCTGCGCGCCGACTCCGGCGCCGCCCAGGTGCTCGGCGGCGACCCGTGGCACGACGCCGTCGAGCTGCACCGCCGCATCGCGTACGTGCCGGGCGACGTCACCCTGTGGCGGAACCTCTCCGGGGGCGAAGTCATCGATCTGTACGGACGGTTGAGGGGTGGCCGCCTCGACCCGGCACGCCGCGCCGACCTCATCGAGCGGTTCGAGCTGGACCCCACCAAGAAGGGGCGGACCTACTCGAAGGGCAACCGGCAGAAGGTCGCCCTCGTCGCCGCCTTCGCCTCGGACGTGGACCTGCTGATCCTGGACGAGCCCACCTCGGGGCTCGACCCGCTCATGGAGGAGGTCTTCCAGGGCTGCGTCGCCGAGGAGCGCGAGCGCGGGCGGACCATCCTGCTCTCCTCGCACATCCTGAGCGAGGTCGAGACGCTCTGCGACCGGGTCAGCATCATCCGCAAGGGCGTCACCGTCGAGACCGGCTCGCTCGCCGACCTGCGCCACCTCACCCGCACCAGCGTCAGCGCCGAACTCGCGTCCGCACCGGGCGGGTTGAGCAAGCTGCCCGGCGTGCACGACCTCGACGTGCAGGGGCACCGGGTGCGCCTCCAGGTCGACACCGACAAGCTCGACGCCGTCCTGCGCTCCCTCACCGAGTCGGGCGTGCGGTCCCTGACCAGCACCCCGCCCACCCTGGAGGAGCTCTTCCTGCGCCACTACCAGGACGACACCCCCGTACGGGCCACGGCCTCGTCATCGTCCTCGGCCTCGTCATCGGAAGAGGCGATGTCGCGATGACTGCCGCTGTGACGACCGCACCCCGCGCCGCGCGCGGACCGGGGCGGTCCTCCCCCCTCGCGGGCACGGGCGCCCTGTTGCGGCTCGCGCTGCGCCGGGACCGGGTCATGCTCCCGGTGTGGGTCGGCCTCATCACGATGACGGTGCTCACCCGCCCCAAGGCCCTGGAAGGCATCTACGGCACCGCCGCCGAGCGCGCCGACTTCGCCCGGGACATCACCACCAACAGCTCGCTGCGCGCCCTGTACGGGCCGGTGTTCAGCGACTCGCTCGGGGGCCTGACGGCCACACAGATCGGCTCGTTCGTGGCGCTGTTCGCCGCCATCATGAGCCTGCTCGTCGTCATCCGGCACACCCGGGACGAGGAGGAGAGCGGGCGCCAGGAACTGGTGGCGTCCGCGATGGTCGGGCGGCGGGCCCCGCTGACGGCCGCGCTGCTCACCGCGCTCGTCGCCAACGGCGTCCTCGCGCTCCTCGTCACCGCGGGCCTCGCGGGCCAAGGGGCGGGCGGCGCCCTCGCGTTCGGGCTTGCCGTCGGCGGGGTCGGCATGGTCTTCGCGACCATGGCCGCGATCGTCGCCCAGCTCACCGAGAGCGCACGGCTCGCACGCGGTCTGACCGCCGGGGTGCTCGGCGCGGCCTTCGTGCTGCGCGCCGCCGGCGACTCCGCCGAGACCGACGGTTCCTCGCCGCTGACCTGGCTGTCGCCGATCGGCTGGACGGAGAACGTACGGCCCTTCGCCGCCGAACGCTGGTGGGTGCTCCTCCTCTTCGCCGCCGCCGTGCTCGCACAGGGCGCCGTCGCGTACGTCCTCGCCGGGCGCCGCGACATCGGCATGAGCTTCCTGCCGACCCGCCCCGGCCCCGCACAGGGGAAGCTCGCCACGGCGGGCGCCCTCGCCTGGCGCCTCCAGCGCGGCAGCGTCCTCGGCTGGAGCCTCGGCTTCTTCGTCTCGGGCGTGGCCTTCGGCGGCGTCACGGACGGCGTGGCCGACCTGGTCGGGGACAACGAGAAGACCCGCGACCTCATCGAGCGGATGGGCGGCCAGTCCGGCGTCACGGACTCTTTCCTCGCCACGATGGTCGGCATGCTCGGCATGGTCGCCGCGCTCTACGTCGTCCAGGCGGTGCTGCGGCTGCACGGCGAGGAGACCTCGCAGCGCGCCGAACCGGTCCTCGCGAACGCCGTCGGCCGGCTGCGCTGGGCCTCCGGTCACCTGGCCATCGCCTTCGGCGGCGCCGTCCTGATCATGCTCCTCGGCGGCTTCGGCCTCGCCATCGGCTACGGCCAGGAGCTCGGCCCGATCCTGGGCGCCTGCCTCGTGCAGCTCCCCGCGATCTGGCTGATCGGCGGGCTCGCGGTCCTGCTCCAGGGCCTCTCGCCGCAGGCCGCGGCGGCCGCGTGGGGCGTGGCGGGTGCGGCGCTCGTGATCGGCTGGATCGGCCCCACGCTGAAGCTGCCGCAGGCCGTGATGGACCTCTCCCCCTTCGGCCACCTCCCCAAGCTCCCGGGTGGGGAGCTGACCTGGACCCCGCTCCTGGTCCTGACGGCGGTCGCGGCGGCCCTGGTCGCGGCCGGGCTCGCAGGCATGCGGCGACGGGACATGACGACCTGAACACGAGGGCGCCCTACCAGGGGCGCCCCCCTACACCTCCACGAGCAGGCTCTCCAGGCCCCGGATCACGAAGTTGGGCTTGCGGGCCGGGTCCGCGGCGAGCTTCAGGGTCGGGGCCTGGTGCAGCAACTGCCTCAGGGACGCCGCCAGTTCGAGCCGCGCCAGCGGGGCGCCGATGCAGTAGTGGATGCCCGCGCTGAAGGAGATGTGCGGGTTCTGGTGCTGGGGGCGGGACAGGTCCAGGGCGTCCGGGTCGGCGAAGACCGCCCCGTCGCGGTTGGCGGAGCCGAAGAGGAGGGCCACCTCCGCGCCCCGGGGCAGCACCGTCCCGTCGATCTCGATGTCGTCGAGGACCCAGCGCTCGAAGAGCTGGAGCGGGGTGTCGTACCGCATCAGCTCCTCCACGGCAGTGGACAGGAGCCCCTCGGGGTCGGCCCGCAGCGCGGCCAGCTGCTCCGGGTTCCGGAACAGCGCCCACCAGCCGTTCGCGGTCGCGTTGACCGTCGCCTCGTGGCCCGCGTTCAGGAGCAGCACACAGGTGGAGATCATCTCCTGCTCACTGAGCGTCTCGCCGTCCTCGTACGCGGCGATGAGCCCGGAGATGAGATCGTCCCCCGGCTCCTTGCGCCGCGCGGCGATCAACTCCCGCAAATACGCGGTGAATTCGATGGACGCCGCGACCGCGCGCCGCGCCGTCCCCTCGGACGGATTCAGCTCGTACATCCCGCAGATCGCCGCCGACCAGGGCCGCAGCAGCCCCCGGTCCGCCTCCGGGACGCCCAGCATCTCGGCGATCACCGCTACCGGCAGCGGCTCGGCGACGGCGCTCACGAGGTCGCCCCCGCCCTCCGCCACGAGCCCCCGCACCAGCTTCGCGGCCAACCCCTCCACGTACGGCCGCAGTCGCTCCACCGTGCGCGGCGTGAACGCCTTCGAGACGAGCCGGCGGATCCGGGGGTGGTCCGGGGGTTCGAGGTCGAGCATGCCGTGGTCGTTGAGCACGTGGAACGGCGCGTGCTCGGGCGGCGGCGGGGTACGGCCGAACTCCTCGTGCGTGAAGCGGTGTTGATAGGTCCGCCCCAGGCGCCGGTCCCGCAGCAGGGCGGACACGTCGGCGTGGTGCGGCACGAGCCACTGCCCGCTCGGCTCGTAGTGGTGCACCCGGCCGCGGGCGCGCAGCTCGGCGTAGGCGGGGTAGGGGTCGGCGAGGAACGCGGGGGAGGCGGGGGCGAAGGGTGCGAGGGGGGCGTCCATGGCGGGACGGTAGCTCTCGCTCTAACCGGGTGTCACCAGCCGGGCCTCGTATGCGAACACCGCCGCCTGCGTGCGGTCGCGCAGGCCCAGCTTCACCAGGATCCGGCTGACGTGGGTCTTGATCGTGGACTCGGCGACGACGAGGCGCTCCGCGATCTCCGCGTTCGACAGGCCCTGCGCGATGAGCACGAGGACCTCCGTCTCGCGCTCCGTGAGCTCCCCGTACGCCTCCTGGCTCGCGGCCACCGAGAGCCTCGGCGTCTCCGCCAGCTTCGAGAACTCCGTGATCAGGCGGCGGGTCACGGACGGGGCGAGGAGGGCCTCGCCGGAGGCCACCACCCGTACGCCGTCCGCGAGTTGGCGCGCCGAGGCGTCCTTGAGGAGGAAGCCGGAGGCACCGGCCCGCAGCGCCTGGTACACGTACTCGTCCAGGTCGAAGGTGGTCAGGACGAGCACCTTCGCGTGGTTCTCGTCCGCCGTCGCGACGATCTCGCGGGTCGCCTCGATGCCGTTCAGCTCGGGCATGCGGATGTCCATCAGGACGACGTCGGGGGCGAGTTCGCGGACCCGCTCGACGGCCTCGCGGCCGTTGACGGCCTCACCCACGACCTCGATGTCGGGCATGGCGTTGAGGAGGACGGAGAAGCCTTCGCGCACCATCATCTGGTCGTCGGCGATGAGGACGCGGATGGTCATGCGATGCCCTCCGTACGGTCGTTCTTCTGCGTGCGGCCGCTCTCCTGCGTGCGGCCTCTCTCCTCGGTGCGGTCGTCCTCCTCGGTGCGTGCGGCCACCGGCAGGAACACCGTCACCTCGTAACCGCCGTCCTCCGTCTTCCGCGTCGTCATCTCGCCGTCCAGCATCGTGACGCGCTCCCGCATGCCGGTCAGGCCGTGGCCCGCCCCGGTTGAAAGGGGCGGGCGCAGCCCTCGTTGAGGGTCGGTGGCCGGGTGACGGGTGGGATTGACGAGGCCGGTCGGCGGGCCGTTGACGACGCGCAGGCCGAGGCCGCCGAGGACGTAGCCGACCTCGACGCGCGCGGTCGCGCCCGGCGCGTGCCGCAGCGCGTTGCTGAGCGCCTCCTGCACGATGCGGTACGCCGACAGCTCGACGCCCTGCGGGAGTTCGCGGACCGCGCCGGTCACCGCCTTCTCGACGGTGAGGCCCGTCTCGCGGACGTTGGCCAGGAGCCGGTCGAGGTCGGCGAGGGTGGGCTGCGGGGCGTCCGGTGCCTCGTAGTCCTCCGCCCGTACGACGCCGAGGACACGGCGCAGCTCGGTCAGCGCGGCCACCGCGTTCTCGCGGATCGTCACGAACGCCTGCTCCAGCTCGGGCGGCGGGTTCTCCACCCGGTAGGGCGCCGCCTCCGCCTGGATGGCGACGACCGACATGTGGTGCGCCACCACGTCGTGCAGCTCGCGGGCGATGGTGGTGCGCTCTTCGAGGAGGGTGCGTTTGTCGCGCTCGACAGCGCTGACTGTGCGCTCGCGCACCACTTCGTGGCGGGCCTTCCAGTTGATCTGGATCGACACCACGAAGGCGACGGCTATGGCGGAGAGGAACAGCATGGGGGCGGTGTCCGAGTCCCAGCCGCCGTACGCGGCGTCCGCGAAGAAGGAGTAGAACGCCGTGAGCGCGTACATCCACACCGCCGTACGGGGCCGGGTCCGCGCCGCGACCACCATCAGCACGGCGATGTGCCCGAAGAGGCTCGACACCGGCCAGGGGCGCTCACTGCCGTAGCTCGCCATGACCCCGAGGGGCGCGGCCGCGAGCGACACCCACCAGGCGAGGGTCGGGCGGAGCAGGGTGAGGGCGACGGCGACGCCCGGTATGAGGGCAGCGATCAGCCAGCCGAGCTGGTTGGTGCCGTATCCGGGGTTGGTCTCCATAAGGCCGAGGGCCAGCGTGATGCAGGCCGCCGCGAGGACCACACCGTGCGGGAAGTACCCGAGGTGCCTGCGGATCCCCTGCGGGAGGCGCTGCGCGATCAGGCCCCCGTACGTGCCCTTCGGCAGCGGGCGGTAGGCGAAGACATCCCGGAACAGGTCGTCGCGGAGACCGCGCAGGGCGTTCTTGGCGAGGTTGTACTCGGGGCTCCGCATGCCCGGGGTACGCGGCTTGGAACTGGTCGTCTCGGTCACGTCTACGAAGGTACGGCGACACGGGGGCGGGTCGCGTCCCCTTGGAGGCTGGTCCTCGGGGGTCCGCCGTAAGTACTACGCGCCCACGTACGGGCCGCCGCCACGGCCCCACCGCGCGAACTCCCGGCCCCCCCTGTCCGCGGACACCCCCCATTGTCCACTCGCCGACCTGATGAAGTCGTTGTTGTGGTGGCGCCGCAGGTCGGATGACGCGGCGGCGGGGGAACGTGCCCGGCGCACCCGGGGGGGCACGGGTGGTGCTGAGCCTGTCCCTGGTGACCGCGCTGGGGCGGTGGCCGGCGCGAGGTGCGCCAGAGCCGGGGCCGGGACCTGCGGGCGGGCCGCGGCCGACACCGGCACCACGACGGCGCCCGCGACACACACGGCGAGCAGGGATCACACACCGTCGTCCACATCACGCCGGGGTATGCACCTGCCGCGTAACTCTCAGGCATTACGGGTATCCCCAGGGCCGCCCCGCAGGGCCGCCCACGGGCCAGTGGTGACCGTCTAGAACGCGAGCTGCGCGATCTCCTCGGCGACCACCGCGCACGCGTCCGCCGCCGGGTCGATCAGCGGGAAATGCCCCACATCTTCCAGGAGCGTGAGGCCCACCACCTCGCCCGCCTTGGCGGCCGCGTCGGCGTACGCCTCGGCGACGGCCTGCGGCACGACGATGTCGGTGCGGCCCTGCACCACGGTGGTGGCGATGCCCGTCGGCAGGAGCGCGGCCGGATCCGCGTACGGCAGCCGCTCCTCGAACTTCTCCTTGCCGCCGAGGAGTTGGGTCTCCGCCCCGGAACAGACGTCGAGCTCGCGCGCCCGCCCGAAGTCCGCGATCGGGGCGAGCGCGACGACGCCGCGCAGCGGGGCGGGCCGGTCGGTGCGCCAGGCGGCGGGCGCGTCGTCGGGCAGCACGTGCCGCGCGGCCGCCCACAGCGCGAGCTGCCCGCCCGCCGAGTGCCCGGTCACGACGGTGCGGCGCGGGTCGGCGGCGGGCAGGAACTCCCGTACGAGGGCGGGCAGCGCGTCGAACGCGGCGGCGACGTCGTCGAAGGTCTCCGGCCAGCGCCCGGCGACGGGCCCCGTGCCGCCCTGCGCGGGCAGCGGACTGCCGCGCCGGTACTCGACGTTGGCCACCGCGAAGCCCCGCCGCGCCAGGAAGTCCGCGAACGGCGTCACGTGCCGCCGGTCGTACGGGGCCCGCCAGGCACCGCCGTGCAGGACCACCACCAGCGGCGCGACCGCGGTGCTGTCGCGCGGCGCGTGGAAGTCCACGACCTGGTCGGGGTGGTCGCCGTAGGCGGCGGTGGCGTCGGGTTCCACCTCCGGATGCGAGAAGGCGGCCTCGGCCTCGGCGGCGTCGCGGGCCACGGCGGCGGCGTCGGCCGCGGCACCGGCTGCGTCTTCCTGCATGCTCAACCTCTCAGCGGGTCACGTGCGTTCGGCGGGCCTCCCCGTGACCGGGCCGCCCAGCGGTGCGGCGGCCCGGTCACGGAGCAAGATCCGCCGGACGCTATCAGGCCCCGGCCAGCGTGTGGGCGAGTACCCGGGCGGCCTGTTCGGCCTCCGCGAAGGAGACGTACAGCGGGGTGAAGCCGAAGCGGAGCACGTCCGGTTCGCGGAAGTCACCGACCACGCCCCGCTCGATGAGCCGCCGCATCACCTCGCCTGCGTCCGCACAGCGCAGCGCGACCTGGCTGCCGCGCTCGGCGTGCGCGGCCGGCGTCACCGGCTCCACCCGCCCCTTCGGCACGTACGCCTCGACGCACTCCAGGAAGAAGTCCGTCAGGGCGAGGGACTTGGTCCGCACCGCCTCGACCGACACCCCGTCCCAGACGCCGAGCGCCGCCTCCAGGGCGAGCATGGAGAGGATGTCGGGGGTGCCGACCCGGCCGCGCACCGCACCCTCGGCGGGTGTGAACTCGGGCCGCATGCCGAAGGGTTGGGCGTGTCCGTTCCACCCGGGCAGCGGCGAGTCGAAGCGCGCCTGGTGCTCCTTTCGCACGTAGAGGTACGCGGGCGAACCCGGGCCCCCGTTCAGGTACTTGTAGGTGCAGCCGACCGCGAGGTCCACGCCGTGCGCATCGAGCCCGACCGGCAGGGCGCCCGCCGTGTGACAGAGGTCCCACACCATGAGGGCGCCCGCCGCGTGCCCGGCCGCGGTGAGGCCGGGCAGGTCGTGCAGGCGGCCGGTGCGGTAGTCGGCGTGATTGAGGAGGACGGCGGCGGTGCGGGGGCCCAGGACGGACGGGGTGTCCGCCGGGGCGACCGGGATGAGGCGGCAGCCGGTCATGCGGGCCGCGGACTCGGCGATGTACCCGTCCGTGGGGAAGGTCGTGGCGTCAACGACGATCTCGTCGCGCCCCTCGTCCGGGTGGGCGTCGTCCGTTCCGCCCCGCGCGATGCGGACCGCCGCGACCAGTGCCTTGAAGACGTTCACGCTCGTGGAGTCGCCGACGACGATCTGGCCCTCGGCGGCGCCCACGAGGGGGGCGATGCGGTTGCCGATCCGCTCGGGGGCGGTCCACCAGCCGCTCTCGTCCCAGGAGCGGATCCTGAGTCGCCCCCACTCGTGGGTGATGACCTCCGCTACGCGGGCCTCGACAGCCTTGGGCAGGGCGCCCAGTGAGTTCCCGTCCAGGTAGACGGTGTCATCGAGGACGAACTCGTCCCGCTTCGCGGCGAGTTCGTCGGTGGCGTCCAACTTCGCCGCTCGCGCGGCCAGCGTTGCCATGTGCGCCGGGACGTCATCCGCGGCGCCGTGGGCGGTTTCGCCCACCCGTCCCGCCATGCGGGACGCCTGCCCGAAACCGGAGGGGCTCGCCGTCTCGTCGGGCTCAGACATGTGACCTCGCACTCCACAGTTCCGGGAAGACGTTCTTCCGGGCCCGCTTCTCCAGCCAGGCGACGCCCGCCGAGCCGCCCGTGCCCGTCTTGGAGCCCATCGCGCGGCGCGTGGCCACCAGATGGTCGTTGCGCCAGCGCCAGACCTGCTCGGCGACGTCGGTCAACGCCTCGCCCAGGCGGGCCAGTTCGTCGCTCTCGTCGCCCGAGTAGAGGGCCGTCCAGACCGCCTCGACATCGGGCGAGGGCTCGTAGCGCAGGGCCACGTCCCGCTCCAGGACGGCGGCGGGGACGGCGTGGCCGCGCCGGGCCAGGAGCCGGAGCACCTCGTCGTACAGGCTCGGCTCCTGGAGCGCCTTCTCCAGCTCGTCGTGGACGCGCGGCGCGCCCCGGTGCGGAACCAGCATGGACGCGGACTTCTCGCCGAGCAGGAACTCCATGCGCCGGTACATCGCCGACTGGAAGCCGGACCCCTCCCCGAGCGCGCTGCGGTACGAGTTGAACTGGGCCGGGGTCAGCTGACCCAGCGGCCGCCAGGACGCGTTCAGTGCGTCCAGTTCCCGGACCGACCTCTTCAGGGCCGCGATCGCGACCGGCACGTCGTCCCCGCGCAGGGCCCGCGACGCGGTCTCCCACTCGTGGACGATCACGGTGAACCACAACTCCATGACCTGGGTCGTCACCAGGAAGACCATCTCTCCGGGGTCGTCGGAGAGGGGGTGCTGGAGGTGGGTGAGCACGTCGGCCTGGACGTAGTCCTCGTAGGGCGTCGTGCCGGCGAAGTCGAGATGCGGGGTTTCTGGCGCCTCCGGATAGGAGGTCTCCGCCTCGTGGGACATCGCTGTCTCCTTGAACGAACTCCGGGTAGCGGTCCGCCCCTGCCGTAGCGACACGGGGGCCCCGGTCCCCACCCACATCATCCGTGGGTGATCTCCGCCAGGGCAAGGCGGAACGATTCCGCCCGCTCCGTTGGTACGGCCTCTGCATGTTTCATGCCCGGCATCGACCTCCTCCTCGACCGCATGGAGCGGGACGAGTTCGACATGATCGCGGTGGGCCGCTCCCTGATCGCGGACCCGGAGTGGGCGGACAAGGCGGTCACGGACCGCCTGGACGAGGCGACCCCGTACGACGTGGGCATGCTGCACAAGCTCCACTGAGCCCCCCCCCGCACGCGAAGGGGCCACCGCATCGCCGCGGTGGCCCCTTCTGCCGTACGTACGCGAGGACAGGCTCAGCCCAGCGTGTCGGCCGCCGTCTCGGACGAGTCCCGCAGGAAGCCCGCGCAGCGCTCGTACTCGTCCTGCTCCCCGATGGACTGCGCCGCCCGCGCGAGCCCATGCAGGGCGCGCAGGAAGCCGCGGTTGGGCTCGTGCTCCCACGGCACCGGGCCGTGGCCCTTCCAGCCCGCGCGGCGCAGCGCGTCCAGGCCGCGGTGGTAGCCGGTGCGCGCGTACGCGTACGACTCGACGACGCGGCCCGCCTCGAACGCCTCGTCCGCGAGCCGGGCCCAGGCGAGCGAGGACTTCGGGTACTTGGCGGCGACGTCGGCGGGCGCCGCCCCGCCCGCGAGCAGCTCGCGCGGCTCGGGGTCGTCGGGCAGATGGGTCGGGGGCGGTCCCCCGAGCAGGTTCTCGTGAATGGCCATGTGAACAAGTCTGCGCCATTGTCCGAGATCGGTAACGATCGCGTGTGCCCTGGCCGGAATCGCTCGCTCCTGGCGCACACTACTGCGGCCGGTTCATTGACCGTGTACTGGCAAGCAGTACCCACCCTCACCGCTCACGCCCGACCCACGGGGGAACCCCAATGCGCACGAAGACCCGCAAGAACTGGAAGCTCGGCCTGCTGGGCGCCACCGCCGCGCTCGCCCTGGCCACCACGGCCTGTGAGCCCGGCGGAGGCGAGGACAACAGCGGCGATTCCAAGCCGTCTGCGACCGCCTCCCAGTCCGCGGACAAGCCCTCCGGCAACGGCGGCTCCGGCAACTCCGACGGCTCCGGGAACTCCGGTGGCAGCGGCAACTCCGGTGGCAGCGGCGGCAAGCAGACCTCCAAGCCGTCCGACGTCCAGACCGGGAACGGCGGCGAGAAGGGCGGCGACTGGGACTACGCGGACCGGCAGAAGCCGCCGACCGTCAACATCTGCGAGGCCAAGAAGCAGGACCAGTACGGGAAGGTCGAGTCCGTCAACATGGGCGGCGAGAGCCCCTACCCGGTGCTCGGCATGGTCCTCGGCTCCTACGAGTGCGACGAGAACGGCCCCAACTTCTCGCCGAGCAGCGCGACCGGCGCCGCCTCGGACCTGCTCGTCGACTCGAACCACCTCAAGGTGGTCGTGGGCGGCGGGCTCGCCCAGGAGATGGGCACCAAGACGCCGGACGCCAACACGTTCCTCGACAAGCTCGCGCAGATGCAGGACAAGGGCGAGCTCAAGGGCGCCAAGGGCCCCGAGTTCTACATCCAGCACGACGCCGCGGACCGGGAGTCGGTGCCGGTCGGGGACGACACCCACGTGATCTACCTGTACCAGATCGTCGACGACGCGTGACGCCCGCCCGCTCGGCATGAGCTGGGCCCGGCCCCCCAGAGGGAGCCGGGCCCAACCCACGTACGGACGAAGGGACTTGCCTACGTCAGCTTCGTCTTCACTTCAGCTTCGTACCGGTGGAGCGCAGGTTCGCGCACGCCTCGGTGACGCGCTTGGCCATGCCCGCCTCGGCGGCCTTGCCCCAGGTGCGCGGGTCGTAGGTCTTCTTGGAGCCGACCTCGCCGTCGACCTTCAGGACGCCGTCGTAGTTCTTGAACATGTGGTCCGCGACGGGACGCGTGAAGGCGTACTGGGTGTCGGTGTCGAGGTTCATCTTCACGACGCCGTTCTCCAGCGCGGTGGCGATCTCCTGCTCGGTGGAGCCGGAACCGCCGTGGAAGACGAAGTCGAACGGCGACTGCTTGCCGTACTTGGCGCCGACGCCCTCCTGGAGGTCCTTGAGGAGCTCGGGGCGCAGGACGACGTTGCCCGGCTTGTAGACGCCGTGGACGTTGCCGAAGGACGCGGCCAGCAGGTAGCGGCCCTTCTCGCCCAGGCCCAGGGCCTCGGCGGTGCGCAGCGCGTCGTCGACGGTCGTGTACAGCTCGTCGTTGATCTCGTGCGTGACGCCGTCCTCCTCGCCGCCGGTCGGGGTGATCTCGACCTCAAGGATGATCTTCGCGGCGGCGGCCTTCGCGAGCAGCTCCTGGCCGATGGCCAGGTTGTCGGCGAGGGTCTCGGCGGAGCCGTCCCACATGTGGGACTGGAACAGCGGGTTGCGGCCGGCCTGGACGCGCTCGGCGGAGATGTCGAGCAGCGGGCGGACGTAGCCGTCCAGCTTGTCCTTGGGGCAGTGGTCGGTGTGCAGCGCGACGGTGATGTCGTACTTCGCGGCGACGACGTGCGCGAACTCGGCGAGCGCGACCGCGCCCGTGACCATGTCCTTGTTGTACTGACCGCCCAGGAACTCCGCACCACCGGTGGAGATCTGGATGATGCCGTCGCTCTCGGCCTCCGCGAAGCCGCGCAGGGCAGCGTGCAGGGTCTGGGTCGAGGTCACGTTGATGGCCGGGTAGGCGAACTTGCCTGCCTTCGCCCGGTCGAGCATCTCGGCGTAGACCTCGGGAGTTGCGATGGGCATGTGTCCGCTCCTTGTGATGTGCGGGTGGGTGCTGGGCCCTGACCTACGGGGGCGACGTCATCGTCGCCCCCATCTTTCCAGACTTGCCGGATTGCTCCAGCCGGGGAGAGACCGGAATCCCAGGGCCGTAGGTCCCCGGTTCCCCGTGGGTCAGCTGAGCCCGAGCTCGTCCTTCGAGTACGCGAAGAGGTACGGGACGCCCGTCTCGTTCTTGATCTTCTCGCCCGCGCCGGTGGCCCGGTCCACGATGGTGGCGACGGCGACGACCTCGGCGCCCGCCTCCCGGGCCGCCTCGACGGCGGTCAGCGGCGAGCCGCCGGTGGTGGTGGTGTCCTCGACGATCAAGACCCGCCGCCCCTTGATGTCGGGCCCCTCCACCCGCCGCTGCATGCCGTGCGCCTTGGCGGCCTTGCGGACGACGAAGGCGTCGAGCGGCACGGAGCGGTTCCCGCGCGCGTGGGAGGCGTGCAGCATCGCGTCCGCGATCGGGTCGGCACCGAGGGTGAGCCCGCCCACGGCGTCGTACTGGAGCTCGGCGGTCAGGTCCAGCATGACCTCGCCGACCAGCGGGGCGGCGGTGCCGTCGAGGGTGATGCGGCGGAGGTCCACGTAGTAGTCCGCCTCGATGCCCGAGGAGAGGGTCACCTTGCCGTGCACGACGGCCTTGTCCTTGATCTGCTGCAGCAGGGCGCCGCGTACGTCGTCAGTCATGCCTACGAGCTTAGAGCGAGCTCAGAGCGCGTTCAGCCCTGCCCGAGCCGCCGCCAGGTCCACGTGGTCGCCGCCTCCAGGGGCTCCAGCGGGGTGACGAGGCGGGGCGCGGTGTTGAGCCCGTTGGGCGGTCCGGTCTGCGGCTCCACGCAGACGGCGGCGTCCTGCTCGTCGTAGACGACGACCCACTCCTCGCGGCTCTTCACGTTGACCTCCAGCTGTCCGGGCCAGGTCAGCGTGACGTCGACGCCGCCGTCGGGCATCCCGAAGCAGTCGTCCCAGGGGCCGGGCCGCGGCTCGATGCGCCGCCCCGTGGGCAGGTGGTCGTCCCCGCGCTCCTCCTGCCAGGCGGGATGGAAGTCCAGGGTCACGGGTTCCAGGTCCGCCCCGAGGCTCCGGTTGAACCACGGGTGCCAGCCCGCCTGCGCCGGGAACGAGTCCCCGTACGTCTCGACGGCCAGCTTGAGCGTGAGTGCGTCCTCGGTGAGCTCGACGACCTGGGTGACCCGGCCCGGGTACGGCCAGGGGTCGGTGAGGTCGTACGTGAAGGCGGCCTCGGTCGGGGTGGCCTTCGCGGTGGTCCACTCGGCGTCGCGGGCGAAGCCGTGGATGGCGTGGGGCGGGGAGTTGAGGGGCATCTGGTGGACGGTGGCGCCGTCCAGGAAGCGGCCGTCCCTGATGCGGCCGCACCACGGGACCATGGGGAAGCAGCCGTAGCGGGGGCCTTGGCGGAGGAGTTCGACGCCGTCGAGGGCGAGGCTGCCGATGCGGCAGCCGTTGCCGGGCTGGACGGTGACTCGGGCTGCGCCTGCGGTGAGGGTCACGTCGGTGGTGGTCATGGGCCTGAGTTTTCCCCAGTCCCGCCCCTACCCGAAATCCCGCTCGGCGAGCGCACTCAGCCCGTCCGGCGTTTGAGGACGAGCCGCGTCAGCGGCGATACGGGTGCCCCAGGGCCGACGGAGCCGGCGGATCCGGGAAGGGGCGCCCGCGCGCGGAGCGCGCTCATAGATGCGGCGGGGAAAGGACAGCTCACCGCCTCCGCCGCAGCACCCGCCCCACCACGATCGCCGAGGCCAGCACCACCGCAGCCGCGGGCGCGGCCCACCGCAAGGTGGCCGTGGCCGATGTCGTCTCCGGCGCCGGAGCAGGCGCGTACCGCCCCCGGGGCGGCGCGTGGTCGACCTCCTCCGCGCTGCGCCCGATCATCGTCCGCCGCGCGTGCGCTGCCTCCGCGGGCGGCACGATCACGGGCTCGTCCGCGTCCCCGTCCACGTCCGCGCCCTCGTCCGCGAGGGGGTCGAGGGAGGGCGGCGGCACCTCCGTGTCGAAGATGGAGATGACTTCACCGAGGTCGCCGGAATCGGAGTCAGCGTGAGGATCGGAGCCGACGTCAGGATCGGAGCCGACGTCAGGATCGGGGGCGACATCAGGATCGGAGTCGGCCTCGGCGGCGTCCACAACCGGCTCCGCCCCCCGGGACCCCACCACCCCCAGCCCCTCCCCGAACCGCTCGAGCAGCCTCCGCCCGGCCCCCTCCACAGCCTGTGGAGAACTCTCGGCGACCCGCCCGTCCCCGGACGCCGTCACCGCGAAGGCGAGCGTCGTGCCGCCGTCCGCCGGAACCAGCTTCACGGTCAGCGCGGCCTTCACCGCCCCGCTGCCCCGCACCTCCGTGCCCTCGGCCTCGAGCTCGTACGCGTCGGCGTCCCCGTCGCGGCGCGCGATGCGCACGGACCCCTTGTACGTGATCGCGTGCCCGCCGACCCGCACCTTCAGCCGCCCCGACAAGGGCGGCGAGTACGCGTCGGTGTCGCGCTGGAGCCCCGGGACCGCGCCCGCGACCCGCTCGGGGTCGTCGAGGACCTTCCGCAGCGCCTCCGCCGGTACCGGAACGAACACCTCATGGTCCATGACAATCGAGCCTACTCACGCCCTCACCGCCCTGTACGCACCTGTACGCAATTCACCGACTCAATTGGGCGACTCAGCCGGTCGACCCGGCCGGACGCGACCCACGGACTCAGTTCGCGTAGCGCGGATGCACCAGCGTCGACGGCGCAAGCCCCCGCACCCGCACCCGCTCCGCGGCCCGCGCACTCCCCCAGTACCCGTCCCGCACCACCGGCCGGTCGCGCGCGGCCAGCACGAAGCCCCAGTCCCTCGGCTGGGCACGGGCCGAGGAGCCGTCCGCCGTGCGGTCCGGGCCCGCGGCGAAGCCGGAGACGCGGCCACCCACCCGATACGGCGCCGTGCGCAGGCCCGCCGCGCGCAGCGTCGTCTCGACCGTCCAGAAGACGCGGGGGCGGGAGGCGAAGGGGCCCGCGTGCACGGCGAGGCGGCCGCGGGGCGCGAGGACGCGGGCCGCGAGGCCGAAGAACTCCTGCGAGTAGAGCTTCGTGGACGCGGTGATGCCGGGGTCGGGGAGGTCGGAGAGCACCACGTCGTACGTGGCGCGGCGCGGCACCATCCGCAGCCAGCGGAACGCGTCGGCGTTCGTCACGCGCACCCGCCGGTCGCGGTACGCGTGCTCGTTCAGCGCGCTGAGCGCCGGGTCGTGGCGGGCCAGGTCGACGACGCCCGGGTCGAGTTCGACCACATCGACACGGCGCACCCCGGGGTAGCGGAGCACCTCGCGGACGGCCAGCCCGTCACCGCCGCCGAGGACGAGCACGCGCGCGTGCGGGCCCTGCATCGCGGGGCGGACCAGCGCCCGGTGGTAGCGCCGCTCGTCCCGGCCGCTGACCCGCAGCCGCCCGTCGAGGAAGAGGTCGAAGTCGCGGGCGAAGTCAGGGGTGTCGGAGGAGCGGGAGGAGCCCGAGGAACCGGAGGGGCCCGAGGAGTGCGAGGAGTGCGAGGAGTGCGAGGAGTGCGAGGAGTGCGACGAGGTGGACGACGTCCCGGAGCCGCGCGCACCACCTGGGCCACCCGCACCGCCCCCACCGCCCTGGCCACCCGCTCCATCCGCCTCACCACCCCGCGGCGCACCCCCCGTCAGCACCACCTCCTGCACATCCGTCTGCACCGCCACCCGCACCCCCGCCCCGTACACCGCGTGCCGCGCCGCCCGCTCGAAGTCGCCCACGAGGGCGGCGGCGGAGGCGAGCATGCCGAGCACCGTCACGTTCGCCACCAACAGCACCCAGCGGCCGCGCGTGCTCAAGTCCCTGCGGAACAGGCCGAGTACGAGGGCGCCGCCCGCGAGGGCGTTGACGGCTCCGGTGAGCAGTGCGCCCGTGAGCTGGCCGAAGAGGGGGAGCAGGAGGAAGGGGAAGGCCAGGCCGCCGACCAGCGCTCCCACGTAGTCCGCGGCGAAGAGGTCGGCGACCGCGCCGCTCGCGTCCTGGCGCCGGATGCGCTGGATCAGCACCATGAGCAGGGGGACTTCGGCGCCGATGAGCACGCCGATGGCGAGCGAGAACGCGACGAGGAGGTAGCGCGAGCCGCCCGCCCAGACGCCGCCCCGGTCGCCGGTCCACGCGAACGCCGCGTACAGCGCCATCGCGCTGCAGCCGCCGACGAGCGCGAGCGCCGCCTCGATGAGTCCGAAGCCGACAGCGGCCCGGCAGCGCATGCGCTTGGCGAGGAGCGCGCCGATGCCCATCGCGAAGACCATCACGGACAGCACGACGGACGCCTGGGTGACGGAGTCACCGATCAAGTACGAGGCGAGGGCCACGAGTTCGAGCTCGTACACGAGGCCGCAGGCAGCGCAGATGAAGACGCCCACGAGGACGAGGAGACGGCCCGTCCTGGGCGTGACGGGCAGGCGCGCTGGCGGCTCGATCACGCTGGGAACGCTACGTCACCGCACTCCTACGTCTGGTCACCCACAAGGGTGCAAACGCGGCCGGGAGGTGTACGTGATCTTCACCTGGGCACGTCACAGGGTCACCGGCATCCTCGCCCCCACCCGTGTGCGCGTCGCCACGAGTTGACCGTCCTGCGGGTACGCATGCCAGGTGCGCCACTGCACCTGCCCCTCGTGCCACTGCGCGAGCAGCGCCGTGAACGCGTGCGGGGAGCCGGGGAACACGCCCGCGAGGCCGTGCGGATGTTCGGCGACCAGGGCCAGCAACTCCTGGGCGCGGCCCGCGAACTGGCCCCGGGAGAGGGTCTCCACGCGCGCCGCGAACTCGTACTCCCAGTCGCCCACCCGCTTGGCGACGCCGAGCGGCAGCGGGGTGCTGCTGCCGGGGATGCAGGCGACGGTCTCCGAGCAGCTGCCCTGTTCTTGGTCGAGGAGGACTTGGTGCGAGGCGCCGAGGAGTCTCAACTCCAGTGACGCGTCAGCCAGTTGGAGGTCGAGCGTGGCCAGGGCCGGGAGCGGCTCGCGGCCCAGGGCCCAGGCGAGGTCCGCGGCGCGCGTGTCGGTGTAGGCAGTCTTCAGGGTCGTGAGCATGGGTCGGCTCCGCTAACACGCAATGGAGGTGGTGCCGGCCCGCCCGGCTGGAACACCGGGAGGTCGGATGGCCGGCTCGTGCCCACGAGTACGCCGGTAAACCGGAAAGAGGTCCTGATGACCGAACGTCCGAGGGCTGTGTTGACGATTTAGAGGGAATCATGGACGGCGACGCCGCCACAGCGTTTTTACCCAACTTCGTAGGGTTTCCATCCCCCCGAGGGCTACCCAGCTCACCTGTTCAGTCCTGTGCCGCGCGTACAACGGCGGGGCGCCCGGCAGGAGTTGCCTCCCGCCGGGCGCCCCGGTCGGTGTGGAGGGGGAGCCCCCGCTCCGGTGATGGACCAGCTGCCCCGTGTCAGCTGCCTCCTCCGCCGCCGCATCCGCCTCCACCGCCACAGGAGGAGCCACCACCGCAGGACGAGCCGCCTCCGCAGGAGCTGCCGCCGCCGCACGAGTGACCGCCGTGGTGCCCGCCGCCGTGGTGGTGCCCGCCGCCGCCGCTGCCCGCTCCGCCGGCCCACCAACTGGAGCCGGAGGAGCTCGAAGCACCGGAGCGCAAGCCGGAGCGCGACCGGCCCCGCCCTCCAGTGGCGATCGCGAGCACGATCGCGAGCACAACCACGCCGATGAAGATGAAGGCCATGACCATGGCCATCACGCTCCTTCCGTTCCCCCGTAGTGGCACGCCTTGGTGCCTTGCTTGGTGCCTTGCTTGGTGCCTTGCTTGGTGCCTTGCTTGCTGCGGTAGTTGGTGCCTTCTTGCGTGACAAGCAGATGCCCCCGGCCACCCGGCGCCAAAGCAGAGTTGAGGAAGTCCAGAGGTTCGGCGCAGGATGGCCGCCATGACCTCCACATCCGGCACGTCCGCGAGCACATCCGGCACGTCGGCGAGCGGCCGACCGCTACTCAACCGCCGTCTCGCCGAGTTCGGCACGACGATCTTCGCCGAAATGTCGGCGCTCGCCGTGCAGACCGGGGCCATCAACCTGGGCCAGGGCTTCCCCGACACGGACGGGCCCGAGGAGATCCGCGAGGCGGCGGTGCGCGCGCTGCGCGACGGCCGCGGCAACCAGTATCCGCCGGGCCCCGGCGTCCCCGAGCTGCGCCAGGCCGTCTCCGCCCACCAGTCCGCCGTCTACGGCCTCGCCTACGACCCGGACCGCGAGGTCCTCGTCACCGCGGGCGCCACCGAGGCGATCGCCGCCTCCCTGCTCGCCCTGGTGGAGCCCGGCGACGAAGTCATCGCCCTGGAGCCCTACTACGACTCGTACGCGGCGTCGATCGCGCTCGCGGGCGGCCACCGCGTCCCGGTGACGCTCCGCCCCGGCGAGGGACGCTTCCGCCTTGACCTCGACGAGCTGCGCGACGCGGTCACCGACCGCACCCGCCTCCTCCTGCTCAACACCCCGCACAACCCGACCGGCACGGTCCTGACCCGCGCCGAGCTCACCGCGATCGCCGAACTCGCCGTGGAGCGCGACCTGTTGGTGATCACCGACGAGGTCTACGAGCACCTGGTCTTCGACGAGGCCGAGCACATCCCGCTGGCCTCGTTCCCCGGCATGCGCGAGCGCACCGTCACCATCGGCTCGGCGGGCAAGACGTTCTCCTTCACCGGCTGGAAGGTCGGCTGGGTGACGTCGACGCCGGAGCTCGTGACCGCCGTCCGCTCGGCGAAGCAGTTCCTCACGTACGTCTCCTCGGGGCCCTTCCAGTACGCGGTCGCCGAGGCGCTCGCGCTCCCGGACAGCTATTTCGCGTCGTTCCGCGCGGACATGCGCGCCAAGCGGGACGTGCTCGCCGCCGGGCTCACCGAGGCGGGCTTCGAGGTCTACCGCCCGCAGGGCACGTACTTCATCACCACCGACATCCGGCCGCTCGGCGAGAGCGACGGCTTCGCCTTCTGCCGGGCGCTGCCGGAGCGGATCGGCGTGGTGGCCATCCCGAACGCGGTCTTCTACGACCACAAGGAGACCGGCGCCCCCTTCGTACGGTTCGCGTTCTGCAAGCAGACGTCCGTCCTGGAGGAGGCGGCGGCCCGCCTCAAGTCGCTGTAGCGCGCATCGCGGTAGCCCGTATCGCTGTAGGCGGCAGCCCGTATCGCTGTAGCTCGTACGGGCAGGGTCCGTCTCCGTCCGGCTCTGCCCGAGTCGCGCGGCCCGCGCCGGGGGCGCAGGGTGCCTATGTGACGCACCTGAGCACCACTCTGGTCCCCACCCCCGGCAAGAAGACCGGCGAGCGGCCCGACGAGAAGTCCGAGCGCGCCGCGGGCCGCCGCCCCGGCACCCGGCTCCCGGCGGCGGCCCGCGCCCTCGGCGTCTTCGCGGCCGCCCGGCTGACCGGCCTCGTCGCGGTCGCCGTCGCCGCGCACCTCACCCACCAGGACACCTTCCGGCTGCTCGGCCGCTCCTGGGACTCCCGCTGGTACCTGGGCATCGCCGCCCACGGCTACGGCCGCACCCTGCACTTCGGCCCCGACGTCACCCAGAGCGACCTGGCCTTCTTCCCCCTCTATCCGGCCCTGGTGCGCGCCGTCACGACCGTCACGCCGCTCAGCTCGGGCGCCGCGGGCCTGCTCCTGTCCTGGCTGGCGGCGGCCCTGTCCGCGTACGGCATCTACCTGCTCACCGCCCGGCTGCGCGGCCCCCGCACGGCGGCCTTCCTGGTCGCCCTCTGGGCCCTGCTCCCGCACTCGGTGATCCTGTCCCTCGCGTACACGGAGCCGGTCCTGACGGCGTTCGCCGCCTGGTCCCTGTACGCGCTCCTCACCGGCCGCTGGCTCTGGGCGGGCACCCTCGCGGCGCTCGCCGGGCTCTCCCGGCCCAACGGCTTCGCGGTGGCGGCGGCGGTCCTCGCCACGGCGGCGTACGAGATCGGGCGCCGGCGCGGCCGCGTCGCGGGCCGGGTCTGGGCGGGTGCCGCGCTCGCGCCGCTCGGCTGGGGGGCGTACGTCCTGTGGGTGGGGGTGCGCACCGGGGATCCGCTCGGCGGCTACTTCACGGTGCAGCGCGAGTGGGGCTCCCGCTTCGACTTCGGCGCGGGCTCCCTCGCCTTCGCCAAGCACGTCCTCCTGGACGGCGACCGCTTCGTCTTCTCCATGACGCTGGTCCTGGTGGCGGCGGCGGTCCTCCTGTACGCGCTGCTGCTCGCCGACCGCCCGCCGCTCGCCCTCGCGGTCTACACGGGCGTGCTGCTCCTGATCACGGTCGGCGGCTCCGGCTTCTTCGAGTCGAAGCCCCGCTTCCTGCTGCCCGCGTTCCCGCTGCTCCTGCCGCTCGCCTGCGCGCTCACAAAAGCCCGGCGCAGGTCCGCCCACCTGGTGGTGGGCGCCCTGGCCGGGCTTTCGCTGGCGTACGGGACGTATCTGGTCGCGATCGCCGACATGCCGTTGTGACGGCGGAAGGGTTCAGCCCTCGTCGTCGGGCTTCTCGTCACCCTCGGCGGAGTCGACGTCCTCTTCAAGACCCAGCTGCTCCACGAGCCAGCGGTCGAACTCGATCGCGGCCCGCACCCAGCTGACGGTCGACGACACGAAGTGCTCCAGCGAGACACCGGTGCCGATCAGCATCTGGGCCTCGCCGATGAGGCGGACCGTGCCGTCGTCGTGGGTGTGGCTGTAGACCTTCGGCCAGAGCGTGCGCCGGTTCCAGTCGTCGATCGACTCGAGCAGCTGCGGCTTGTCTTCGATCTGGTGCGGCCGGTCGTAGAAGGTCCGCACCGAGAAGACCTGCTGGTCGTCCTCGCCGCGGAACATGAAGTACGTACGGAACTCCTCCCACGGCGCCGCGAGGTCACCCTCGTCGTCGACGACGTGCTTGAGCTCCATCTGGTCCAGGAGCTGCTTCACCAGGTCCTGGTCGGGGACGACGGGGCCCGCCGGTCCTGCGCCCTGCTGCGGTTCGGGCTGTCCCCCGAAATTCGGAATCGAGGACGGGTCGATGCTCACGTGCTTGGTCCCTTCGTATGGATGGGCCCATCCTCTCCCAGGAAGGGGCCCCGGGGGCAAGCCCGGGTCCTCCTCCACCGGGTTTCGGCCGTTCGCCCGCTGCGGACAGCGGGGAACGCAGCGACCGGTTACAGCGACTTGCCCGTGGCCGGCCCCACGATCAGCCCGTCCCCGAAGGCGTCGACGCGGACCGTGTCCCCGTCCTTCACCTCGCCCGCCAGGATCTCCTTGGCGAGCCGGTCACCGATGGACGTCTGGATGAGGCGGCGCAGCGGCCGCGCCCCGTACGCCGGATCGTTGCCCTCGTCGGCGAGCCAGGCCAGCGCCTCGGGCGTGACGTCGAGCGTCAGGCGCCGGTCGGCGAGCCGCTTGGCGAGTCGCCCGATCTGCAGCTCGGCGATGTGGGCGAGCTCGTCCTTGGTGAGCGCGGAGAAGACGACGAGGTCGTCGAGCCGGTTGAGGAACTCCGGCTTGAAGGAGGCCCGCACCACCTCAAGGACCTGCTGCTTCTTCTCCTCCTCCGTGCTGAGCGGCTCGACCAGGAACTGGCTGCCCAGGTTGGAGGTGAGGACGAGGATGGTGTTGCGGAAGTCGACGGTGCGCCCCTGCCCGTCGGTCAGCCGCCCGTCGTCCAACACCTGGAGCAGGATGTCGAAGACCTCCGGGTGCGCCTTCTCCACCTCGTCGAGCAGGACGACGGAGTACGGGCGCCGCCGCACGGCCTCGGTGAGCTGACCGCCCTCCTCGTATCCCACGTATCCGGGCGGAGCCCCGACCAGCCTGGCCACGCTGTGCTTCTCGCTGTACTCGCTCATGTCGATGCGGACCATGGCCCGCTCGTCGTCGAAGAGGAAGTCGGCGAGGGCCTTGGCGAGTTCGGTCTTGCCCACACCCGTCGGGCCGAGGAAGAGGAAGGACCCGGTGGGCCGATCGGGATCGGCGATGCCCGCGCGGGTGCGCCGCACCGCATCGGACACGGCACGCACGGCTTCGGTCTGCCCGATGAGGCGCTTGCCGAGCTCGTCCTCCATGCGCAGCAGCTTCTGCGTCTCGCCCTCCAGGAGGCGCCCGGCGGGAATCCCGGTCCAGGCGGCGACGACATCGGCGATGTCGTCGGGCCCGACCTCTTCCTTGACCATGGTGTCCTTGGCGGCCTCCTGCTGGGCCTCGGCCTCGCTGGCCTCCTCCAACTCCCGCTCCAGCGAAGGGATCTGCCCGTACAGCAGCTTGCTGGCGGTGTCGAAGTCCCCGTCGCGCTGGGCGCGTTCGGCCTGCCCGCGCAGTTCGTCGAGACGTTCCTTGAGCTCACCGACGCGGTTGAGGGACTGCTTCTCCTTCTCCCAGCGGGCGTTGAGCCCGCGCAGCTCCTCCTCCTTGTCGGCGAGGTCGCGGCGGAGCTTGGCGAGACGGTCCCGGCTGGCCGGGTCGGTCTCCTTGGCCAGCGCCATCTCCTCCATCTTCAACCGGTCCACGGAGCGCTGGAGTTCATCGATCTCGACGGGGGACGAGTCGATCTCCATGCGCAGCCGCGAGGCGGCCTCATCCACAAGGTCGATGGCCTTGTCGGGCAGGAACCGGGAGGTGATGTAGCGATCGGAGAGCGCGGCGGCCGCCACCAGCGCGCTGTCGGCGATCTGCACCTTGTGGTGCGCCTCGTACCGCCCCTTGAGCCCGCGCAGGATGGCGATCGAATCCTCGACGGACGGCTCGGCGACGAGCACCTGCTGGAAGCGCCGCTCCAGGGCCGGGTCCTTCTCGATGCGCTCCCGGTACTCGTCCAGGGTGGTGGCGCCCACCATGCGCAGCTCACCACGCGCCAGCATGGGCTTGAGCATGTTGCCGGCGTCCATGGCTGAATCTCCGCCCGCGCCCGCGCCCACGACGGTGTGCAGCTCGTCGATGAAGGTGATGACCTGCCCGTCGCTCTCCTTGATCTCGGAGAGCACGGTCTTCAGCCGCTCCTCGAACTCACCCCGGTACTTGGCCCCGGCCACCATGGCGCCCAGGTCCAGCGAGACCAGCCGCTTGTCGCGCAGCGACTCGGGCACATCCCCCTTGACGATGCGCTGGGCGAGCCCTTCGACGACGGCGGTCTTGCCGACGCCGGGCTCTCCGATGAGGACGGGATTGTTCTTGGTACGCCGGGACAGGACTTGCACAACACGCCGGATCTCCTGATCCCGCCCGATGACAGGATCAAGCTTTCCTTCGCGCGCGGCCGCGGTGAAGTCGGTCCCGAACTTCTCCAGCGCCTTGTACTGCCCCTCCGGGTCGGGTGTCGTCACCCGCCGCCCTCCCCTGCTCTTCTCGAACGCGTCCAGCAGCTTCTTCGCCGACGCCCCGTGCTTGTTCAGGATCTCACCGGCGCTCCCGCCCTCGGCGGCGGTGGCGATGAGCAGGTGCTCGGTGGAGAGGTACTCGTCCCCCAGCTCCTTGGCCCGCTGGTCGGCGTCGGCGACGACGGCCAGCATCTCGCGGCTGGGCTGCGGCGGGGCGACGGTCGACCCGGTCACGCTGGGCAGCGCGCCGAGGGCCCGCTCGGCGTCGGCGCGCACGGCGGCCTGGTCGGCCTCGACGGCGACGAGCAGGTCGGTGATGTTCTCGTTGTCCTGCCCCTCCAGCAGCGCGAGCAGCAGGTGTGCGGGGGTCAGGTCCGCGTGCCCGTCCTTCACCGCGCGACTGGTCGCCGCGTTGATCGCGTCCCGGCTCCTGTTGGTCAGCTCTGCGTCCACGTTGCTCTTCTCCTCCTGAGACCTCTCTACGGCACTACGGCTACGCCCATGGCCATCGCCATGACTTACCTAACGTACACAAAGTTGAGCCTATTCCACTCAAGGAGGTGGCTGAAGGGACCTAGGTCCCGGAGAGCTAGGTTCCCGCTCATGGCCATCGACCCGCGAGACCCGAGTACCCCGTTTCTCAGCTTCTGGCGGGAGCGGCACCTGTGCACCTTGACGACGCCCCGCCCGGACGGCACCCCGCACGTGGTGCCGGTCGGCGTGACGTACGACCCCGAGGCCGGCCTCGCCCGCGTCCTCGCGAACAAGTCCAGCAAGAAGGTCACGAACGTCCTCGCGGCCTCGGGCGTGGACGGCGGCCCGGGTGCGCGGGTGGCGGTCTGCCAGGTGGAGGGGAGGATATGGGCGACGCTGGAGGGGCGGGCCGAGGTGCGGACGGATCCGGCGGAGGTGGCCGAGGGGGAGCGGCGCTACGAGGAGCGGTACGGGAGAGTGCCGTCGCCGAACCCGGACCGGGTGGTGATCGCGATCGTGCTGGACCGGGCGATGGGGCACAGGTCCTTGCAGGCTCCCTGACGCATGCGGGCCGCACACACCACAGCGGCGCCACCGTGTTCAGGTCCACGGTGGCGCCGCTGCTGGGGGAAGCGCCTGCGCGATTTACAACGACGGGGGAATCGCGTCAGGCACTGCGGGGGGTGGCAGTTGTGGGCAGAGCGGACTCGGAGCGCGGCCCGCGCCCGCGCCGCTCACCGACCAGCTCGTGATCGCGCTGGTCGAGGTTGACGAAGACCATCCCGTACCGGATGGCACAGCGCACGGGCTGCGGGGCGCCGCGGGGGCGGCGCAGGCACCGGAAGGCGCGCACTTCGTCGTCCTCGTCGCGAACGAGAACGACGGGCTCGCCGAGGAGGGTGACCATGAGGGAGTCGCCCTGCTCGGGGATGGCGGTGACGAGATCGATGAAGTGCCAGCCGGAGCGGTAGGCGGTGGCCATTTCGCGGCGGAAGGTGCGGTCGTCGGGAGGGGTGCTCATGACGCGGCCCCTGCCGGACCCACGTTCCAGCCAATATCGCCAGGCGTCGCGGAGACGGAGTAGGTACTCGCTGACGCACCATCCGGGGCTGAATCAAGCGTACTCACCGCGCCCACGACCAACCCTACGGAGAAGGCGGCGACAAGCACTGAGCGAAGCATGCTCTTAAACATGGTCGGCTTCGTCCTCACTTGGTAGGTTCCACTCCCCCGGCTCCAACAAGACGATGTCCTAATCGAGCACGTCAAAGCCACACAGTGGATGCATCATGTTCCTGCACGTTCAGGACCCTGGGGGGTGGAGATTTGGACATAACACGGGCGAAAACGACACATCCTCACCCCTCAACCCCACTGTGTGATGAGGGATCAAGGTTGTACGCCATCGCACTGAGCGATGGCCGCCTGGCGCGCGCAGAGGCTGAGACCACTCCTTGCCTCGTGGAATCGGCCCTGCTGCACCCCGACCCGGACGACCCTGGCTGGCTTCGCCCGGTGTCCCCCTCCGCCGCGCTCGCACAGCGTCTCCATCCCATCGAGCGGGAGATCCAGGAACGGCGAAGGCTCACCGTCGAACTGACCGACATCTTCGAGCCATTCATGGCCATCACCGCGCGGGCCGAGCCCACGACTCACGCGATCACCGTCCTGGAAGGTGACGCAAGGATCGAAGAGGCCATAGAGCGCGCCACGGCGGAATGCCGCTACGAAGTACTCACCGTTCAACCCGGGGGCGGCCGCAGCGAGAACACGCTCAACGCGGCATTGAAACGGGGCCAGTCCGTCCTCGACCGCGGCGTCACCATGCGCACCCTGTACCAGCACACCGTGCGGCACAGCCAGGGAACTCTCGCGTACGCGGAGCGCATTGCCCAGGGAAACGTGGAGATCCGGACGCTGGAAGAAGTGATCGACCGGTTGCTCATATTCGACCACGCGATCGCGTTCATTCCTGCCCGCGACGATCGTCAAGTCGCCCTGGAAATACGCCAACCCGGCCTCGTCGCCTATCTCGCGAAGGTCTTCGAACAACTCTGGAGCCGAGCAACTCCGCTCCTCGAAGAAGTGCCCTACGCCCCCACCGCCAATGGCATCACCGGTGTGCAACGCACCATCGCCCGGCTCCTCATCGAAGGTCTCGTGGACGAGGCCATAGCGCGCCGCCTGGGCATGAACGTCCGTACCTGCCGAGCCCACATCGCCAAAATCGCGGCAGCTCTCGGCAGCGGCAGCCGGGCTCAACTCGGCTACCTCATAGCAAAGTCCGGAATCCTGGACAACGACACGAGCTGAGCAACTGCTCGACCGTCGAGATCAAGCCAACCCGCACGTGCCCCCCGCACCCACCACCCGACTACTCGCCGTCAACTGGTTACCCGAGGCATAAACTCCGGCAGCGTCAGCGAAGGAGGATGCGAAACCGTGGCGCCTGAGCCCCACCGGCACGGACCCGACGAGCTGTGCGAGACCGGAACCATCGTCTACTCCCGCGCCCTTCGTGAGAACGGCGTGCCCGGCCAACTCGCCGCTCAGGCTCCCTGCCTGCTCGACCACAACCTCCTGCATCCGGATGACGGCACCCCTCACCTGCTGCGCCCCACCGCCCCCGCGGTCACTCTTCCCCGCCTGTTGCGCTCCATCGAGGAGACCATCGCACAGCGACGCCTGCAGGAAGAGAAGCTGGCCAGGCTCTTCGAACCTCTCCTGCCACTCGTCCCCCCCTCATCCCCCCTCGCACCAGGGCGTGCGGCAATCACCGTGCACGATGGACTTGCCGACGTGAACGCGGCCATAGACCGGGCCATAACGGCCAGTCACCGTGAGGTACTCACCATTCAGCCAGGCGGAGTTCGCCCCCTGGAGGCGCTCGCCCTTGCCTTCCCGCGCGATCAGGCATTCCTCTCACGTGGTGCCCGGATGCGCACCCTCTACCAGCACACCACCCGCCACGCACTCCCCGTCCAGGCCCACTACGAGCGGCTCGACGGCGATGTCGAAGTCCGCACCCTCGACGAAGTCACCGAACGACTCCTCGTCTTCGACCGCACCGTCGCCTTCATCCCTGCCAGCCACGACCGCCAAGTCGCCCTGGAGATCCGCCACCCGGCCCTCGTGCACTTCCTGGCCACCGCCTTCGACCGC
>NZ_JBNJLS010000034.1:0-63810 GCF_050510915.1 Streptomyces odontotermitis | reverse complement strand
GAACCTCGCGCCCGAGCTGCGCGAGCGCGAGGACCAGGGCGAGGGCACCCGCACCGGTGCCGCCGAGCAGGCGGCGCCCGCCCGCCGCTCCCCCGAGGCGGCCCGCGCCACCATGGCCTCGCTGCGGTCCGGGCGGCGGCGCGCCCACGCCGTGCGGGACGAGTCGCGCCCGCCGCACCCCTCTCCGAACGACGAAGGAACCCGATGACCCCCACGTACACCGTCACGAACCTGGGCAGCAGCGGCGACGACGGCAGCGGCCGGATCGACTGGCTGCTCGACGACCTCGTGAACCGGGTCTCCGAGGTGCGCTCCGCGGTGATGCTGTCGATCGACGGGCTACCCGTCGGCACGTCCAGCAGCCTCGGGCGCGACGACTCCGAACGGTTCTGCGCCATCGCCTCCGGCTTCCACTCCCTCGCCAAGGGCGCGGGACGCCACTTCGGGGCGGGCGGCGTCGTGCAGACGATGGTGGAGCTGGAGGACGGCTTCCTGTTCGTGGTCGCGGCGGGCAGCGGCTCCTGCCTCGCCGTGTTCACCGCGGGGCACGCCGACATCGGCCTGGTCGCGTACGAGATGACGCTCCTCGTCGACCGCGTCCACGAGCACCTCGGCGTGCCCGAGAGGGCGGACGGTGCTGTGTGAGCGACGCCTGGACCGAACGGTACGACGAGGAGGCGGGCCCGCTCGTCCGCCTCTACGCGATGACCGGCGGGCGCGCCCGCACCCGTGACGGTGCCGAGCGGATCGACCTCATGGCCGTCGTGCGCGCCACCGGCGCGAAGCCGCGCGCGCCGCTGCCGCCCGAGCAGCGCGACCTGCTCGCCCTGTGCGGCGAGGCACCGCGCACGGTCGCCGACCTGGCGTCCGACTCGGGCCTGCCGCTCGGCGTCGCGCGCGTGCTGCTCGGCGACCTCACCGCCAGGGATCTGCTGCGCATCACCCCTGCCGACCCCGCGCCCGGGAGCAGCCGCCCGGACGCGCACCTCCTGCGAGAAGTGATCAATGGACTCCGCGCACTCTGAGCACGCCCGGCCGGCCACCCCGCCCGGCACGCCCCTCCGCGACTTCACGGCGCTCAAGCTCCTGATCGCCGGTGGCTTCGGCGTCGGCAAGACGACGCTCGTCGGGTCGGTCAGCGAGATACGCCCGCTGCACACCGAGGAGCAACTCACCGAAGTCTCCCGCCCTGTTGACCACCTTCAGGGCGTGGAGACCAAGACGACCACCACGGTCGCCATGGACTTCGGCCGCATCTCCCTCCGCGACGACCTCGCCCTGTACCTCTTCGGCACGCCGGGGCAGGACCGCTTCTGGTTCGTGTGGGACGAGTTGTCGACCGGCTGTCTGGGTGCCGTGGTGCTCGCCGACACCCGGCGCCTGGCCGACTGCTTCCCTGCCGTCGACTACTTCGAGAGCCGGGGCATCCCCTTCGTGGTGGGTGTGAACTGCTTCGACGGGGTGCGCACCCATACGGCGGACGCCGTGTCGCGTGCGCTGGACCTCGGCCCGGACACCCCGGTGGTGCTGTGCGACGTGCGCGAACGGGAGTCGGGGAAGGACGTGTTGATCTCGCTGGTGGAGCATGTGCTGCAGCAGGTGTGAGGTCAGCGGCCGCCGCGCCGCGTGGCCGCAATGGCCACTCCGGTCAGCAGGACCAGCAGGCCCCAGGAGGCGGTGAAACTGCCCGTCCGGTCCTTGAGCAGGCCGAGCAGGGGCGGGGTCACGACGATCGCGACCTGGTTGACGGACATGGCCAGGCCCAGGGCGAACCCGGTCCTGCCGGGCGGGGCGGCCTCCGTCACATGGGCGACCCAGGGGCCGTACCAGCCGAGCCCGAAGAAGCCGAGGGCGACGAGGATCAGGGCGGCCGCCACGGGTGACTGGCCCACGGGTGTCATGAGCAGTGTCATGCCGACGGTGACGGCGGTCAGGCAGGCCCTGACGGATCCGTACCGCCCGCGTCCCCGGCGCCGCGCGCGATCGCTCCGGGCGGCGAGGGCGATCCGGCCGACGACGCCCGCGCCTTGCACGGCCACCAGGACGAGCGTGGCCGTTCCGGCGCCGAGGGAGGCGACGTCGTAGAGGTGGAGCACGGTCAGGATCCCGAGGCCGCACTGCACGGCGACCAGGCTGGTGCCGGACAGCATGATCCGCACCATGGACGGTTCGCGGAGCAGCGCACGCCGCCCGCCCGCCGACGGCGTGTCCCGGGGTGGTGCGGGTGCGGGCGTGACCTCCGGGGCGGGCGGCCGCCGGTAGACACTCATGAAGAGCGTCGCGCCGAGCAGCGCGACGAGTCCGCCGGTCACGAGCGTGGCCCGCCAGCCCGACTCACCGGCCACGAAGGGCAGTACGGCCGCGGCGAGCGCCGCGCCGAGCGGCAGACCCGCCTGGCGGATGCCCATCGCGACGCCGCGCTGCGAGGCATCGAACCAGGACGCGACGGACTTGCTGCCGCCGGGCTGCACGGTGCTGTATCCGGCGCCGACGACGAACAGGGCGAGCAGCAAGGCGGCGTATCCCGGCGCCCTGCTGCCCGCGAGGAGGGCCACGGCGACGAGGGCGGCGCCCGCCCCGACGACCCAGCGCTCGTCGAACCGGTCGAGGAGTTCACCGGCGACGAGGAGCCCGAGCAGCGGGGCCAACTGGGCGGTGGAGAGCAGCAGTCCGAGCTGTGCCGTGCTCAGGTCGAGGTCGCGCTGGAGGTGGATGCCGAGGGCCCCGATGCCCTGCACGAAGAAAGCGGAGGCGGCCTGGGTGAAGGTGGCGACGCCGAGGACGATCCAGCGGAATCGGCCAAGGGAGCTTCCCTGCACAGGAGTTGGCACGGGCAGCGCCAGGGACGAGGGAGGCGGAACGGCTGAGTGCTTCATGTCCGCCACGATGATGTAATGGCATTATGCAACTCAACCCTTACGGCGAGCAGACGGTGAACCTCGCCGCCGACCTGGCTAATCGGCGCCCGGAGAACGCAGAGGAGCTCGCCGATCGCTGCCGCGCCGCCGGACTGATCCTCGAACGACCCGTCACGGAGAGGGACTTGGCGCAGGCGTCGGCCACGCTCGACGCGTGGGAGAAGATCGTCGACACCCCCGCCGAGGAGGAGCGCGCCGCACTGGTCAACGAGCTGCTGGCCCGGACGACCAGCCATCCCCGCATGACCGACCACGGCGGCGACGGCTGGCACCTGCACTACCGGGACGACGACCAGTCGCTCGGCCCCGTGCTCGCCGCGCTCATCGCCGTCGGCACCGCCCTGCACCTGGTGGGGCGGGGCATGCACCGGCTGCGGCGGTGCGACGCGACGGGCTGCGCGCTGATCTTCGCCGACACCTCCCGCACGGGGCGGCAGCGCTACTGCTCCCCGCGGTGCGCCAACCGGTCGGCGGTCCGCCGCCATCGGGCGCGCGCCACGGGGTGAGCCGGGCGACCACTGCGTGCGGCGTGGCCGCACCCGGAGCGAGGGGTCCGCGGGTGCGCCGGTGCACGAGGGGGCGCGCCAACTCCCGGCGCACGTCCGTCCGTTGACCCGGTCGACGCGTCCGCGAAACCTGCGAGCGGCGGCATCACCGTGCCGCACCCATGGGCGCCCGAGCTGCGGCGCCGCACGGCTCGGGCGTGTGCGAGGGAAGCGCTGGGGCCCGATCGCCCTCCACGGCTTCCCCTGCATCGCCCCCTCGCACTGGCGCACAAGGGCTTCACGGTGGTCGGCCCCTGTCCTAGTCTGCGCTCACCGCGCTCGGCCATCCGCTGGGTTGTCTTCCGCTCATGCGGCTGGCCGGGCGGGTCCAACGCAGGACCCTGGCCGCATCACGTGGGCACCGCCCCGTGCGAGCACGCCTCCGCAGCGATGAAGACCCTCGGTGCCGAGGCGGTCGAGATCGACACCGGAGAAGACCCTGCCATCTTCAGCGGTCGGTTTCGGACGTCGCCCGATGATGGGTGGGGTAGATCGCGTGCCAGTGCTCGGCGGAGCGGACCAGGTCGTCGATGACGTGGCGGAGGAACTGGCTCGTGTTCTCGAGCCGGGCGCCGGCGGGCGTGGCCGTGCCGAGCTTCTGGGCTGCGATCTGGCAGACCTCGGCGATCCGGGCCTGGGTGCGTGCGCCGGCCACGATGGACTGGAAGGCCACGTCGCCGTCGATGGCGTAGCGTTCGGCGCGGCTGTGGGGGTCGCGTTCGCGTGTGATGAGTGCCTGATTTTCCAGGTAGCCGACGGCCTTGGAGATGGAGGCGGGGCTGACATGCAGGCGCCGCACGAGTTCCGCGGAGGTGAGGCTGCCGCTGTCGGTGGTGAACAGCGCGGCGAGCACCTTGGCCATCATCGGTGGGAGCCCGGCCTGAATCATCAGTTCCGTGCTCTGCGCCTCCGCCTCGTCCACGAGCCGTGGATCGCGCCCGGGGCCGCCCCTTGCCGGTGACGGGGTCGGCGCAGTGGTCCTGCGTCGCCGCCCGTGTCGCGTCCCGGCCCGGTGGGCCGCCTCGGCGTGGTAGCCGCGCGGCCCTCCGTTGCGCGTCACTTCGCGGGTGACGGTGGAGGTCGGCCGTCCGATGCGGCGGCCGATGGCGGCGTAGGTCAGCTCCTCACGCAGTCCCGCGGCGATCTGCTGCCGATCTTGGAGCGTGAGTCTGTCACCGGGCATCGGGGTCCTCCACTGTCGGCGCCGAGGTCAGCTTAATGCAACGATTCTCGTTGCATTAGACGGCATGGGCCGTGCAACGATTCAACGCAATTACCTGCATGTATGCGATCACTGCACTTGATTACAATTGACCGTTGCATGAATGCAACGTAACTTTCGCCGAATTATAAAGGCGCTCAAGGGGCGCCGTCCCCTCAGCGGAAGTGACACCCATGACTACCGATCTCGGTCGACGAGCGGTCGCGGCGACCGCCGTACGCCCGCGGGGATGTGGATGTCGATGCCGTCGAGCACCACGTGGTCGCCGTATGCCTTGCGGGCAGGCGGTTCAGGTCGGCCATCAGCAGCAGGTTCTCCTCGCCGGTCGCCGGGAACGGCGGCAGCGTGCACGGGACTTGCTGGCGCGGTTCGATCTGCTGGACGCGGCCCGGAAGCCTGCGGCGACGTACTCCGGCGGGATGCGCCGCCGCCTGGACCTCGCGATGACGCTGGTCGGCCGACCCCGCGTGATCTTCCTCGACGAGCCGACCACCGGCCTGGACCCGCGCAGTCGGCGGACCATGTGGGAGATCGTCCGCCGGCTGGTGACCGACGAGGGCGTCACGGTCTTCCTCACCACCCAGTACCTCGAGGAAGCCGACCGGCTCGCCGACCGGATCGCGGTGCTCCACCGGGGAAAGCTCGTCGCGGAGGGTTCGCCGGCGGAGCTCAAGCGGCAGGTCGGCGGCGGCCACATCACCCTGAGCTTCGCCGACCCACGCGGCTACGACCATGCGGTCCGGACGCTGGACGTGGCGTCCCGCAACGACGAGGCACACACCCTCCAGATTCCCGGCCAGGGCGATGTCCGTTCGTTGCGCGCGCTGCTGGATCGGCTCGACCACGCCTCGATCACCGTGGACGGACTGCAGGTCCACACCCCCGATCTCGATGACGTCTTCTTCGCCCTGACAGGCCACCCGGTCACGGAACAGGAGCCCGCCCGATGAGCACCGTTTCCACCGCGGTCACCCACGCCTTCGTCGACTCGGCGACCATGCTGCGCCGCCAGTTGCGGCACATGCTGCGCTATCCGACCCTCATCCTGACCGCCGCCGGCGTTCCGGTGGTCTTCCTGCTGCTGTTCGTCTATGTCCTCGGCGGCATCCTCGGGGCCGGCCTCGGCGGGCCGTCGGGCGGCCGGGATGCCTACACGAACTACGTCGTCCCCGGCGTCGTCCTGATGACTGTGGCGACCGCGGCTCAGGGCACGGCGATCTCGGTTGCCATCGACATGACCGAGGGCATCGTCGCCCGGTTCCGCACCATGGCCATCGCCCGGGTCTCGGTGCTCACCGGTCATGTGCTGGGCAGCCTGATCCAGACCCTGCTGAGCATCGCTGCCGTCATCGGGGTCGCGCTGCTGGTGGGATTCGAGCCGACCGCGGACTTCGGGGAGTGGCTCGGCGTGGTCGCCGTGCTCGTGATGATCATTCTCGCGCTCACCTGGCTGTCGGTCGCCCTGGCCATGGTCGCCAAGAGCGTGGCCACCGCGAGCAACATGCTGACGCCGCTGATGGTCCTGCCCATGATGGGCAGCGGGTTCGTCCCGACCGACTCGATGCCGGCCGGGCTCTCATGGTTCGCCGACTACCAGCCGTTCACTCCGTTCATCGAAACCCTGCGCGGGCTGCTGATGGGCACCCCGATCGGCAACAGCGCGATCCTGGCCATCAGTTGGTGCGCCCTGATCGCCGTGGGCGGCCACCAATGGGCCAAGAAGCTCTACAACCGCGAGCCCACCAAGTGAGCCGGCTCCCTCAGCCACGCGCACAACCACCTCTCGGACGGGCGCTTCCGGACGCCCGTCCGGTTGTTCACACCGCCACCACCACGTCCGCCCCCGTCGCCGCCCGCACCTGCTCGACCGACGTGTCCGGGGCCAGCTCGACGAGGGTGAAACCCTCGGGCGTGAGGTCGAGGACCGCCAAGTCCGTGATGACGCGGTGGACCACCGAGCGGCCGGTCAGGGGGAGGCCGCACCGCTGCACCAGCTTCGGGCTGCCGTCCTTCGCCGTGTGTTCCGTGAGGACGATGACCCGGCGGGCGCCGTGCACCAAGTCCATGGCGCCGCCCATGCCCTTGACCATCTTTCCGGGGATCATCCAGTTCGCCAGGTCGCCCGTGGCGGAGACCTGCATGGCGCCCAGGACCGCCGTGTCGACGTGGCCGCCGCGGATCATGCCGAAGGAGAGCGCCGAGTCGAAGAAGGAGGCGCCGGGGAGGGTCGTGATCGTTTCCTTGCCCGCGTTGATCAGGTCGGGGTCGAGGGACTCGGCGAGGGGGTAGGGGCCCACGCCGAGGATGCCGTTCTCGGATTGGAGGACGACCTCGACCGTGGGCGGCAGGTGGTTGGGGATGAGCGTGGGCAGGCCGATGCCCAGGTTGACGTAGGAGCCGTCGGCGAGTTCGCGGGCGGCTCGGGCCGCCATCTGTGCGCGGGTGAGGGGCATGGTCAGGCTCCGCCTTCCTGGGTGGTGGGGAGGGTGGGGCGGGTGGGGCAAGTCGTGCTGCGTTCGACGCGGCGTTCGCGGGCCGGGTCGTCGGGGGCCAGGGCGATCACCCGTTGCACGTAGATGCCGGGCAGGTGGACGGCGTCGGGAGGGAGTTCGCCGGGGTCGACGAGTTCGTCCACCTCGGCGATCGTGATGCGGCCCGCCGTCGCGGCGAGGGGGTTGAAGTTGCGGGCCGACGCGTGGAAGGCGAGGTTGCCGTGCCGGTCGGCGACGGCCGCCCGTACGAGCGCGTAGTCGGTGGTGATGCCGTGCTCGAGCAGGTACGGGCGGCCGCCGAAGTCGCGCGTCTCCTTGGGCGGTGAGGCGAGGGCGACGCCGCCGTCGGGGGCGTACCGCCAGGGCAGTCCGCCCTCGCCGACCTGCGTGCCGCCGCCCGCGGGCGTGTAGAAGGCAGGGATGCCCGCGCCGCCCGCGCGCAGGCGTTCGGCGAGCGTGCCCTGCGGCACCAGCTCCACTTCGAGTTCGCCGCTGAGGTACTGCCGCGCGAACTCCTTGTTCTCGCCCACGTACGAACTCGTCATGCGCGCGATCCGCCCTGCGGCGAGCAGCAGCCCGAGTCCCCAGTCGTCGACCCCGCAGTTGTTGGAGACCACCGACAGGTTTCTCGTGCCGCGCTCCAGAAGGGCGGCGATCAGAGCACTCGGTATGCCGCACAGGCCGAAGCCGCCGACCGCGAGGGACGCCCCGTCGGGGATGTCCGCCACCGCTTCGGCCGCGTTCGCGACCGTCTTGTCCAGACTCAGACCCAGACCCATAAGGTCTCTCCGCCCTCTCGACGCCTTCGGTGCCGGTTCGATCGACCGGCGCCCGGCGAGAGTAGGAAGCGGGGACGCGGCGCGGCCATGGCTGTCGGGCACACAGTGGGGCGGCAGCGCATGGCGGTCGCCGCCCCCTGTCAGCCGGTGGTGCGGTCAGGCGCCGTCCAGGCCCCAGAACTTCGCCGTGTGGTAGCTGGAGCAGATCGTGTCCAGGTAGTACGTGCCGGTCGTGCCGCACTGATCGGCGCCCGAACCGGGGTCGACGGCGAGGCCGTGGCGCATGCCGGAGACCGTGAACACCGCGACGGCGGGCTTGCCTTGAGCGTCGTCGTAGGTGTCCCGCGTCGTGTTGCCGGGCAGCGACTGGCTGCTGGACGGGGTCTGGCCCAGGCCCTGGACGTCGGTCCACTGGTCGCGCAGCGCAGTGGCGTTGGCGGGTGCGACGGTGGTGTCCGCGGTGCCCTGCCAGATCGCCACGCGCGGCCAGGCGGTCGTGCCGCCGGGAGCCGCGGCGCGCACCAGGTCGCCCCACTGGGCAGGGGTCTTGCGCGGTGGGGCGTACATGCAGGTGTAGGCGTTCGTCATGGTGTCGGCGCAGTGGGCGGCGATGCCGGAGTCGACGGCGCCGCCCGCGAAGACGTCGGGATAGGCGGCGAGCATGTCCGCGGTCATGGCGCCGCCCGCCGAGAGCCCGGTGATGTAGACGCGGCGGGCGTCGCTGCCGTACTGGGCCACGGCCTTGTCGACCATCTGCTTGAGGGACAGCGCCTCGCCCTGCCCGCGCGTGGTGTCGCCGGCCTGGAACCAGTTGAAGCACGAGTTGGCGTTGTTGCCGCTGCTGGTCTGCGGGAAGACGAGCGCGAAGCCGTACTGGTCGGCGAACTTCGGCCACCCCGAGTGGCCGTAGTAGTCGTTCGCGTTCTGGGTGCAGCCGTGCAGGGCGATGACCAGCGGGGCGTGGGCGGGCAGGTTGTCGGGGGCGTAGGTGTACATGGAGAGGTTGCCGGGGTTGGACCCGAAGTCGGTGACCTGGGTGAGCCCGGACGCGGCGTGCGCGGATCCGGGGTTCGTGGATGCGGAGTGCGCGGATGCGGAGTGCGCGGACGGTGCGCCGGCCAGCAGGCCCGCGGTGAGGGCGAGGGCCGCCGTCGCACGGGACATCCAGCGGCGCGGGGCGTGGGGTGCGGGGCGGTTCGGGGTGGGGGGATGAGCTGCCATGAACTGCTCCTGGGAAAGGGTGAGTTGCGGCTCGTTCACCGACCCGCAGGAGATCCGGGGGGCCGGTGTGACGTGCATCATGCGGGCGCCGGGTTCGGTACGGACATGGGTGGGGCGGCCACGCCGCGAGCGCGCGCTGTGTGCCCGGGAGCCATGTCGGGGGTGCCGCGCGGGCTCCTATCCTCCGAGCCCGCCCCTCCTCACCCCTTCTTCACCTCCCCGCATACCGGAGCCTGTTCATGCATCCCTTCGCAGATACGGCGGGCAGGACGGCCCGCACCGCCGCTGTCGCCTTCACCCTCGCCCTCACCCTCGTGACCTTGACCGGCACCGCCCTCTCCCCCGCCGCCGGAGCGAGCGAAGGGCGCAACGGAAGCAGCGGGAGCAGGGAAGGCGGGACGGGAGCCGCGCACTGCGCCCGCATGGCCCACCTCCGCGTCCCCGGCGCCGCCCACCAACAGGCCGCCTGCCTGGCCGAGTTGACCACTGCCGGGACCGTCGCCTCGGGCCACACCGACCCGGCCGACTGGGCCGGTCTGAGCCCGAAGGGCCTGGCGACCCCCACGGGTGTGCCCGGCGTGCAGATCGACGGGTACTTCCCCGACACCTCGGCCACGAACACCCATCACGGCTGGGACCACGACGCCCAGTTCGTCGTCCGGCTGCCCGACCACTGGAACGGCGGCCTGGTCGTGGCGGGTACGCCCGGCAACCGCGCGCAGTACGCCAACGACCGGGCCATAGCCGACTGGGTGCTCGCCCGCGGCTACGCCTACGCGGCCACCGACAAGGGCAACACCGGCCCGGCGTTCCACCGGGACGGCGCCGCGCCGGGTGCGGCCATCGCCGAGTGGAACCAGCGCCTCACCCAACTGACGCGCGCCGCACGGTCGGTGACGGTCCGGCACTACCGGCGTCCGCTGTCCCGCACCCTGGTGACGGGCATGTCCAACGGCGGCTATCTGGTGCGCTGGCAGCTGGAGAACCACCCCGAGCTGTACGACGGCGGCGTCGACTGGGAGGGCCCGCTGTGGCGCCCCGAGGGGCCCCACCTCCTGACGTCCTTGCCGGTCGCGCTGCGCTCCTACCCGCGCTACGCGGAGGGCGGCGCGGGGGCCCGGCGGGCACAGCAGGCCATGCACGCCGCCGGGTTCCCGGCCGGTTCGGAGTTCCTGTGGCCCTACCACCACCGCGTCTACTGGGATCTCACCCAGCGCATCTACCGCGAGGAACTCGACCCGGGCTTCGACGGCGCGGCCGAGGCCGGAACCCCGTACTGCCCGAGCGGCACACCGCGCTGCGACGCGGACTACGACTACTTGGCCCGCCCGCCCGAGGTCCGCGAGGCGGTGGCGGGGATCGCGCTGACCGGGCGGATCGGGAGGCCGCTCATCACCCTGCACGGCACCCTCGATGTGCTGCTGCCCATCAGCGAGGACTCGGACGTGTACGCCCGTATGGTGCGGCGGGCCGGGCGCGGCGGGCTCTTCCGCTACTACCGGGTCGAGGGCGGCACGCACACCGACGCGCTGTTCGACGCGTTCCCGGACCGGCTCCGGCCGATCACCCCGTGCCATCGCGCGGCCTTCGCGGCGCTGGAGCGGTGGACCGGCTCCGGCCACCGCCCGCCCGCGAGCCACACCGTCGCCCGGCCGACGGGGCCGGACGCGTCGGCGCTGCTGGCACGGTGCTCCCTCGCCGGCCCCGCCAGGCATCACGGCCCCGGCCGGAAGGCCGGACCTCTCGGGATGCGATGACGTGGAGCGCACACTTCCGCCCACTGGCCACATAGCGCCCTTACCCGCGCCCCCGCGCGGCGCCCACGATGGCCTGAGACCAGGACGGAGACCGGGACCGCAGAGGGGCAGCACCGCATGGGGCGACGGGCACAGGGCCGGTGGAGCAGGGCAGTTGTCGTGGGCGGGGGCCACGCGGGGCTGGTGACAGCCCGGGTGCTCACCGACCATTTCCGCGAGGTGGTGATCCTGGAGCGGGACCAGGTGGACGCGGACACGGGGGTGCATCCGCGCACCCCGCAGGGCTACCACGCGCACGCGCTGCTGGCGAAGGGCGCCGAGGTCCTGGAGAAGTACTTCCCCGGGCTGCGCGCCGAGCTGGAGGAGGAGGGGGCGCCGGTCTTCGACTACGGGGAGGGCCTGAGCTATCTGACCCCGGCCGGGTTCGCGCCGCGGCGGCGCACGGGGGTGCGCATCCAGTCGTTCACCCGGGACGGCCTGGAGCGGCGGCTGCGCCGACGGGTGCTCGCCCTGCCGGAGATCACGCTGCTCGCGGGCGTACGGGCCGAGGGCCTGGAGGCGTCGCGCGGCGGGACGGTGACCGGCGTGACGTACCGGACCGAGGACGACGGCCAACTGACCCACCTCGACGCCGACTTGGTGGTGGACGCGTCGGGTCGGTCCAGCGCGCTGAGCGACTGGCTGGAGCGGATCGGTGTCGACGTCCCGCCCAAGCGCGTGGTCAAGACGAGGATCACGTACACGTCGATGAACCTCGACCGGCCCGAGGACCCCGCGCCGGACTTCCAGATCGCGTACCAGATGACGTTGGCCCCGCACATCTCGCGCGGCGGCGTCATCCTCGCGGTGGAGCGCGGCCGTTGGACGTGCTCCCTCTTCGGATACGAGGACGAGCTCCCGCCGACGGACGACGCGGGCTTCCTCGACTTCGCCAAGAGCCTCGGCAACCCCCGCCTCGCCGAGCAGATCGCCCGCCGCACCACGCAGGAGCCGGTCCACCGGTACACCAACGTCAACAGCCAGTGGTTCCCGTACCACGCGTGCAAGAACTGGCCGGAGCGGCTGCTCGCGCTCGGCGACGCGGTGTGCGTCTTCAACCCGGTGTACGGGCAGGGGCTGACCGTCGCCGCCCTGGAGGCCGACCTGCTGCACCGCATGCTCGCCGGCCGCAGGTCGCGCGGCCAGGGGCTGCACGGGCTCAGCCGCCCCTACCAGCGGGGCGTGGCCCGCGTCGTGCTCGGCCCCTGGACCCTGTCCAGCAACTCCGACCTGATGTGGACCAGCGGCCGCAAGCCGTTCGGGGCGAGGGCGGCCCACTGGTACAACAAGCACCTCTTCGAAGTGGCCGTCACCGACCCGGCGGTCTGGCGGCGCTTCGCCCGGGTCGTCAACATGGTGGCCCCGCCGACCCTCCTGTTCCATCCGGCCGTGGCGGGCAAGGTGCTCGCGCGCGCGGTGGCGGGCAGGAGGTGACGGGCGGTGTGGGAGGCGAGGAATTCCGGGCCCGGGAGCCCCGCGCAAGGTCGGCCCGTCACTCCCCTTCGACCGCCAGCGGCGACACCTGGCGCTCGAAGAAGGTCTCCAGGACCACGGTCGCCTGCGTGCCGCTGACCCCGTCGATCGCGTAGATGCGGCGCAGCACGTCCTGGAGCTGCTCGGTGGTCGCGGTCCTGACCTTGACCAGGACCGAGGCGCTCCCGGCGATGACGTGGGCCTCCAGGATCTCGGGCAGCGCGGCGAAGCCGTCGGCCGAATCCCCCATCCAGGACGTCGAGTCGACCATCACGTACGCGAGGACCCCGCTGCCCACGGCCGCGGGGTCCACCTCTGCGGTGGTGCGCCGGATGACGCCGCGCTCGCGCAGCTTCCGCACGCGTTCGTGAGCCGCTCCCGCGGACAGGCCGACGGCCTCGCCCAGCGCCGCGTACGGCTGGGTGGCGTCCTGCTGGAGCTGGGCCAACAGGGCTCGGTCGATGTGATCCACGACTCTCCATTCGAATAAGGATTGCACTCACCGTATCTCATCCAGCAATCTTCACTCCGAGCCGAAGCTGATTCGGCAGACCGTGATGGGGAGGATCCGCATGACCAGGGACAGCGACAACGCCAGTGAGCGCCCCGCGCTGTACGAGATGCTCGACGACCGCTTCCGCACGGGTCGCTGCATGAACGGCGACCGGGACCTGGAAGTGCTCCACACCGGCTGCCGCTGGGCGGAGGGTCCGCTCTATGTGCCGGCCTGGCGTCAGTTGATCTGGAGCGACATCCCCAACGACCGGATGCTGCGCTGGGACGAGGAGACCGGCAGCGTCAGCGTCTTCCGCCGCTCGGCCGGGCACACCAACGGCAACACCCTGGACCGCCAGGGCCGGTTGATCACGTGCGAGCAGGGCAACCGCCGGGTCACGCGGACCGAACACGACGGCACCCTCACGGTGCTGGCGGACCGCTGGCAGGGCAAGCGGCTCAACAGCCCGAACGACGCGGCGGTCAAGTCGGACGGCTCCATCTGGTTCTCCGACCCGGACTTCGGCATCACCAGCGACTACGAGGGCTATCGCGCCGAGAGCGAGATCGGCGCCAACAACGTGTACCGGATCGACCCGGACAGCGGTGAAGTGCGCCTGGTGGCCGACTGTTTCGGCGCCCCCAACGGCCTGGTCTTCTCGGCCGACGAGCAGCAGCTGTTCGTCTCCGACACCCGCGCGGGCTGCATCCGCGTCTTCGACGTCCAGGGCGACGGCACGCTCTCGGACGACAAGATCTTCGCCGAGGCGGGCGCCCGCGAACGGGCCCGCTTCGACAACCTCCGCTTCGACGACGGCGGCCGTCTCTGGGCCGCCGCGATGGACGACGGCGTGCACTGCTACGACCCCGACGGCACCCTGATCGGCCGCCTCAACGTCCCCGAGGCGGTCGCCAACATCAGCTGGGGCGGCGCAAAGCGCAACCGCCTCTTCATCGCGGCGGAGACGAGCCTGTACTCGGTGGTCATGGGCGTCACGGGTGTGCACCCGACGGGGCCGGGGCGGCGGCCTTGGCTGGGCTGATCAGTCGCGGGACCAGCGGGCGGGCCGACTCCGGGTGGCGTGGATCGAGCCGAGCAGGGTGAGGGAGTGGGCGCTGGGGCTGCCGGGCTCTGCGTGGTAGATGACGAGTTGCCGGCCGGGCGCTTCGCGGACGTCGAACGCCTGGTAGGTGAGAGCGAGGGGGCCGACCTCCGGGTGGAGGAAGTGTTTGGCGTCCCGGGTCTTGCCGCGCACGGTGTGGGCGTTCCAGAGGCGGGTGAAGTCCGCGCTGTGCTCGGTGAGGGTGCGCACCAGGTCGCGCAGCCGTGGGTGGTCCGGGTCGAATCCGGTGGCGTCGCGGAGGTTGGCGACGGCGGCCTGTGCCGACCGGTCCCAGTCCGCGTAGAAGCTGCGGCCCGCGGGGTCGAGGAAGACCATGCGGGCCAGGTTGTCGGCCGGCGTGAACGGGGCGTACAGGGCATCGGCCAGGGCGTTGGTGGCGAGGAAGTCCAGGGTCCGGCTCATGACGAGCGCCGGAGTGTTGGGGTAGCCGTCCATCAGCTGTCGCAGCGCCGGGCTGACCGGCTCGGCGGCGTGGCCGCAGGGCCGGTCGTTCGGCGTGGCCCCGGCCAGCCGGTACAGGTGCGCGCGGGCGTCCGCGTCAAGGCGCAGCGCGCGGCTGAGCGCGTCGACGACCTGGGGTGAGGGGTGCCGCTCGCGGCCTTGTTCCAGGCGGGTGTAGTAGTCGGCGTTCACTCCGGCCCGGACGGCGACCTCTTCGCGGCGCAGTCCGGCGACTCTGCGGGCCCCGTGGCTCGTCATGCCGACGTCCTCGGGCCGCAGGCCGGCTCGGCGTGCGCGCAGGAAGTCTCCCAGGTGGTTGTCGTCCATGGGTGCAGGCTAGGCGGCTGTCGCGGGGGCTGCCTGGGTGTGCCGCACCCAGGCAGCGTGCGTCCTGGTCGATGGCGGCCGAGCTGCCCAGACTCGGTGGAGCGGGAGGGACCGCACCTCTCGCGAGACATCGCACCCTTCGAGGAGAGGAGTCCGCCTTGGCCGGGACCGTCGAGGGCGACGGCCACGTCGACGTGGTCGGGATGTGGGTGACCGCCGATGGCCACATTCGTCAGGAGCTGCTGCCGGACGGCCGCTACGACGAGGCCCGCGGCGAGCGGCGCAGCGCGTACACCGGCCGGTACACGGTGACCGGCAGCCACCTGGACTACGTCGACGACACCGGGTTCACCGCCACGGGCGACATCCGGGACGGAGTCCTCCATCACGAGCACCTCGTCCTCCACCGCGAGCAGTAGCCGACAACAACCAAGGACCAACTCCATGGCAGTACCACGACTTGACGGCAAGGTCGCGCTGATCACCGGCGCGACCGGCGGCCTCGGCACGGCGACCGCCGAACTCTTCGCCCGCGAGGGCGCCCGGCTGGTGCTCACCGATGTCGCCGAGGGCCCCCTGCGGGACCTGTCCCGCAGGATCGGGGCACACGGCGCGGAGGTCGTCGCCGCCCGCCTCGATGTCTCCTCCGCCCAGGAGTGGGACGACGTGATCACCGTCGTGCGCGAGCGCTTCGGAACGCTGGACGTCCTCGTGAATCTCGCCGGCATCCTGGACTGGCCGGGCATCGAGGACACCCGGGAAGAGGCGTGGGACCGCGTCATCGACGTGAACCAGAAAGGCACTTGGCTCGGCATGAAGGCGGCGATGCCGCTCCTGCGTGCGAGCGGCAACGCTTCGGTGATCAATACGTCGTCCGTCCTCGGCCTGGTGGGCAGCGGTGCGGCCGCGGCCTACCAGGCGTCCAAGGGGGCCGTGCGCCTGCTGAGCAAGACCGCCGCGGTCGAGTACGCCCGGCAGGGAGTGCGGATCAACTCAGTGCACCCCGGGGTGATCGCCACGCCGATGATCCAGGAACTCCTGGACGACCAGGGCGACCAGCAGCCGGACATCCGGCGCACACCCATGCGCCGAGCGGGCCGCGCCGATGAGATCGCACCCGCGATCCTCTTCCTGGCCTGCGACGACTCCTCGTTCGTCACCGGCTCGGAGCTGGTGGTCGACGGCGGGCTCACCGCGCACTGAACACCCCCGCCCGTGCGGCGTGCGGCGTGCGCGACGGCCCGTCGTGGCGCCGGTCAGGGCGCCGCGTTCAGCAGATCGAGCGCGCTGTGCTGGCGGTCCGCGCCGATCCGGTCGAGCGGTCCGGACCAGCGCAGCCCGTACTGGTCGAGCGCGTTGCGGTCACCGCCATGGGCGCGGTCCGCCTGGCGGCGCAGGTAGGCGGTGTAGGGGTGGTCGGGCAGTGCCTCGTTGAGCCTGCCGAGGCCCCGCACGTGCGCGCCCTTGAAGGACGGGCCGTCGCCGCCGCAGTCCCCGGCCGCCTCGCACGGGTCGGCGAGCACTCCGTCGGCCGTGTGCAGCTCGGGGGTGCGGACCGCCGCGTCGGCGATCTGGCGTGCGGCGTCGAGGAGTTGGGCGTCGCCCGTCGCGCGGTGCAGTTCGGTGAGGGCGCCGAGGAGGACTCCCTGGTTGTACGTCCAGATCTCCTGGCCGTTGTTGCGGCAGGTGCCGAGGTCGATGCCGTCGTTGACCAGGTGCGAGGAGTTGACCATGCCGGTGGAGCGGAACCACTCCCACCCGGCCCTGGCCCGTTGCAGATGGCTCGTGTCGCCCGGGATCCGGTTGTGCAGGGCCGCGTTCAGCTGGATGTAGAGGGAGTTGGCGATGGCGTTCTTGTACGTGCGCGCCGTGCTCCACCACACTCCCCCGCCGCAGGTGCCGTCCCAGTACGCGGCCATGTGCGCGGCGTCGGCGCGTGCGGTGTCCAGGTAGCGCTGCTCGCCCGTCGCGTCGTACGCGGCGATCCAGGCCAGGCCCCACCAGCCGGTGTCGTCGAGGTAGTCGTTGCGGAACTCGCCCTGGTAGGCGTCGCGTTGGAGCTCGTAGGTGCGGGAGATGGCGTATGCGTAGCTGCCCATGCCCGAGGCGTCGATGTTGTCGATGACCGCGGTCAGGGCGTTGGCGGAGTTCCACCAGCCGGTGGTCGCGAACAGGCCGGTGCCGTAGTCGTAGAACTGCATCTGGGCGGTGGCCGCGGCCCGGCGCCGGTCGCCCGCGTTCCACGTGGTGCGCGCCCACTCGGTGCAGGCGATCTCGGGGCGGTCGCCCGCCTTGCCGCAGGCCCTGAGCGCGCCCACGCCGTGGGCGGCCCAGTCGTCGACGTTGAACATCGTGGTCGTGGTGGAGCGTGCGCCCGCCGGTATCGCGGTGTCGCCGAGCCTGCTGCCCCGGCTCCAGGTCCTGCCGCCGTCGAAGGAGCGGTCCAGCCACAGCTCGTCGCCCGGATCGCCGTTGCCGATCGTGGCCCAGCCCATGGCGTCGGCGTCGTCGAAGCGCAGGGTGATCGCGCGGGAGTGGACCGACGTGCCGACCGACGTGCGGTCCTGGGGCGCGAGTGCGGGATCGCGGCCGTCGCAGTAGGTGTTGCAGATCGCGGCGGCCCGCACGGCGCCGGGGACCGCGGCTCGCTGCCCGCTCGGCTCGTCTCCGCGGGCCGCCGCGGAACCGCCGCCCAGCGCCGCCAGGAGCGCGAGTACGGCCGTGAGGACGGCGAGCGTGCGGCCGGGCAGGCGGACGGACAGGCGGGCAGGTGGGCGCGGTAACGGCCGTACCGGTGACGTCATCTGGCCCCTCCGGCGGCTTCGCATCGTTGTAAATCCGTGGCGGACTGCTACCGCAGCACCCCACGGCAACGCTGTCCAGACCTGCCACGGAGATGGCCACATCCCGCCCCTGCCCCACGGGCATCACCTGCCGACCGGCCCGGCCGAGGCCCCGTCTAGCATCGTGGGCATGGCAACACGAGCAGTGCGCAAGCGGGCCCGGAAGGTGCTGGGTGAGGAACCCGTGGCACTGGTCTGGTGCGAGATCCACAAGCCGATCCCCGCCCCGCCGAAGGACGTGCACCGGCCCGCGGGCAAGGGCCGGCTGAAGCCCGGTCACCACTGGCTGCTCTACGTCGGCGGCGCCGTGTTCTTCTTCGTCGTCGTCCCGTGGATGCTGATCGACAAGCTGGTCGGCCGCGTGGACGGGGGCACGCCGCAGCGCCGGAGCCGCGGGCCCGAGGTGGCCAGCCGCCCCGCGCCCGACCCTGCCCACGCCGTGTTCGACGGTGACTGGAACCTGACCGCGGGCCGGCTCCTCCTGCGCTGGTACGGGCACTCCCCCAACCCCAAGCGCCTCGTCCTGCTGGCCCGCGACCGCCTCTGCCTCGCGGCCTCACCACGACGCCGCCTCTCGCCCACCAAGGCCGACGACTTCAGCACCGTCGCGGAGTTCCCCCTGGCCGAGGCCCGCGTCGAGGCGGAGCCCGGCCAGCCGCGCGGGTTCGCCACCTTCCGGATCCGCTTCGCCGACGGCTCGTGGATCCAGGTCGGCCGCCTCGGAGAACCCGAGGACGCCGACCACTTCCTGCGAACAGCCGCCGCTACGGACTCTGGTGCGTCGGCTGCGGCGTGAGCGGCTGGAGCACCGAGGCCACGATCTGCTTGGCCAGGTCGATGCCGAAGGCCGCGAAGCTGTGCGACGTCAACAGGGACAGCTGCGTCGTCAGCGCGGTGCCGTTGGCCAGGACCCCGGCGTAGTCGCCGTTCGCCCGTGCCCGGGACAGCTGCCGGGTGTCCTTCTTGATCTCGTCCACGATGGCCTTGAGGACCGGGTCGGCGACCCGCCTGCTCGGCGCGCCGCCCGGGATGATGGCCAGCAGGTTGTCGAGCGAGGCGTCGACCTTGGCCTGGCCCTCGCGCACCTTCTTGGGGCTCATCCCGCCCTGGAACACATCGCCCGCGAACGTGGCGACCGTGGAGTTCGCGTTGCCCGTCCGGCCGAAGCTGTGGAAGGCGTGCGCCTGGTTCCGCAGCTCGCGTTCGGTGGCCGGGTTCGGTGGTGGTGGTTCCGCTGCCGATGCCGAGGGGAGCGGTCCGAGGACGATGGCTCCGCACGCGAGCGCCGCCGCGCATCCCAGAAGTGACTTACGCACACTCAACTCATCTCTCCGAACGGATATCTGTCGTGTGGTCAGATTCCGTGAGGAGTGATCACCCCGCCATCCGGAGCGGCGCGGCGTTGCTCCACTCGGCGGGCCGCCTCGGCCGGCCACGAGGCTCGCATCACAAGTGGGGGCCCTGTCTCGTCGTAAGGGGGAGGACCACGACACCAAGGGAGCAGCCACACCATGACGAGTGAGCGCCGCCAGCTGATCAACGTCGCCTACCGGCTCCTCGGCTCGCTCGCCGACGCCGAGGACGTGGTGCAGGAGGCGTACGCCCGCTGGTACGCAATGCCCGCACCGCAGCGCGGCCGTATCAAGTCCCCCGGCGCCTGGCTGACGACCGTCACCGGCCGCATCTGCCTCGACCTGCTCCGCTCGGCGCGCGCCCGGCGCGAGAGCTACGTGGGCGCGTGGGTGCCCGAGCCGCTGCCCGACCGCACGGAGTGGAAGGCCGGGGCCCGCGATGCCGGGACCGTCGACCCGGCCGACCACGTCACCCTCGACGAGTCGGTCAACATGGCCTTCCTCGTCGTGCTGGAGTCGATGACCCCGGCCGAGCGCGTCACGTTCATCCTGCACGACGTCTTCCGCTACTCCTTCGCCGAGGTCGCCGATATCGTGGGCCGCACCCCTGCGGCCTGCCGCCAGCTCGCGACCTCGGCCCGGCGCCGCATACCCGGGCCCCGGTCCGCCGCCCCGGTGAAGCCCCAACAGGCGGCGGTCATACGGCAGTTCAAGCAGGCGTGGGACGCCAAGGACATCGACGCCCTCATCGGCCTCCTCTCCCCCGGCGTCACGACCGTCGCCGACGGCGGTGGCGTCGTCAGGGCCGCCCTCCACCCCGTCCACGGCAGCGAGGAGGTGGCGCGCTATCTCGTCACGATCCTCGACCTGACACCCGGCCTGGAGGTCCTGGAGCGCACGGTCAACGGGCAGCCGGGCCTAGTGCTCCAGCTGGACGGCGCGATCTCGTCGGTGCTCGCCTTCGACGTCGTGGACGGGCGGGTCGAGCACATCTGGGCCGTGCGCAACCCGGAGAAGCTGCGGCCGTGGACGACGAGCTGACCCACCCGTACGACCTGGGAAGGGGGCGGCGTTCCTACAAGAACCTCCACAGGTGGTCCGCCGTCCCGTTGTCCTCGAACTGCACCACCTCCGCGCTGTTCTGCGTCGACATCCCGTCGACGCCCAGGACCTTGCCGCTGTGCTTGTTGCGGACGCGGAACCAGCCCTCCGTGTCCTGGTCGAGGCGCCACAGGTGATCGGCCGTCCCGTTGTCCTCGAACTGCACCACCTGCGCGCTGTTCTCGGTCGACATCCCGTCGACGCCGAGGACCTTCCCGCTGTGGCCGTTGCGGATCAGGAACCAGCCGTCGCCCCGGTCGACGAGCTGCCAGGCGTGGTCGCCGGTAGGAGTGTTGTCGAACTGGACGACGTGGGCGCCGTTGTCGAGGGACATGCGGTCGACGGCGAGGACCTTGCCGCTGTGCCTGTTCTCGATGCGGCGGAAGGGCGGGGCGGGCGTCCAGGCGGTGCCGTCCGGTGCGGCGGTCGGGAAGGACGTGAGGCGCAGCCGGGCCGCGCCCATGGGGATGAGCGTGATCTCCTCGACGGCCGCGTCGCTGCGGGCGGGGCTCTGCCGGAGCGGGGTGACGACGTGCTCGTCGTCGGCGGTCCACGCGGTGATGCGGCGGGCGCGTGCCGTCATGCTGACCGGGCTGCCCTCGTGGGTGAAGGGGTTGGCGGGGAGCGCGCCGCCGCGGCGGTGGACGGTGGGGGTCCGGCCGGGGACGAGGCCGTAGTTCCAGGGGGTGGTGGCGTGCACCTCCTGGTGGGGGAAGGTGGCGTCGCCGTCGTAACGGACGTACTTCTCCCCGATCTTGAGGGAGTACGTGAGGGGGCCGCGGTCCACGCTGACGGCGCCGTGCGGCCAGGTGCGCAGGGTGGTGCGCTGCGGCAGGCGCAGGGTGACCACGTCGCCGTCGCGCCAGGTGCGGTCGATCCGGGCGAAGGCGGGTCCGTCGGCGGCGGGCACCCGGCGGCCGTTGACCTGCACTTCCGGTGCGGTGCACCAGCCCGGGACGCGCAGGTACAGGGGGAAGGCGACGGGTCCTGAGGTGGTGGCGAGGGTGAGGCGGACCGTGTCGGTGAACGGGTAGTCGGTGTCCGACGTGACCGTGAGGCGCCGGCCCGCGCCGACCGTGGCCGTGACCTCGCTCGCGGCGTACATCGCGGCGGCGAGCCCGTGGTCGGGGGTGCCCAGCCACAGCTCCTCGGCGAAGTAGGGCCAGCCCATGCCGTAGTTGTGCGGGCAGCAGCGGTACTGGTGGATGCCCGGCTGGTACGCCTGCATGGCGAAGCCGTTCTGGAACTGGCCCTGCGTCTTGGCCTTGTCGTCGAGGTCGATGCTGTTGGCGCTGGTGATGTAGTGGACGCCCTTGCCTTCGGGGTCCAGCGCGGCGGGCAGCATGTTGAAGGCCAGGTCCTCGCAGCGGTCGGCCCACAGCGGGTCGCCGGTGAGCCGCGTGAGCAGCTCGTGGCTGGCCATGAACTCGACGATGCCGCAGGTCTCGAAGCCCTGGCGGGGGTCGGCGAAGCCGGGGCGGAAGTTCTCGTCGCCCGCGAGCCCGCCGCCGGGGAACTGCCCTTGTTCGGAGCGGGCCTTGGCGTAGGTGCGGTAGGTGGCTCGGGTCAGTTCCTCGTCGCCGGAGCGGCGCGCGTACTGGGCGGGTTCGCGGAAGCCCTGGGAGATGTTGACGTTGTGCGGCGAGGGGATGTTGTCGGACCAGTCGGCGCCCTGGGCGTGCATGGTGTCGCACAGGTCGAGGAGGAATGCGTCGCCGGTCCGCTCGTACAGCCATTGCGCGATGTCCTGGGCGTCGCCGAGCCGGTAGGAGATCCAGCTCTCCTTGAACACCTCGGGGCGCTGGGCGTTCATGTAGTGCAGGAAGCGGGTCAGGAAGGGGACGATGCGGTCGTCGTCGGCGTACTCCTGCCAGGTGCGCAGCGCCATGAGCAGCGGCAGGAAGGGCCAGAAGTCGGGTCCGCCGCCCAGCGCGGTGCGCAGCCGGCGCGGGCCGAAGAAGCCGTCGTCCTGCTGGGTGGCGAGGATCGCGTCGACCCACCTGCGGCTGGTGGCGAGGGCGGTGGCGTCGCGGGTGGCGATGGCGAGGGGGAGGTAGCCGCGCAGCCAGTACGGGAGTTCCTCCCAACCGTCGTTGTCGGGGTGGACCCAGCCGGTGGTGGCGAAGTCCAGATACGGGGAGATGTCCGCGAACTTGCCGCAGAGACCGGCGAGTTGCAGCTCCAGCTGCCCCGCCAGCCAGCCGCGCGCCCGGATGCTGCCGGTCTTCAGGCGGGTGAAGGCTTCGGGGGCCAGGGCGCTGCGGCCGCGCGCGGCGGTGGCGGTGGCGGCGTGAGTGGGGGCGGCCAGGAGCGGGGAGCAGGTGAGCGCGGTGAGACCGAGCGCACCGGCGTGCAGGAAGTCGCGTCGGTTCAGGGGCATGAGGGGCTCCAGACGAGGTGGGAGGTCCAGAGGGTGCGGGGGCACGGGGCTGCTCCCCCGGAGGCACCCGCTCCGCCCGCCGCAGCGGCCGGGGCGGGTGCCCGGAACAGCCGGCCTAGCGGGCGGCGCAGGGCAGCGTGCCGTCCTGCGCCCCCTTGATCAGCGCTTCGTGGGCGGCCTTGATGCGCTGCGCATCGCCCTTGAGCACCTTGCGGTCGTACGTCATCAGGCCGTTCAGCTCGCCCTCGACGTCGGTGATCTGCGTGTACACGGCGCCGTTTCCGCCCTTGCAGGCCAGTGCGCGGACCTCGTCGAGGCGCTTGAGGTAGTCGTCCGTGTACGTCTCCGGGTCGACGTTCACGTACGACATCTGCACCGACCAGGCGTGTCCCGGCACTCCGAGGCCGAGGCCGCCGTACTCGCCGCTGATCAGGGCCCGTTTTCCGTCGGGGGCGGGCAGGGCGGGGCTGGGGTAGCCGTGTTCGTCGATGAGGTCGCCCGCCTTGCCGTCGGCACCGAGGTTGATGCCGGACTGGTTGTTGACGAGGCGGGTCGGGTCCCAGGACTTGGCCTGCTCGGCGATGCGGGCGACGTCGTACTGGCCCCAGCCCTCGTTGAAGGTGACCCACATGACCACGGCCGGGCTGTTGCCGTGCTCGTCCATGATCTGCTTCATCTCGCGCTCGTACTCGGCGCGGGAGGCGGCGTTCGGGTCGACCCCGGCGGTCATCGCGGGCATGTCCTGCCACACCAGCAGGCCCAGCTTGTCCGCCCAGTAGAACCAGCGGTCGGGCTCGACCTTGATGTGTTTGCGGACGGAGTTGTAGCCGAGCTTCTTGTGGGCCTTGAGGTCGTACGCGAGGGCCTCGTCGGTGGGCGCGGTGTGCAGACCGTCGGGCCAGAAGCCCTGGTCGAGGGTGGCCATCAGATAGACCGGCTTGCCGTTGAGGAAGGTGCGCGGCGTGCCGTCGACCTTCTGGACGGAGACGGAGCGCATGCCGAAGTAGCTGCCGACCTGGTCGGCGCCGGAGCCGCTGCCCACGGTGACCTTCAGGTCGTACAGGAACGGGTCGTCGGGCGACCACAGGTGCGGCCTGGCGATGGTGAGGGTCAGCGGTCCGCTGCCCTTGCCGGACGCGGTGGCGACCTTCTTGCCGTTCTCGTACGCGGTGGCGGTGACGGGCACGCCGTCGCCGACTCCGCGTGCGGACACGGCCACTTGGCGCTTGCCGACGTCCGGGGTGATCTTCAGGGAGTCGGCGTGGTCGGTGGCGACCGGCTCCATCCACACGGTCTGCCAGATCCCGGACGACGGGGTGTACCAGATGCCGCTCGGGTCCAGGCGCTGCTTGCCGACGGGCGGGTTCTCCCCGTCCTTGGCGTCGGTCGGGTCGTAGACGCCGACGATCAGCTCCTGGGTGGTGCCGGGCTTGAGGGCGTCGGTGACGTCGGCACTGAACTTGTCGTAGCCGCCCTGGTGTTCGGTGACCTTCTTGCCGTTGACGTACACCTCGGCCTGCCAGTCGACGGCGCCGAAGTTGAGGTTCAGACGCTGTCCGGAGCCGATGCGCCAGTCCTTGGGGACGGTGAAGGTGCGCCGGTACCACATGCGGTCCTCGTGCCGTTCGAGGCCGGAGAGCTGCGACTCGACGGGGTAGGGCACGCGGATCTTCTCGGCGAGGTCCTTGCCGACGGGCGGCTGCTCCCCGGCCTTGGCGGCGGCGAACTGCCACCTGCCGTTGAGGTTCTGCCACTTGGTGCGGGTCAGCTGGGGGCGCGGGTACTCGCGCAGGCCCTTGCCGGACTCGGCGTCGTCGGCCCAGGGGGTGCGCAGTTCGTACGTGGAGTGGTTGGCCCCGCTGGACCAGAAGGCGCCGACGCTCTTGCCGCCGTCCGCGGCGGCCAGGCCGCCCTTGCCGTCGTAGCGCAGGTCGGCCATGCCGGGGGCGTTGCCCTGCTTGTTGCCGACGACCGGCTCCTTGAGGGAGACGAGGAGCGCGGTGGGGTCGGCGGGGTCCAGCGCGGCCTTGTCGAGGGGCCACTTGGCGCCGCCGATGATGGCTTCGACATGGTCGGTGAGGCCGGCGGGCGGGGCGGCCAGCTGCTGCGGGAAGGCGAGCCTGAGGGTGCGGCCGTCCTTCTCGACGGTGGCGTCGGTGGCCCCGTCGTAGTCCCAGCCCTCGGGGGTGCGCAGCACCGAGCGGGGCACGGCGGTCTTCTCGCCGCCGGGCGGGGTCCAGCGCAGGTGGAGGTTGGAGCCGCCGTAGTGCTCGAAGTACTCGAGCTTGATGTCGTAGGACTTTCCGGCGGTCAACTCGACGGCCTGTGAGGTCTGTTCCTTGTCCCAGTCGTCCACCCAGTGGTCGATGGCGAGCTTGCCGTCGACCCAGAGGCGGAAGCCGTTGTCGCCGGTGAGGGAGAACGTGGTCGGTCCCGTCGTGGCAGGGACGAGGCGGCCGGTCCAGCGGACGCTCACGTCGTCGCCCTGTCCGGTGGCGGTGCTCAGGCGCGGTTCCAGGTTGCCGAAGTCGACCTGGGGGTCGAGGACGGTGGCCTTGAGCTTGTCGAAGTCGAAGGCGCCGGGGGCGGATTGGGTGTAGTACTCCCCCTTGAGGCCCTGGATCTCGCCGGGCCCGGCGGCGTGTCCGGCTCCGGGCCGAGCTGCGGCTTCGGCGGCGGTGTCTACGGCGGTGTCGGCTCCGGCTCCGGGCGCCACCGCGAGTCCGGCGGCGCCGAGCGTGAGGGCGGCGAGTAAGGCCAGGGGGTTGCGCAGGCGTCGGGGTCTGCCCCGTTCGCTGGATTTCGGTGGGCGCACGGATCCTCCTTTGGTGAGGAAGGGTGGCGGCTCGTCGCTGCAGTCGGTACAACGAGTCTGTCTGTACAACGTTGGAAGGCGACGAGTCGCATGACAGCATGCGCCCCGGCGCGCTGTCCAGGGGGCGGCACGAGCCCTCCAGCCCCAGGCGCGTTATCGATGCAAGGAGAACCGGTGCGAGTAAGCCTCAAGGACGTCGCCGAGCGCGCGGGCGTCTCCATCAAGACCGTCTCGAACGTGGTGAACAACTACCAGCACGTCACCCCCGCGATGCGGACGCGGGTGCAGACGGCCATCGACGAACTGGGCTACCGCCCGAACTTGACGGCACGTCACCTGCGCAAGGGCCGCACGGGCATCATCGCCCTCGCCGTGCCCGAGCTCGGCAACCCCTACTTCGCCGAGCTGGCCGCGGCCGTCATCGACGCCGCCGCCGAGCACGACGTCACCATCCTGCTCGACCACACCCGCGGCGAGCGCGAGCGCGAGGTCCTGGTCAGCCAGGGCTTCAGGGCCGGGGTCATCGACGGGCTGATCCTCAGCCCGCTGGAGCTGGAGGCCGAGGACCTGCGCGGCCGCACCGACGACGTGCCCCTGGTGCTGCTCGGCGAGCGCGAGTACGACCTGCCCCACGACCACATCGCCATCGACAACATCGCCGCCGCGCGCACCGCGGTGCGCCATCTGCTCGGCCGCGGCCGCACCCGCATCGCCTACCTCGGGGCCCGCACCGACTCCGCCAACCGCCCCGCCCATCTGCGACTCCTCGGCTGGCGCGAGGAGTTGACCGAGGCCGGGATAGCCGCGCCCGACAGCCTGGTGGGCCCGACCGGCGGCTGGGACCGGGGCGACGGCGCCGAGGCGATGGCGCGGATGCTGGACGCGGGGGTCCGGCCCGACGCGGTGTTCGCCTATAACGACCTGGTGGCCATCGGCGCCATGCGGGTGCTGCACGAGCGGGGGCTGCGGGTGCCCTGGGACGTGGCGGTGGTCGGCTTCGACGACATCGCCGAGGGCCGCTACGGGGCGGTCACGCTGACCACGATCGCGCCGGACAAGCAGGCCATCGCGCGTCTCGCGGTCCAGTCGCTGCTGCGCAGCCTGGAGCACCCCGGCGAGCCCGGCGGGCGTGAACTCACCGCGGAATACCGCCTGGTGGAGCGCGAGAGCACCCTCGGGCGGCGCTGAGCCGACCCTCTCGCCGGACCGAGGACCCGGCGGACCCGGCAGCTCCGCGGGCGCCCAAGTGGCCGTGCGAGGAGGGTTTACAGCGTCTCTCCAACGATGTAAAACCCTCCCTAACGCCGAGCCGCGCACCGGAACCGCTCGCGATGTGCGCAGGTACCAATCCTCCCCGTGAGCGCTCCCAGGGCGCCGGGGCCGTGCCGTAATGGGGACTCCATGAAGCCGATCGCATCCGTTCGCCGCACCCCCGCCCGGACCCTCCTCGTCGCCGGCCTCGCCGCGGGCCTCGCGCTCGCCACCGGCTGCACCAAGTCCGAGGACGACGGCAGCTCCGGCTCCTCCTCCGCCAAGGGCGGGGCGGGCCAGTCGGTGAAGGAGAACAGCAGCGGAAAGACCTGCGCCATCGGCCAGTTCGGCGGCAAGAAGCTGGACCTGAAGAACGCCACCGTCGGCTTCTCCCAGTCGGAGAAGGAAGCGAACCCCTTCCGCATCGCCGAGACCGCCTCCATCAAGGCCGAGGCCAAACAGCGCGGCGTCAAACTGCTCACCGCCAACGCCCAGTCGCAGTTCTCCAAGCAGATCAGCGATGTGCAGGACCTCATCGCCAAGGGCGCCGACCTGCTCGTCATCGCCCCGCTCAACTCCGACGGCTGGGAGCCGGTGCTGCGCTCGGCCCAGGCCAAGCACATCCCCATCGTCACCGTCGACCGCAAGATCAACGGCGCGGCCTGCAAGGACTATGTGAGCTTCATCGGCTCCGACTTCACCGAGCAGGGCCGCCGCGCCGCCGACCAGATGATCGAGGCCACCGGCGGCAAGGGCGAGGTCGCGATCCTGCTCGGCACCGCGGGCAACAACGTCACCACCGAGCGCACCAAGGGCTTCGAGGAGCGCATCAAGGCCAAGGCGCCCGGCCTGAAGGTCGTCTCCCGGCAGACCGGCGAATTCGCCCGCGAGAAGGGCCAGTCGGTCACCGAGAACCTCATCCAGTCCAAGCCCGGCATCAAGGCCGTCTACGCCGAGAACGACGAGATGGGCCTCGGCGCGGTCAACGCCCTCAAGGGCGCGGGCAAGAAGCCCGGCGACGTCAAGATCGTCACCATCGACGGGACGCGCAACGCCGTCCAAGGCATCGTGAACGGCTGGATCAGCGGCGTCATCGAGTCCAACCCCCGCTTCGGACCGCTCGCCTTCCAGACCCTCGACTCCTTCACCAAGGGCGAGAAGGTCAGCGAGGACATCGTCATCAAGGACAGCGCGTACACGAAGGACAATGCCAAGTCCGACATCGACAAGGCGTACTGACGTGAGCGCACCCGCCGACGTCCTGGCCGTGCGCGGGCTGACCAAGCGGTTCCCCGGCGTCCTCGCCCTGGACGATCTGACCTTCACGGCCCGCGCCGGCGAGGTGCACGCCCTCGTCGGCGAGAACGGGGCCGGGAAGTCCACCCTCATCAAGGTCCTGACCGGCGTGTACAAGCCGGACGAGGGCGAGCTCTCCTACCGGGGCGAGCCCGTCTCCTTCGCCACGCCGCTCGCCGCGCAGCACGCCGGGATCTCGACCATCTACCAAGAGGTCAACCTCATCCCCCTGATGAGCGTGGCCCGCAACCTCTTCCTGGGCCGCGAGCCACGCAGCCGCTGGGGTCTGATCGACTTCGGCCGCATGCACCGCGAGACGGCGCGCGTGCTGCGCGAGTACGGCGTGGACGTCGACGTGCGCCGCCCGCTGCGCGAACTCGGCGTCGGCGCCCAGCAGATGGTCGCCCTGGCCCGCGCCGTCCAGGTCGACGCGCGCGTGGTCATCATGGACGAGCCCACCTCCTCGCTCGAACCGCGCGAGGTGGAGACGCTGTTCGGCGTCATCCGAGGACTGCGCGACCGCGGCATCGCGGTCATCTACGTCAGTCACCGCATGGACGAGCTGTACGAGGTGTGCGACACCGTCACCGTGCTGCGCGACGGGCGCCTGGTGCACACCGGGCCGCTGGCCGAGACCGACCGCCTCGGCCTGGTCGCGCTCATGCTCGGCCGCGACCTGGGCCAGGTGCGCGCCGAGGGCGTCACCACGTTCAGCGGCGAGCACGCGGCCGGGCAGGAACCCGTGCTCAGCGCCGAGGGCCTGACCCGCCCCCACCAGCTGCACAACGTCTCCGTGCGCATCCGCCCCGGCGAGGTCGTCGGGCTCGGCGGGCTGCTCGGCTCCGGGCGCAGCGAGACCGCGAAGGCGATCGCGGGGGCGCTGCCGATCGGCGCGGGGCGCGTCACCGTCGCGGGCGTGCCCGTGCGCACGGGCTCCACCCCGGCCGCCATCCGTGCCGGGATCAGCCTGCTGCCCGAGGACCGCAAGGCCGAGGGCATCCTGCCGGGCCTGTCGGTGCGCGAGAACATCGCGCTCGCCGCCATGCCGCGCATGTCCCGCTTCGGCCTGGTCTCCGAGTCCCGCGTCGACGCGATCGTGGACACCTTCATGAAGCGCCTGAGCATCAAGGCGTCCAGCCCCCGGCAGAAGGTCGGCGAACTCTCCGGCGGCAACCAGCAGAAGGTCCTGCTGGCCCGCTGGCTCGCCATGCAGCCCAAGGTGCTGCTCCTGGACGAGCCGACGCGCGGCATCGACGTCGGCGCCAAGGCCGAGGTCCAAAAGCTCATCGACGAGCTCGCCGACGACGGCCTGGGCGTACTGCTCATCTCCTCCGACGTGGAGGAACTCGTCGAGGGCTCCGACCGCGTGGTGGTCCTGCGCGACGGCGCCGTCGTCTCCGAGCTCACCGGCGACGACGTCACCGAGGGCCGCCTGATGCAGGCCATCGCCGCGGCGGCCGCACAGCACGCCGCTCCCCCGCCGGCCGAGTCCGGCGCCGACGCACCCGCCACCGCAGAGGGGACCACCCATGGCTGACCTCGCCCTGCGCAGAACGGCGGCGCCCGACCGTGCAGCCGTACTGCGCTGGCTCCAGGACTACGGCGTCTACGCGGGGGTCGCCGCCCTGCTCCTGTTCAACGCCGCCTTCACCGACCACTTCCTGTCCGCCGAGAACTTCCGCACCCAGGCCGTCCAGGTCGCCCCCGTCCTGATCGTCGCCCTGGGCATGGCCCTGGCGATCGGTACCGAGGGCATCGACCTGTCGGTGGGCTCGGTCATGGCCCTGGCCACCTCCCTGGTCTCCCTCTACATGGGATACGGGCCCTGGATCGCGCTCCTGGTGGTCCTCGTCGGCGGCGCCGTCGTGGGCCTGGCGGGCGGCTCGCTGATCGCCTTCATCGGGGTCCAACCCATCGTCGCCACGCTGGCGTTGATGGTCGGGGTGCGCGGCCTTGCCCTGGTCTTCCTGCCCCAGCTCAAGGACGTCAACGAACCGGGCATGGCGTCCCTCGGCTCCGGCGACCTGCTCGGCATCCCCTACCTGGCGCTCATCGCCGTCGCCCTCGCCGCGGTCGTGGCCTTCGCCGTCCGCCGCACCACCTTCGGCCGCCAGCTCCTCGCGATCGGCGACAGCCGCCCGGCCGCCCAGCTCGCCGGACTGCCCGTGCGCCGGGTACTGATCATCGTGTACGTGTGCTCCGGCGTCCTCGCGGCCATCGCGGGCTTCCTGGCCACCGCCCGCCTGTCGGCCAGCGACCCGACGTCGCTCGGCAACCTCATGGAACTGTCCGCGATCACCGCCGTGGTCGTCGGCGGCACCCCCCTGACCGGCGGCCGGGTCCGCATCGGCGGCACCGTGGCCGGAGCCGTCCTCATCCAGCTGCTGACGGCCACCCTCATCAAGCACGACCTGCCGCCCTCCTGGACGCAGATGGCCCAGGCCGCGGTGATCGTCCTCGCCGTGTACGCGGCACGGGAGAGAGGCAAGCGGTGACGACCACCAACTCCACGATGAAGACGCCCGGCACCCCCGTCATGACGGTCACGGCCCCCGAGGAACCTCCGGCGGTGCGCCGGGGCGAGCGTCTGAGCGCCCTGGCCCAACAGCACGGCGCGCTGGTCGCGTTGCTCGTCATCGCGACGGTCGCCTCGTTCTCCTTCGACTCCTTCGCCACCGACGGCAACCTCACGAACATGGCGCTGACGTCGGCGTTCCCGGCGCTCATCGCGCTCGGCATGACCTTCGTCATCATCACCGGCGGCATCGACCTCTCCGTCGGCTCGGTGTTCGTCCTGGGCGGCGTCCTCGCGGCCTGGGGCTCTCAATACGGCACGCTGGTGGGCCTGTTGGCGCCCCTGGCCGTGTGCGGTCTCATCGGCCTGGTCAACGGACTGCTCGTGGCCCGCACGGGCCTCGCCCCCTTCATCGTGACACTGGCGTCGATGCTGGCCGCGCGCGGTCTCATGCTCAACATCACGGACGAGGGCGCCACGACCTACCTGATCGGCAAGAACTCCGTCCTCTCCCGACAGCTGGGCCAGGGCGAACTGCTGGGCATCGGCGTCCCGGTGTGGATCACGGTGGCCCTCTTCGTCCTCGGCGCGGTGGTGCTGCGCCGCACCCGCTTCGGGCAGCGCGTCTACGCGGTCGGCGGCAACGAGGACGCGGCGGCCCTGATGGGCGCCCCTGTGGCCCGCACCAAGACCTCGGTCTACGTCATCTCCTCCCTGACCGCCGGGCTCGCGGGCATCCTCAACGCGGCCTGGCTCGCCTCCGGGGTGACCATCCTCGGCTTCGGCATGGAACTGGACGCGATCGCCGCCGTCGTCATCGGCGGCACCCTCCTCAGCGGCGGCCTCGGCTACGTCAGCGGCTCTCTGGTGGGCGTGCTGCTCCTGAAGGTGATCCAGAACATCATCAACCAGATCGGCACCCTCGACTCGGCCTACCAACAGGTGGTCAGCGGGGCGTTCCTGGTCCTGGTGATCATCGCGCAGACGTGGCTGGGCAGGCGGCGGAGGGTGGCCTAGCACGCACATCGGACCCCACACCCATGCCCCTGTGTCGGTCCTCTCCACTACGGTGCGAAGATGTCGAACTTCGTACTGGTCGCAGGGGCATGGCTCGGATCGTGGGCGTGGGACGAGGTGGGGCCGGGGCTTCGGGAAGCCGGCCACGGCGTCCATCCGCTGACGCTGTCCGGCCTCGCCGAGAGGCAGGACGAGCCGGCCGCGGGCGTCGCCGGACAGAAGACCCATGTGCAGGACATCGTCGGCGAGGTCGAGCGCCTCGACCTGCGTGACGTCGTCCTCGTCGGGCACAGCTACTCCGGCATCCCGGTGGGGCAGGCCGCCGAGCGCATCGGGGGCCGCCTGCAGCGGGTGGTCTTCGTCGACGCCAGCGTCCCCGTCGACGGCGAGTCGTTCGTCTCCACCTGGTGGCAGGGCCCGGACCAGCTCCAGGCGGCGCTCGACGCCAACGGCGGCATGTGGGAACCGCTCACCGCGCCCGACTGCGAGGGCCAGGAGCTCACCGGCGAGCAGATCGCCCGCCTCACGGGCGGGGCCACGCCGCACCCCGGCGCCTCCCTGGCCGAGGCCGCCGTGCTCGAACGGCCGCTCGGCGAGCTCCCGGCGACCTACATCAAGTGCCTGCTGGACGGCGCAGATCCCCAGGGCGACGCGGCAGAGCTGCTGGCCGGCAGCGACCGGTGGCGCCTCGTCGAGATGGACACCGGCCACTGGCCGATGTTCTCCCGGCCGCGCGAACTGGCCCGGATCCTCGTCGACGAGGCGGCCCGGGACGGCCACTGAGCGCACTCCTGCGTCCAGGGGCTCCGCCGACGGGCGGGCGAGGACGCGGCGAACGCGACGTGTACGGCCGATGCACTCTCGGCGCACCGCACGGACCTCTACAACCTCATCCGGTCCCGTGCGTGTCGAACTCTGCGCCTGGTCGCAGCAGATCAGGCGAGACCGACGACACCACCCACGGACTACGGAGTTCCCGTGCACCTTCGCCTACCGGTCGCCGCCCGGCTGACCGCGGCCGCCGCTCTCGCGCTCGCGACCGTCGTGGCCGCAGCCCCCGCCCACGCCGCGCAGGCCGCGCCCGCGCAGGACGAGCCGCCCGCGCAGGAGTTCACCGTGACGCTCTCCAGCAGCGCCGCGGCGACCGACTACGACCACCGTTCGACGAACCTCAGCGGCACCGTCACCCGCGCCGACGGCACCCCGGTCGCGGACGCGCCGGTCAAGCTCGGCAAGGACGTTCAGTACAACACCTGGAACCCCTGGGGCGACCCCATCGACCCGACCGAGCGGGAGAGCCTCGCGCTGGGCACCGTCCGCACGGACGCGAACGGCCGGTTCACGCTCGACGACGTGCGGGCCGACCGCTGGCAGGACACGGCCAGCGGCTACCTCTTCCCCCGCCACCAGGTACTGTTCTGGGCCACCTACGATCCGGGCGACCCCGACGACAACCACTACTTCTACGGCGATACGACGGTCAATGTGAAACCCGTTGCCAGCAGCATCAGTTACCACGTGAACCGCACCAAGGTGCGCGCCGGGGACACCCTCCTCGTCACCGGCAAGGTCACCTGGCCCGACGGGCACGGTCCGGTCGCGGGTACCCGGGTGCTGCTGCGGACGTACTACGAGTCCGCGTACAACGCCCAGGCCACGACCGACGCGCACGGCAACTTCGCCGTCCGCGCCAAGATCCGCGACTACGACAACCAGTTCGTGGTCTTCTCCGCGCCCAAGGACTACTACGTCGCGGGCGCGGACAAGACGCTGCCGGTCAAGAACGTCACCCGTCCGTAGCACCGCCCGAGCGCCCGCGTCGACGAGCGACCGCTCCTCGTCGGCGCGGGCGCGTACGGGGTGCCGGCCGGCGCTCAGTCGACGTCCGGCATGAGCGGCGGGCCGTCCTCCTCCACGGCGAGAGCCACCGTCCGCAGCAGGGCGGACAGCTGCCCCAACTCCCGCTCCGTGAGCGGCGCGAGCAGTGCGGCCTCGGCCTCCCGCTGGTCGTCGATCACCGCCGCCCACGCAGCGGCGCCCGCGGGCGTCAGGGCCACGAGCAGGCTGCGCCGGTCGCCCTCCGCGTGCTCGCGCGCGATCAGCCCGGACGTCTGGAGGCGGTCGAGGCGGTTGGTGAGCGTGGCGGGATGGACGCCGAGTCCCTGGGCGAGGCGTGTCGGGGTCATCCGGTAGGGCGCTGTGGCCGAGCGCAGGCGCCAGAGGATCTCGTACTCCCACAGCTTCAGGCCCTGGCGCGCCAGCGCGGCCTCCTTCTGCCGCTGCAGGTGCCGCACCAGCATCTGCATGCGGGTGACGGCACCCTCCAACTCCGGTACGAGCCCGGGGACTTCGCTCCGCCAGCGTGCGATGTGCCGGTCGACCGAGTCCGCCGCTCCCGCCGCCTTCTGCTGTGGTGTCACGGTGCCACCCTACCCGCAGGAATTACCGACTCAGAAATTACCGATCCAGATATTTTGATTTCGTAGTAACGTCTCGCGGCATGTCCTCCTTCACCCCCTTCACTCTCAGCGGCCGCATCGACGAGCACGTCATCGACAGCGCGCTGCTGCGCGACAACCCCCTCGGCGACCCGGCACAGCGCCCGCTGTGGGTCTACACACCACCCGGTTACGACGAGGCGTCCGAGCGCCGCTACCCCGTCACGTATCTGCTGCTCGGCTACGCGGGGACGCTGCCGATATGGCGCAACCGCACCCCCTTCCGGCAGCCCGTGCCCGAGCTCGCCGACCAGCTCTTCGCGCGCGGCGAGGCGCCGGGGACGCTGCTGGTGTTCGTGGACGCCTGGACCGCGTACGGCGGCAGCCAGTTCATCGACTCGCCCGGCACCGGCCGCTACCACTCCTACCTCTGCGAGGAGGTCGTGCCCTTCGTCGACGCCCGCTACCGCACGCTCGCGGCCCGCGAACACCGCGCCATCGCGGGCAAGTCCAGCGGCGGCCTCGGCGCCGCGCTCACCTCGATGCTCCGCCCCGACCTGTTCGGCGCCTTCGCCACCCACTCCGGCGACTCGCTGTCCGAGGCCCAGTACCACCCGCACTTCCTCACCGCGGCACGCCAGCTCCGGCCCTACGGCGGGGACATCTTCCGCTGGTGGGACGACTTCCGCTCGCGGGTCGCCTTCACCAAGGAGGAGGACCTCAACCTCCTGGAGATCCTCGGCGTCTCCGCCTGCTTCTCCCCCGGCCCCGACGGCACGCCCACCCTCCCCTTCGACCCGCGCACCGGCGCCCTGCGCGAGGAGGAGTGGGAGCGCTGGCTGGCCTGGGACCCCGTCCGCATGGCCGCGGCGCACGGCGACGCGCTCCGCTCCATGCGGGGCATCTGGATCGACGCGGGCACCCGCGACGAGTGGTTCCTCGACCTGGGCGCGCTGGCCTTCCGCGACGCTCTCACGCAGGCCGAAGTGGCCGACGAGCGCGTGCACTTCGAGCTGTTCGAGGGCGGCCACATCGCCGTCGAGTACCGGATGCCGCCCGCGCTCGGGTGGCTGGCGCACCGCATCGCCGCGCCCGCGGCATCGACGGCCACCTGAGCCCCCCGGCCGCGCACACGACCGAGGGCAGCGTCCCCGTCGCCCGGGGAGGCTGCCCTCTCGGTTCGTGCGGTGGCGGCGGTGGGGCCGCGGCTCAGCGGGTGGGCCGCTCGGCCAGTCGTACGGCGATCGCCGGGACGATGACCGCTGCGGCCACCAAGTGCGCGACGGCCAGCACGATCTGGGTGGAGACCGCGGTGTGCGGGGCCATGAACGGGGGCGCCAGGGAGAGCGCCGTGAGCACGACCGTCGTGACCGTGAAGGTGCGGGCCGGGCGCTCGGCCCAGCGGGCGAGGGCCACCGCGAGGACGACGCCGACGACCGCCCAGAACAGCACGCCGCTCGCGAAGCCGAAGTTCGGGATCGGCTCGGCGGCGTCCGCGCCGGGGCTCGCGGCCTTCATCGGGACGCCCAGGGCGCGCATGACCTGCGCGTAGACCTCGGTGACCAGCGCACCGGCGAGAGCGGCGAGGACGCCCGCCCGCCACACGGGCTGGGCGGCGAGGAAGGAACGGACGCGGCCCGAGGTGCGGGTGGTGCGGGCGGCGGAGAGAGCGGTGGTCGCGGTCATGGTGTGCCTCCGGGGAGTGACTCGGGCGAACTGCCCTGTGGCGTCGCTGTCACAGAGGTAGACCGGGACTCCGTACGGAACTCATCGCTCGCGGCGGAGGTTTCGAGAGGCACGTTCGGCGCAGCACCGCGCAAGCCACTTCCACGACGCCGGGTGGCCCGACTGCCACTAGGAGAGGCCGCGTTCGTGGTGACTCTGATAGTGCTTGCGCCACTTCGGGGTCGCCGCGCCGCCCATGACCGTCATGACGACGTCGTGGGCGAGCGTGTCGGTGACCGGCAGGTGGCCGAACAGGACGCGGTGGTACGTCGTCGCGGCCACCATGTCCAGGAGCAGGCCGATGTCGGCGTCCGGTGCGAGGTCGCCGCGCTCGATGCCGCGGCGCAGGGCCGCCTCGGTGGTGGCCCGCCGGGGGTGGAGGATCGTCTCGGTGAAGAGCCGGTCGAGTTCCGGGTCGTCGGCGAGCTCGGCGATCAGCGCGGGCAGGGTGCGCCGGCCGAGGGTGCCGCCGAAGGCGTTGGTGAGGGTCTCGATGCCGAGGATCAGGTCGCAGTGGGTGCAGCCGGTGTCCGGGGTGGGCGCGGTGCCGAGCGACTGGGCGAGCGCCGCGATCACGAGGCGCTGGCGCGAGGCCCAACGGCGGCGGATGGCGGGCTTGGTGGTCCCCGCGCGCCGCGCGACCGCCTCCATCGTCAGGTGCGGATAGCCGCTCTCCTCCAAGAGCTCCAGCGTCGCCGTGAGGATGGCCGCGTCGAGGCGGGTGTCGCGGGGGCGGCCGGCGGTGCGGGCGGCGTCGGGGGTTGCCATGGGGATCAGTATAGGTAGCATTCAATTTCGTTCCGATCCGGAACGGAATGTATTAGTGTCTCTAGTGGAGGGGGTTCACCCGTGCCCGACCAGGAGACCGCCGTCGACGGCGGTTCACCCACGTCCCCATCGGCGCCGCCGACCGTCGAGGCGGCCCGCACAGCCGACCGCGACAGCGTGTTCCGCGCCCCGTACGCCGCCCTGACCTGGGGCATCGTCCTGTCCGTCGGGCTCGTCGCCTTCGAGTCGATGGGCGTGGCCACGGTGCTCCCCGAGATCGCGGGGAAGCTCGGCGGGCTCAACGCCTACGGCTGGGGCCTGTCCGCGCTGATGCTGGCCAACCTCATCGGCACCGTCGCCGCCGGACTCACCGCCGACCGGCGCGGCCCCGCCCGGCCGCTGGGGGCGGGCCTCGCCGTGTTCGCGGTGGGCTGCGCGGTGGCCGGATCGGCGGGCAGCTGGCCGCTCTTCCTCGCCGGACGATTCCTCCAAGGGCTGGGCGTGGGCGCGGTGATGGCCCTCGCGTACACCGCGATCGCCCTCGCCTACCCGGAGCGGCTGCGGGCGCGGATGTTCGCGCTCGTGTCCGGCGGCTGGACGGTGCCGTCGCTGATCGGCCCCACGGTCGCCGCACTCATCGCCGACCACGCCTCATGGCGCGGCGTGTTCGTGCTGCTCCTGCCGCTCATCGCGATCGCCGCCGCCCTGGCCCTGCCCCCACTGCGGCGCCTGAACAGCACCGCGGACGGCACCGCGCGTCCCTCCACCGCCCGGTGGTGGACCGGACCCGTCGCCCGCAGCGTCCTGCTCGCCGCCGCAACGGCCGTACTCCTGGCGGGACTTCAACTGCGCCGGCTCACTCTCCTGATCCCCCTGGCGCTCCTGGGAGCGGCGGTCGCCGGGTACGCGCTGCGCTCGGTCACCCCGGCCGGGACGCTCTCGGCACGCCACGGGGTGGCGGCCGGTGTGGTACTGCGGTTCCTGCTGTGCGGGGCGTACTTCGGCAGCGAGGCGTTCCTGCCGCTCGGCCTGGTGGAGCTGCGCGGGCTGAGCGCGGCGCAGGCGGGGCTCGGCCTGTCGGCCGGTGCGATCACCTGGGTGCTCGGGGCCGCCTGGCAGGGCCGGGCCGACGGGCGCTGGAGCGGCCGCTCCCGTGCGGTGCCCATCGCGCTGGGCTTCGTGGTGCTGCTGGCCGGCATCGCGGTGATGGGGGTGGGCGTGCTCGTCGACTCCGTGCCCGCGCTCGTCGCCGTCGTGGGGTGGGCGATCGGCGGCGCCGGGATGGGCGTGGCCTTCAACGCCGCCACGACCGATGCGATGGAACAGGCCCCCGCCGACCGCCAGGGCGAGGCCAGCGGCGGCATGCAGCTCGCCCAGACCCTCGCGGTCGCGGTCCTCAGCGGCCTCGGCGGCGCGGCGATCACGCTCTCCGGCGCGTACGGGGGTTCGGTGACGCTCGCCCTGACGATCACGTTCACGCTGACGGGGGCGCTGGCCGCGGCCGGGATCGTGCTGGCACGACGCATCAGGCCGACCGTGAACAGCGCGGCGCCACACACCAGTTGAGGAAGCGAAGCCGTCGGAGCCCCATCGGAGCCCGCTGAAGCCGGACGCGAAAAGGGCACGGAGGTCGTCGTCCTCCCTGCCCTTTTCAACGTATAGCCCACCGGGGGGCTTGCGACAAGCCCCAGGTCATGCCGCAAGATGACCGGCCGAAGCCAGGACCTGCGGAAAAAAGGGGGCCGACCCAGTGGGTGCGGTGCGTGTGGTGTTGTCGACGTGGGGGTCGCGCGGGGATGTCGAGCCGCTGGCCGCCCTCGCGGTGGGGTTGCGGGACCTCGGGGCCGAGGCGCGGGTGTGCGCGCCACCGGACGAGGAGTTCGCGGAGCTTCTGGCCGGGGTCGGCGTGGAGCTGGTGCCGCTCGGCCCGACGGTGCGCTCGGTGGTGGCCGGCGAACGGCCGCCGAGCGCGCAGGACGCGTTCCGGCTGGCGCCCGAGCTGGTCGCCGCGCGGTTCGCGACGCTCTCCGCGGCGGCCGAGGGGGGAGATGCGATCCTCGCGACGGGCCTGATGCCTGCGGGCGCCCGGGACGTGGCCGAGGTCCTCGGCATCCCCTACCTGTTCGCGTGCTTCCATCCGTTCGGGCTGCCCTCACGGCACTTCCGTCCGGGGCGGCGGCCCGGCACACCGTCCCCGCAGGACGAGACCGACCTCGAGGTGCTGTGGGAGCAGGACGCCCAGCGCGTGAACGGCCTCTACGGGGAGGCGCTCAACCGCCACCGGGCGGCGCTCGGCCTCCCGCCCGTGGACAACGTCCGCGACCACGTCTTCACCGACCGCGCCCTGCTGGCGGCCGACCCGGTCCTGGGCCCGTGGCAGGAGCTGACGGAGCTCGACCTCGTACAGACCGGAGCCTGGATCCTGCCGGACGAACGCCAGCTCCCGGACGACCTCCAGGCGTTCCTGGCATCCGGCGAACCTCCCGTCTACGTGGGCTTCGGCAGCATGGCGTCGTACGCCCCGAAGGACGTCGCCCGGGTGGCCATCGAAGTGCTCCGCGCACAGGGCCGCCGCATCCTGCTGGCCCGCGGCTGGGCCGGACTGTCCCGGATCGACGCCGGGGACGACTGCTTCGTCGTCGGCGAGGTCAACCAGCAGGCCCTCTTCCCCCGGGTCGCCGCCGTGGTGCACCACGGCGGCGCGGGCACCACGACGACGGCCGCCCGCGCGGGCGCCCCGCAGGTGGTGGTCCCCCAGATCGCGGACCAGCCGCACTGGGCCGCCCGCGTCGCCGACCTGGGCATCGGTGTGGCCCACGACGGCCCGACCCCCACCTTCGCCTCCCTGTCGGCCGCGCTCGGCACCGCCCTGTCCCCCGGGACCCGGTCCCGGGCGAAGGACGTCTCCCGCACGATCCGCACCGACGGCGCGACGGTGGCCGCGCGCCTGGTGCTCGACGCCGTCGGGCGCCGACAGCCGCCCGCATCACGCGCCTCGTCCTGAACGTCGACGACGGACTTCGACCGGCCGACATCACCTCCTGCCAGCTACCCCTCCCAGCCCTCGGTGGCCTTCCCGATGTACGACTCCGCGAACGCCACCGCCGCGCCACGTGAGGTGAGGATCCGGTCCAGGCGGGCCGCCGCCGTGCCCGCCTGGAAGGGGTCGCCGGACGAGGGGCCGTGCAGCAGGTGCCCGAACCACTCGGAGAACTCCTGGTCGCGCCAGACGCGGCGCAGGCTCGCTGCCGAGTAGCCGGTCAGCCCGCTGTCGTCGCCCCGGGCGCAGTGCGCGATGAGGGCGTCGGCGAGCAGGAACGCGTCGTTCAGGGCGAGGTTCATGCCCTTCGCGGCGATCGGCGCCGTCAAGTGGGCCGCGTCGCCCGCGAGATGGAGGCGGCCGTGGGTCATGGGCGCGACGACGTAGTTGTGCATGTCGAGCATGCGCTTCTCGATCAGCCGCCCTTCGGTGAGGGGGCGGGCCCCTGCGGCCGCGAGGCGGGTGTGGAGCTCGGACCAGACGCGGGCGTCGGGCCAGTCGTCCGGGGTGTCGCCGGGCGGGCACTGGAGGTAGTAGCGGGTGATCTCGGGTGTACGGGCCATGTGGGCGGCGAGTCCGCGCGGGTGGATGCCGAAGACGACGCAGTCGCTGGAGGGCGGGGCCTCGGCGAGGAGCGCGAGCCAGCCGATGCCGTAGTCGTGCCGGGCGAGGGTGGTGTCCTGCTCCGGCAGATAGGTGCGCGTGACGCCGCGGGCTCCGTCGCATCCGGCGATCGCCGCGCAGGCGATACGTCGGCGCCGTCCCGTCTCCGGGTCTGTGTACGTGACCGAGGGTTCTTCGCTGTCGATGTCCTGGAGCGTGACGTCGCGGACGGTGAAGCGGATGTCGCCGCCCGCCTCGTCCGCGTACTGCCGGACCAGGTCCGTGACCAGCAACGGCTGTGGGTACACGTAGTGGTGATGGCCCGTCAGCTCGGCGTAGCGGAAGGCGTGGCGGGCACCCCCGTACCGGAACTCGCACTCGCTGTGGACCGGGGCGTGGGCCAGGAGCCGGCCGGCGAGGCCGTGGCGGTCGAGGCCGCGGACCGCCCACTCCTCGATGAACCCGGCGCGGGGCCGCTGTTCGATGAAGTCCCTGCTCTCGGTCTCCAGCACGACGCAGTCGACGGCGGCGGCGCGCAGGATGTTGGCGAGGGTGAGTCCGGCGGGGCCCGCGCCCACGATGACGACGTGGGTGCGTTCCGGAACAGGAGAAGAGGGAGAAGGAGTGGACAGGGTCGAAGGGGCGGAAGGGGTGGGGGCGGTCGACGCCTCGGGGTGTGCCACCCCGGCATTATGTCGGTGATCCGTCAACCTGGCCCCTGCCCCCAACTCGGCCTCACTGCAGGCTGATGCGCGGCGGATGGGCCGGGTCCACGGGGCAGGCGAAGACGTTGAGCCGTCCCCAGCGGCTGACCGTGACCTTCGTCGGCGTCGAGGAGCCGTGCTCCCCGATCAGGTGGCGGTCCTCGACCGGGACCCAACTGCGGTTGCCGCCGTCCCACTCGGAGCTGGCGATGGTGAGCAGGGGGTGCATCGGCTGCCCGCAGGCGCAGGTCATGGTGCCGGGCCCGGTCACGTTCCAGGGGGCGAAGCCACCGACCTTCCACCCCGGGGCGATGGAGAGGTCCGACTGGTAATCGCAGCCGGGCCCGCCACCCTCGCCCTCGCCCCCGTCGACTCCCTCGCCCTCGCCCTCGTCGTCGTCGCCCTCCCACTCCTCGATCCGCTCCAGCAGTTCCTCCGGCAGCAGTTCCCCGTACTCGTACTCCGTGACCTGCTCCGGATGCAGGACGCACGCCTGGGGCACATAGCCCTCGAAGCCGACGACCTCCGGCTCCGGCTGGTCCGCCAGCACTTCGCCCACGTCCTCCGCGCGCCGCCACACGAAGCGCACCGACATGCCGTAACCGCCCTCGCCGTGCCGGTCGAAGGGGCACCACAGGATCTGGAGGAGGTCGGCGCCGTCCGGCCCTGCGGCCAGGTCGGGCAGGTCGCGGCGGTGGAGCTGGGCCAGGGCGAGAAGCGGGACGGGAGTCGTGCCGGACGGGTCGCGCGGTGCGTGCCGGGCCTTCTTCTCCAGGTCCTGGAGGAGCTGGCGTTCGTCCTGCGTGGGGCCGGGGTCGGCGTCGCGGCGCCATGCCTCGTCGAGGATGCGGCGGCTTCGCCGTATGTCTTCGGTGCGCAGGCCGCGCCCGCGTTCGTGCGGCTCCGTGCAGGTGGGCCAGGGTTCGTCGGCGGGCCACAGGAAGGGCCCGCCCACAGAGCTGTCGTGCACGCCGGGGGCGCCGGGGCGCGGGTGGAGGCGGGTGGCTGTGCGGCGGTGTGCGGCCAGTTCGGGGAAGAGCGCCTCGACGTCGAGGGGGCGGGGCGGCGTGGTGCGGGTCATCGTCCGACCGTAGTCGGGTGTTCCCGCACCCGCCGCGTGCGGGGCTCGGCGCCGGGTGGTTCAGCGACGTTGGTGACGTGGACGGCCGACGGCCTCAGTGGCCGGGCAGGACGCAGACCGCGTCGATGCCGAGCACGTGGTTGAGGCGGCCGAAGGCCAGCCAGGAGCCGATGCTCATGGTGAGCTCCACGATCTCGGTCTGGGTGTAGTGGGCGGTCATGCGGTCCCAGAACGCCTCGTCCAGGCCGTGGTGGTCGAGGGCGTACCGCTCGGCGTACTCGGCGGCCAGGCGGGTGCGGTCGTCGAAGGCGTCCGTGGTGCGCCACTCGGTGACGGCGTCGGCGAAGCCGTCCTCGACCTTCTCGCCGTCGCGGTCGGTGCGCCAGTCCAGGCAGAAGAGGCAGCCGTTGATCTGCGCGACGCGCAGCCGCGCCGCCTCGAACTCCCGCAGGCCCAGCGTCGTGTGCTCGTACACCGCCATCGAGAAGTTCGCGGCGGCGGGCCCGATGCCGGGGACCATCTCGCCCCACACGTAGCCGATGGCGTCCTTCCCCTCGGGAACGTCGATGATCATGAGTGTTTCCTTCCGAGTCTGCCGACTGCGGGGCGCAGCGGGACGTCGAGGGCGTCGTAGAGGCCGGGTTCCGCGTCGATGAGCCAGTCGATGGCGTTGACCAGGCGGCCGACCGCGGTGGCGTTGCCGCCTGCGGAGCGGTTGTCGCCCTCGTCGGCCGCCTCGACGGTGACTTCGATGCGTGGCCGCCCCTCGATGGTCACGCGGTGGGCGCCGCTGCCGTCTGGCGGCGAGGGCCAGTCGGGGGCGGCGGAGGGGTGGATGCGGGTGATGTGCTCGATGACGATGCGGGGTTCGCCGTCGACGATGCCCTGGACCTCGAACCGGACCGCGCCCTGCGTACCGGCCTTGAAGACGCCCATGAGGCGGGTGGTGACCGTGGTGTCGAGGGCGCGCCGGTCCATCGTCTCGCGGATGTCGTCGAGTTCGACGCCGAGGGCGCGGGCCATGAGGCGCAGCTGTCCGCCCCAGACCATGGTGGGGATGGTGGGGGCGAGCATGAGCGGCTCGTACTCCATGGGGTGGCCCATGCCGATCAAGTCCCGTACGGCTGTTTCCTGTTCGTACGTGGAGTAGTCGAAGATCTCCTGGCAGCGGATGGCGTCGATCGTGGAGCCGAGGCCGCTCATGAGCAGCGGCAGGACGTCGTTGCCCCAGCCGGGGTCGACGCCGGAGACGAAGAGGGAGCCGCCGCCGTCGGCGATGGCGGCGAGGACGGGGTCCCGGAATTCGGGCGGGGCGCTGCGCTGGTCGTAGAGGGGATACAGGGCGGGCGTGACGACGACGGCACCGGCGCGCAGGGCGCGGGTGATGTCGGCGAGGGCGTCGTCGGGGCGGAGGTCGCCGGAGGCCGCGTAGACGACGGCGCGCGGCCGGGCGGCGAGCACCGCTTCGATGTCGTCACTGGCCGCGACGCCCAACTCGCCCTCCATTCCGGCGAGTTGAGCTGCGTCGCGGCCGACCTTCCGCGGGTCGTGGACGAGCACAGCCGAGAGGTTCAAGAGCGGGTGGGCCTCGACGGCGCGGATGGCCGCGCGTCCGACATTGCCCGTTCCCCAGACCACCGTGGCAAACATGCGCGGAGGGTAGCGCCGACCTCGCGAGGTTCCCATACGTGTGCGGGCTCGGCTTCCCGGCTGTGCGGGCGGGCGGCTGCCGGACCCCTGCTCGGCGGATCTGGCCGGTACCTACTCGGTGGATCCGGCCAGCGCGTCCATCTCCCTGCGAACCGCGGCCTGGTGGGCCTCGGCGTCCTCGCGGGCCCGCCTGGGGCTCCAGCGGCCCGCCATCACGAACACGAAGGGCAGGAAGAGGACCTGGCCGCCGACGCACACCCACCACCAGGTGCGCCACTCCCCCGGCCCGTCGTGTGCGGCCTTCTGGACGCGGGCTCCGTGCTCTTCCAGTACGGCGAGCTCGGGCTTGGCCTTCTGGACGACGGCGAGGTCCGCGGGTCCGACTTCCTTGGCGGCGCGGGCGGCCAGGGCGGGCGGTGTGGTGGCGGGGGTGTACTTCTTCAACTCGGCGAAGATCTGCGGGTGTTCGTCGATGACGGAGAGGGCGGGCGCGGCCTTCGCCTGGGCGGCCTTGACCTCGTCGCCGTGCTCGACGAGCGGGGTGACGGAGGTGACGACGACGGGAATGAAGGCCGCGGAGACGGCGACCACGATGCGCACGATCCAGCCCCAGACGGCGAGCCCGGCGGCCGTCGCGGCGGGGTTCCGCTTCTCCACGGTCTCGGTGAAGCTCGCCATCCACGGCGCGTAGGTGACGCCGCTGAAGACACCGATACCGACGAAGAGCCAGGCGAAGGTGTAGTAATCGGTGCCGGCATGGGTGGCGCGGGTGGCGAAGACGGCCGTCATGACGATGGTGCCGACGGCCCCCACGACCATGAAGGGCTTGCGGACCTTCAGCCGGTCGGAGAGCAGCCCGACCGCGACGAGGGCGAGGGCGTTGGCCGCCCAGTACCAGTTGGCCAGGGCGTTGGTGCGCTGCTCGGTGTAGCCGAAGGTGGTGGCGAAGTAGACGACGAGGTTGCCGACCGCCGCGTAGTAGAGGAGCAGGAAGGCGGCGACGGCGAACGCCGAGCCGACGATGTCGAGGTGCATCATCTGCCGCCACTCGCCGCGCCGGGCCGCCTCCGGGTCGATGCCCTGCGCCCGGGCCTCGACCAGCGCCCGGTCCCGCAGGCTCACCATGATCTGGTCCCGCAGGGCGGGGGCGAGTTCGCGCAGGAGGAACAGCGCGGCGACGAACACGACGAGCCCCGCGGCGGCCGAGTAGCGCAGTTCGTCCTGCCAACCGGCGTGGTCGAGGGTGTGGCTGGTGACCAGGGTGACGACGAGGCTGCCGATGATCGGGCCCACCGTCCAGTAGCCCATGGCGGTGGCCCGGCCGAGCTGGGGCGAGAAGTCCCGGATGAGGGCGGGAGTGGCGACGAGAACGATGCCCTCGACGAAGCTGAGCAGCGCGAAGAGCACCAAGTACGTCGTCTTGTCACCGGCGTTCGGCAGCCCGAAGAAGACCAGGAGCGCCGCGGCGAGCAGCCCGTAGACCACGAGGTTGGCCCGCCCCCACCGGTCGGCGAGCCCGGCCACGAGCGAGGCGAACGCCCCGATCGCGTTGCCGATCACCGAGACCCAGATGAAGTACCGGTAGGTCATGTCGAAGTGCGTGATGATCGACGTGGCCACCGCGTACTGGATGTAGAGCATGTAGTACAGGACGACGGTGGTGACGACGACGATCGCCAGATAGATCATGCGCCGGCCGGTGGCCGGATACTCGGCGAGCTCACGCCGGTAGAGCCGGGCGAGCGGCCCTACGGCGTCACGGTCTGCGCCGGCGGGGCGCTGTGACGCGGTGTCGGATGCAGCGGGGACGGCGGGCATACGGCTCCTTGATCAACGTCCGGATACCGGGGGCGACGTGCGCATGACGGATCACGGGCAGGACGGATCGCGCCATGGGCATGACGGATCACGCGACGCGGGCCGGCTCCGCGACGTTGGCCAGACGGTAGTACCGACTAGTCGGTACGCCTAGTCAGCGCGCATGGATTGCTTCCGGAGAGGCCGGAGACGCCGGGGAGCCCGGAGAGGAGCGCGAGGGGCGCGAGGGGCGCGGCTCAGCGCGTCAGCAAGTCGTCGAGTTCGGCCTCGAAGAAGAGAGCCGGGTCGAAGCCCATTCCGGTGAAGTGTCCGGCGAGTTCGAGGGACAGGAGGCCGTGCAGACGGGTCCAGAGGGCCAGGGCCCGGTGAAGGGAGGGCTCGGAAGCGGGGTGGCTGCCGGCCCAACTCCGGTGGCTTTCCAGGTTGGTGCGGAACGCCGCCGCCGGGCCCTTGGCCCCTCCTTCCTTCTTGCGCGCCTTCCCCGCCCCCTCCGGCTCCAGCTCCGCGCACGCGTCGAGCAGGTCCGCCATGATCCCGGCGGAGATGCCGGTGATGTCGTCGGGCGCGTGATAGCCGGGGACGGGGGTGCCGTAGATGAGGAAGTACCGCTGGGGGTCCGCCAGGGCCCAGCCGCGCAGGGCGTGGGCGAGCCCGGCGAGGTCGGCACCGTCGGCGGCGGCCGTGCGGATGGTCCCGGCGAGGCTCTGGTACGCCTCCCGGATGAGTTCGGTGATGAGCTCGTCGCGGTTGGCGAAGTAGCGGTAGAGGGCGGGGCCGCTCATGCCCATCTGCTTGGCGATCGCGTTGAGGGAGAGCGCGGAGGCGCCCGCCGAGGCGATCTGCTCCCAGGCGTGTTCCTTGATCTCGGCGCGCACTTGGGCGCGGTAGCGCTCGCGGGGGGTCTGGGCGTCGGGCTTGGCGCCCGACTTCACGGCGGACTTTGCACTCGCCTTTGCGTCCGACTTCGCCATGGCCTGCCGCCTCTCTCACCCAGGAGCCCTGGGCTACACCCGCAAGATTCCGTTAGAGGTTATCACCCACCCCATTGACCGCTCACCCCGAGACGGGTTACAACTTCTAACGTACGTACGCGCTTCTAACTCTCACGAGGTCGCGAGCCGCAACAGACAAGCCCCGCAAGCCCTTTGGCCACTAAGGAGAACGCGATGAACACCACGCCCCGCACCGCCACCCGCAGCGCCGCAGTCCTCTGCGCACTCCCCCTGACCCTCGGAATCCTCGGCACGACCGCCGCACCCGCAGGGGCCACCCCCGCCTCCCCCGCCTCTCCCTCCACCACATCCCTCACCTGCCGCGGGGAAGGCGTCGACCCCGACGCCCAAGTCCGCTACCGCACACAGAAGTTCATCCACGCACCGCTGCGCACCCTCTGGAAGCTGCAGACCGACGTGGAGCGCTGGCCGTCCTGGCAGGCCCCCGTCACGTCCGTGGAACGCCTCGACGGCGGCCCCTTCCGGAAGGGCTCGGCGTTCCACTGGACGACCCCGCTTCCCCCCAACCCCGCAACTCCCGCCACCCGCCTGGACATCACGTCCACCGTCCAGCAGCTCAAGCACCGCTCCTGCATCCGCTGGACCGGCCCCGGGGTCGCGGAGGGACTGCGCATCGACGGCGTCCATGTGTGGACCTTCACGAAGGTGAAGAGCGGTGTCCTCGTGCGCACCGAGGAGACGCACAGAGGCCCGCAGGTCGACGCGAACGTGCCGTACGCGACGGACGTCCTCCGCCAGGGCCTCGAGGCGTGGCTCGGCGACCTGAAGACGGCCGCCGAAGCCCGCACCCACCGCTAGGTCAGCAGAGTCGGCCCGTGTAGTGGGCGCCCTGGATCTTGCTGGCGGAACCCAGCCAGCTCCGGCCCGGTCCCACACACCGTTCGTAGTCGGGCCCCCACGACACCTCGACCTTGATCACGACGGTGGAGCCGTCATCGGTGCAGTGGTTGTAGAAGGCGTCGGAACCGGTCTCGTAGAAGCCGCAGGGCTCGGCGGCGGCCGACGGTGCCGCATGGGCGACGACGGCGCCCGGGAAGGCCAGGGCGAGGGCGGCACAGCCCACAGCGGCGGACAGCAGACGACGGATACGCACGACGAACTCCTCGAAGAAGAAGGAACAATGGCGGTGCCGGGAGGACCAGACGTCGAGAACCAGACGTCTAGGGCCTCCCGGCACGATGTGCGCCCAGGATCCTGGGCCCGGGACCTCCGACCGGGCGCGTGCCCACCGGCTTCACCCGCCGAATCGATTGCTCGGTGCGCCACTCGGGTGACCCGGGTCGGCGGTCCCCGCCGCCAACGAGGCCCCGCTCTCCGGCCGTTCATGCGGAATTCAACGTCCCGTACAACCCTCCCGCCCCATCCCGTGTCGAACTGGGCGCCGGACAAGGAACGGGCCCTTTCCGGACTCCCCCCGCGTACGCCCGGCTGCCTTCCTTTACAGGAGACACTCGTGCGCAAGAATCGTTCTGCCGCCATCGCCGCGGCTTCGTTCCTCCTGATGACGGGTGCGGGGATCGCCGCCGCGCCGTCCGCGTTCGCCGGCACCCCTGGGGGTACGCACGCCGACGACCGCAACAGCGACTTCAACGGCGACGGCTACGAGGACGTGCTGGTCGGAGCCCCCGGGGCGACGGTCAGCGGGAAGAAGGGGGCCGGACTCGTCACCGTGCAGTACGGCTCCTCCAGAGGCATCGGGACCAGCGATGTCGCCCGGTTCAGCCAGTCGACGGCGGGGGTCGCGGGTGCCGCCGAGGCCGGGGACGGGTTCGGGAAGGCCGTCGCCACGGGTGACCTGGACGGGGACGGGTACGACGACGCGATCGTTGGCATCCCCGGCGAGGACCTCGCCGACAAGGCGGACGCCGGCGGGGCGGCCATCCTGTGGGGTTCGAAGAACGGGCTCAGCGGGGCCGGCAGCGACTGGCTGCAGACCCAAGAACCCACCGCGGGCGCGCAGTTCGGCGTCGGGCTCGCCGCCGCGCACTTCACCGGCAAGACGCCGGGCGACGAACTCGCCGTCCTCGACCGCGACAGCCTGGAGCTCTTCGTCTACACCCCCGCGGCGCAGGCCAGGGGCGCGGCCCCGCTGAAGCACCAGGCCACCCAACGCCTCGCCGGGGCCGTCGGGATCCAAAGCATCCTGTCCAAGTCCCTCACCACCGGGGACTACGACGACAACGGCTACGCCGACCTCGTGGTGGGCGGAGTGACCGTGGGCGACGAGCCCGGGAACGGCTGGTCCACGTACTTCTCGGGGCACGAGGACGGGCTGAAGTACGAGCGGGATCTGCGCGGCGGGCCCGTGGCCGCGTCCGGCGACATCAACCACGACGGCTACGACGACCTGGTGACCGGCGAGCCCAACCCCCTCGACGACGGCGGGGAGTCCAAGACCGGCGGCGTGGTGGGCGTGCGCTACGGCGGTGCAGGCGGCCCGTCGGAGGACGTCGGCTGGTGGACGCAGGACACCGACGGAGTGCCCGGCACCGCCGAGCAGGGCGACGGCTGGGGCAGCGACCTCTCCGTCGCGGACACGGACGGCGACGGCTACGCGGACGTCGCGATCGGCGCCCCGGGCGAGGACATCGGCACGGTCGCGGACGCGGGCGCCGTCTGGGTGCTGCGCGGCGCGGGCAGCGGGCTGACGTCCAAGGGCGCCAAGTCCTGGGACCAGGACTCCGCGGACATCCCCGGGGTCCCCGAGAAGGGCGACAAGTGGGGCGCCCAGGTGCGCCTGACCGACCCGAACCGCGACGGCCGCTTCGGGCTGCTCGCCTCCGCGCCCGGCGAGAACGCCGGGGACGGGTTCGTGTGGGTGCTGTCCGCCGGTTCCGGCGGCATCACCTCGTCCGGGGCGTGGTCGTACGGCGCGCAGACGCTGGGCGCGCCGGGCACGGCGGCGGCGTTCGGCGCCGCCATCGACGAGTAGGGCGAACGAGGGGACCCGTCGAGGGGGCGCCGCCGCGCCTCAGGTGAAGCGTTCGATGCGCAGCTGGGTCGGTGGGATCGGATAGAAGGAGTCCGCGCCCACCGACCAGTAGCCGCCGTCGGTCCCCGGAATGCGTGCCAGGGCCAGGGGGAATCCGGCGCGGGGGCTCTCCGGGCCGCGTTCGCTGACCCAGGCCGTGCCGTTCCAGCGCAAGTAGTGGGCGCGTTTCTCGTCCCAGAAGTCCCAGCCGGAGATCAGGTCGGGACGGCCCTGCTCGTCGCCCATGACGGAACTCAAGATGCCGACGTTGAAGGGCTTTTGGACGCTGCTCCACTGGGTGCCGTCCCAGTGCTCCAGGGTGGCGGCGGGCGGCTTTCCGGCCGGGCCGCCGATCCCGTACGAGAGTCCGGTCAGCCACACGTCGTCGGGGGCGACGGCGAGGAGCCCCGTCAACGAGCTCCGGATGCCGTTCACATGGGGCACAACCGTCCAGGCGCCGTCCCAGCGGGCGATGATGTCGCCGTACACCCACACCTCGCCCCGATGGGTGACATGGATTCCGTACGGGACCGGCGCGGCCTCGTCGGGCAGGGGCTCGCACCAGCGCCAGGTCTTGCCGTCGCCGTGCATCACCCCGGCACGGCCACCATGGCTGCCCGCGACCCAGAACCGGCCACCGGGCCCGGCCTCGATGTCGGTCAGCCGCGTCCCCGGCGCGCCCCGGCCGGGGAAGCGCGCCTCACGCCAGGTCGCACCGTCCCAGCCGAGCAACTGGTCGTGGCCCGCGGTGTCGGTCCCAAGTGCCCATGCCCCGCCGCGCGTTGTGGCGGCGACCGCGCGCAGGCCGCCGGTGTAGGTGAGGTGGGAGACGTCGGTGACCGACCAGACGGAGCCGTTCCAGGTGAGGGCGATCGGGATGCCGTAGTGGTCGGGGCCCTGGTCCAGGTTCTGGATGCCCACGGCCCAGGCGCGGTCGGGCCCCGTGGTGGCCACCCCGAGCAGCCGGGTGGCGGGCACCCCGCCCGGCGCGGGCACCTGCTGCCAGGCCCCGGCGGCGGCGCCGGAGACCCCGGCGGCCGAGGCCCCTGCGGGCAGGGACAAGGGCAGCGCCAATCCGGCGCCGGCGGCCGTCAGTCCACGTACGAAGTCACGTCTTCGCATGAAGGGAAGCCCTTCCTCAAAGTCAAAGGGTCGGTGAGGGCCTGGCCGGTCCTGTGCCAGGCAGGGGCAACACCCTGAACCGGCGGCCGTGAGGCGTCAATGCACGTGGATGCGTATTTCTGCCGGGAGCGTGGACGGAACGGGCGCCGGTCGGCGCATACTGACGGCAATGACAAAGCCAGTAGCACCGAAGCGTCATCTGCCCACCAGCCCCTTCAAGGCGCCCGTCGCACCGCCTCTCAAACACTTCTCCGTCGGAGATCAGGTCACCCACGACATGTACGGTCTCGGTTCGGTGATCAGCATCGAGGAGGGGATCGCGGCGCTCGTGGATTTCGGCTCGACGCAGGAGCGGATCCTGAGTCCCTACGCGAAGATGAGCAAGCTGTAGCACCGTCCCGCCCGTAGTGCGCGCAGAAGAGCCTCCGTCGGTTCTCACCGACAGAGGCTCTTCGCGCTCCTGTGACCAGCGGCCATCTCGAACTCCCGGTTCAGCGGCGGTTCTCCTCCGCCACCCGCGCCGCCCGTGAGCGGGCCTCCGCCTCGGGCAGGCCGACGTCGCACACGATCGTCACCTGGCTGCCGTCGTCCAGCGACACGCGCCGCATCTCCACGCCCAACAGCCCGGGCCGCTCTTCCTGTTCCTGTTCCTGGTCCTGTTCCTGGTCCTGGTCCTCTTCCAGCTCCAGGTCCAGTTCCAGCTCCTGCACCCGCTCTTGCTCCTGATCGGACATGAGCACTCCCACCACTCGACGAGCCCCCACGTAACCATGCCGGTGGGCCTGACCCCGTGTGACCACGCCCACGTCACACTGACGCAGCACGGTCAGAAGTCGGGCGGCTTGAACGCGGGCGGGTCGTGCGGGGGCTGGCCGGTGAGGCGGGTGATCAGGTCGACGCACAGGTCGCGGAGTTTGACGTTGCGGTTCTGCGAGGCGCTGCGCAGGATCGCGAACGCCTCGGCGCTGGGGCAGCGTTGCTGGGCCATGATGATGCCGATGGCCTGGTCGATGGCGCCGCGGTAGCGCAGGGCCTGCTGCACGTCGTCGGTGAACTGGCGGGAGCGGGCCATGCGTTGGGCCAGTTCGATGGCGCCGGTGGCCTGGGAGGCGAGGGTGCGCAGGGAGTCGAGGTCGCTGTCGTCGAAGCCGTGCGGGTGCGGGCAGTAGAGGTTCAGGGCACCGGCGGTGTCCGTGTGCGGGGCGATGGGGAACGACATGGAGGAGCGGGTGCCCGCGGCCACCGCGTGGGCGGGGTAGGCGCCCCAGCGCAGTTCGTCCATGAGGTCGGTGACGAGGACTTCCCGGCCGGTGCGCAATGCCTGGAGGCAGGGGCCGTCGTCGAGGCCGTACTGCTTCTCGTCCAGGGCGGGGGCGCTGGTTCCCGCGCTGGTGACGGTCAGGAAGCGGCCGGCGCGCTGCAGGGTGATGCCGCATCCGTCGGCCTTGGGGGCGAAGCCCATGGCCTGTTCGGCCACGGCGCAGAGGAAGTCGGTGAGGGTCTCGGTGTCCAGCAGGAGGGTCACGATGCTGGAGCCGTCGTGCGGGTCGACGCGATCCGCGGGCATGGGGAGTCCCTTCCGCGGGCGTGGCGGCCCGCTGGCCGGGTCGGGGTGAGCGGTCGCCGAGGTCCGCGGAGTCCTGGTCCGCGGGAACACCTCCCGGCGGGCGGTCGGCACCCGGTTCGCCGACGAACAGGGAACCTGCGGACATGAGCCGCTCCTTCCGACTGCCCCTGTCCCGGCGACCGACACCCTCTCCTGCCCTGCTCCCGTACGTCAGTTCTTGAGCGTCTTCAGGACCGTCGCCGCCTGGTGGTCCGCGCCCAGCTCGTTGGGGTGGAGCGGGACCGCGAGGCCGGGCGGGTTGGTGGTGAGCGGGACGAAGCCCTCGACCCATTTGGTGCCGGGCAGTTGGCAGACGTCGTGGCCGACGCTGCCGCTGTAGGTGTCCACGAGTCGCACGTCGAAGTCCCGTACGTCGTGCTTGGCGCGGTGCACGGCCCGGCCGAGCGCCCCGTTGAGCTCCTTGAGCTTCGCGCCGATCCACATCAGGTCGCCGTCGTTGACCTGGACGTACGGGTAGCAGCCGTGGTCGAGCGGGACGCCCGCCAGGTAGTCGACGACGAGGACGGTGGCGTCGGGTGCGAGGGCGTGGGTGCGCTTGAGGGCGTCGTACACCTTGTTCTCGACGGGCTTGATGCGCCGGGACATCTCGTCCACGCCGTTCTTCACCCACTTCTTCCTGCACTGGCCGCCCAGCGGGGCGGGCAGGCCGACGCCGGGGAGCAGTTCCAGGGAGGGCAGGAGGTTGAAGCAGGATCCGGCGGCGCTCGCCAGGCCGGCGTCGTTGCCGCCGATGCCCATGGTGACCAGGTCGGTGGTGGGTGAAAGCCGGGAGAACTGACGGGGGTTGCTGCCCCGGATGACACCCAGGTGGTTGATGTCCTGGGCCTTGTCGAACTCCTCGGTGGTGGCGGCTCCGCACGTGGCGTCGCGGAAGGTGCGGGCGCCGAGCGCCTTCGCGACCTTTTTCGGGTAGTTCCACGTGGACTGGAAGCAGGCGTACGGAGTGTGTTCGGTCGAGACGTGTCCGAACAGGGCGACGTCCGCGGACCAGGAGTCGCCGAGCGCGACGTACTCCTCGTACTTCTTCGGCCCGCCCTCCCGGGTGTGCTGGGGTGCGGCGTGGGCGGGCAGCGCGGTGGCGAGGAGGGCGCCGAGCGCGGCGGCGACGGTGCGCGTGAGACGACGGGGCGTGCGGGGTGTACGGGATCGCATGCGGGCTCCTGGTGCGGGGCGGGGCGGTGGCTTCGCCCATCCCGCCATGGAGCCGGTGCCCCGTGCGGGATTCCCGCCCCGCGTTCACCCGCGCGCGCCGGATCGGTCGCCCGACGGTGCGATCACCCCGTTCGGCCTGGCCCGATCGGGCCAGGCCGCAGGGCGGCCGGGGTGGGTCAGCGGGCCTGCTGCTCGTAGCCCACCAGGCGCACGCACACCGCGAGTCCGTGAATGGCCTGCTCCAGCTCGGCCAGGCCCGGGTAGCTGGGGGCGATGCGGATGACGGCGTCGCGCGGGTCGTCGCCGTAGGGGTGCGTCGCGCCCGCCGGGGTCAGGACGATGCCGGCGTCGGCGGCCCGGCGCACGACCTCCTTGGCGCAGCCGTCCGGCACCTGGAGGGTCACGAAGTAGCCGCCCTTGGGCGAGGTCCAGCTCGCCAGGCCGGTGCCGCCGAGCTCGGCCTCGAGGATGCGGGCGACGGCCTCGAACTTGGGCTGCAGCAGGGCGCGCTGGCGCTCCATGTGGGCGCGCACGCCGTCGGCGTCGCGCAGGAACATGACGTGGCGCAGCTGGTTGACCTTGTCGGGGCCGATGGACCGCTTGGCGTTCTTGGCGAGCAGCCACTTCAGGTTGGCGTGGGAGGAGCCGAAGAAGGCGACGCCCGCGCCCGCCGCGGTGATCTTCGAGGTGGAGCCGAAGACGAACGCGCGGTCCGCGTTCCCGGCCTCGGCGCAGGCGCCGAGCAGGTCGGCGATCTCGGCGGGCTCGTCGGTCAGGTGGTGGGCGGCGTAGGCGTTGTCCCAGAAGATCCGGAAGTCGGGGGCGGCGGTCTCCATGGCGGCGAGGCGGGCCACGGTCGCGTCGCTGTAGGTGACGCCGTCGGGGTTGCTGTACTTCGGGACGCACCAGATGCCCTTGATCGCGGGGTCCTCGGCGACGAGCCGCTCCACGACGTCCATGTCCGGGCCCTCGTCGGTCATGGGCACCTGGATCATGTCGATGCCGAACCGCTCGCAGAGCCCGAAGTGCCGGTCGTAGCCGGGCACCGGGCACAGGAAGGCGATGCGCTCCTGGTCCACCCAGCGCGACTCGGCGCCCGGCAGCTCGCTGAGCAGGGCGTGCACGATGCAGTCGTGCATGAGCTCCAGGCTGGAGTTGCCGGCCGCGAACAGCTGGTCGGCGGGGACCTGGAGCACCCCGGTGAAGATGTCGCGGAGCTCGGGCAGACCCTGGAGGCCGCCGTAGTTGCGCACGTCGGTGCCGTCGGCGGCGGTGTGCCGCCCGCCGGGCAGGCTCAGCAGGTCCTCGGAGAGGTCGAGCTGCTCGGGCGCGGGCTTGCCCCGGGTGAGGTCGAGGGAGAGGCCGCGCCCGGCCAGCTCCTCGTAGTCCGTGCGGGCCGACTCAAGGAGTCCCGTCAGCGCGTCGGGGCTCAGCTCGGTGGTCATGGTGGTTCCTCTCCCGGTGTGCCGCCATCGAGGGGCGTCGATGGGTGGTGCCTGCCGAGAATACAAAGCCGGGCGCGGGCCGTGTGCCACCGGCCGGGGGCGGGCACCACGCCCCACCAGGCGCGACGGCCGGATATCGGCCATCACAGGGCTCGCCGCCGACCAGCATGCGGGACCGGCCGCTACGGTGAGTGCCCTTCTGATCGAGGAGAGTGATCCCGTATGCGCGTCAGGTCCTGGTTCCGGGTGCTGCTCGCGCCCCTGGTCGTGGCGGCGGTCCTGCCGCCCGCGGCCGAGGCGTCCACGCCGCCCGCCCCCGCCGCCCAAGGCCGTACGCCCGTCGTCCTCTTCCCCGCCTTCCACCTCACCAAGCTGCGCGTGGACGTCGACGGGCAGTCCACCGCGCCCGGCTGTCCGCGCCGGGGCAGCTTCGAGGACTGGTATCTCAACGACCACCCGAGCAACGAGTTCAGCCAGGTCTGCCAGGACCGCCTGCTCACGCTGCGCCACGACTCCTCCGCGGCCGGGCGCACGAAGCCGATGACGGCCCGCTTCAGCGAGCAGCCCGGCGTGCGGGTCTCCGTCGTCGACTACGGCAGCACGCGCAGCGCCCCCTTCTACGAGCCGCTGTACCGGACGCTGGAGCGGCACGGGTACCGGCGGGACGCCGATGTCCGGGTCGCGGGCTACGACTCCCGGCTCACCCCGGACATGGCGGGCTTCGTCCCGCGCACGCGCCGGCTCGTCGAGGCCACCTACCGTGCGAACGGCGACCGCCCGGTGCGCCTGGTCGGGCACTCGAACGGCCCGCTGTACGCCCAGTACCTGCTCACCCACACCTCCCAGGCGTGGCGCGACAAGTACATCCAGGGCTTCACGCCGATCGCCGGGAACTTCCCCGGGCAGGGCCTGCTGTACCCGGTGCTGTTCTCCGGGCTCAACATCCAGGACTTCGGCTATCCGACGACCCGGGCGAACGCGCGGAGCAGCGCCCGCATGTACCTGAACGCCCCGTCCACGTACATGAGCGCCTCCGACCCGCGGGTCTTCGGCGACCGCGAGACGGTCATCAAGGACGCGTCCACCGGCCGGAGTTACACCCCGAGCGACTACCCGAAGCTCTTCGCCGACGCGGGCCTCCCGGCGGCGAAGGAGCTCGCCGACCACTACATCGGCTTCGTGAAGTTCGCCGGCCCCCGGTGGTTCCCCCACGTCGACGTGTCGGCGGAGAAGGGCTCGGGCCTCGCGACGCCCGTGGGCGCGCGGCTCGAGAACCTGAAGGTGGGCCAGGTGATCTCCACGGACCAGTTCCTGAACCGGGACGGCGACAGCAACCAGGAGGACATCACCAACGAGGCGGTCCTGGCCTGGCGTTCGATGCCCTGCCACCGCTTCTCCCTGACCGACCACCCCGGGGTGGGCCACTTCGACCTGCCGGGCGACCGGGCGGTGCTCGACCGGCTGGTCGGGGACCTGGGACGGGAACGGGCCGACTGCCCGTAGGAGACGGGAGGAGGCCCGCAGCAGACCCTGCGGAGGTCAGCTCTCCTTCCGGGAGGCGCGCGCGCCGTGCGTCTCCCGGGCGAGCGCGGTGTCGGCCGCGGCGAGGATGTTGGCGAAGGTGCCGGTGATGATCGGCTTGGCGAGGCGGCGGGTGAGGAAGGGGCCGACCAGCGGGACGGGGATCTCGGCGCGGGTGACCCACTCGACGTGGGTGCCCTCGTCGACCTCCGTGAACGTCATGCGCCCCAGCTCGTGCCGCGACGGCGGCAGGCTCCGCTCGACCACGTACTCGGTGGCGTACGGCGGCTCGTACTGCGTGATGCGCTCCCGGAACCAGCCGATGAGCCATGTGTGGTTGCGCACCGCCCCGACGCCGTAGGGCGCGCCCTCGCCGCGCCGGGCCAGGCGGCAGCGCAGGACGAGGGGTGAGCGGGTGTAGTTGGTGGTCGTGGTGAGCCAGGCGAACACTTCGTCGATCGGGGCGGCGATGGTGCGCTCGACGGTCATCGTCTCCATGGCGGGCTCTCCTGTGCAGTCGCGTGTTTTCGTCCGACGCAGTGGAGACAAGACAGCTCCGCGATCCGTGACATCACGCTCGGGTGACGTGCTTCACACGGTGCTGACGGGGTGGGCGGAACGGTCCGCTAGCTCCCGAAGCGGTGCACGTACAAGTCCCTGAGCAGGGAGATCTCCGCTCCGTGATGGATCGTCTCGCGGTTGATGTACAGCACGAGCGTCGCGAGCGGCTCCTTGGCGTACGCGCCCTCGGCCGGGCCGCACGGCCGCGCGAGCCCCTCCTCGCCCAGGCCCCGCACCCCGGTGATCCACGCCTCGTACGCCTCGTCGAGCCGGTCGAGGGCCTCGGCCGCCGTGCCCGGCCACGGATAGGTCATGTAGTCCATGGGCGGCCCGCCGAAGTGCGCGGCGGTGCGCATGCCGAGCACGCCGACGAGGATGTGGCCGATGCGCCAGGCGACGGTCGTGACCGGGGCCGGATCGGGCGCCGGGTAGGCCCAGTCGATGGTGAGGCCGCCGCGTTCGGGGTCGGGACGCACGGTCCAGCAGTCGGGCACGGGCTGCCAGAAGTACTCGTCGTCGGTGAGGCCGTCCAGGCGCGGGCGCAGCTGGTTGTGCCAGTGCCAGTCGAGCTGGTCGGCGAGGAGCGGGTTCCAGTCCAGTGCCATGGGGCTCACGCTAGGGCGTACCGGACCTCTCGGCCTCCCGGCCCTCCCTCCCAAGGGGCTGCTTACCCCGCCAGGGGATGCACGAGGAACGGCAGCCCTTCGGGGCTGTACAGCCGCAGCGGTGGGCTGTCGGTGTCCTGGGTCCAGGCGGCGTGCCCCTGACCGTGGTCCCGTGCGCGGGAGGCGACGGCCTCCAAGTCGGCCACGGCGACGGCGAGTTCCCACTGCGGGGCGGCTGCGGTGTCGCGTGCTGCGGCGAAGCGTGCGGACGTCAGCGGGGCGCCGGTGACCTCTTGGTAGAAGTCCCGGGCCCGGTCGGGCCGGTCGCAGGACAGGACCAGGTGGTGCGGGGCACCCTCCAGGCGGGGCGGAAGGCGCCAGCCGCTGAAGGTGTGGGGCTGCCACAGGGAGAAGGCGGCGCCCACCGGGTCGATCAGGGTCGCCGTCCGGCCCTGGTCGCCCGCGTCGAAGGGCTCCACGACCAGGCGCGCGCCGTGTGCCGTCGCGGTCTCGGCCCGGCGGTCGACGTCGTCGACGGCCAGGTAGAAGGCGATGTGGGCGGGCGTGTCCGGCGGGTAGACCGGGTTGGCCAGGTCGCTGACGCCGCCGATCCGGTGGCCGTCGACGGAGATCTTCGTGGCCCGGCGCCAGTCCTCCTCGTCCACGGCGAAGGTCCAGCCCAGCGCCTGTGACAGGAAGGCGGCGGCGCCGGACGGGTCGCGGGTCTTGAGGTCCAGCCAGCAGAACTCGTTCAGCGAGCCGAGGGCGGTCATCGCGTCGTCCTCCGGATGATGTCCGCGATCTCCCGCGGGTGGGTGAAGACCAGTCCGTGATCGGTGTCGAGCCGGGTCACGGGGGTCTGTGGCCGTGCGCGCAGGAGGCGGTCGATGCCGTCGCGCCACAGCTGGTTGAAGCGCGGGACGGGGTCCTCGGTGCCGTCCCCGGCCATCGAGGTCGACATGATCATGCTGAGGGGGTGTGGGATCTTCCCGTGGCGGTCGAGGGTCTGCTGCGTCCGCACGGCGTCGACTTCGAGGTTCAGGTCGAGGATCTCCTGGCCGGTGAGCAGCACTTGGCGCGGGGTGCCCTTCGCCCGGGCGACCTCTTCGCTGTTCGCCTGCTCCTCCCACATCGTGCGGAAGAGCGGCAGGTCGGCGGGCGTGAGGAAGGGTTCGGGCACCGGGTTCGCCCCGTCGATGAGGACCAGTCCGGCGAGGGGGACGGCGTCGGGGTGCTCGGCGGCGTAGTGGAGGGCGAGGTCCGCGCCCAGGGAGTAGCCCACGAGCAGCGGCGGGGTCGCGGACGGGAGGCCGCGGCGGGCGAGCTCCGCCAGCACGGCCGCGAGGTCGCTGCCGAACGCCTCGAAGGAGTACGAGCCGGCGGCCGAGGCCAGGCCGTGGCCTCTGAGGTCGAAGGTGGTGACGTCGAAGTCGTGGCGCAGCTCTTCGGCCAGGTCGTGCAGGTCCGCCTGCGTGGAGCTGAGGCCGGGACACAGGACCAGGGGACGTCCGCGGCCGCCGCGCGTGACCGGGAGCGTCACGCCGTCGTGGTGGACCGTGAAGCGCTCCACGGTTCCCTTCCCCACGGCTCCCTCCTCCACCGCTCCCTCCCCCATCACTTCCTCCTCCGTTCCCCTCTCCCTCAACGGGCCGCCTCCGCCGTCGACTTGACGTGCGCGTTGCGCGAGCGGATGAGGTGCGGCATGTACCGGTTGAGGGCGAGCCACTCCGCCAGGCGGCCGAGCGGGCCCAGCGGGGCCGTGAACTCGATGACGTCGCGCATGCGCGTGCCGCCGTCGCCGTCGGGCTCGAAGTAGTGGGCGTGGTACCAGCGCCGGAAGGGGCCGGAGACCTGTTCGTCCACGAAGTGGCCCGGCGGGTCGTAGGCGGTGATCCGCGCGGTCATCCGCCAGGGCACTCCGAAGTGCCGGGCCTGCCAGGTCACGGTCTCCCCCAGCGCCATGCGCCCCGCCGCGACGCCGCCGACGACGCGCTCGCCGGACCCGGCCATCGACGCGGTGTGCACGTCGACGTCCAGCGAGGTGTCGAAGACGAGCTGCGGGGGCGCGGCGATGCGCGTGACGACTTCGAAGCGGGTCACAGCGTGAACACCACGCCGCGCCAGGTCCAGCCCGCGCCCAGGACGGCCTCCTGCAGGGGGTCCTTCATCTCGGCTGGGTCGAAGCGGAACACTTCCCGCTTCTCCCTGCGGCCGTCCTCGTTCCGCTCGTACGTCCATTCCCGGGTCACCGTCTTCACCCGGCCCCGGGAGTACTCGCGCGAGCGGGACAGCCGCGGGGTGTCGCCCGCCCACGCGACCTCCCACTGTTCGTCGAGGGCGCGCACCTCGTGCTCGGCGGCGTCCAGGCGCATGCGGGTCTTCAGGGTCCGGTCCAGCTGGGTCCGTACGAAGAAGGTCCGCCAGGCGGGCTCCAGGACCCGCCACTCCGCCACCAGGTCGGCGTTCTCGTCGGGGGTGGCGGCGCGCACCAGCCACGGCACGTCCGGCCCGCCCAGCGCGAGCAGCGCGGCGCGCACGTCCGCGGCCGGACGCGGCGGCACGCCGTCGTCCGGCCGTCTGGTTCCGGTCAGTCGCTCGAAGAGGCCCATTGGACGAACCCTACGTGCCCCCTCGGACCGGTCGGATCAGCAGGCGGATCAGCAGGCGGATCAGCAGGCGGTGTCCTTGTCCGGGCGCACGCCCGTCGCCAGGTAGCGGGAGACGGTCCGGTCGCCGCACGCGTTGCCGTTGGCGAGGTAGACGTCGTGGCCGGAGGAGTCCACGGTGACCATGGTGGCGCGCCGGCCGAGGGCGTCGCGGAGCTTGCGGGCGCCGCTCAGCGGGGTGTTGGGGTCGCGCTCGTTCTGGATGAGGAGGATGTTGGCGGGGCCTTCGTCGGTGATCCGCACCGGCGGCTCCTGCGGCTTGTACGGCCAGGCGGCGCAGGGCATCGCGCTCCGGGGCATGCCCGCGGTCAGCGGGTACTTGGCGCGGCTCTTGGCAACGGCCTTCTGGTAGGCGGCCGTTGACGAGGGCCAGGCGACGTCGTTGCAGAGCGTGGCCAGGCCGACCCCGATGACGTTCTGCAGCGCCTCCTCCGGGGGTCCGGCGGGCGCGGGCGGAACCGTGCCCTTCCGGGCGGCGAGGATCAGCTGGGCCAGGGTGGGGTAGGCGTCGGGCTCGGCGAGGGTCTCGAGCATCGTCTGGCGCAGGACGTTGCCGCTGAGCTCCTCCGGGTTGGCGCCCGGCCACGGGATCGGCTTGCGGTCGAGCCGGGCGGCGAGCTTCAGGAACAGCGGCCGCACGTCTTTGGCGCTCCGGGCCAGGCGGTACGGGTTGCCGGGCTCGGCCGCCCACGCGGCGAAGTCGGGGAAGGTGTCCTCGACGCCTTGTTCGTGGCTTGCCACCCAGGCGCGGTTGCCCTGCTTCGGGTCGGGGTTGTCGTTGCTGTCGAGCACGATGCGGTCGGTCCGCCCGGGGAACAGCTGGCTGTACACGGCCCCGACGTAGGTGCCGTACGAGACGGCCCAGGCGGAGAGTCTCTCCTCGCCGAGCGCGGCCCGTATGCGGTCGATGTCGCGGGCCTCGTTGGCGGTGCTGAGGTGGCGCAGCAGCTCGCCCCCGTTGCGCTCGCACGCCTGGGACATGCGGCGGGCGGTGGCCATGTTCTCCGTCACCGACCCGTCGGCGCCGGGCCAGGGGCGCAGCCGGGACGTGGCGAGGTCGGCGTGGCCGAGGCCGCAGCTGACGGGGTTCGAGGCGCCGAGCCCCCGCGGGTCGAAACCGATCAAATCGTAGGCGTCGCGCACCTCTTGGGGCAGCTTCTGCCCCTTGCCGGAGGGGTCGTTGAGCGCGGATCCGCCGGGCCCGCCGGGGATGAGGAACAGCGCGCCGCGCCGTGCCCCGGGCTTCTCGCTGGGGATGCGGGAGATGGCGACGGTGGTCTTCTTCCCGTCGGGGTCCTTGTAGTCGAGCGGCACTTCGACGGTCGCGCACTGCTGGCGGGGGTCGACGTCGGAGCCGGTGCACTTCTTCCAGTCGAGGTTCGCCTGTCGGCCGACGGGGGCGGGGGCGGCGGCGACTGCGGTGGCGGCGAGGGGGGCGGTGAGGCCGAGGGCGACGGCGGATGCGGCGAGCAGGGTGGCGTTGCGTTTCGTCTTCGTCGTCGCCTTCATCTTCGTCGTCGTCTTCGTCGTCGTCTTTGTCGTCACGCCGTGCGTCGTGCGCGTCATCGTCTGGTTCGTCGCCTGCTTCGTCGTCTGCTTCGTCGTCTGCTTCGTCATACAGACGATCTTTGCCGAGGCACCCCTGCCGCCACATCCTCCCAACTGACCACTGTGGATGGGGGTTTACCCCGATCAACCCCCTAGGGTGGCGAACACTCCCCGGGCCCGGCTCCCGTCCAGCAGCCGCCAGCTTCCGCCGACATGACCGACCGTTCCGTGCGGAGCGGACACCTCGCCGTCCGGGGCGGGCTGCAGGACCCGGCACAGGCGGAGGGTGGCGGCGATGTCGCCGTCGACCGACAGGGGCCCTCGCCGGAGTAGGAGCCGACGACGTCCAGGTCAGGGACGTCGCTGGTGTTCTGGTCCTGGGCCTGCACCCGCCCCTCGAACAGGGCCAGCAACTGGGCGACCAGGACCGGGTCGTGGCGGCCGTCGTAGGCCCAGCGCCGCCCCAGCACACCGTGCTCCATGGTGCCGACGAGTGCGTGCTCCGCGCCGTCGAGCGGGGCACCGCGGTAGGTGAGGGGCACCAGGTAGGCGGCCGGTGCACGGCCGGGGGCCGCGTCGGTGACGACCAGGAACTCCATGCCGACCTCGCCCTGCGGGTCGTCGAGGCGGAAGCCCCCGGCCTTCTCCAGGACCGGCGCGCCCTCGCCGCCGCGATACCAGGAGCGGGTCGGCAGCCAGGAGGTGAGCAGCTCCAGCTTGGTCGGCTTCAGGACGGTGTGGTGGATGACGGCCATGTCGGCGGCTCTCTTCCCCTGGTGATCAAGTGGAGGCGGACCCGCACAGCCTCCCCTCCGTGCGGCCCGGAGAGACCGGCGCACGGAGAGGACGGTGGTGCGCGGCGGGCCACAGGCGCGGGAAGCCCGGGGTCGGCGGCCACTCCGGCCGCGCGTCGAACATCATCACCACCGAGTCGCCGATGCGCACCTCGGCGTGCTGGATGCTGCCGCGAGGAAGTTGGCCGCGGTGTAGGTCAGTTGCTGTCCTGGTTGAGCAAGTGGGGTCGGAGCGCGGGCCTTCGCGTACGGCGACGGCTCGGGCCTTCGCGTACGGCGACGGCTCGGGCCTTCGCGTACGGCGATGAGCTGATGCACGAGGGCGGCCGCCTCGCAGGCCCGCGCTCCGGCCCCTGAGGGTCAGTCCTGGTGCACCTCGTTGCGGCCGGCGCCGCCGGAGAGCTTGTCGGTGCCCGCGCCGCCCCACAGGACGTCGTCACCACTGTTGCCCCACAGCGTGTCGTTGCCCGCCTCGCCGTACAGCTTGTCGTTGTTCTTGCCGCCGTACAGGACGTCGGCGCCGCCCCCGCCGCGCAGGATGTCGTTGCCGTCGTCGCCGTGCAGGTTGTTCTCCTCGGCGGTGCCGATCAGGGTGTCGTTCCCGGCCTCGCCGAAGCAGTCCTGGCCGCAGTGGGTCAGAGTGTCGTTGCCCGCGCCGCCGTAGGAGCCGAAGCCGAACGGGCCGCCGCCGCCGTCCAGCTTGTCGTCGCCGTCGCCGCCGTGCAGCATCGCGTTGGCGGAGCCCTTGATCACGTCGTTGCCCGCGCCGCCGTAGACCCCGGCCCACGCGTCGCTGTCCGCGCCGAGCGTCGCGGTGTCGTCCTTGTCGCCCAGGTCGATGTCGTAGCTGTCCGAGTCGTCCGAGCCCTGCGGGATCAGGACGGCGCAGCGCACGGCGGTGCGGTCGCCCTGCGTCGGGTACGCGCACTCGTCCGACTCCGCCGCGCTCGCGTCGATCGCGATGTCGTTGCGGTCGTGGAAGGTGAGGATGTAGTACGACTCGAACTCGCCGCGGTGCTCGATCTTTTCGTCGACGGTCAGCCGGTTCTGCTGGCCCGGGGCCGCCTTGTACCAGAGCTCGCCGTCGGCGATGACGACGGAGGCCGTCGATGCCGCCGGGGCGGCCTGGGCGGCCGGGACCGCTAAGGCGAGGGCACCGAGGCCCAGGGCTGCGGTGGCGGCGAGAGTGCTGTAAGTGCGCATGCGGAAGTGTTCCTTTAGTATGTCTGGTTGCGGTGGTTCTTGTGGTCATTGAGTGAGACATGGGGGCCCGTACGGGAGTTGCACCCTCGACCGTGAACAACGGCGGACCAGTCGGTGGCCGGGACATGGACTGCACGGGTGCCCGCCGCCGTGGACCCGCCGCGTCCCACTTCCGCGTTCCAGGCATCCCGCATATCCCCAGGTCACAGCGTCTTTACGTGTTCCAGCGTCCCCAACTGCCCGGATTTACTGGCCTCTGGGGCAGCGCACCCCGCAGGCTCGGAGCGTGCCCACCGGGAGCCGGACCGCTCTGAACGCCTCTGAACGCCTCTGAGCGGTTCTCAACGTGGGC
>NZ_JBNJLS010000033.1:0-66603 GCF_050510915.1 Streptomyces odontotermitis | reverse complement strand
AAATGGCACTGTTCGCTGACCCACAGATCTTGGTGCGCACGGACGGGCCATGTAAGCGAGTTGACGCATGCTGCTCGCACCGCGCCGCCTGCGCGGGCTCACGACCTTGGGGCAATTGAGGAGCTGAGCCATATCCTCTGATCGATCTTGCTGTCGTGATGGGTTCGTTGCGGTGGTTGCTGTGGCGAGGGCTGGTGGTGTGCTGACCGCCTGGTAGAGATCTTCCGTGGCCACGCCCCGCCGTTTGAAGAACTCGGTTATCACCATCGCTGCGATCGCCGTTCTGGTCGCCTGTGGCACGGCGGAGCAACCCGGCATGGCTGCCGGGAAGGCGGTTGCCTCGGCGCCGGTAGCGGCAGAGGGGCATCGACGGCCTGCGCGAACGCGGGCTGACACCGGTGACCGTCTCCCAACTGTTCGCCCCCGACAGGCCCCAGCCGGGTCGCGCCTACCGGAATGCATCGTGAGCGCAGAGTCGTTGCGGCTATCCGGTGAGATACCAACCTCGTGCGCGGTGGGCCGTGGCTCGGCGCTCGGCGCTCGGGGCTCGGGGCTCGGGGCTCGGGGCTCTCTGCAACTGCTTCTTCATGGGCGGCATTCGGCGACTGCTGCCCGTCGCCGCCGGAGTCCTGGGCGGAGCGGTGAACATGGCCGTCTCCCATGCCCTGCACGTGCCCGCGCTGGCGGTGCTGTGCGCGGCAACGGCCCTGGGCGCGGGCGGCGCCGTGTGCAGTCCGGCGCTACGCGTCCCGGCGGCGGCCGTCGTCGTCCCGGGCACCACCGGCGCCCTCCTCCCCAGCCTTCGACGCGTCCATATCCGGCATGCGCGACTACGCCCTCTGCTGGGCGCTCGTGGACGTCGCGACAATCCGAGCTGGGTTGGGGGCGGGAACTTCCGGGAGGTGCGACTTCCTGGCAGGAAGGCGGCGTCGGTCGCCGGGACGCTGTTGCCGCTCGGGCGGGCTCGCGTGGAGGGATGAGCGCGGCCCGTGGTGCGAGGGCACGCTGGAGACGCAGCGCACCCTGAGCAGCCACTGCGCCGATGGGACCAGCTCCGCGCATGCGTGCCCGGAGAACGTGAGCCGCACGCAGCCACCCGAACAGCCGCCTTTCAGAGCGCCTGACGTCGCAGTTCACCGGATAGTGGGTGGACGCCACGTGCTGGCACTACAGCAAAGCGAAAGCGACTGCAAGGAGCCCGGCGATGTCACGCGACCAGTGGCTGCGGACCCGCGCCGCCCGCATCGGCAGACGCCACATGGCCCGGCGGCACACGGGTGCGGAGGAAACTCCCTCGTCACACGGCCCTCCCCTCCTGATCCTGGCCCATCTGTCCCCGCGCAGGCAGCTGTGGCTCAACATCGTCCTCTGCGTCCTCAGCGGCTTCGCCCTCGCGACGACGCTCATCTGCTTCGGCCACTCCCATCGGGCGCGCACGCTCGAGGACACCGCCGACGGAGCCAGCTGGGTCGTGATCACCGGCCTGCTCTTCCTCTTCCTCACGGTCAACTTGCTTCTCATCCGGCCTTTCAACGGATCAGTGCGTCGTTGCTGGATCTCCGCCATCGCGTTCAGTGTCATCTGCGCCATTGGGATCGGGACGATCTGGGAACTGGCTCGCAGTGAACCTCCAGAAGGGACGGTCATCGGTCTTCGCGTAACGAATCGACGTGACGTTGCCCGCTTCATCTCTGCCAGGTACGAGAAGGCGGACCACCCCTTCCAGGTGCCCACAGGCGTCCAGCTCCAGGGCGTACGTTTCCCCGGCGGACACAATGTCGAGGTAACCGGCTACCTGTGGATGTACTTCCCGAAGGAGATCCCTGCTTCCATTCCCCGGAGCTTTACCCTCCCGGAAGCCCAGGGTGCCCCGCAGATCAGCCAGGTCTACCACCATGCCGACGCCCACGGCGAGGCATTCGGCTGGACGTTCAGCACCACGCTGCGGCAGAACTTCGATTACACGAAGTACCCCCTGGACCGCCACAGCATCTGGATCCGCATCTGGCCCGCCGGCAAGATGCGCTCGGTCATCGCCGTCCCGGACTTCGGCTCCTATCCACCATGGCAGGACGAGCTGTTGCTCGGCACCGACCCTCAATTCACCCAGGCTGCGGGACTGAAACCGGTCGGAACCGCCTTCTCGTACGAGACGAACACGTACCGCACATCCCTCGGACGAACCTCCTACAGCGGGTCCTCCGCGACGCCCGAGCTCTATTTCAACCTGGTCGTTCAGCGAGAAATCTACGGTGCGCTCGGGAAGACCGTCGTTCCCCTGACCGCCGTCGCCATCCTGATCTTTGTGACACTTCTGCTCACCACGCGCGACCACGAGCGCCGCGAGCGGGTCGGCTTCACCAGCCTGGCCACGCTTTCCCTCGGCATGACCGCGCTCCTGGTCACGGTGGTCCGCCACAAGGACATCCTGGACTTCATCGACTCGGACGTGAACGTCTATCTGGAAACGTTCCCGATCCTCATCTACGCGATGATCGTCGGCACCATCGTCAACGCGGTCCTGGTCGCCACCACGGCCAACCGAGCCCTGTTGTGGCGGGAGAACCTCCTGCCCGCCCTGCTCTTCTGGCCGATCCTGACCGGTGTCCTCTTCCTGGTGACCATCGTGACCTTCCAGTTCTGAGGCGGCGGCTCCATCGACCGCGACCTCTATTTGTCGCCTCCTTGCCCGGCAGAACGTCCCCTCTCGGGCACATCCGTTTCCTGGAGGCGGTACGAGAACTGGAGCACCGCCCCGGGCCGCGGCCTGCCGGAACGCTGGTCCGTCTTGGCCACGGCGAGAGATCGGCCCGAGCCCGCGTCTCGACCCAGTAGTACGTCCCGCGTCCGGATCAAGGCGTGGCACCTGGAGCCACACGACTCCTGACGGCGGTCGGGCGATCGGCGGCGATCGCTCCTGCCTCTGAGGGGGGGGCGACCTCGTGCCTCCGAGGGGCCTGTACTCAGCCCGGGACCCGGCTCACGCCGGGGCCGGGCGCACCACCCCGCGTAAGGCACTTCCGCCGAACACCCCGATGCCGGTCATGATCCGGGTCTGCGGCCGAAGACGTAGATGCGGTCTTTGCGCTTGAGGAGCTTCCACAAGCGTTTCGCGTCCTTGATACGGAGGTTGACGCAGCCGTACGAGAGACGCGATGCCAGCCGCCCCGTGTCCGATGCCCCTCCCTGCCCGACCGGATGAGCACGGGACCGAGGACGGCCTTCTCCTTCGACTGCACCCACAGGATCTGGCGGGACAGGTCCACGCAGGTCACGCGTGCGGCGCGGACGGGGCAGTGCCTCTTGGAATCGGGGTGCGTCCTGGCCTGGAACAGGACGGCCCTGCCCCACGTTACGGGCCCGGCGTACCCGATGTCCGGGGAGATCTTGTACTTCAGCTGGAATCGCTGGATCGCCCGGCAGTCCGCCGCCGACTGCCTGCCGTCGATCGGCCGCAGTCGCAGATAGCGTTCGAGCCGGCGCTGGTAGGGGGCCCGCTGTCCGGGTGCAGAAGGGCGCCGATTTCAGTTCTGCCCGCGCGGGGACTCCTCGACGTCGGGCAGCGGCGCGAACGGAGGCGGGGCCGGGCGTGCCTGTGTGGTGTGCTCACGTGCTACTGGAGTGTGACTCCGCAGACGCACCGGATCAGCCGCCAAGTCACCAGGTCTACACCGTCTGCCCCAGGGCTCTTGGGACTGCTGCCAGCACTTTCCCCGGTCTGCGCCACGAACATCGAACTCGCAGCTGCCGCTGCCCTGGCCGCGACCGGTCTTGTGCTGACCGCCGCTCCTCGCGTCCAGGCCGACGACACCGACCCGAAGAGCGGCCCCGGCCCCAACTACTGCGAAGAGTGCTTTGACGAGGGGCTGCGGAAGTGCCTGATCAAGCACAACCGGTGAGTGGAAGGTGTCCTACCAGCAGATGGACGCCACGAAGACGGTCTTCCCGATCACCCCCACGCCGGACTGCCAGTAGCCGGGCCGCTGACGCTGGTGGCCAGCAGCCCGGCCTCGTCGAGAGCGACGTGAACGGCCGCGGTCATCTCGACATCGGTGACGGTTGCCTCGGCCGTGGCGACATACATGATCAGATGCGGGGTTCACGTCGCAGGTCTCGGTCAAGTGAACCTTGTAGCCGCTCTATTCGGTGGCGTTCTTGATGCAGTAGCGGGCCTCGCCGCCGTTGGGGGGACTCAATACGGTCGTGGGAGGGCGGCATGTCCTTCGGGTCGCGCGTCCGCATCCGGCTGTCCGTGATGAAGAACTCCTGCCCGCCCCCCGCCCCCGGCAGGCGATTACGCGGTGGCAGGGCAAGTGGTTTGCGTCTTGGGTGTTGTGGGGGTCTGCGCGTGCCAGGTCTGCGTGCGGTACCGGCCGCCCCAGCGCAGGCATCCTTCAGTGGTGCGCGCGCGGGCAGGACCGGCGTAGCTGCGGTAATAGCCGCCGCTCTGCACCGGGGAGGCTCCTGCGGGCTGGATGTAGGCGCTCATGTACGGCACGTCGGCGTACTGGGGGGCCGGGGCCATGCGCAGGGTGACGGTGCAGGCCGTGGCTCGGGCCTCGTCGTAGGCGAGGTAGGTAGTGGCCTTGACGGTCCCGTTCTCCGCGAAGGGATGGCTTTGACGCAGTTCGTAGCCGCTGCCGCACAACGCCCGCGCTCGGGCGGCAGGATCCGGCTTCGGTGCGCCCTGGGACGCGGCGGGGGAGGCAGTACCCAGGCAGGCGGCGAGGGCTGCGAAGGCTGCGAGGCCAATGAGAGAACGATGCAGACGCATGAAACGAACCTGACTTTCTGACACGCTCGTCCTGGAAAGGGGGCCCGCACACCTCAGCATGAAGGTTTCACCGCCTGCCGTAGCAGTTCACCTGAACGGCCGCTCAACGCCACCCGGGCCACCCCAATCGGGGAACGGCAAGGCACCGAGTGGACAGACGCCGTAGGCAGACCCACCGAAGCCGCGGTCGTAGTCGTATGTCGTAGTCGTATGGGGCGGGAGGACATCGAACGGGATGCGCAACACCGGCCTGTGAGCGCTCGGGCAGGCAGATGCGGAGTTCTGGGAAGCCCTCCGCGGCCAGTACCCCGGCTCCGCATCTGGGCTGCCCCGAGTTTCGACCGGAGCCTCCACCCATCCCGGAAGGGGTGAGCCGCGTTTACCGAAACCCTCGGTGCCTGTCCCAATCCCCGGCGGCTCTGTCGGGACAGACCGGCACCGCACAGGCGAGATGGTCATCCGCGGGTGACCCGACGTCCTGGCAGCGCAGCCGCACCGCATCCGCAGCATGTCGGCCGGTGGGGCCCTCAACCAGGCGAACAGGGGCGCGCCATACGGTGATCGGCCGTCACCGGGCCCACCCCCGCCTGATGGTCCGGCGCGGGAAGATGCCGCCGCCCCAAGGGTCCTGCCACTCCTGGATATGAGGGATGGAAATTCGCCGACCTGTGGCCATATATGCGCGTCAGCCGAATGCATACCTGACCGACTGCCGGAACAGGAAATCAAGCACGGATACAGCGCTGATCGCGATGAGGGTGAACCCGATCACCACCGTGGTATACATCGACAGCTGCCGCCGTGATGGCCAGACGACCTTACGGAGTTCACAGATGGCCTGACGGTACAAGCAGACAATGCGGTACGGCGGGTGCGTGCCACCTTTCCCCCTGGCCCACTCCGCGACCTGTCCACCCTTTCCCTTCCCTGCGCGGCCCCCTGCGGACAGGGCGCGGCCCAGGCTCGTCAGATCTGTCACTCGCCTCACTCAACCCAACATGTGCCCACGATTTTCCGTCGCTTCATGAAACTCGCCCCAGGCACCCACCGAGCATGCGCTCAAGGCTTCATTCTGGAGCCCCTCCCGGTATACCGTAAGGGCGCGATTGAGGGAAAGTCGAGACCATCACCAAGGAGCGATGATAATAGGACTCGACCACCCCTCAACATTCCAATGGGCCCCTTCGCGGCTTACGAAACGTCTCTTCTTGCTAACTCATTCTGATTTTGGTGAGCACGTCATGGCACATCAAGCGTGGAGTTTCCACACGGTTGTTGAGGATCTGTGCAGCAAGCTGACGCAGTTGACCCCGCCCCCGCCTGTCCCTGCGGTACTTGATATCGCACGTCGGTACCGGGTCCCAGTCCCCACGGCTCAGTTCGTGCACCGGGTGCTCACCACACGCCTGCGCCCGCCGACCGCGAGCAGTCTTCCCGTTGCCCCCGGGCAGAAGGATGAGCTATGGGGACGGGTCGCCCAGGACCTGAAACGGCGGATCCACGCCGGACAGCTCGGCGAGCGGCTTCCCGTGCAGACGGAACTGGCCGCCGAGTACGGAGTCGGCGAGGAAACACTACGAAAGGCCGTGCGAGCCCTGGAAGAAGAGGGCTTGGTCAAAGTGGCAGGTTTCAGAGGAACGTTTGTGGTCATGTCCGCAAGCCACGAACCGGGGAAGCCGCCGGCAGCGCGACAGTCGTAGCCGAGGGTGCTGCCAGGGCTACCCGCCCCAGATTACGAATGTGCCGCGTCCTGCCAGGGCTTGGCAGGGATCTTCAACTTCCTGTCGCTGCCTGTGAATTCCACCCGGATGGGCCGAGGCAGAGAGGCGAGCCGGATCTCGAGTCGGCCCAACTGGCCCTGTCCGTCCACCCAGTACGTCAGCGGGGAGGCCGCCGGACGGTCGGCCATCGGCGCTCCGGGGGCCGCCCCCTTCTGCTGCGGGCGGGGCCGTGGGCCGGAATAGAGCGTGTACGTACGGCCCGCCTCGCTGCGCTGTCCCAGACGGCGCGGCCCGGACTGGGCGAGCAACTGGGCGTTGTCCGGCCGGTTGGCGCCCAGGCTCATGGTCACGTGGAGGGCGCGGTCCAGAGGATCAGTGGTGTAGGCACGCGGCGACCAGGCCCGCTGTGAAAGCTTTCCGGCCGCGCGCAGGATGCCCGCAGGCTGCCTCGCGGCGCCTGCCGAAGGCACGTGTGGACCCGACGAAGACGGAAGCGCCACCGCGAGACCGGCGACGTCCCAAGCGAGCATGCCGGTCTGCCCCCGCCCGTTGCCTTCCGTGGCGAACGTCCCAACGGCGCGGTGCGTTCGGTAGTCCACCACTCCGTCGACGACGGTGCTGCCCGAACCGTCGGGTACCGTCACCGTGACCGCCACGGGACTGGCCTCGTAGGTGTTGAAGCGAACCATCGCCAGTTGCTGCGCCTCCTCGGCGGTGACCGGCCGCGCGCCCTCCTCTCCGCCGCTGAGGGCCACCGACGCCGCGGCGGCCGCGAGGACAGCGACGACGGCCGTGCTCACCCCGGCCTTGGTCCGCGGTACGACGCGACGGAGGAGGGCTTTCATCTGCATCGCAGAGATGCCTTTCGCAAACGATCCGGGAGTACCCCGCGTACGGTGACGAACGGCGAGCTCTCATAGGAAACCGCCACCCGCCGTGTGCGAACGCTACTGCCCGGTGCCCTCTACTCAAGTCCGCCACGCGATCGGCGCACCCCACGATGTCGCACGTCCCGGACGCCATATGCGCCGGCCCGTCAGCCACTCTTCGGTGACGGACCGGTGCACGGAGGCCGGACCAGCTCGGGTGGCGAAGTCCGGAGATCCCCATCACTTTGGAAACAGGCAACTCACCATCACGGAACGATCCTGGGAGCTCATGTGGCGGACGCACACGCGAGCAGCCGTCGAACCGTCAGCCAACTGCTCGTCAGGTGGCGACGCGGCCTCGTCCCCACGGTGCTGCTCGCCGTCGTCCTTGGAGCCGACCTGTCCGACGGTGCCCCGGCCTCCGCCGCGCCTGCCCTCCAGTCCGCGGAAACGTGCACTGCCAGCACCGGGCCCTACCAGTGGCAGGTGGAGCATCTGCTGAACCGGCCACGAGACGGATCGATGTCCCGGGCGGACTGCCGGGCCATCCAGCGCGCCCAGAAACGCCTCGGCATCAAGCCCGCCGATGGCGCAGCGGACAAGAACACCTTTCAGCGCCTCCTTTCAGCCGGGAAAACGATCAGCACCGAACCCCCGGCTCCCCACGTGCAGCCACGTCCGCCCGCGGGCACGTGCCGTGCGGGCACCGGCCCCTACCAGTGGCAGTTGGAGAAGCGACTGAAGTTGCCGCAGGACGGGGCGATGTCCCAGCGGGACTGCCTGGCCATCCAGCGGCTCCAGAAGCAGCTGGGCATCAAACCCGCCAACGGCGCAGCGAACCAGAAGACCTACCGGCTCCTCCTCGTCAACGACGTGAAGAAGGACCCCAACGCGAGAAGGCGGTGCCCGGTCCGCCGCTCTCGTGTGACGTGCGTCGACCTGTCCCGCCAAGTGCTGTGGGTGCAGATCGGGAGGAAGGTCGTCTTCGGCCCCGTGCCCATCCGCAGCGGCAGGGAGGGTCTTGAGACCCGCACGGGCTGGCAGCGTGTCTTCGAGAAGCGCCGGACGTTCTTCTCCACGCTCTACGACGGCGCGCCCATGCCGTACTCGCAGTTCTTCAACGGCGGCCAGGCCCTCCACGGCACCTACAAGGATCTGTTCGAGTCAGGCTCCGGTGGCTGTCTCAACATGTACGTGAATGACGCCAAGCGGCTTTACGGCCTGCTCACGATCGGTGACCGTCTCTTCGTCTACGGCCGCAAGCACTCCATCCGCGCCGAGGACGATCCCTCCGAGCTCAGCGACGACGCACTCATCGCGAAGGCGTTCGGCTCCGCGGCCATCCCCGTCGCCTGGGACCTGAACACGCCTCTGCCCCAGCCCTGAGCCGACCGGGCCCTGCCCTACGGGTCCCACCACCGAAACGGTTTTGCCGTCTGCCCCAGATGGCTCAGTGTCCGGGGTGTCGGTGCGGGAAGGAAGCCGCGACAGAGCCGTGGTGGCGGGTCGACGCTTCGCCAGTTCGGTCGCCCGGCACGTACCGGCGGGCGTCAAGGTACTCCCTGCAGAGCGCGTCATAGATCGGCGTGAGGGAAGTCTGTGCGGCCGGCCGTTCCATCGGCCCTGGGCGCATCGGGGGAACGTACGGCAGATACCAGAAACCTCGGTGGGGGGTGTGAGAGTGCACGCCACCTCAACGAGCTCGATTCCGATCCGATGCGGGCGCCGAAATACGATAGGCCAAATAGCACAAGCGCTACGCGAACAACTCTGCATTCCCGGACCCGGTGAATGCAGAGTCATCGGCCGCGACCACACGGAGAGCGTAAGAATTCACTCAATTAAATTCAATAACAAGAATCCACATTCTTTCCGCTGTACAGGTGGCTCATATTCACGCCTACCCGTAAGTGGCGCCACCAGTCAGTAGGTTGACGTCCGCCGGTGTGCGAAACCATCCCCGGCATCCGGAGCCGACCGAAGGAGAGAAATGCCCTCGTACTCCAGGGCCCGTTTCGGGGCATTCGCGGCGACGACGGTACTCGCCACCACATTGTGCGGCGTCATCGCCGGAGGGGCATCGGCAGACGAAGGCCCGGGGGGAATCCCGGGTTTCGGACAGGTGGAGAACGCTGAGAGCACTGCGCCCTTCGGAGAGGCGAAGCCCGCCGTCTCCGTGGAGGACGGGGTGCACCAGGTGTCCGAGGGCTCCCAAGTGGCGTACCGGATCACCGTGAAGAACCAGAGTGCGGCCTCCGGTCTCGCCACTTCCGTCTCCGCGAACCTGCCCCAGGGATTCCGGTGGGGGTCGGCCGATGACGACGGTGTCAATACGGGAGACCAGGTCCAGTGGAAGGTGCACGTGGCCCCCCGTCAGAGCAAGGTGCTCACGCTCACGGGGACGGTGGGCGCGACGCCCGACGACGTTGATCGCCTGACCCTGACGGCCTGTGCCGAGGGCGGTGACTCGCCGGTGTGCGCGACCGACACGGATGCCATCGTCTCGAGCGGATCGACGGCCGGCGGGCGGGTCTCGTGGCCGGTGGCTGCGGGGAGCCTCTCGGGCGTGCTGTGTCTGCTCGCTGTCCTCGCCGTGTACATCCGCAGGAAGGAAACGCCCGCCAAGGCGTTGAAGCTCCCCTCGCAGAACTCTGCCGCAGCCACTGGTGACAGTGCGCTGTCCGACGGGACGGGGGACCAGGTCTGCTACACGGCGGCGGCCCAACCGCTCGGACCGCTGGGCCCCTTGCCGGGCCCGACTGTCGGTGCGGAGCGCTCCGACTCTGGTAAGTAGCCGCCGTGTACGGCGGGTTGGGCCGGGCGTTCCGGGCGGCGGGCCTGGTGTTCGTGGTGGGCGTGGTGTGGTCGGCGGAGGGTGGCGCCGTTGCCGCGCCCGCCCTGTCACCACTTTCACGGTCGTCGGACGCGTCCTCGATGACACCCGGCACCGAAGCCCCGCCCCGAAGTGAGGGGCCACGGATCACCGATGTCTCGGCGGACGCCGCGGTAGCCGGCCCCGGTGACACGGTCGGCTGGTTCGTGGAGGTGACCGGCCCCACCCGGCCCTCAGGGGCGCCGGGCCATGTCGACATCGACCTCTCCGGCGTCCTCGCCTCGGCCGACCTGGCCGGCGAGGCCGTGGTCGTGGGGCCGGGCCAGGTGAGGCTACGGGACAGGTCGCTCCGCTGGACGGGAGACCTGGGTCCCGGTCAGCACGCGCGGATCTACTTCAGTGCGACCGTCCATCGGACCGTCGAACGGCCGGTGCTGAGCATTCCGGAGGCCGGATCTCCGGTCCGGCTGCGCGGACTGGAACTCACCGTTCGGGCGCATCCGGACGAGGTCTCCGGCGACGGCCAGGTCACCTTCCAAGTCACCGCGAAGAATGTCGGCGCGGGAGGCTGGACCGCCACGGACCCCGCCACCTTCGACGTCGACCTCAAGGGCCTCGGCGGGGCCTCCGGAGCCCCGAAGAAGGTGCGCGCGACGGCGGGTTCTGCGGCGTTCACGGGGCACCATCTGGTCTGGACAGGCCCGTTGCCTGCAGGCCGGACCGTGACCGTCACGTTCACCTCGGACGCCACGGTCCGGCCTGGAGCGCCGACGCGAGGCCTGACGGTTCGGGCGAGCAGCGAACTGGCCTCCGGTCCTTGCACGCCGTCCGGTCACGCTTCCGCCTGCCAGGCGGAGGTGCCGGTCACCGCTCCGGCGCCCGCCGACGGCACTCCACCGGAGCGGACCACGCTTTACGTATCGGTCGGCGCGGGTTCGGTCCTGGCGGGCCTGGCCGGTGCGGCCGTACTCGCCGCGCGTCGCCGACGACACGACACCGGCGGCCCATCGGATGAGCTCGCCGCCGTCCCGGTCCAGCAAGAGCCGAAGCCCGCCATCGCTCTCCGGCAAGAGCATGAGGAGGACTTCGCCTCCGTCCCCTGCGTTCGCTCTCCCGACGGGGACCACCGACTGGATACACCACCCGTCTCCGTGCTGCCGGAGAGTCCGTCCTCCCTCCAAGGACCGGCGACCGCATCCGGTGCCGACGAGGACGAGATCGAGACGGGATTCGCGGGACTGTACGCCGCACTGGACGCACTGCGCGCCGACATCTCCAGTGCGGGCGGAGGTGGAAGGTGAGCCATCCCCAGGCCACCGGGCACGGAACGTGGACGCTCTCGAGCACGGCCACGCCCCGCGCCGCCGTTCGGATCAACGATCCACCCACGGCCAGCAGTTCGATCCGCCCAGAGCACAGACAGAGACAGAGAGGCATGTACCCCATGAGCAAGTTCATGACTGTCGCCGCACTCGTTGCCAGCGCCACCACCGTGTCAGCCCCGGCGGCCCTGGCGCTCTCTCCCCACGACACGACAGCCGCGTCCCCCACCGCCCGAGTGGTCGCCAGCCAGATCGTCGACCGATCGGGCGGCACCCTCTCCGGCGCTGTCAACGGCGGCACCGCCCAACTCATCGTCCCCGAAGGTGCTTTCAAGAAGCCGACCGTGCTCCGCATGACCACGGCGGACACCACGGCTATCGACGGCGGCCTCGGCCAGGTCGGCTACTCCGGATACCGCACTCTCGCCGCCGTCGGGGTCAAGGCGTACAAGGTCGACGGCTCCACCACGAAGGGCAAGTTCGCCAGGCCTCTCTCCCTCACGGTCAAGGGCAGCGGCCTGCATGAGGGACAGAAGGCGGTCCAGCTCAACCTCACACACCCGGAGGAACAGAAGGCCAGCTTCTCCCCCGGCAAGGCCGAACTCAGGGTCAATGGCACCCCGGACCTGATCTTCGTCGCCCCTAAGAGCAGTGCTGCCAGAGCCGGCGCGGCGGCCGACTCGAAGAGCGGGGCAGCGGCAAGAAGCAACTCAGCGGCAGGGACCGAGATCGCGGGCGCGACGAAGGCCCAGACCGGCGTTCCGCTCACGCCCGAACTGGTCGGCGCCGGGCTCGCGCTCGCGGCCGGGACCACTCTGCTGCTCGGTGCGGCGAGCGGACTGCGCCGCACCAGGAACGTCGCCTGACCGCCCCGTAGACACAGCAGACGGAGAGGCATCTCACGGTGATCGACGGCTTGAGCGATCCCTCGTCGACCGGCCCGCAGTGCTGCCCGCACTGCGGGCGGTCCGCGTCGGAGTCCCCCATCAAGGCCCTCCGGCCGAAGCGCCGGATCCGCCTCCGCCTTGACACGCGCACCCTGCTCGTGGCGCAGCTGCGTGTCCGGCGAGTACGACGCTATGTGCCCCAGCCCTACAAGGCGCGCTACCGGGGCCCGCTCCCTGGCATCCACCACGTGCCGGGCATCAAGTATGTGCTGCGGACCGTTCCCACGGTGGGCGTCCGGTACCGGCCCGTGGCCGTGCGGATCCCCGCTGTCGAGCACGAGGGGCGGGAGGCGCGCCCCCGAACCCCGGGACCGGCCCCGCGGCACCAGTCCGTGCGGCGCCGCGTCATCACCACCACGGCCGCGGTCACCCTGCTCGCCGCCGGTGCGGGGACCTTGGGGCACGCCGCGTGGTTCGACGCCACATGGACCGCCTCGAGCACCCGCCTGACCCGCATGTGGGACGACGGCGCGGCGTTCGGTGCGCCCGCCGCACCCGCCTTCGGCGCTCCGGACGGCTGCTCCGAACTGCCGCCGTCGCGCATCGATCGCTCCGGCGTCCCGCGCGCCGTGCTGCGGGTGCCGCGCACCGGTCTGCGCACCGCGGTCCTCGAAGGCGCCGACCGGGCCACGCTCGACCGGGCCGTCGGCCACCTGCCCAGCAGCCAGTGGCCGGACCAGGGCGGCACGACCGTCCTGGAAGGCCACGACATCACGTACTTCAACGAACTCGACAAGTTGCGACCGGGAGACTCCGTCGAGGTACAGGGCGCCTGCCGCACCTGGACCTACCGGGTAACGGGCGGCAAGGTGGTCCGCAAGGGTCACCCCGTGCATCATTCCGCGAAGCCGGAGCTCAAGCTCGTCACCTGCTGGCCCATCGGCGCACTGTTCCCCAGCGACGAGCGGTATGTCGTCACCGCGCGCCTGGTGCGGGAGAAGGCCGCCGCCGGGCGGACCGCGCCCACTGCTCAGCCGGCCAACTGGCCCCGGGTGGTGCCCGGGCTGCCGCCGGGAACACGCGCCGACGACTTCACGCCGGACAAGGTCGGCATGTCCCTGGGCAAGCTGAACGTGAGCCGCGACCTGGACGAGACCTACCGGAACGGCCCTCACCCGCTCAAGGTCTCGGCGGCCTCGGTCCGCGTGACCGGTGCCGCGCTGCGCGCCCTCACCGAAGACCGCCCGGACTGGTGGCAGACGGTGGCCCCCGGCGTCCCGCTGCCCACCGAGATCGCTCCGCACACCGCCGTGACCTGGGTCGGCCAGGTCCCGGTCGAGGTCGAGGGGTACGGGGAGCGGCCGACGGGCGCGCGGCTCTCGGGCGAGGTGGAGCTGGGGGGCGAGCGCTACCGCCTCACGGTCCGGACCCGCATCGACCATACGGGAGGCACCGGCGGCTCCGCGGTCGTCCGGATCAAGGCATGGCACCTGGAGCCCCTCGCCACCTGACGAAGGCCCGCGCGGCCGGACGCCCGCTCCCCTGCCCCGGCGGATCCCGGGTCACACCGCGTCCGGTCGCACCACCCCGAGAATGGGCATGCCCCCGGCCGGACCGATCGTCACGTGACGGCCGGGGCGGGGCGCGTGCAGGATCAGGCCGTCGCCGATGTAGAGGGCGACATGGGTCGCGTCGTGGAAGTAGATGACGAGGTCCCCCTTCCGCAGGTCGGCCAGGGCGACGTGCGGCAGCCGGGCCCACTGCTCCTGGGATGTACGGGGGATGGAGACTCCGGCTGCCTGCCATGCCTTCTGGGTCAGCCCCGAGCAGTCGTACGTGTCCGGACCCTCCGCCCCCCAGACGTACGGCTTGCCCAGCTGCTCGCGGGCGAAGTGCAGCGCCCTCCGTCCGCGCGGCCCCGCCGCCCGGTTGAGGTCGGACGGCGAGGTGTGCTCCAGCCAGCGCCGCTGGCGCTCCCAGGCCGCCGCCTCCTCCGCTCGCGCGAGCCGACGCCGCTCCTGCTCGGTGAGGTCGGCGAGGAGCTTCTCGGCCTGTCCGACGCGTTCCTGTACCTTCTCCTGCGCCGTCTGCTTGTTCCGCCGGAGCGCACGGACCGCTGCCAAAGCCCGGCGGGCATGGACCTGACGTTCCGCCAGTTCCCTTTGTGCCCGCCGGAGTTGGTCGACCCGCCCCGCCACACGGCCCGCTCCGTACCCCATGGTCATCTGGGAGCGCAGGTACTGGCCGGGGTCCGGGCTGAACAAGGCCGCGGCGGCGGGCGGCAGCCCTCCCGACTGGTACTGCTTGCGGGCCAGCCAGCCCACGCCGTCCCGTAGCTCGGTCACCTTCAGCGTCAGGCGGACGACGGACCGGTCGACGGCAGCTGTGCGCCGCTCCCCCAGGCGGACAAGTTCCTTCGCCGCGTTGTACGCATCCGTGGCGCGTTCGGCCTCGCGGTAGAGGGTGTCGAGGCGGGCGCGCGCCGCGGCAAGGCGAGTCTCCCCCGTAACGGCCGGGTGTGGTGGTGGCAGCGGGTCCGCGGCAGCCGACGGCGAGTCCACGACGGCCAGGCAAGCGAGGCAGGCCGCGACGGCCACGAGGACGGACCCGCCACGCCGCCCACGGGATCTGGGCCCGCTGCGCGGGCGTACATCCTCACCACACACAGGATCTCCTCTCATCGGTGTTCCCCAGCGGCCGCTTGCACTCCTCATCCGTCCCACGAACGCGCGTGGGGCCCGCACGCGAAAGTGCAGGCCCCACGCTGCTCACTCAGTCGGCGTCCGCCGAACCGAGCAGGACGGGTCAGTCCCGTCCGATCCGGTTGCGGTACATCAAGAGCAGGGCACCGCCTCCGAGGAGAACTGCTGCCATCATCCCGGCAAAGACCGGGAATTCAACGCCGGTCTCCGCAAGTGTCGGCTTGGTCGACGACTCGGCCGACTCGGTCTCCCCGAACACCTCCGTCGGCTCAGTCTCCTCGGTCGGCTCGAACACCTCAGTCGGCTCGGTCGCCTCGGTCTCCCCGAACGCCGTGGCCGGCTCGGTCGGCTCGGTCATGTCGATCACCTTGGCCGGCTCGGGCTCCTCGACCACCTTGGCCGGCCTGGTCTCCTCGACCACCTTGGCCGGCTCGGTCTCCCCGAACACCTTGGCCGGCCCGGTCATATCGATCACCTTGGTCGGCTCGGTCGCCTCGGTCGACGAGTCCACGAGGGTGGTCGCGCTGCAGCTCGAGTCAGTGGATCCGATGTCCCGCTTGCTTCCCGGCTTGGGGCAGTTGGTGTTTCCCGGGCTGGTGAGGATGTTGGTGAGGGTGCGCTCTCCCTTCAGCTTGGCGCGCGCCGTCACGGAGTAGGTGACGATGACGGTGGTACCGGCCGGAATGTCGCCGGTCCACATCAGCTGCGGCTCGACGTACGAGACCGAACCCGACCGGGCAGCGGCGTCATCGTTGTAGCGGGCAGCACCGAGGACTCCGGTGAGGTCCTCGAACACCACCGTGTTCTTGGCGTCCACGGTGCTGGTGTTGGCGATGGAGATGGTGTACGCCACCTTGTCGCCCGGCCTGACCAGGGGCTTGTCGATGCTCTTCCTGATGGTGAGCGCCGACGGTCCGTTCCTGGTCGCGCACTTGGGGTCCGTGGCCTCGGGCGAGCACGGGGATCCGAACGACCCGAGAACGGCGTTGTCACGGGTGCTGCCGACGCCTGCCTTGTTCTTCGCCGAGTAGGTGACGGTCACGGTCTGGCCTGCTGCCACGTCACCCTGCCAGGTCAGCTTGGGCTCCGTGAACGACACACTGCCGCTGCTGGCCTTGGCGTCATGGCCGTACGCCGCCTTGGCCAGCACATCCGACAGGTCGTCCGCGACCTTGGCGTTCCTGTGGACGAAGCCGTCCGGGTTGACGATGGACAGGGTGTACGTGACCGAGTCCCCGGCCTTGACGGACTTCGAGGACACCGACTTGGCGATCTTCAGCCCACCCTGCGTCCGGCTCTGCGCCTCGGCAGAGGGAGAGCAGTCCGGCGCCTGTCGATTCTCGGCGCAGTCGATGCCACCGGTGGCCGCGCTCTTGGGTGTCTCGGGGCTCTTGCCCTCGGCGCTGGGCTTGCCCGTCCCCGAGGGCGTCTCGCTGGCGGCGGCCTCGGAGTTCGTGGGCGACGGAGTCTTCTCGGCCTGGGGGGTGCCCATCAGGTTCGACGCGTGCTCACAGTTGGCCGGGTCCGTGCTCGGCCGGCTTCCAACGCTCGCCGGCTTGCCGTCACCCACCTGACTGTTCTTGGCCGGACTGCTGGCCCCGGTGGGCTGCCCTGTCCCGCTGGAGGAGGGCAGGGGATCGCAGTCGGGCCCGGACGGGTCCAACCCTCCCTCGGCCCGCCACATCTGGCCGCTGGCCGCGTTACCGCCCAACAGCAGGACAGTGCCGCTGATCATCACGATGGCGAGCAGCCCAGTGAGTAGCGCTCTGAGCCAGCTCTTTCTGCTTCGTCTACTCATACCTGACTTCCGGAGGGTGGCGAAGGCGTGCACAGGTTGACGTATCGCGAATGATCAGAATTTCGGCACTTCGGCATGCCGGAATAGGCCGAAGCGGTACATAAGAAGTACCTATGTGGCCGCAAAGGGCGTGACTTTGACACCGCCCCTGACGGCTCGAAGGGCGCCATCCCGTACGTGACAAGGGAAGTCCCCGGGCGGCCGGGGCCGCTCCGGGCGTGTAACACGTCCATACGACGTGCGCCACCGTAGGTCGTCCACCGCTGCTGGGGGCACCTCCCGTAACCGTGGTGGACTGATCGCACCACGCACGGCGCTGAAGGCGCACGGGAGCCCGCGCCGCCGCAGCCCGCAGTCATGTCCCACGGCGGCGCGTCACGCGTGGCTCCGCTCCTGCCCGGCGCCGCCTTCTGCAAAGAGCTGACCGAGAGGCCACAGCAATGCGCGTGCAGCACGCGGGCCGAGGGCCGGCACGGGATGCGGGAGAACTCCAACATGATCCACGTATCAGGCCGATGCGGGTCGTCAGTGACGCTGCCTGCCGCACGCCCCCTCAGAACCGCTCGACGGACTCCGTCCGGCACCGGCTGCGGGTGTCGAAGACATAGGTATACGCGGAGGCCCGCTCCACAAGGTCGTAGTCGAGGCCGTCGTGGTCGGTGAGCACGACCACCGCGTCCGAGGCCCGGAGCTCCTGTTCCGTCAGCTCCACGCACAGCACGTACGAAGGCAGATGCGCCGCGGAGGCGTATGGCTCGACCGCGTGCACCACGACGCCGGCCTCGTGCAGCTGGCGGGCCACCTCCACGGCCGGCGATTCGCGCACGTCGCCCGTGCCCTTCTTGTACGCGAGACCGATCAGCAGCACCCGCGCTCCGGCCAGGGTTCGGCCCATGCCGGTGGCGACGCGCTGGACGACGTACGACGGCATGTGCTCGTTGATCTCGTTCGCGAGCGAGACGAAGCGCACGTCGTGGTGGAGCTGGCGGCGCACCTGCCAGGACAGGTACGAGGGGTCGACGGGAAGGCAGTGGCCGCCGACGCCGGGGCCGGGGTAGAACGGCATGAAGCCGAAGGGCTTGGTCGCAGCCGCCTCGACCGCCTCCCCGATGTCGACGCCGAGCGGGCGCGCGCACAGCGCGAGCTCGTTGACGAGGGCGATGTTCACGTGCCGGAAGGTGTTCTCCAGAAGCTTGGTCAGCTCGGCGGTGCGCGGCGAGGAGACCGGGACGGTGCGATCGACGATCCTGTCGTAGAACGCCTCCACGGCTTCGAGCGAGTCGTCGTCGATACCCGAGACGATCTTCGGGGTGTTCTCCAGGCGCCAGCGCGCGTTGCCGGGGTCGATGCGTTCAGGGCTGTAGCCGAGCTGGAATCCGGTGCCCGCGGTCAGTCCGCTGCCCTGCTCCAGGAGCGGGCGCAGAACGTCCTCTGTCGTGCCCGGGTACGACGTGGACTCCAGGATCACGGTCGCGCCGCGGTGCAGCAGCGGGGCGAGCGAGCGGGCGGCTGCCTCGACGCAGGAAAGGTCGGGGGCACCGCCCGTGAGCGGAGTGGGAACGGTGATGACGGCGATGTCGAAGCCGTCCGTGTCTGCGGGGTCGACGGTGACGCGGAGGCGGCCGGAGTCGAGGGCGGCGAGGAGGCGCTCGGAGGGGATGTCCTCGACGTACGAGTCGCCGGACGCGAGCCTCTTGACACGTAGTTCGTCGGTGTCGAGGCCAGTGACGGCGAAGCCCTTCTCGGCGGCGGCGACGGCGAGCGGAAGACCGACGTAACCGAGGCCGACGACGGTGACCCGAACATCTGTCATGGGGGGCATGAGGTTCTCCGGTGTGGGCGGGGGCATCGCGGACGGGCGAAGCTGACACACAGTAAATCGTGTCATTCAACACATACTTGGACATTACGGAATAGCCTGCCTAAGGCTCCGAACGGGCGCGCCCCGCCGGTGTCACCCCGATGCCTCACCTCACCAAGGGGGCCACGATGGCCGCATCGACCAGGTATCTGATCACCGGCGGCGCGGGCTTCATCGGCTCGCACCTGACCGACGCGTTGCTCGCACAGGGCCACACCGTCGTCGTCCTCGACGACCTGTCCACCGGCGACCGCGCCAACCTCGCCGCTTGTCAGTCCCACCCGAACCTGGACTTCGTCCGCGGCTCGGTCCTCGACGCCCGGCTCGTCAACGAACTCACGAGCCGATGCGACCGGGTGGTCCACCTGGCCGCCGCGGTCGGCGTACGGCTCGTCGTCGAGCAGCCGCTGAAGTCCTTCACGACGAACGTGCGCGGCACCGAGACCGTCGTCGAGGCCGCCCATCGGCACGGCCGCCCGCTGTTCCTCGCCTCGACCTCCGAGATCTACGGCAAGAACGGCGCAGGGCCGGTCGCCGAGACCGACGACCGGATCCTCGGGCAGACCACCGTCGCCCGCTGGTCGTACGCCACGTCGAAGGCTGTCGACGAGATCCTCGCGCTCGGCTACCACCGTGAGCGCGGACTGCCGGTGACGGTGGCCCGCCTCTTCAACACCGTGGGGCCGCGCCAGTCGCCCGCTTACGGCATGGTCGTACCGCGCCTCGCCGCGCAGGCCGTCGCCGGGCGGCCGCTCACCATCTACGGAGACGGCACCCAGATGCGCTGCTTCGTGCACGTCGCGGATGTCGTCGACGCGCTGCTGCGGCTGCTCGCTCACCCGGACGCGAACGGCGAGGTCTTCAATGTCGGCGGCTCCGAGGAGACCACCATCGCCGAGCTCGCCTACCTCGTCCTGGAACGCTCCGGCTCGTCGTCGCCGCTGAAGTTCATTCCGTACGAGGAGGTGTATGCCGGCGGCCACGGCTTCGAGGACATGGCCCGGCGCATCCCCGACACCCGCAAGCTGCGTGAACTCACGGACTGGGCACCGGAGTTGGATCTCACGGATATCGTGGATGCGGCACTTCTCGACGCGGGCGGCGGCCTCCCCGGGCCCGCTGCCCCAGTGGTGCTCCCTCCCGCCCGTCTCCCCGCACCACCCCTCCGGGGAGCTCCACACCCCTCCGGTTCATCCAGGGCCTGACCGTGCTGTACGGGATCGCCGCCGCCGGGACCGCGCTGCTGCTCGCCGCCGCCCTGACCGCCGGGCTGCGTTCCCTGGCGTTGCGCACCGGCCGCCGTTTCGTGGACCGACCCGGCGGCCGCAAGGCCCACGCCCGGCCCACGCCGCACCTCGGCGGGGTTGCCGTGGCCACCGCCACCGGCGCGGTCGCGACGGCCGCCACCGCCTCCGGGACCACACCGCTCGACTCCACGACCGGCACACTGCTGCTCGCCGCGGGTGCCGTCGCCCTGCTCGGCTTCCTCGACGACCTGCGGCCGATGGGGGCAAGGGTGCGGGTCATCGTGGAGGCGGGGGCAGCCAGCGTCGTCGTCCACGGGACCCAACTCGGGTTTACGGCGGGTGCGTTGGCGGTTCTGTGGGTGGTGTTCGTGACGAATGCCTTCAACCTGCTCGACAACTCCGACGGGGCGATGGGCACCGTGGGTGTCATCACCGCGCTGGGGCTCTGCGTGTGCGCCGGGGCGGAGGGGCTCGACTCGCTGGCCCTGGTGCTCGGGCTGCTCGCTGCCTCGCTCACCGGGTTCCTCGTGCACAACTGGTATCCGGCCCGGATTTTCCTCGGCGACTGCGGATCGCTGTTCGCCGGGTTCCTGGTGGCCTGCGCCGCGCTGCTCGTGAACGTCGGGCACACCGCACCCGCCTCGCTGGCGTCGCTGTTCGCGGTGACCGTGGTGGCGACGGCCGACACGGTGCTGGTGCTGGTGTCTCGGCACCGGGCCGGGCGCGGGCTGCTGTGCGGCGGGACGGACCACATCGCGCACCGCTTGCGGCACCTGGGCCTGACCGTTCCCGGGGCGGCGGTGGCCCTGGGCGCGGCGGCCGGGACCGGAACAGCGACCGGAGTGCTGCTGCACCACGGAGTCGTGGGGGCCCCGATGGTGGGGTGGCTGGGCGGGGCGGCCGCGGCATCGGTGGTGTTGTTGTTGCGAGTGCCGGTGTACGGGGCCCGGGGACAGGTTCGGGACCCCGCGCGAGCTCGGGGCAACTCGGGTGACCTGGCGAGGAGTTGAGGCCCGATGGACACGCCGACCGACGCCGGGGACTGCGCCCACCCGGTCCTCTCCTGCGGCACCAAGGGCGCGGCGGGGCCCTCAGCGGTACACCTGCCCACGGCAGCAGTGGCTCAGGTGCCCATCACCGCCGTCGCACCCGACCCTGCCGCCCGGTATGTCATCGACACCGCCCTCGCCCGCACCGCCCCCCGCCACATCCACCTCTGCAACGCCTACACCCTCGCTCTCGCCGACACGGACCCGGCGCTGCGGGCGGTGCTGCGGCAGCCGGACGCGGTCAACTTTCCCGACGGCCAGGGCGTGGTGTGGGCGGGGCGCCTCGTCCACCGGCACCTGGACCTTCCCGCCGACCGCGTCTACGGCCCCGACCTCTTCCTGAACGCCTTCCGCGCCGGGCAGGCGCACAGCCTGCGCCACTACCTCCTCGGCTCCACCCGTGACGTCCTGGACCGGCTCGCGGCCGAGCTGCGCATCCGCTTCCCCGAGGCGATGATCGTGGGCACAGAGGCGCCACCGTTCCGTGAACCGAGCACCGAGGAACGGGAATCCCAGGCCCGGCGGATCGCGGCGTCCGGCGCGCATGTCGTGTGGGTCGGGCTCGGAACACCCAAGCAGGACCACGAGGTTGCCCGGCTCGCGGCGCTGCATCCAGCGGTGTACGTGGCGGTGGGCGCCGCCTTCGACTTCGTATCGGGAAACAAGCCGCAGGCCCCTGGATGGATGCAGCGGCACGGCCTGGAGTGGCTGTTCCGGCTGTGCAGCGAGCCACGGCGGCTGTGGCGGCGGGTCGTGTGGGGACATCCGCGGTTCATCTGGGCGGCCTGCCAGGGCGCGCGTACGGGTCAGGGAACCAAGGGAACCAAGGGAGTACGGGAATGAAGATCGTGCTCGTCCACAGCTTCTACGGCTCGTCCGTGCCCGGCGGCGAGAACGAGGCCGTGCTCGACCAAGCCGCCGCCCTCGGCCGCGCGGGGCACGACGTGCACCTCGTCGCCGCCCGCACCGACGACCTGCAGAAGGCGCCTTGGTACGCGGCTCGGTGCGCCGTCACCGTCGCCACCGGGCACGGCCGCACCCCGCTGCCCGCGCTGCGCGCCCTCGCCCCAGATGTGGTGCACGTCCACAACCTGTTCCCCAACTTCGGCCGCGCCTGGGCCACCGCCTGGACCGGCCCCCTGGTCACCACCCTGCACAACTACCGTCCCCTGTGCGCAGCCGCGGTCCTCTACCGCGATGGCGCGCCCTGCACCCGGTGCCCCGACGGGGACCGGTGGGCGGGGGTGCGGCACGGGTGTTATCGAGGGTCGCGGCTTGCGACAGTGCCGCTTGCGTGGGCCTCGCGAGGCGGGGTGCGGGAGGATCCGCTGCTACGCCGCGCCGATCGGGTGGTGGTTCTCTCCGAGCTGAGCCGGGACACCTACGTGCGGGCCGGCCTGCCGGAGGAACAGATCGAACTGATCCCCAATTTCGTTCCTCCAGTGGAGAGTTCTGCGCAGGTCACGGGTGACGTCTGGGTCTACGTGGGTCGGCTCTCGCGGGAGAAGGGCATCCTCGATCTGCTGCACCGCTGGCCTGCGGGACGGCGCCTGGACGTGATCGGCGCGGGGCCGCTGGAGCGCGAGTGCCGGGCGGTGGCGCCCGCGGGCGTGCGCTTCCTCGGGTCGGTGGAGCGGGCCGCGCTGCGCGCGGCGCTGCCCGGGTACCAGGGACTCGTCTTTCCGAGCCGCTGGCTGGAAGGCGCGGTTCCGCTCGTGTACCTGGAGGCCCTCTCCGTCGGGCTGCCGGTGCTGGCCTTCGAGGGGTCGGCGGTACCGGTCGCCGTGCGGGCCGAAGGGACCGGCATCGTCACCGACTGGGATCACCCGCTGCCGGACGTCCTGGACGCGGCCGCGCAGGCATTCACGACGTTGCGCGAGCGCTGCAGGACCGTGTACGCGCAGCGGTACGGGGAGGCGGTGTGGGTCGAGCGGACGGAGCGCCTGTACACCGCCCTCACTCCCGCCGGGAAGGTGGAGTACGCATGAGGGGGCGTGCCCGCGTCGTCACCGTCGTGCAGCCGTACCTCACCGGGTACCGACTGCCGTTCTTCCAGCGGCTCGGCGCAGAACTCGCCGCTCGGGAAGTGCAGTTGACGGTCGCGCACGGTCGGCCCGTGGGCGACGCGGCCGACCGCAGGGACAGCACCCGCCTGCCCGGCGCGGTCGAACTCTCCCAGAAGCACTGGGTGTTGGGCGGGGTGCATGTGGACTGGCGCGATCTGCGCGAGACGGTCCGTCGCTCCGACGCCGTGATCCTCACCCAGGCCCTGCACCACCTCGACAGCTACCCGCTCCTGCTCCGCCCGCCGCGTGGCCTGCGCATCGGCCTGTGGGGGCACGGGCGGACGCACACCACCCGGCACTCCGCCCTGGAGCACCGCGCGAAGGCGCTGCTGACCCGGCGGGCCGACTGGTTCTTCGCGTACACCGAGGAAGGTGGCGACTACGCCCGGCGCGCCGGGGTGCCCGCCCACCGGATCACCGTCCTGAACAACTCCCTCGACACCCGCTCCCTGGAGGCCGCCCGCGATCGGGTCACCGAGGACGGGGTGCGGCGGCTGCGCGAGCGGCACAAGCTCACACCGGGGCTCACCGGCCTCTACATCGGCGGGCTCGACGCCCCCAAGCGCACCCCGTTCCTGCTGGCCGCCGCCGACGCGCTCGCCGCGCGTCTGCCCGGGTTCCGGCTGCTCGTCGCGGGCGACGGGGCACAGCGAGCGATGACTGAGCGGCACGGGCCGCACGTCGTGTACGTCGGTGTCGCCGGCGAGGAGGACAAGGCGCTGCTCGGCGCGGCCTCCGACGTGATGCTGGTGCCGGGAGCCGTCGGCCTGTGCGCAGTCGACTCGTTCGCCTTGCGCACACCCCTGGTCACCACTTCGTGGCCTTACCACGGCCCCGAATTCGGCTACCTGGAAGCCGGGCGCAACGCCGTCGTCACCCCCGACAGCAACCCGGAACGCTACGCGACCGCGGTCGCCGAACTCCTCACCCGGCCACGGCAGTTGGCGTCCCTGCGCCGCGCCTGCCGGGCGGATGCACAGCGGTACACGGTCGAGGGGATGGCCGCACGGTTCACACACGGCGTGGAAGGACTCCTTCATGGCACTTCGTAATCTGCTTCCGGCCCGGCCCTGGGTGCGGCGCACTCTGCTCGGCGTCAGTCTGCTTCTGACCGTCGCGGTCGGCGCGGGCGCCTGGGCGTACGCGCGGCTCGAGGGCAACATCCGCACGGACGAGGCCACCGACCAGGCCCTCGCCGTCGACTTCGGTAAACGGCCCGCCGTCCGCGAATCCGCCGCGCGGAACATCCTGATCATGGGCTCGGACATCGAGTTCACCAAGGACAGCCAGCGCTCCGACACGACGATGCTGCTGCACCTGTCCGCGGACCGGAAGCGGGCCGCCCTGGTGAGCGTGCCGCGCGACCTGATGGTGGACATCCCGGCCTGCCGGCTGCCGTACGGAGGGCGGAGCAAGCCGCAGTACGCGCAGTTCAACTGGGCGTTCGAGCGCGGTGGCGCGGCCTGTGCGATCCGCACCTTCGAGGACCTGTCGGGAGTCCGTGTCGACCACCACCTGGTGCTGAACTTCACCGGGTTCAAGAAGGTCGTGGACGCGCTCGGCGGCATCGACGTGAAGGTACCCGCGCGGATGAAGGTGCCCACCGAGGACCTCGTCCTCAACAAGGGCCGACAGCACCTCGACGGCGCCGAGGCCCTCGTCTACGTCCGTGCCCGCACCGGCGTCGGCGACGGCAACGACCTGCAGCGCATCGAACGGCAGAAGCAGTTCATGCGCCTGATGCTCGACAAGGTTCACGACGCGGGCCTGCTCGACTCCGCGACGCGCCTGTACCCGGTCCTCAGTGCGGTCACCTCCTCCCTCACCGCCGACAAGGGGCTGGACTCGCTGAGCGAGCTGTACAACCTCGCGCAGGAGGCGGGCAAGGTGCCCGAGGGCCGCACCACCTTCGTCACCGTCCCGAGCGTGAGGCACCCCGACTACTCCGGCCGCGTCAAGCCGGTCGAGGGCCAGGCGAAGGCACTGTTCAAGGCGCTCCGGCAGGACTGGGAGCTGCCAAAGCACCTGTACAACCCCTACGACCCGGAGAACGACGAACTGTGAGTTCCCGGGCCGCCGTCAGGCGTGCCGGGCGAACCAGTCCAGATAGGCCCCTGCCGTGGCCTCGAGCGAGAAGTGCGCGCTCACCCGCCGCCGTCCGGCCGCTCCGAGCCGTACCGCCAGGCCCTCGTCCCGGGCGAGCAGCACCATGGCGCGGGCGATCCGCTCGGGCCGGTCGATGTCGGTGAGCAACCCCGCCTCGCCCACCACCCAGGGGACGGCGCCGCTCCTGCGGCCCGCCACCACCGGCAGGCCGAGGGCCATGGCCTCGGCACAGATCATCGAGAACGACTCGACGCGCGAGGGGTGCACCAGTGCGTACGCCTCGGCGGAGAGCCGCGCCAGGGCCGCCGCGTGCGGCAGTCGTCCCACGAACTCCACGGCCTCGTCGAGTCCGTGGGTCCGTGCCCAGGCGTGCGCGGGTCCGCCCTCCTCATGGTCCGTGCCGATCAGCAGCAGGCGGGCTTCGGGCACCTGACGGCGTACGAGCGCGAAGGCACGCAGCAGCGAGGTCGTGTTCTTGAGTGGCCCCCAGCCCTGGAGGGCGGCGGCGAAGACGGGACCGCCAGTGCGCGCCGCCGGGTTCGGCAGCGCGGTGAGATCGACGCCGTTGGGGATCATCTCGATCGGCCGCAGGGCGCCGAGGCAACGCCGCAAATGAGCTGCCGTATAAGGGGAGTTGGCGCTGAGCGCGGTCGCCCGGTGGACGGCGGGCACGGCGAGGCTGTGCCGGGCCCAGCGGTAGGCGCTGCGCATCTCCCAGGCATAGCGCAGCGGGGTGTCCCGGGCCGTGACGAAGGCCGGGCGGCCGGAGGCGATGGCGCCGAGCGCGAATTCGTACGTCCAATGAGCGCTGATCACGTCGGCGCGCTCGTCCCGCAGGGCTGCCGCCAGCTGTCGTCGCTCGTGGCGGAACAGGTCCCGGGCGCGGCCCGCGCTGCGCTGGGGCACGACAACCAGGCGCAGCCCGTTGCCGGAGTCGTACGCGCACCGCTCGGTCACGGCGTCGCTCAGCGCGACGACCGTCACCTGATGCCCCCGGCGCCACCAGAGGCGGGCGAGGTGGCCGGTGGAGGGGCCCCGGAGGACCGGCGGCGGTGAGCCGCCGATCGCGTCCCGCAGGGGGGCCAGGTCGACAGGGCCGGTCAGGGCGATGTGCATGCGGTCTTCTCCTTGCGGCGCGGTGGGGGCAGCAGGCCGCGCCGCAGTGCCACACGGCCCGCCGGGATACGGGTGCGCAGCGGCCAGCAGGCGGCGGCGGCCAGCGTGACGGCGAGCGTGGAGGTGAGGGCGGCGGCGAGGGGAGGGTGCCCGTCGGCGGCGGCGCGCCCTGCCGTGTACAGGGCGAGGCCCAGTGCGGCGTGCGCCCCGTGCGCGGCCAGCAAGGGGCGTACCGGCAGCACGGACGAGCGGTGCCAGCGGCGCAGCTGAAGCGCGTGGCCGAGGGCGGGTGCCGTCGCGGCGAGCGCCAGGACGGTGAGGTCGTGCGTGCGCCAGGCGGCGGCCAGGGCGAGGCCGGTGCCGATGATGACGGCCGCCTGAGTGGCCAACGAGGCGCGGGGCGCACGGCGGATCTGGTCCAGCGAATTGCCCGTCGAGCACAGCAGGGCGCAGGCCGCGCCGAGCGCGAGCACCGGCACGAGAGCGGCCGCCGGTTCCCAGCCGGGGCCGAGGAGTAGGCGCAGGGCGTCGGGCCCCGCCGCAGCCAGCGCCCCGAAGCCGAGGAACGACAGGGCGGAGGCAGCGCACATCAGGTCGTACACCGCCGCGCCCGGCAGTTGTCCGGCGTTGGCTCCCCGCGCCTCGGCAAGCACCGGTGCGGCGCCGCGCTGGAGCCCTTGGGTGAGTGCGGTGAGCGGAATGCCGCAGGCCAACCAGGCGCGGGAGAGCTGGCCCGTGGCGGCAGGGCCAAGCAGCCAGCCGGCGCACCACAGCGGCGCGTTGTTGGTGGCGGACTGGACCAGGCCGTATCCGGCGAAGAACCCGCCGTGGCCGAGGAGCTGACGGACAGGCACCCACGGCCCATGGGGCGGGCGCACCCGGGCGAGCAGCGCGAGGCCCGCCCCGAGCGTGAGCAGGGCCCCGGCCGGTGCGGCGACGGCCAGGCCCCACGGGCGCCAGCCGGCGGCGAGCAGGGTCAGCGCGACGGCGCAGCCACCGGTGCTCGCCCCGGTCTCCAGGAGCGCGGCGGCACGTGGCCGCCCCGCCCTGCGCAGCGCCGCCAGCACGACGCCGGCGCCCGGCTGGAGCAGCAGTTGCGCGCCGAGCAGCCGCAGCAGGCCGAGCGTCTGGGCATCCATGTACGCCGTGGCGGCCGCGGCTGTGCCCTCCACTACGGCGCAGGCGGCGGCGCCGGTGAGAGCGGCGGCAGCGGCGGTCGCGCGCAACAGCCCCCGGTCGAGCCGGTCCGCACGCAAGAGGCAGGTGGCCAGGCCGGAGTTGGCCACCTGCCCGAAGAGCGCGATGACGGTCTGGGCGAGCGCGTACCGGCCGAACGCATCGGGCGCCACGAGCCTGGCCGTGACCGATGTGTAGCCGAGCAGAACGAGGGCCGAGACCAGCGACCCGGCGGACGACCAGGCGAGCCCGCGCGCCACCGCACGGCTCACGCCGAGACCTGGAGTCCGCTGTCGCTGGGCAGCTGCAGGGCGAGCGGTGCGGCGGTCATGACGAGAGCTGTTCCGGCACCACCATGTCCGTACGCACGTCGAGTTCGGCGTCCGTCATGATGCGGGCGAGTTCCGGCGTGTGCACGGTGGGTGTCCAGCCGAGGTCGCGGGCCGCCTTTCCCGCGTCGCCCACCAGGTCCGGCACCTCCGACGGCCTCAAGTACCGCTCGTCGAACCGGACATGGCGCTCCCAGTCGAGGCCCGCGCGTTCGAAGCAGAACGTCAGGAAGTCGCGGACGCTGTAGCTGGTGCCGGTGGCGACCACGTAGTCGTCGGGGGCGGCGCACTGGAGCATGCGCCACATCGCGTCGACGTACTCGGGCGCGTAGCCCCAGTCGCGGCGGGCCTCCAGGTTGCCCAGGTGCAGGAACTCCTGCTCGCCGCGGGCGATCCGGGCGGCCGCGCGGGCGATCTTGCGGGTCACGAAGGTCTCGCCGCGGCGCGGTGACTCGTGGTTGAAGAGGATGCCGTTGACCGCGTAAAGGCCGTATGCCTCACGGTAGTTGCGCGTGACCCAGTACGCGTACACCTTGGCGGCCGCATACGGGGAACGCGGGTGGAACGGCGTCGACTCGGACTGCGGAGGTGCCGTGATGCCGAACATCTCCGAACTGGACGCCTGGTAGAAGCGGCACGGAAGGCCCGTCATGCGGATCGCCTCAAGGAGGCGGGTGGTTCCGAGTCCGGTGGTGGAGCCGGTGAACTCGGGCTCGTCGAAGGAGACCCGCACATGCGACTGGGCTGCCAGGTGGTAGACCTCATCGGGCTTGACGCGCTCCAGGAGCGCGGCGATGCGTGAGCCGTCGGAGAGATCCCCGTAGTGCAGGAAGAGCCGGGCGTCCGGGTCATGCGGGTCCTGGTAGAGATGGTCGATGCGAGCGGTGGAGAAGGTGGACGAGCGACGGATCAGGCCGTGCACCACATAGCCCTTGGCGAGCAGGAGTTCGGCCAGGTATGAGCCGTCCTGGCCGGTGATGCCGGTGATCAGCGCGATCTTCCGAGTCATGAGCGGAGCGTAGCGCGAGAATCCGCCAAATCGGATGAATTCGGGCACTTGGTAGAGGGCGAGATCACGACCAGCCACACCGTGAGCACGGCCAATGCCTGTGGAAAGAGGCCGCCCATGTGCCGCAGTGGCGACTCGGTGAGGCACGCCGTGCCCAGGACCGTCACCAGGGCCACCGACAGGCCGTGGCTCGCGGCACGGGTGCGCACGGCACGGACCAAGAGGGCGCCGAAGAGGAGCAGCAGGCCGGTGAGACCCACCAGGCCACTGTCCCCGAGGGTCGACATGACCTGGTTGTGCGCCTGCCCGATCCAGGTGTCCGCGGTGCCGAACACCCGCTGCCGGTAGGCCGGGTCGAACAGCGTGGGGCCGTAGCCGAACAGCGGATTGCGCAGGAACTCCTCGTACGCGAGCCGCCAGGCCACGCCGCGTACGTCCGTGAGGTCATCGCTCCCGGTGGTGAGCGTCCGCACCACTGCGTCCTGCGCGGCGGGAACCAGCAGCGCGGCCGTGCCGAGCGCCGCCGCCACGGCTGTCGACGCCGCCGTGCGCATCCTGGTGCGGTTCCATGCCCCGTCGAGCAACAGCACGGCCGCCGCGCACGCCCAGCCCATCCGGGACTGGGTGAGGAGCAACGAGACCGCAGCGGCCAGAGCGTGCAGCGGCCACAGCCCACGCCGGGCCACCGGCGCGAGTTCGACCAGAAGGGCCATGGCGGCGAGGGGTGCCAGCTGGTTGGGATTGGTGGCCAGGCCCGCGAGCTGGGGGACGCCCAGGCCGAGAAAGTCGCGGGTGGCCGGGGAGCCGTGGTGCAGCGGTGGAGCGGCCCAGTCAGGGGCGACGGCCAGGGCGGCGAGCCCCGCCCACATGAAGCAGCGCAGCACGAGCCGCAGCGCCCGCAGCAGTTCGGACAGCGGCGGCCGGGGTGCTGCGAGGAACGCACCGAAGAGGACCACGGGCAGCGCCAGGTTCCAGCGCAGACCGCCGTGCCCCGCGGCGGCCGCCGACACCACCGGCCCCGCCGCGTAGGCCGCCCCGCCCCAGGCAAGAGCGCGCAGGGAACCGGTCAGCGGCGCTTGCGGCGCACGCCGCGCGAAGAGCGCGACGGCCCCGACCAGGACGAGCGCGAGCAGGGCCTGCGAGACCAGGAGGCCCGTCCCCTCCAGCGGGGCGAGCCCGGTGGCATCCTCGCGGGCGGCCAGCAGCGAGGTGACGCAGGTGGCACCACCCACGAGGAGCACGAATCCGGCGGAGGGCCCGAAGCGCCGCGCGGTCGTCTCCTGGATGCCACCCGCGCCACGCCGTCCGCGCGCGGCGGCGACGGCGCTCACCGCGTCCCCCTCTCCCGCGCCGCCCGCACTGCCGTCATCACGTAGGGCGACACCATGAGTGCCGGTGCCCGTACCCCCGCATGCCGCCAGCAGTACACCCACCACTGCCACACCGGCAGCTCCCGCTGAGACACCCGACGGCGCAGGGCCTCGCGCACCCCGATGCCTGGTTCGCGGGAGCCGCGCAGCGGCGGATTGGCCGGGCAGTCGCCGACGTGGCGCGGGGCGACGTACGCGGCGATGCCCGCGCGGCGGGCTCGGAAGCCGTGGTCGTAGTCGCCCATGCCGTGCCGGAAGACCTTGTCGACGTCACCGACCCGGTTACGCACGGTCCGCGGCAGCAGCACCACGTTCCCGTTGTACGTGTCACAGGGCTCGGGCCGTCCGGTCGGCTCGACCAGTGCGAGGGCGCGGCCGCGGCGGCCGGAGTAGGTGGTGGCGCCATTGTGGCGGACGGCACCGACGACCACCGCACTGTCGTTGAAGTCCCGTGATACGGAGACGAGTTGGGCCACGGCGTCCGGCTCCAGGCGGACGTCGTCGTTGAGCCACAGCTGGTGCGTCGGCCCGCGGGTACCCGCCGCACGGCTGTTGCGGCTGGCCAGGCGCATGCCATGGCCCCAGTACACATCAGGCCCGACAACCGTCACCTGGACGTCCGGGCGGGCCTGACGCACCGCTTCCGGCGTGCCGTCCGTCGAGCCCGCGTCGACGAGGTGTGTGCGCACGGTCGCTCCCTGCGGCAGATCGCGCTGCGCGGCGATGGCGTCAAGGGCGGCGAGCGTGGTGGCGCACCGGTTGTGACTAGTCATCAGGACGGCTACCCGGGGTGGCTCCACGTGGGCTCCTTACGTCGCGCGTTCCGGACATTCGACGCATAAGTCTCTAGCCTCAACTCCGAGAAACCGCTCAACGACCCGACCGCGCACCGCCCGATCACCTTCACGCCTCGACTGACCAAGGAGCCCGTCCCGTGCACCGCCCCCTCGCGCGCACCGTCCGCGTCCATATCGCCGGCCACCGCGGCCTCGTCGGGTCCGCGCTCGTACGCCACTTCAGGTCCGAGGGATTCGAAGACCTGATGCTGTACGGCTCCGACCGCGTCGATCTGCGCGACCGTGAGGCCGTGCGCCGCCTGTACGCCGAACGGCGGCCGCACACCGTCGTGCTCGCGGCGGCCCGTGTCGGCGGCATCGCCGCGAACGCCGCACGCCCCGTCGACTTCCTCTCCGACAACCTGCGCATTCAGGTCAACGTCCTCGACGCGGCACGGGAGTTCGGCGTCGAGAGGCTCCTCTTCCTCGGCTCCAGCTGCATCTACCCCAAGCACGCGGAGCAGCCGATCCGCGAGTCCGCCCTGCTGACCGGCCCCCTCGAACCCACCAACGACGCCTACGCCATCGCCAAGATCGCCGGAATCCAGCACGTCCAGGCGCTGCGCCGCCAGTACGGCCTCACCGGTTACATCTCCGCGATGCCGACCAACCTCTACGGCCCCGGCGACAACACCGACCCGCACACCTCGCATGTCCTGCCCGCCATGCTGCGCCGCACCCACGAGGCCCACCAGCGCGGCGCCACGCGCCTCACCCACTGGGGCACCGGTACCCCGCGCCGCGAGTTCCTGCACGTCGACGACCTCGCCCGGGCCTGCCTCTTCCTCCTGGAGCACTACGACGCCGATGAGCCCGTCAACGTCGGCTGGGGCGAGGACATCCCCCTGAGCGAGCTCGCCGACCTCACCGCCTCCGTCGTCGGCTACCGCGGCGCGATCGAGTGGGACCCGTCCCACCCCGACGGCACTCCTCGCAAGCTCCTCGACACCTCCCGTCTCACTCTCATGGGCTGGAAGCCGGAGATCGCCCTGAGGGACGGAGTGGCCAGCACTTACGCGTGGCTGAGGCAAGCAGCGCGCTGAGGGGCGCGGGCTGCATTGCCCCGCGGTTCCGCCGTGCAGGGGTCCCCCCTGTTCGAGCGGAGCCGAGAACTCGGGGGAGCGACAAGCCCCACCGGCCCGCAGCAGAACAACAACGCCCTACCCCACCGAACCACAGGGACCCGCAATGGACCTCCACCGCTTCCTGCAGACCCTCCGCAGACGCCTCCGCACGGTAGGCGTCTGTCTCCTCCTCGGTGTCGCCACCGCCTGGCTGGCGACATCCCTCACCTCCCCCGTGTACGCGGCCCGCGCCCAGCTCTTCGTCGCCACGCACGGCACCGGCGACGCCACTCAGCTCCAGCAGGGCCAGAGCTTCACACAGGCCCGCGTCCAGTCGTACGCCGCGATCGCGAACACCCGTCAGGTCACCGCGCACGTCGTACGCCAGCTGAAGCTGCCGATGACGCCGGAGGAGCTTGCCGGGCACATCACGGCCAAGGCTCCCCTCGACACCGTCCTCATCGGCATCACCGTGACCGACGGCGACGCCGACCGCGCCGCGCGCATCGCCAACGCCGTCGCCACCCGCTTCAGCGCCGTCGTCGAACGCCTGGAAGCGCCGGAAGCCAAGGAAGTCACCGACGGGGTCCCGATCGTCTGGTCGCCCGTCACGCTCAGCGTGACGCAGGAGGCCGCGGTGCCCACCACCCCCGTCTCGCCGCGGACCGCGCTCAACTTCACCGCGGGCGTACTCGGCGGGCTGCTGCTCGGGGCGGCCGTGGCGTTCCTGCGCGAGTGCCTCGACACGACGCTCAAGAGCGCCGATGCGGTGACCGAGCTGACCGGGATCGCCGCCCTCGGTTCCGTCCCCTACGACAAGGAGGCGCCCATCCGGCCGCTGACGGTCGGGGACGCCGGACACACGCCGCGCGCGGACGCGTTCCGCAGGCTGCGGGCCAACCTCCAGTTCGCGCACATCGACGACCGGCCGAAGATCATCGCGGTGACGAGCTCACTGCCGGGCGAGGGCAAGACGAACACCGCCGCCAACCTCGCGCTCGCGCTCGCCGAGGCAGGCGTCGCCACCTGTCTGGTCGACGCGGACCTGCGCAAGCCGTGCGTGGCGAAGACGTTCGGGCTCGTGCAGGACGCCGGCCTGACGACCGTACTGATCGGAGGGGCCGGGCTCGACGACGTCACGCAACAGGCCCCGCACGGCCTCGCCGTCCTGACCGGCGGCCCCATGCCGCCCAACCCGGCCGAACTCCTCGCCTCCGAGCGCATGGGCCAGCTGCTGCGCGAACTCGCCGACCGCTACGAAACGGTGATCGTCGACACAGCGCCCCTGCTGCCGGTCGCCGACACGGTGGGCCTCGCCCCACTCGCCCAGGGCACGCTCCTCGTCGTACGCGCCGCCAAGACATCCCGCGATCAAGTACGGTCCGCCGCCGAGTCGTTGGGCACGGTCGGGGCGCGGGTCATCGGCACGGTATTCAGCATGGCGCCGGTCGTACGGGGCGCGGCTTACGGCTCGTACGGCGCCTACGGGGAACTGCCCGCACCGCGCCCGAGCGTGCCCCAGCCGGCGATGTCGCACTCGGCAGGCGAGAAATGACAGACCGTCACAGCGCGGCCGTGCTCAGGTGGGCGAGCAGATAGCAGCCGCACAGCGCGGACCCGGTGGCCGCGGCGGACAGCAGCGCCGCGGCCGCCCGCAGCCGTAGCCGCGCCACCAGCAGTGCGAGCGGGAGCAGCAGACCGAACGCGGGCAGCAGGAACCGGGGCCGGGAGTGGACATACCCGTCGCCACCGAGCACGATCGCCACGAGCGTCGCCGTGTAGAGCAGGAGGGGCAGTGGCTGCCTCTGGCGCACCCCGGCGACCAGGAGTGCGCCCAGAACCGCGGCGGCCAGGGCCGCGGCCACCGCCGGAGCGACGTCCCCGGCGGCGAGGGAGCCCGCGAGGCGGCGCAACGTGCCCGCTCCGAAGTCGTAGCGGGAGCCCCAGGCGCGCTGCACCGCGAAGTAGCCGCTGGGCCCTGCGCCGGAGCGCGCCCCGGCCCACAGCACATAGCCGCCCCAGCCCAAGGGGGCTGTCAGCAGCGCGAGGAGCAGGGTCCTGGGTACCTGTTCGTCCGAGCGGTGCCGTCGCAGGGCCTCTGCGGCGGCGCCCGTGCACACGGCGACAGCGACGGCGATCCCGGTGGGCCGGGCGAGACCCGCGGCCACGGCGAGCCCGGCCGCGGGGAGCCAACGCCCCGCAATGGCGACGTACAGGCCCCAGGCCGCACAGGCGGTGAAGAGCGACTCGGTGTACGCCATCGACTCCACGACAGCATGAGGAAGAGCGCCCCACAGGACGGCGAGCACAACGCCCACACGTGGCCCGTGCAGCAGCGCCCCTACCCGGAAGAGCCCGGCGGCGGCGACGGCGGCGGCCGTCCAGGACACAAGGAGCGCGGCGAGCACGGGGCCCGTGGGCAGGACAGTGTCGACCGTCCGGATCAGCCAGGGGTAGAGGGGGAAGAAGACGAGCGGGCTGCGGCCGGGGACCGGGAGGAGCGCGGGAGTCGCGTCATAGCCGTGCTCGGCCAGCGCCCGGTACCAGCGGGCATCGCCCCCCGCCGCCAGCAGGCCGAGCGGGGCGCGACCGGTGCTCCACGCCCAGACGGCGAGTCCCGTGACACCGATGAGACGGGCCCCCAGAAAGGCCAGCGTGGCGACGGCGGTTCCCCGGCGGACGTCCGCCCCCGCACCCTCTACTCTTCGGTCCATACCAGACCCAACGGCATGAAAAGCCTCGACCTGAAGGGCACCCGTGGCCACGCCCTCCGTTCTGTTCATCTGCACCGGCAACGTCCACCGCTCCCCCCTCGCCGAGCGTCTCCTCGCCGCCCGGCTGCCCGGCGCCGAGGTCTCCAGCGCCGGTACACGCGCGTGCCCGGGAGCGCCGATGGACCCGGCGACCCGTTCCGTCCTGGAGGAACTGGGCGGCGACGGCACCGGGTTCGCGTCGCAGCCGCTCACGCGGGCACTCGTCGAACGGGCCGATCTGGTCCTCGGCCTCGCCCGTGAGCACCGCGAGGCCGCCGTCCGCCTCACCCCGCTCGCGCTGCGCCGCACCTTCACACTGCGCGAGTTCCTGCGCCTCCACGACGGAACCGGTGTGGCCGGTGCTGCCGTACGCAGAGGCACACTGCCCGCGGTCCCTGCCTCGGAGGACGACGTTCCGGACCCCTGGGAGCAGGGGCACGATGCCCTTCGCGCATGCGCAATCGGCATCGACGGGTATGCGAGAAGGCTGGCCGGAGCCTTTTCGCCAGCGTGAGCCGATGACCCGGCCGAGCACTGCTCGGCGCGGGGTGTGAGTGGACAAACGATCGGGCGGCGGCCCCCTCCGGTGAGGGGACCGCCGCCCGAGGATCTCGAACGCTACTCCTTACTTCTTCTTTTGCTCCTCATGCGGCTGGTTGGCGAGCTTCACCAGCACGTTGTAGGCGCTCTTTCCGGTGATCTGGAAGGGGCCGAAGGCGCGCTGCTTGGGCAGCTTGTAGCCTCCCGGCACGGACCTCTCGTAGAGGTAGTACGTGCCGGCGTCCCTGATCTTGAAGGAAGTCCTTCCCTTGCCGTCGGTCGCCTGGCCACCGCTGACCCGGGTGTCGTCGGACTGCCAGCCCATGATGCCGTTGCTCTCGCGCCACAGCTCGAAGACGGCTCCCATCAGCGGCTTGCCGGTCTTGGCGTCCCGCTTCAGGATGCTGATCTTGGCCGGCGGCTGACCGTGCCACGGGTTGTCGTCGTGCACGGGGATGCCGGAGTGCTCACCCTCGCCGTCGACCCGGGTCACATCCGCGTGCAGCTCACCGGGCCTAAGGCCGGTCAGCAGGGCGGTGCACTTGAAGCTGTCACCCACGTGGAACCGGGACTTGGGCTTGCTCTTCGGGTCCGTCGGGAAGGTGTTCTCCCACCGCACGGACTTGCCCGCGGGGTCGAAGCTGCTGGTGCCGTCGGGCCAGGTGCAGCGCAGGTTGGTGACCTTCGCCTTGCCCTTGGTGACGACGTCCGACTGCCGGATCTTGATCAGCGGCTCGGTGCCGTTGTTGGTGCTCTTGATCGTCAGGACCTGCGTCCGGGTGTCCGGAAGCTTGACCTTGTCCTTGGCCGTGTCGGCCGCCGAGTTGGTGGCCTGGTCCCGCTTGTCGGTGATGATCTTCGGCTTCGCCGGCGGCTCACCGTTCCACGGGTTGTCGTCCTTGACCGGAATCCCGCTGTTGGCACCTTCACCGGTGACCTTGGTGTCATCGGTGTGCAGCTGCCCGGGCTTCAGGTTGTACAGGACAGCCGTGCACTTGAAGGACGCGCCGACCGCGAGCTGGGCCGCCTTGTTCTTCTTGGCGTCCTCCTTGAAGGAAGCCGCCCAGCGCACCGCCTTGCCGGCCGGATCCGTGCTGGTGGTGCCGTCAGGCCAGGTGCACTTCAGATCCTTGATCTTGGCGTCGCCGTGGGTGACGACGTCCGTCTGCTGGATCTTGACCAGCGGCTCGGTGCCGTTGTTGGTGCTCTTGATCGTCAGGACCTGCGTCCGGGTGTCCGGAAGCTTGACCTTGTCCTTCGCGGTGTCGGCCGCCGAGTTGGTGGCCTGGTCCCGCTTGTCGGTGATGATCTTCGGCTTCTCCGGCGGCTCACCGTTCCACGGGTTGTCGTCCTTGACCGGAATGCCGCTGTGGGCGCCTTCACCGGTGACCTTGGTGTCGTCGGTGTGCAGCTGCCCGGGCTTGAGGCCGTACAGCGTGGCCGTGCACTTGAACGACGCGCCGACCGCGAGCTGGGCCTTGGGGTTCTTCCTGGCGTCTTCCTTCCAGGACGCCTCCCAGCGCACGGCCTTGCCCTCACGGTCCAGGCTGGTGCTGCCGTCGGGCCAGGTGCACTTCAGGTTCTTGATCTTGGCGTTGCCGTGGGTGATGACGTCCGTCTGCTGGATCTTGACCAGCGGCTCGGTGCCGTTGTTGGTGCTCTTGATGGTCAGGATCTGCGGCTTGGTGTCGGGCAGCTTGACCTTGTCCTTGGCGGTGTCGGCCGCCGAGTTGGTCCGCTGGTCCCGCTTGTCCGTCTCGATCTTCGGCTTCACGTTCTTGACCGTGAGGGCCGCAGTCGTGACGAGCTTGTCCTTGGTCAGGACCATGGGACCGAAGACGGGGTTCCTGGGCAGCTTGTACCCGCTGGGAGCCTTGGTCTCCTCCCAGTAGTACGTGGACCCCATCTTCAGCTTGAGGTCCTTGAGCTGCGCCGTACCGTCAGCACCCGTGGTGACGGGGCTACCGACCTTGGTGTCGCCGTCGCGCTGCAGACCCGCAGTCCCGTTGGACTCGCGCCACACCTGGAACTCGGCACCCGCCAGCGGCTTGTTGCTCTTGCCGTCGACCTTGATGAGCCGGACCGGCACGCCGTGCCAGGGGTTGTCGTCCTTGACGGGCTCCCCGCTGTTGGCGCCTTCGCCCTCGACGGTGAAGTCGTCGCCGTGCATGACACCCGGCTTCGTGCCGTACAGGACGGCGGTGCACTTGTAGCTGGCGCCGACCGCGAGCTGGGCCGCCTTGTTGGTCTTGGCGTCCTCCTTGAAGGAGGCCGCCCAGCGCACCTCCTTGCCCGCCGGGTCCGTGCTGGTGGTGCCGTCAGGCCAGGTGCACTTCAGATCCTTGATCTTGGCATCGCCCTTGGTGACGACGTCCGTGTTCCGGATCTTGATCAACGGCTCGGTGCCGTTGTTCGTGTTGGTCATGTACAGGGTCTTCTCCTTGACATCAGGGAGAATGACCGCCGTGCCCTCGGTGTCGGCCGCCGAGTTGGTGGCCTCGTCCTTCTTGTCGGTGATGATCTTCGGCTTCTCGTTCTTGACCGTGATGGACGCGGTCGCGACGATCTTGTCCTTGGTCAGGACCATGGGACCGAAGACGGGGTTCTTGGGCAGCTTGTACCCCTTGGGAGCCTTGGTCTCCTCCCAGTAGTACGTGGACCCCATCTTCAGCTTGAGGCCCTTGAGCTGCGCCTGACCATCAGCGCCCGTGGTGACGGGGCTGCCGACCTTGGTGTCCGGCTTGTCGCCGGTGCGCTGCAGACCCGACGTGCCGTTGGTCTCCTGCCACACCTGGAACTCGGCACCCGACAGCGGCTTGTTGGTCTTGCCGTCGACCTTGATGAGCCGGATCGGCACGCCGTACCAGGGGTCATCGCCCTTGACGGGCTCCCCGCTGTGGGCGCCTTCGCCCTCGACGGTGAAGTTGTCGCCGTGCATGACGCCCGACTTGATGTCATAGAGGACGGCGGTGCACTTGTAGCTGGCGCCGACCGCGAGCTGGGCCGCCTTGTTGGTCTTGGCGTCCTCCTTGAAGGAAGCCTCCCAGCGCACCTCCTTGCCCGCCGGGTCCGTGCTGGTGGTGCCGTCAGGCCAGGTGCACTTCAGATCCTTGATCTTGGCGTCGCCCTTGATGACGATGTCGCCGTTCTTGATCTTGATCAACGGCTCGGTGCCGTTGTTCACGTTGTCCATCTTGAGGACCTTCTCCTTGGTGTCAGGGAGAATGACCGCATCGTCCTCGGTATTGGCATCCGAGTCCGTGTCCTCGTCCTTCTTGATGGGCGTGATGGTCGGCCGCACGTTCTCGACCGTGGCGGAGACTTCCGCCTTCTCCTTGTCGTCGGTCAGCACGAGCGGACCGAAGACGGGGTTCTTGGGCAGCGGGTACTGCTTGCCCTTGTCGTCCTTGGGAGCCTTGGTCTCCTCCCAGTAGTACGTGCCCGGATCGAGGTCCTCGCGCTTGCAGGCGCCCTGGCCGTCGGTGGTGCAGGGTTCGCCGACCTTGGTGTCCGGCTTGTCCCCGCCCCGCTGCAGGCCCTTGGTGCCGTTGGTCTCGCGCCACAGCTGGAACTCGGCACCCGCCAGCGGCTTCTTGGTCTTGGCGTCGACCTTGAGCACCTTGACGGTGCCCTTGCCGGGCTGGTTGTAGCCGAAGTCGTACGTGTGGTTGTTCTGCCCCGCGCTACCGGTGGTGATGGTGTGCTCGGGGAACTTGCCCCCGGCCGGGACCTTGCCGTCGCTGTCGATGAAGTCGTTGGTACCGGCGTCGTTCTTGGTGACGCGCCACTGGTAGAGCGGGCCGCCCTCCTCGTAGTCCGCCGGATTGTCGATCGCGATCCTGTACTTCGTGTTGAACTTCAGCCCGTCATCGATGCTGTCGAAGTAGTACTCACCGCGAGCGGTGGTCTTCGTCGACGCGACCTTGTTGCCCTTCTCGTCGTACAGGTTGACCGTCGCACCCTCCACCGGCTTCTCGCCCGGGTCCTGGATGCCGTCCTTGTCGACGTCGTACCAGACGCGGTTGCCGATCTGGATCGGCGCCTCGTCACACAGCACCTCCAGGTCGGCCATGCCGCCGCCCTTGCCGAAGACGTTGGTGAGCGTCTTGCCCCCGGCCGCGGCACCGGAGAACCGGTTGAGGAACATGGTGCCGCTCTTGTACGTCTCATTGGACGGGTCGATACCGGAGGAGGCGATGGTCTCCTCGACCTTGGACAGCGCGATACCGGCGAACGCGGCCTCCGGGTGCCAGACGGTCCGCTGGTCGCCGTCGTAGTACTCCTTGACCCTGGGATCACTGGAGTTATTCGTGCAGCCGCCGTTGGCGTCCATCACGAACTTGCCGTCCGCCCCGGGGCAGGCCCGGTTGATGTCACCACCCGACATGGTGTTGACGAGCCCGCCCACGCCCCCGGGCTTGAAGGGCACACCGTTGCCGCCCATGTCACCGAAGCGGTCACGGAAGCCGAGGACCATGTCGCCGTTCGTCTCGAAGACGATGTCGGCCAGGATCGGCTGCGGGTAGGCCTGGCGCCCGGCCCCACAGGTCCGTGTCGCGCCACCGGGCAGGCCCGGGGTCTGCTGGTCGCGCCACGTGTCCGACCACGAGAACCAGCCCGGGCCCTGGCAGCCGGCGATGGTGTCGGCCACCTGCTTGGGGAAGTCCAGCTTCTGCTCCATCACCTTGCCGGTGAACTTCCCCGTGCCCGGGTCGAACTTCTGGACCACGGCCTTCAGGTCGCCCCGGTCCTGGGTCGACTCCGCCGAGCAGACACCACCCACGTACCAGACGCCGTCCTGCTCCCCCAGAGCGAAGGGGCGCCAGTCACCCGCGTCCGCACAGCCCGGGTCCGGGATCTCGTACGACGCCTTCGGCGCGTCCGCGGTCTCCTTGGTGGCGTCGTACCGGTACAGCTTGCGGTCTTTCAGATTGACGACGTACAGGTCCTTGCCGTCCGGAGAGACCTCGACATCACCCAGGGCCTCTTTGGTGACAGCCTTGTTGAAGGCCAGGTCCTGGTCGTTGCTGCCGCCGAGAGCGTGCTCGGTGGTACCGGCATTGGGGACCTTGGTGAACAGCGAGGTCTTGCCGGAATTCCGGTCGGTCACGTAGATCGCGCCCTGCTTGCCGGGCCCGTATTCGGCGTTTCGGCGGGCGAAGGCACCCGAGAAGATCCGCTTCTTCTGCTTGCTGTACCCGATGCCGTACAGCGAAGAACCCGTGATCGACTTGTCCGACAGGTTCGTGACGTCGTTCTCCCGCTGTCCCCAGCTGCCGGTGGGGACGTTGTACGGGAACTTGACCAGGGTCCGCGTGTCGACGTCCTGCTCGCCGACCGGGTTGTCGTTACGGATACAGGCGGTCACCAGATCGGCGTTCTTCTGGCAGTAGTCCCCCGGGTTCCAGAACGCCGTCGTCATCTCCGCTTCGTTGCCGTGGGAGAGGTCGACGAATTCCTCGGTACTGACGAGTTCTTCGGTACTGCCGGCTTGCAGCCCCTTCTCCGAGGCGAACGCGGAGAACAGCACGCCCGGCTTGGGGTTGATGACCTGGACGCGGTACTTGCCGCCCTTCAGCTTCTCCCCCGGCTTGAGGGTGACCGTGCCGTCAGCGCCGGTCGTCCCGCTGATCGTGTTCCCCGCGTCATCGGTGAGGTTGACCTTGACCTGGTCCATGCCGGGCTCGAGCACCCGGTCCCAGGTCTTGTTGGCATTCACCTCACGGACCACACGGACCTTGACTTCACCATCACCGGTGTCGGCGGCATGCGCCAAAGGCGCGGCCCCCAACCCGATACTGGAGGCCAGCAGCGGCAGCACGACACCCCAAGTGCCCGCGCGCTGCGGCAGACGTCTGCCGCGCAGTGCGGCAGGGAGAACTGTAGGCAAGACGCCTCCTTCAGAGACCTGCAGGTCTGACCCGAGCCGCACACACGGCGGGCCGCGTACCTGAGTAGCCGTCAATGAATGACCGAACTGATTCCGACACCGGAACTAGCCCGCTGAGCTGATAAAACCGCCCTGGACGGCCGAATTCCCCGGCCCCCGCCCGGGCCCACAGCTGCCGGGCAGCCCGCGCCGAAGGGGGCTGCTGGCGCGGAGGGGGGCCGCCGTGTGTCCTCCCCCTGCGGGGCGCAGCTCCCGACCCGGCTCCGGCCGCACACGGACCGGCCCGCGCCCCCGGCCAGGCACCCAGGCCGCACCTGAACGGCGTCAGGTGCGGTTCGCCTTCGGGGAGGCTTGTGATCAGACACCCGCAACGGCGCCGACCAGGGCGGTCCCACCGACCGTCCCCAGGACTTCGCGGGCACCCCAGCGTGCGAGGGCCACTCGCCGAGTCGCAGGTCACGCCACACGCAATTACGGTCACCTCACTGACAGCCATGTCACACGCAACACGGGTCCGCTTGCCGACTCCCTCGCCTTCCGTGTGACGTGACGCCCGGAAAGGATCCCGATGAGAGGCCTCACCCGCCCCCTGGTCACACTGATCGCCACCGCTGCCCTCGCAACCGGCGCCGTGGCAGCCACGGCGCCCGCCGCGTTCGCCAGGGCCGCAGCAGCGGACGCACCGCCCCCTCTGGACCATGCGAGCTGCAAGAAGGCCATGCAGGGCCTCCGCGGTTCGCTTCCAAAGCTCGCCGAAACCGTGGATCAAGCAACCCTGGACACCGTCCGCCAGGACATCAACGAATCCATTGCCGACCTCGCGTCGAACAAGGTCCCCAAAACTGAGAAGCTGGTGCAAGACCTGACGGAGCTCGGCGATCAGCTCCCCAAGGAGCAGCTCCCCCACCTGCTCGAAGTCGTCGCGCCGGCCGTGAACAAGTGCCTTCCTGGCACCGCCTCCAGTACTTCTTGACGCTCCGCGAGGCCGTCACGGGGCCGACAGCCGGTAGCGCTCCGGGGCGACCGGGCCGGGCAAACCCACGGCGGGCCGCCCCGGCGCGGTCCCACCCCCGGCATCTGCTGCTGCGGCCCCGGCGCGGCGGCCTCCTTGAACGCCCCCCCGGCGGCGCCGCCACCGACGCCGTCGTGCCCGGCGCCCTCGCCGGTGAAGCAGTTGCCGCCGGTGCGCGAGGTGGCGAGGACGAACGCGGTGCCGGCGCTGTCGGCGGCGTTGCCACCCGGTTGCGGCGCGCCGTGTTGCCCAGGAAGTACAGGTCCCGTGAGGCGTTGGTGACCTCGATGCCGACCGCGTTGTGCTCAACCGTGTTGTGCCGCACGACCGTGTCGCACGAGTCGCACTGGCCGCCGTGGATTCCGGAGTCGGACTGCTCTGAGGCGTAGGAGTGCGACTCCAGACCGCGCAGACGACCCACCGTTCGTCGCAGCCACGACGAGCACTCCCTGGGTACAGCGCAGTCCTCCCTGCTCGATGGAGTTCGTGGTGACATCGCGGCAGCCGACGGAGGCCAGAGGACCGGAATCCCTGCGCCTCAGCCTGGATGCCTTCGGAGATTTCGCCGGGCTGCCGCATGACGACAGCCCGAACAGCCCAGCACCCGGCGCCGTGTCACCTCGGCCGCATTACGTCACGTCTCCCCGAAGCGCCTCCGCCGACGCCACGGCCGCCGGATCGCACGACGAGTACTCTCCGGCTCTGTGGCCCGAGGTGGACCAGCGGAGCCGTACGCCCTTCTTGGTGAGGTAGCGGACGGGGTCGATGTCGGACCCGTAGTGGCGCTGGCTGCGCACCTCGAAGTGAAGGTGGGGTCCCGACGAGCGGCCCGTGTTGCCGCTGTAGCCCAAGCGGACACCGGCATCCACCCTCGTGCCCCTGCGCACCGAGACGCGTGACAGATGGGCGTAGACGACATGGCGCCCGTCCAAGAGCCTCACCTTCACGGCGTTGCCGTAGTACTTGCCCGACCACCCGGCCAAGGTGACGGTGCCGGAGCCCACCGCGTACACAGGAGTGCCCGAAGGTACGACGAGGTCGACGCCCGTGTGGTAACCGGCGAGCCAGTCGCCGGGAAGGTGGTAGCGGGCGGAGATGTGCTGCTTGCCCTTCACCGGAGGCATCCAGTGGGAAGCCGCCGGCTGCTTGGGCTTTGGCTTGGGTACGGGCTTCGGCTTGGGTACGGGCTTCGGCTTGGGGGCAAGCTCAGGTTCGGGCTTCGGCTTGGTCTTTGCGGGGCGCCGGGCGGCCTGCTGACCGGCTGTGAGAAGTACTTGGAAGGTCCGCTGGTCCGCCGAGCCGTCGGCGGGAGAGATGCCAAGGCGCTGCTGGGCGCTTCGGATGGCCACACAGTCCTCGGAGGACATCTGGCCGTCGCGGCGCAGACCGAGCAGGTGTTCCACCTGCCACTGGCTCGGCCCGGTCACCGCGGTGCACGTCTGGGTCTCCGGAGAGTCCGGAGCGGGTGTTGCGGCAGCCGCGCCCGAGCCGCACACGGCGGCGGTCAGAGCGGTTGCGAGGGGCAACACCCAGCAGAGTATGCAGTGTCTCCTGCCAGTCGCCGGTGCGTGTGCCACGTCTGCTCCCAGGTCGCCGCTAGAGGATGGTTCGCCTGGTTCCAGAGGTATCGGCACCGCCGACGGTCGACCACCGAAGGTAGGCCGAAGGGCTGGTACACCCAGGTCGGCCGGGAACCGCGTCGAACCGCGTGTTTCCCGCGCGGCCGCGGCCGAACGGCTCGTCACGGTGCTCGTGGACCGGGCCCGGACAACGGCCCCCCGGAGCCGGCGCGGGGGCCCGTGCCTGCCACGGCACACCCATCCGGCCGAACCGGCTAGGCGTGACGACCCCGACCAGGTCACCCTCAGGGCATGGATCAACCACCAGCCTCTCGACCATGGTCCGGCCGGGCTGCCGCACTCCTGCTGGCCGCGGTCACGGTCGCCGTCGCTACACCGGCATCCACCACACAAGCCGCAGCTCCCGGACCCCGTACCGCCCCCACGCCAGAGTCCCGTACCGCCTCTGCCTGGCTCCCCTACTGGGACACCGAGATCGGTTACCTTGACGCGCTGAGCCACGCGGCCCAGCTGCACACTGTCAGCCCGTTCTGGTATAGAACCGACTCCGCCACAAAGATCAAGAGTTACAAGGGCGCGGGCTCGCGACGCATCATCGACGGGCTGCACGCCGCCGGCATCAAGGTCGTCCCCACCGTCGTCGAGAGCCTCCAGGCCCCGGCCATGGCCGCCCTGCTGAATGACCCCGTCCAGCGCACCGCGCACGTCAACGCACTGCTGAAGGTGGCCGCAAGCCAGCCGTACGACGGCATCGAGCTGAACTACGAGAAAATGGGCTTCACCACCGACACACAGCTGCAGACCCGGGTACGGGGCGGATTCAACGCGCTGGTCGGCGAGTTGTGCTCCCGGCTGCACGCTCGCGGCAAGACCTGCGTGGTCACCGTGATGCCCCGCGTCAACGGCGATGGCGGCGCGTACAACTACCGCCATCTCGGCAAGATCGTCGACCGTATGCGGATCATGGCCTACAACATGCACTGGGCGACCAGTGGACCGGGGCCGCTGTCCTCCCACGACTGGTACGAAGGCATCCTGCGCTATGCCACCGCCCGCGTCCCCCGGAGCAAGGTGGAGCTGGCGTTTCCCGGGTACGGCTGGAACTGGACCAAGGGCTCCAGCGCCAAGGGCGCCAATCCCCGCGCGGCCCGTGTGACATGGAAAGAGGCAGAAAATCTGCGCCAGAGCAAGGGCCTCCCGTACCGCTTGCACGCCTCCGGCAACCCGTACTTCACGTACAAGGAGGGCGAGACCGAGCACGAGGTGTGGTACCAGGACGCGGACGGGGTCATGGCCCAACTGCCTGTGCTGAAGAAGTACGGAGTGAACAACACCAGCCTGTGGGCGCTCGGACAGGAGGATCCGGAGTTCTGGGACGCCATCCGCCGCCAGTAGCCCTGGCGCCGCACTGAGCCGCCTCGAGTTCCGGCCGGAGCCTTCGCCGGCCACGGAGCGGTTCAGGGGGTCGCGTTCGGGGCTCTGGCATGAATCCCCCGTTCCACGCCGTGTCTTCGGGCGGCGGTGCGGTGCGGAACGGGGCAGCGGCGCGGGCGTCTCGCCGAGGTGGTGGGCTCGTTCCTGATTCACTCCCCGACGACTGTCGCAGGGAGGCACAGAGAGTAAACACAGAAGCAATTCGTACGAGTGAACCCTTCACGCTCCGGCCCGTGCCGCCCCTGATCGCACCTGAAGTCTCCGCGGCGGCCTCCGCGTTCACAGCCAACGGTATGTCACTGCCTGACAACGGCCATGCCCTCCTAGTCTCAGCGCGTGAACAAAGGACGCCTCGCCCGTACCGCACATGCCATTCGTGCATTCGTACATGCCACTTGGCGGTCGTGGCGCGAAGCCAGCCGTCTGCGCCATCCAAGAAGTGGACTCGCCATGTCCGCGACCATTCTGGTGGCGCTCGTCGTAGCAGATCTCGCCACCGGCCGCGGCCATTCCATCTTCACCCCGATGCTGGTGCTCATCGCCCCGCTGACCGCTCTGCACGCACGACCAGCGTGGGTGGCCGTCATGGGCGTCCTCGCGCTGGCAGGGCGCATCGGCATGGCCGAGTACGTCGGCCAGCTCCGAGAGAGACCAGGCATTTACGTCGGCCTGGCCTCGAGCTACCTGGCGATCACGCTCTTCAGCATGTACACCGCCCGTCTGCGTGAGGTTCGAGAGGCAGCTCTGCGGAGCGTCACATCTGTTGCCGAAACCGCCCAACGGGCCGTGCTCCAGCCCCCCGATCCGGTTGTCGGCACGGTGCGCACCGCTGTGCGCTATGCCTCCGCGACGGCCGAGGCCCAGGTGGGTGGCGACCTCTATGAAGTCGTGCTCACCCCGTTCGGAACACGTGTCGTCGTCGGGGACGTACAAGGGAAGGGACTTTCCGCCGTGCAGACCACCGCACGCGTCCTGGGTGCCTTCCGCGAAGCCGCTCAGTACGAGCGCACGCTCACGACAGTAGCCGCCAAAGTGGAGGCATGCGTGGCCCGTTCCACCGCGCCGGACGCCTTCGTCACCGCTGTCTTCGTGGAACTCACTGACGAAGCCGCTCTCACCCTCGTCTCCTGTGGCCACGTGCCACCGCTACTGGTGGGCCCCGGAGGTTCGGTACGCCCCCTGGAAGCACCGGACGTCGGCGCTCCCCTCGGCCTCTCCAGCCTGGCAGGCGGCATCCCCAGCGCCTGGACGGCCCCGATGCAGCCCGACGAGATCCTCGTTCTGTACACCGACGGAGTCACTGAGGCCCGCAGCCAACTCACCGGCATTTTCTATCCACTTGAAGAGCGCCTGCGCCTCTTGTGCTCCCGAACACCGGCACCCCCCATCACCATCGGCCGACCTCCCACCACTCCGACCGAGACCGTCCCCAACCGTGACGGCTCCCTCGAAGACTTGGCAACCCGGCTGTACGCCGATCTCGTCCACTACGTGGGTGGCGGTCTCACCGATGACGCCGTCCTCCTTCTCCTCTCCAAGGCACGTTCCAGCGGCTGAACGCGGACGTCAACCGGCATCGACCAGCTACACCTCGCGCCTGCTCCAGGGCGTCGGTCTCGGCGGCCTGGCGGCGTCGCCGGCATGGCCGCCCAGCTCGGCCTGCCGCGTGGGTCTGTTTCTGCCGGTGGGCCCGTCAGCTCTCGCCGACCAGGGCCCGCAGGTGTGCGAGGTACTCCTCGAAGCGTGCGCGCCCTTCGTCGGACAGGCGCACGAAAGTACGGAACCGGCGCCCTTGGCCGCCACGCAGCTTGGCCAGCTCCACCACGCCCGCGTCCTCCAGGACCCTCAACTGCCGTGAAAGCTCCGGTGAATCCAGCTCGAGCGCCTCACACAGATCGGCGAACGACGCGTTGTGCACGCGCCGCAGGGTGGCAAGGACAGCCAGGCGCACCGGCGAGTGCATCAACGTGGTCAACGCCCGCCGGTGTTGCCCCTCTTCGCTCATCAGGCCCTCCACCGTGACACCAGGTAGCCGAGCAGGGCCAGCGCGGGAGCCACGGCCGGCGGCGGTCCGCGGATCCATGCGGAGATCCCCCCAGGTCGCGCGGATCATTCACTTGCGATACTCACAATCACTTGGCAAATCTGCAACTAAGGCGACCGGAGCCCTCCCGGGCCCGCTCCTCGAACACGCACGGAACTGCCGACCGCAGCCGTCTGTGCGCCCCTTGCGCCTCGGTTGATAATGGCTCCCGACCACGCTGACGAGCCGTGTCGGGAGATGCGGTCCAACGGGCCTCCTGTACTGCGCTGTTGCGGTCCCTGGTGCGTGCACACGTGTGCGCACGCACCAGGGACCGGGCAGGATCCAGGAGGGTTGAACCGGATTGAAGACGGCACCAATGTCCGATTCGCCAGCAAAACCCCAGGTGAAAAGGCTCACAGAATTGGGTTCCCATCCCCCGATACCCACCCGGGTCGTGCTGCTCGCCGGCCCCTCCGGCTCCGGCAAGTCCTCGTTCGCCGCCCGCTCCGGCCTCCCGGTCCTCTGCCTCGACGACTTCTACAAAGAAGCCGGCGACCCGACGCTGCCGCAGGTCCCGGGCAGCGCGGACATCGACTGGGACTCCCCGCTCTCGTGGGACGCGGACGTGGCGGTCGCCGCCATCGTGGAGCTGTGCCAGAAGGGCCGTACGCGCGTACCCGTGTACGACATCTCGACCAGCTCGCGCACCGGTGAGGAGCCGATGGACATCGCGCGCACCCCGCTGTTCGTCGCGGAGGGCATCTTCGCGGCGGACATCGTGGCGCGCTGCCGGGAACTCGGCGTCCTCGCCGACGCGATCTGTCTGCGCGGCCGCCCCGCCACGACGTTCCGCCGCCGCCTGCTCCGTGATCTGCGCGAGGGCCGCAAGTCCGTGCCGTTCCTGCTGCGCCGCGGCTGGCGCCTGATGCGCGCCGAGCGCGCAATCGTCGCCCGCCAGGCGGCACTTGGGGCCCACCCCTGCGGCAAGGACGAGGCGTTCGGCCGCGTGGCCGCCGCCGCGGCGGGCAGATGCGTCAAGGCGCGGAACACCGCAACGAAGAACACCGCGACCATCAACTGAGGGCGCAAGAAGAGGGCGCAAAAAAACGGGACCGGAAAGACCCCCCGGCCTTCCGGTCCCGCTCTCTGTTCCGCCGCGTCCCCCCGGAGCGGCGGCCCCCGTTTCCCCGTGTTCCCCCGTGTTCCCCCCAGATCCCTCAGGCCACGAGCTCGCCGAAGGACTCCTCCTGGTCACGGCCGAAGCTGAGGACCTCGTCCTCGCGCAGCCGGCGCAGGGAGCGCCAGATGCTGGACTTCACCGTGCCCACGCTGATGTCGAGGATGTCCGCGATCTCCGGGTCCGTGCGGCCCTCGTAGTAGCGCAGGACCAGCATGGTGCGCTGGAGTTCGGGCAGCCGGGCCAGGGCCTGCCACAGGACGGCGCGCAGCTCGGTGCCGCGCATCGCGTCCGTGTCGCCCACCGTCTCCGGCAGCTCCTCGGTCGGGTATTCGTTCAGCTTGCGGCGGCGCCACGCGCTGATGTGCAGGTTCGTCATGGTGCGACGGAGATAGCCGCCGACGGCCGCTTTGTCGCTGATGCGGTCCCATGCCCGGTACGTCGAGAAGAGGGCGCTCTGCAGCAGGTCCTCGGCCTCGAAGCGGTCACCGGTCAGGTGGTAGGCGGTGGCGTACAGGGAGGCGCGGCGCTCCTGGACGTAGGCGGTGAACTCCGCCTCCGACAGGGACTTCCGCTCCCCCGTGTCCTCCCCGTACGCGGCTCCCCCGTGAGCTCCCCCGTCGTTTCCCCCGTGGTGCGCGTCAACCACCGTCATGTACGCGGTGTGCTGACGCCCGGTGCCGCGAGCGCACCCCCGCCCGCTCACGGCACCGGACTTCTCCTGGCTCCGTCCGACGTCGTGCAGACGCGTGACAACTGCGCTTGAGCTGGTGCTGTGCAGCGTGTTCATCTTGCGCCCCCCGTCGGTGGAGTCCGGCTTTTCCGTGTGACCAAAACTCTGCCCGAGCCACTTCATGACGGTGTCCGCCGACTGTCACAGGCCTGTCACAGGGCTCCGGGTCGTGTGGGTCGAGTGTGGGAGCGCTCCGACGGTCGAACTGGGGCCGTGCCATGGGACAGAATGACGTCCGTGCCTTCCCTGTTGCTGATCGAGGACGACGACGCCATCCGGACGGCCCTGGAGCTTTCATTGACGCGCCAGGGGCACCGGGTGGCCACTGCTGCCACCGGCGAGGACGGCCTGAAGCTGCTCAGCGAGCAGCGGCCGGACCTGATCGTGCTGGATGTGATGCTGCCCGGCATCGACGGCTTCGAGGTGTGCCGTCGCATCCGGCGCACCGACCAGCTGCCGATCATCCTGCTCACCGCGCGCAACGACGACATCGACGTGGTCGTGGGCCTGGAGTCGGGCGCCGACGACTATGTGGTCAAACCCGTGCAGGGGCGGGTCCTTGACGCGCGGATCCGCGCGGTGCTGCGGCGCGGCGAGCGGGAGGCCAACGACGCGGCCTCCTTCGGCTCTCTGGTGATCGACCGGGCCGCCATGACCGTCACCAAGAACGGCGAGGACCTGCAACTGACCCCGACCGAGCTGCGGTTGCTCCTCGAGCTGAGCCGCCGGCCCGGACAGGCCCTGTCGCGGCAGCAGTTGCTGCGGCTCGTGTGGGAGCACGACTACCTCGGTGACTCGCGGCTCGTGGACGCGTGCGTACAGCGGCTGCGCGCGAAGGTGGAGGACGTGCCGTCCTCGCCGACCCTGATCCGTACGGTGCGCGGCGTCGGCTATCGGCTGGACACGCCTCAGTGACCAAACCGCAGGACAAGCTCCGCGGTTGGGCCGCGGCGCGCAAGGCGATACTGGCGGGACTGCGCTTCACGAGTCTGCGGCTGCGGCTCGTCGTGGTGTTCGCCCTCGTGGCGCTCACCGCGGCGGTCAGCGCCTCGGGCATCGCGTACTGGCTCAACCGCGAAGCGGTGCTCACGCGCGCGCAGGACGCGGCGCTGAAGGACTTCCAGCAGCAGCTGCAGACGCGCGCCGCCGCGCTGCCGCCGCACCCGACCCGGGACCAGCTCCAGCAGGCCGTGGGCCTGATGGCGAGCAGCAGCCAGGGCTACAGCGTGCTGCTGATCGCGACGGACGCCCAGGGCGACACCGTCACCGGCTACTCGGACCTGGGGCAGTTCACGCTGGCCAAGGTGCCCAGGTCGCTGCGGCAGGCGGTCGACAAGGAGCAGCCGCTCACCTCCAGCAACAAGAGCCCCTACCACCTGTACTGGCAGCGGACCGTCGATCACGGCACCCCGTATCTGGTGGGCGGCGCCAAGGTGATCGGGGGCGGGCCGACCGCGTACATGCTCAAGTCCCTTGAGCCAGAAGCCAAGGACCTGAGTTCGCTGGGGTGGTCGCTCGCGATCGCCACGGGGCTCGCGCTCATCGGGGCCGCGCTGCTCGCGCAGGCCGCGGCGACCACCGTGCTGAAGCCGGTGCACCGGCTCGGCGTCGCCGCGCGGCGGCTCGGTGAGGGGAAGCTCGATACGCGGCTCCGGGTGTCGGGGACGGATGAACTCGCGGATCTTTCCCGGACGTTCAACCGGACCGCGGCGAACCTGGAGAAGAAGGTCGAGGACATGAGCGCGCGGGACGAGGCGTCGCGGCGCTTCGTCGCCGACATGTCCCACGAGCTGCGCACCCCGCTGACCGCGATCACCGCCGTGACGGAGGTCCTGGAGGAGGAGCTCGACGCCGAGACCGGCTCCGTGGACCCGATGATCGAACCCGCCGTGCGTCTCGTGGTCAGCGAGACCCGGCGCCTGAACGACCTGGTGGAGAACCTGATGGAGGTCACCCGCTTCGACGCGGGGACGGCCCGTCTCGTCCTGGACGACGTCGACATCGCCGACCAGATCACCGCGTGCATCGACGCACGGGCCTGGCTCGACGCCGTCGAGCTCGACGCCGAGCGGGGCAGCATCGTCCGGCTCGACCCGCGCCGCCTCGACGTCATCCTGGCCAACCTGATCGGCAACGCCCTCAAGCACGGCGGCTCGCCGGTGGAGGTCTCGGTGCGCCTGGAGGGCGAGAAGCTGGTGATCGGCGTGCGCGACCACGGTCCCGGCATCCCCCAGGACGTGCTGCCGCACGTCTTCGACCGGTTCTACAAGGCCAGTGCCTCACGGCCGCGCTCGGAGGGCAGCGGGCTCGGCCTGTCCATCGCCCTGGAGAACGCGCACATCCACGGCGGCGAGATCACCGCGGCCAACCACCCCAAGGGCGGCGCCGTCTTCACACTGCGCCTGCCCCGGGACGCCTCGCCCCTGACGGCGACGGACCAGGGCGAGAACGGGAACGGGAACGGCTCCGGTGCCGGCACCGGGGACAGCCGCGTCACGAGCGAAGGAGAAGGCCGATGAGGGGGCGGGCGCTGCGCGCCGGGCTGCTCGTCGCCGGGCTCGCCACGGTGCTCGCCGGGTGCGGGATCCGGTCGACGGAGGTGCCCACCGACTTCGGTCCTGCGCCCTCCCGTTCGGCCTGTCTCCTGTCGGGCGGCGGGCTCGCCCCGAAGTCGAGCAGCGCGGTGCCGGTGCAGGTCTATCTGGTGTGCGGGGCGCAGCTGGTGACCGTGGACCGGTCGGTGCGGATCGCCACGGACAAGCCCACCACGGACCGCGTCCGCATCGCGCAGGCGCTCCTGGACCAGCTCGCCACGTCGCCGTCGGAGGCCGAGGAGCAGGCGGGCTTCTCCACGGACGTGCGCGGCGGCACGGTGGTCTCGGGACCGCGCGCGGGCGACCCCGACGACGCGCTCCGCTTCAGTACGCGGCCCGAGGACCTGTCGTCGTTCGCGCTCGCCCAGATCGTCTGCACGTACGCCAGCAGCGCGGCGGCGGACGGCGACCGCTCGGTGGTGCTCGGCGGCCCTGGCGACGACCCCCTGGAGCGCTACGAGTGCACGCCTGAGGTGCGCGCACGGCCCGGCACGGAGGCGCCGCCGTCGGAGACGGTGAAGTAGCGCGACCGGAGAAGCGCGGGAGGCGGAACCGATCCTCCCGGTGCGGGCGTCTTGGGGGGCGTGCGTCAAGGCTCGGGCGGCCACGGTGCCGCCATCCGCATCCGTGTGGCAGGAGGACTCCTCCTCGTCGCGCATCTTCTGTTCGTCGGCTGGCTCACGCTGCGTCCGCTGGACGTGCCGTACGTGAGCGCGGCGAACTTCCAGCCCTTCGCCGGGATCAAGGCGGATCTGGCACTCGGCCCGGGTGAGGCCGTGCGGCACCTGGGCAGCGGGATGCTGCTGCTCGCGCCGCTCGGGGTGCTGCTTCCGCTGGCCGGGGGGCGGCTCGACGTGTCGCCGGTGGCGTCCCTGGCGCGCACCGTCGCGGCGGGCGCGCTGCTCTCCCTCGGCATCGAGCTGCTGCAGACCGGGGTGCCGGGGCAGGTCGTGGACGTCGACTCGCTGCTCCTGAACACCGTGGGGGTGGCCCTCGCGCATCTCGTGGTGGTGCCCGCCGCCCGGGCCAGGCTGCGCCGCTGTCGCTCCACGGGACGAGCCGTCGCAGGTCCGCGGGAGGACATCCCTCAGGGGTCGACCCCGACGATTCCCAGGGTCGGGATCGCCCCGTAGTCCGACGCTTTGCCCCCTTCGCGACCGTAGCTTTGAGGACATCGAGAGGCCCACACAGGAGCCTCGTCCCTACGGTTCTGAAGGAGCCCGCCATGACCGCCCTTGCCCGCCCCACCCACGGCCGGATGATCGGCGGAGTGTGCGCGGCCCTCGCCCGCCGCTTCGGTACGTCGGCGACGACGATGCGCGTGATCTTCGTGCTCTCCTGCCTGCTCCCCGGCCCGCAGTTCCTGCTCTACATCGCGCTGTGGATCCTGCTGCCCTCGGAGGGCAAGGCCGGCGCCCGCGAAGCCTGGTGACGACCACATGAGTACGAGGATGGGGCGCCCCCCTGTGCAGGGGCGCCCCATCCTCGTATGCGCGGAGCTTCGGCGCGTGCGGTCAGCCCATGCTGACGGGCAGGCCGCCGCCGGGGCCGCCGACCGGCAGGTTGCTGCTGCTCACGGGCAGGCCGCCGAGCAGCCCGGAGAGCGGGTCGCCGCCCTTCGCGCCCGCCTTGGTGTCGGCCTTGTCGTCGCTCGGCAGGACCGAGGGGGCGGTCTGCTCGATGGTGGGCTTGGCGGTACTGAGGCCGCTCGCGAGGGCGTTCTGCCCGGCGGCCAGGGACTCCGGGGCGCCGGCGGGCAGCGTCTTGGCGGCGTCCTCGACCGGCAGCATCGAGGTGACGGTGCCGACGGCCTGGGCCGCGTCCGGCACCGCGGGTGCGGCGTTGGCGGCACCCGCACCGGCGGCGGCGAAGGCGGCACCGAGCGCGGCGACACCGAGGGTCTTGGCAGCAGACTGCTTCATCTTCAATGCGTCCTTGATGACGGGGTCTTTGAGCGGTGCAACGACCGTAAACATGCCGCCGGGACGCCCGCAAACACCGAAATGCGGCCGGGAATTGAGGCTCCCGGCCGCTGACGGTTCGCACGAATTCTCGTCGTTACTCCACAGAACCGCTGGTCGAAGCGGTCTGACGGAACAGCCATTCGGACTTCAGCTCGGCGTATCCGGGCTTGATGACGTCGTTGATCATGGCCAGTCGTTCATCGAAAGGAATGAATGCTGATTTCATCGCATTGACAGTGAACCACTGCATGTCGTCGAGCGTGTAGCCGAATGTACCGACCAGGTGCTCGAACTCGCGGCTCATGCTGGTGCCCGACATCAGGCGGTTGTCGGTGTTCACGGTCGCGCGGAAGTGCAGCTTGCGGAGCAGACCGATGGGGTGCTCGGCGTAGGAACTGGCCGCGCCCGTCTGGAGGTTGGAGCTGGGGCACATCTCCAGGGGGATGCGCTTGTCGCGCACGTACGAGGCGAGGCGGCCGAGCTTCACGGTGCCGTCGTCGGCGACCTGGATGTCATCGATGATGCGCACGCCGTGGCCGAGCCGGTCGGCGCCGCACCACTGGAGGGCCTGCCAGATGGAGGGGAGGCCGAACGCCTCACCGGCGTGGATGGTGAAGTGGTTGTTCTCGCGCTTCAGGTACTCGAAGGCGTCGAGGTGGCGGGTGGGAGGGAAGCCGGCCTCGGCGCCCGCGATGTCGAAGCCGACGACGCCCAAGTCGCGGTAGCGGTTGGCGAGTTCGGCGATCTCCAGGGCGCGGGCGGCGTGCCGCATGGCGGTGAGGAGGGCGCCGACGCGGATGCGGTGGCCGTTCTCCCTCGCGCGGCGCTCGCCCTCGCGGAAGCCCTCGTTGACCGCCTCGACGACCTCTTCGAGGGTGAGGCCCTGCTCCAGGTGCTGCTCCGGCGCGTACCGGATCTCGGCGTAGACGACGCCGTCCTCGGCGAGGTCCTCGGCGCACTCGGCGGCGACGCGCCTGAGGGCATCCTTCGTCTGCATGACGGCGCAGGTGTGGGCGAAGGTCTCCAGGTAGCGCGGGAGCGAACCGGAGTCGGCGGCCTCGCGGAACCAGATCCCGAGCTTGTCGGGGTCGGTCTCGGGGAGGCCCGTATAGCCCTGCTCCTGAGCGAGTTCGACGATCGTGCCCGGCCGCAGGCCGCCGTCGAGGTGGTCGTGCAGAAGCACCTTGGGGGCCCGGCGGATCTGCTCGGGGCTCGGGATCTCGCGGTCGCTGGGACCAGTTGCGCTGCTCTGGCTCGGCTGGCTCGTCATTTCCGCACTCTAACGCCTACGCGCGTAGATCACCGGGGGTTCGCGCGCGGTCGATACGGAACGGTTATACGTAACACTCGGACCCCGCCGATCGACAGCGATACGCAACAGTGACCCGGCGGACGGGTCGCGTACACCATGGCTTCTGACACTGTTCTGTCATGGCACAGCAAGGGACGGCGGAGCCTGCGCGCTCGGCCAGGCTGGGGCGCGCGATCGGTACCGGCGCCGGGGCGGTGAGCGGGGCGGTGCTCTTACTGCCCTCCGGCCACGAGACATCCACCCGCAGACCCTCCCCGCTCGCCACCGCCTCGGTGCGCGGGCTCGGCCGGCGGCTCGCCCACGACGGCCGGGACGCGGGGCTCGCCACCCACGTCGTGCACTACCGCTACCGCGGCTGGAACGGGGCCGAGGCGCAGCTGGCGCGCGACGCGACCTGGGCGGCCGACGAGGTCGTACGGCGGTACGGGGACGTGCCCGTCTGTCTCGTCGGCGTGGACATGGGCGGGCGCGCGGCGCTTCGGGCGGGCGGGCACCCGGCGGTCAACTCCGTGCTCGCGCTGGCCCCTTGGCTGCCGGAGGAGGACGTGGCGGCGCCGCCCGAGCCGGTGAAGCAACTGGCGGGGCGGCGGGTGCTGATCGTGCACGGCACGAACGACCTGCGGACCGACCCCGAGCTGTCCTTCCGGCTCGCCGAGCGCGCCAAGAAGACGAACCGGGAGGTGTGCCGGTTCGAAGTGCACTCGGACGGGCACGGCTTGCGCCAGCACCACGCCGAAGTCCACGCGCTCGCCGTGGACTTCGTGATGGGGGTGCTGTTCGGACGGGACTTCGCGCGGCCCCTGGAGGACGCGTTGGCGGCGCCGCCGCCGTTGGGGCTTCGCATGCCGTTGGCCTCCGGCTTCGGGCAGTCTCTCGGGTGACCCTTCGGGTCGGGGTGCGCTTCGGCATGGGCGCCCTCTCGGGGGCTTCGCCCCCGGACCCCCGTATCGGCGCTGCGCGCCTCGTCCTCAATCGCCGGACAGGCTCTGATTCAGCAGGGTGCCCTTCCTGTTCAGCAAGAACCTCTTGAACGCCGCCACCGGCGGTGTGTCCGGGTGGCCGTCCAGCCAGGCCACGCCGATCTCGCGGACCGCCCGCTGGCCCGTCACCGTCAGTTCGACAACTCCCGGGCGCGGCACGGCCGGTGGGGGCAGGAGGGCCACGCCGAGGCCCGCCGCCACCAGGCCGCGCAGGGTCTCCGCCTCCTCGCCCTCGAAGGCGATGCGGGGCTTGAAGCCCGCCTCCTGGCAGAGGTTGTCGGTGATGCGGCGCAGGCCGTAGCCCGGTTCGAGGGTGACGAAGGATTCGTCGGCGGTCTCGGCGAGGCGGACGCGCTTGCGGGTGGCCAGGCGGTGGTCGTCGGGGACGACCAGGCGCAGCCGCTGTTCGTCGAGGCGGCGGGCGACGAGGTCGGGGGCGTCGGGCACGGGGGACGTCAGACAGAGGTCGAGGTCGCCCGCCCGCAGGCGCTCGATCATGGCCTCCCCGTAGTTCTGGACGAGGCTGAAGCGGATGCGCGGGTGGTCGGCGCGGAAGGCGCGGATCAGGCCGGGCACCGTCTCGGAGCCCATGGTGTGCAGGAAGCCGAACGCGACCTTGCCCGAGTCCGGGTCGGCATCGGCGCGGACCGACTCGGCCGCCTTCCCCACCTCCGCGAGCGCCCGCTCCACCGACGTCAGGAACGTGCGGCCCGCGGGCGTGAGCGAGACCGTGCGGCCGTGGCGCGCGAACAGGTCGACTCCGAGGTCCTGTTCGAGGCGGACGAGGGCGCGGGACAGCGTCGACTGGGGGACCTGGAGTTCCTGGGCGGCCCGCGTCACGTGCTCGGTGCGGGCGACGCCCGCGAAGTAGGCGAGCCGCGGGGCGAGCAGTGTGACGATGTCCTCTGTGTCACTGTTCCGTGACAGGCGCGGCTGTGAGCTCGGTTGATGCGGCACGGGATCGATTATGGCTCTTTCATGCATTGGACGCATCAGTGGCGCGGTCGTACGTTCGGTGCATGCCTTCCGCCAGTAGCGGGGCGGCCGCCGACGACAGTCGTGCGGTCGCCCTCGATCAGTCGTTCCCTGCCGCCGCCTCCGATTCCTCTCCCTCCTCCACCGACTCGCGCATGGCGCCCGGCGGGCCGGGATTCCGGCGGATGAGCTTCGCTCTCTTCCTCGCCGGGGTCGCGACGTTCGCGCTGCTGTACTCCACCCAGGCCCTGCTCCCCCTCGTCTCCGGCGACTTCGGGGTGAGCGCCTCGACCGCGAGCTGGACCGTGTCGGGGGCGACGGGCGCGCTCGCGCTGTTCGTGCTGCCGCTGAGCGCGCTGTCCGAGCGGTTCGGGCGGCGGACGCTGATGACGGTGTCGCTGACGGTCGCGGTCGCGGTGGGACTGCTCGTCCCCTTCGCGCCGTCGATCGGCGCGCTGATCGCGCTGCGCGCCGTACAGGGCGCGGCGCTCGCCGGCCTGCCGGCCTCCGCGATGGCGTACCTGGCGGAGGAGGTGCGGCCGAAGGCGCTGGTCGGCGCGATCGGCATGTTCGTGGCGGGCAACTCCATCGGCGGCATGAGCGGCCGCATCATCACCGGCTGGGTCGCGCAGGTCTGGGGCTGGCGCGTGGCCGTCGGCGTGGTCGGCGTCATCGCCGTGCTGTGCGCGCTCGCCTTCCGGGCGCTGCTGCCCGCGCCCCGGCACTTCACGCGGGGCCCGGTCAGCCCGAAGTCCCTCGCGCGTACGGTCCGTTCGCATCTGTCGAACCCGCTGCTGTGCCGCTTGTACGCGATCGGGGCGCTCTTCATGACGGTGTTCGGGGCGGTGTACACCGTGATCGGGTACCGCCTGACGGAGGCGCCGTTCTCCCTCCCCCAGGGTGTGATCGGCTCGATCTTCCTCGTGTACCTGGTGGGCACGGTCTCCTCGGCGGCGGCCGGGAAGCTCGTGGCGCGGCTCGGGCGGCGCGGGGCGCTGTACCTGGCGGTGGGCACGACGGCGGCGGGCCTGCTCCTCTCCCTCTCGGACGCGCTGGCGGCGGTGCTGCTCGGGCTCGTCCTGATCACCGCCGGGTTCTTCGCGGGGCACGCGGTGGCCTCCTCGTCCGTGAGCCGGACCGCCGAGACGGGGCGCGCGCAGGCGTCGGCGCTGTACCAGTCCGCGTACTACCTGGGCTCCAGCGCGGGCGCGGCCCTCGGCGCGACGGCGTACCGGGCCGGCGGCTGGGGCGGGGCCGTGGGGCTCGGGCTGCTTGCGGTGCTCGGCGTGGTGTCGGTGACGCTGTACGGGAGCAGGGCGGCGCGGGTGGAGCGGGTGCGGCACGGGCAGGGGGTGGCCGCTGTGGGGCATGTGGCCAGGATGGCGCACATACGTCGCTGACCTGCAACTTCCCCTGCTCGCCGGGCGATTGTCAGTGGGCTCAGGTAGCTTCCTTGAGTGTCGGCGCGACTGCGTGCCGGACGAGGACCTGATCCACCGGACAGGCCCTGGGGACGACCAGCGACGATCAAGGCGATCTCGCGGTGATCAGGGGTGGGGACCATGGGTGATCTGGCGACGACGGCAGACCTGGACTCCCGCCTCGAGGGCCACCGGACCGAGCTGACCGGCTACTGCTACCGGATGCTCGGCTCGGCCTTCGAGGCGGAGGACGCGGTGCAGGACACGCTCGTGCGGGCGTGGCGCAACATCGACAAGTTCGAGGGGCGTTCCTCGCTCCGCTCCTGGCTGTACCGCATCGCGACGAACGTCTGCCTGGACATGCTCAACGCGGGCAACAAACGGGCCCGCCCCATGGACCTGACGGCAGCCGCGCCCTTGGCCCAGGCGGCCCTGACTCCCCGCGCGGACAACGTCTGGCTGGAGCCGATGCCGGACGCCCGCGTGCTTCCGTCCGTCTCGGACCCGGCGGAGGCCGCGGTGGCGAAGGAGTCGGTGCGCCTCGCGTTCATGGCGGCCCTGCAGCAACTGCCGCCGAAGCAGCGGGCGGTGCTGATCCTGCGCGAGGTCCTGGCGTGGAAGGCGAGCGAGGTCGCCGAGCTGATCGACACCTCGGTCGCCTCGGTCAACAGCGCGCTGCAGCGGGCCCGCGCGACGCTGGCGGAGACCCCGAAGGACGACACCGCGACGTCCGACCCGCTGGACGAGGACCAGCAGAAGCTCCTCGACCGCTACGTGGCGGCCTTCGAGGGCTACGACATGAAGGCACTCACGGAGCTGCTCGCCGAGGACGCCGTCATGACGATGCCGCCGTTCGACCTCTGGCTCCAGGGCACCTCCGACATCACGGGCTTCATGTCGACGATGGGCGCGGCCTGCGCCAACGGCCGCCTGCTGCCGGTGAGTGTGAACGGCACGCCGGGCTTCGCCCAGTACAAGCCCGACCCGGACAACGGCGGCTTCATGCCGTGGTCGATCCAGGTCATCGAGATCTCAGAGGGCCGCATCGCCGGATTCCACTGCTTCCTCGACACGGAGAGGTGGTTCCCGCTGTTCGGGGTGCCGCTCCATCTCGACGACTAGGCCGAGGAGTTCGGAGAAGCCCGCGAGGTCGAGCAGGGCCTGGAGCGCGGGGGTGGGGTTGCGTAGCTGCACCCTGCCTCCCGCTCTGCGGGCGGCCAACTGGGCTCTGGCGAGGGCGTCGAGGGTGGCGAGACCGGGTGGCCCGAGGCCCGCGACGTCGACGACGACGGTGCCGGTGGGACTCGCTCGGACGTGGCCTTGCAGGTCAACACAGAGGCGGGGCACTGCGTCCTGGTCGAGGGTGCCGGTCAGGGTCAGGTGGGGCGGGGTGTCGGGGTGGGGCCAGCTGTCGGTGTCCATGGTGGGTGGACTGTGCGGAGGGGCGGAACTCATCGGTGGGGTGCGGTGCTTTGCGGTGCCCCGCCGGGGCCGGGGCAGTCCGGGTCAGTCCGTGGGGAACTCGGAGGTGTCGATGTCCACGTCGAAGGGGTCCGGGAGCTTGATGGTCTCGCCGAACTTGCAGGCGTGGAGGGTGCGATAGACGTCGCCGGTAGGTTCCCCGTAGAGAGTGATCGTGGGGCCGCCTGGGGCCCAGCGGTCGATGAGGAGGTAGAGAGGGATGGCGGCGGCCGCATAGCTCGCGCGCTTGGTGATGCGGTCATGGCTGGCGTTGCGCGGCGATGTGATTTCGACGACCAGCTCCACGGCAGTCACGGGGGTGGCGTTGCCTTCCACCGCATCTTCCGGAGCCACGAACAGGTCGGGTTGGTAGCGTCCGAGGCGCGAAGGCATGTCAAGGGCGACGTTCTGGAAGATGCCCCAGTCCTCAGGCAACACAGCGGTCAGAGGGCGCTGCAGCTTCCAAGCAACCTTGCCGTGCTGGTCAGTAGGTGCTGGTGTCACAGTGACGAGGCCCTCGATGATCTCCACCTTGCAGCCCTCGGGGGCATCCGTACCTTCCCAGGTCCGGACGATGTCGTCCCACTCGTGGCCGTAGCTCACGGAGTGGTCGACAGTGAGTGCGCTCATTGGCGGTCTCCAATCGGTCGTCACCGATCCCAGCATGCCGAACGGGACCGGCACTGGTCCACCGATCCCGTTCACCCGTACGAGAGTTCGTCCCGAGGTCGGGCTGGCAGGACCTCGAAGTGGTGTTCCCCGCTTCACGCGCGCCGACCATCCCGTGTCGGTGAGGCAGGACAGGCGGCCCGCACCGGTCACCCGACCCGGAGGTGCGGGCGAAGACTTCGTCGAGCATCTGAAACACGGTGACGCGGCGGCCGATGCCCTTGTGCGTGCTGTCCATCGGAGGCCCCGGAGAGGACGGCCCATCGGTCACTGAATCGCGACGGTCACGGGCATTCCGATAGCGATGGGTGGGTGGAGGACGTGGGTAGAGGCGCTGTGCGTCAGGTTCCCGGCCTGTGCAGGAGGGGCGGAGGATGCCAGCCTGACCGGGTGTCTCAGGGGGAGGCATTCGGGGGCGTGCCGCCCGTGTGACGGCACGGAACAGGAGACGTTCGTCTATGCGCATCGGCAAAGGGGCAGCTGTAGCCACTGCCGTCGTCCTGTGCTCGCTGACAGCGGCCGGACCGGCTCAGGCCGCCGTAGGAGCAGACAGCGGTGTCTATACAGAAAGCGATCAGTGCGACTGGCTGTCCAACAACGACTTCGTGGGCGCTTCTGGAAGCGCCGACGACGGCGACCGCACCGTCACCACCTACACCGCCAAGGCGACCGACCTCTACGCGTTCGCTGCCATCAGCGGCAGCGTGGAGCGGTACGACAAGGTGTGGATCGACCGGAGCGTCAACCCGTTCGTCATGGGCTCCGACGCGAGCCATCCCAGCGATGACGAGGTACAGGCAAACGGTGGCTGGAAGCAGTGCGGCCCGTACGAGGCAACGTGGTGGAACGCGGCGTGGGACTACTTCGAGAGTCCGACGGTGCAATTGCAGGCCGGTGGAGGCAAGTCCTACGCGGTGCGGGCGTGCATGAGGCCTCATGACTCCGACAAGAGCACGTGTGCCCCCTGGTTCGTCGACCACGGGTAGAGAAATGCAAGGCCCCGCCGGTCCGGGGACTGGCGGGACGTTCCACTGCGAGGGTCGTGTCTGGCCCTCGGTACTTTCACTCAAACTGTGCCCCCCTGCCGCTTCCCGGCGGCAGGCGGCATTCCTCGCTCCGACCGGACCAATGACCACCTGTGCGTGCGCTCATGACGGTCTCCTCTCGGTGCGCCACCGATCCCAGCACGCCGAGCAGGATTGGTGGAGGTCCACCGGCCCCGTTCACCCGTAAGAGAGTTCGTCCCGAGGTCGGGCATCCCGACCTCGGGAGAGACGGTGGATCGGAAGACGCGTACTACGAGCCGTCGTTGGCGACCTGATAGAGCAAAGCAGCGAAGGTAAGCACCACTCCTGCAATGAGGACCGTGACAATGGCGGCCTCCACCACGGCGGAGCGGCGCGGGCGGCGTCGGCGGTTGCGATCCTGGTGGGTCATGGCAGCGCCACGGGGTGGTAGCCATCGATCGTCATGTGTCCCGTGCGCAGGACTTCGTGGTTGCTGGTCAGGACCTCGAAGTGGTGTTCTCGCTCCACCCATGCCGACCATCCCGTGTCCGTGAGGCAGGACAGGCGGCCTGCGCCGGTCACCAGGGAGCGGGTCGACTGGGCGAGAATCCATGCCGCCCACTGCGGGGCACGGTCATGAACCTTGCAGTACTCGCGAGCGAGGGCCCACATGATGTGGGGCGACGTCCGCCGGCGAAGGGTTGCGACGTAGGCAACCTCGCCGAGCTTCCGCCCGTCCTCCGACCCGGAGGTGTAGGCGAAGACTTCGTCGAACATCTGAAACACGGTGATGCGGCGGCCAATGCCCTTGTGCGTGCTGTTCATCGAAGGCCCCAGAGAGGACGGCCGATCGGTGCGGGCCCCGACTCGGGGCCCGCACCGACGGGGAGTTGATGTCAGCAGCAAGGGCCGTCGCCGCAACAGGCCGGCTCGTTGCACTCGGCCGCGACGCCCCACAGCGAGTCGTCGACGTCATAGCCCAGGGCACGGATGCGCGAGGTGACGTCGACCATGGCTGACCGGTCGCGGTAGCGGGAGTTGGGGGCGTGGTGCATATAGCGGCCGTAGCGCTGCATGCACCACTCGGTGTACTCGGCGGAGTGGAGCATGAAGGTGTGCCACGCCGGGTCAACCTGTCGTGAGGGGGACAGGGGTTCGCCGCTGCGGCCCATGGTGTCGAGGAACGCGAGGCCCTCGTCCATGATCCGCTCGGCCATGCACGCTTCGAGGCCGTATTCGGCAGCGCAGAAGTCGGTCAGCCGCTTGAACAGGGCGGGGTCGACGAGATCCCGGCCCTCGAGGGTGGGAGTGTCGATGACTGTTGCCATGATGGTGTCCTGCCTTCCATTCGGGTGGAGGGTGGAATGAGTGGCTGGAGAGGTTGCGACTCTCCGGCCACCGCCCGTTCCGGACCAGGAGGCTGCTTCAACAGACCGGTCAGGGACGGGAGTTCGGGTGCTACTGCTTCTTGCGGTCGTGCATGCGCCCGCATGGTCGGGGCTCCGACATCTCAAGCTTGGGTGGGTTCCTTGCCCCTCGGCGCCGGTAGAGCGCGACGAAGACCCGCACGGATTTCGCGATCTGTCGGCAGCGCTCCCACTCCCGGGGCTGGGTGAGCGCGACGCGCCAATGCCCGGTCTCGTCAAGTTGAGCGAGGGCGTCTTCCGCCATGGCGTACAGGCGCTCATATCCGGTGTCGGTGCGGTCGATCCCGAGATCCAGAGTGACCAGGATCGAGAGCGCCGAGTGCAGTCGCCGCGCGTGGGCATCGATGGTCTGGCGTGAGCGAGGAACGTCGAGTCGTGGGTGCAGGACCCATGCCAAGTCCCGGCCTACCTGGGCGAGGTCGAATGGCGCCCCGTCCTCGGCCATGTCGGCTACCACCACATGCGCGTCTGTCCCGGTCATGATTCAACTCCGTCCGCTTCGGCTTGGTGCTGCCTAGTCAACGGACGACGAGCGGAGCAGGACAGATGAAACAACAGGTCTGCCGCTCGCATAACCCCGGTGATTTTTACCTTCACTCGTGTCCGGGCGGTCGCTCACCGCTACCGTCAAGGCATGGCACAGGAGAATCGTCGACTCGCCGAAAGGGTCGCTGAGCTCTGCTTCTCTCAGGCCGAGTTGGCACGTCAGGTCAACTCGGAGATCGGAATCTTGACGGGCAAACCCGGCAGCGTCACCGATTCCGATGTCCGACGGTGGTTACGCGGTGATACCAAGTGGCCCCAAGAACGCATCAGGCTATGCCTGGAGAAGGTTCTCGGACTCGATGCCGAAGCTCTAGGGTTCGTGCCCGTGCACCGACGTAGGTCTCTTTCCGCCACAAGCGGCAGCGCTCTCGCCATCGCCACTCCCCCGGCCCGGCTCGGAATCAACGACGTGCGGCGCTTCCACCAGGACTACATGGCCATCCTGCGACGAGACCAAGTCGGTGGAGGGGCGCGGAAGGTCGAGAACCTCGCGGTGGAGCTCGCCTCCCGTACCCAGTCCGCACTCGCCATGGCATCGGCTTCGCCCCGAGTCCGGGGTCTGCTTCACCGCCTGGCTGCCGATGTCCTCAGCTCTGCCGCGTTCGCAGCCATCGATGCCAGCTCTCCCGGGCGAGCACGCGCCCATCTCGACAAGGCGCTGGCGTTCGCGGGTCTGTCCAGGCACAGCGAAACGGCGTATCACGTCTGGAACAATCTGACCTTGACGTCAAGCCAGCGGGAGAATCACGCGGAAGCCGTGGCGGGTGCTGAGGTCATGAAGCGCTCCTCCGTTGCCAGGCGCGACCCCTTGTACGCATCGCTGGGACACATGCGCAATGCAAATGGTCTTGCCCGTTTGCAGCACCGTTCCGAGGCGCTGAGGGCGCTCAGCGATGCGGAACGGTCCTTTGCTCGCAGCATCGAGGATCAGCCCACGGAGTGGCAGTGGATCGAGTTCTATGACGCGAGTGAAATAGACGCACTCGCGTCGTTCATGTGGACCGCCCTGGGAGACCACGGCCGCGCCGAGTACTGCCTTCACCGCGCACTTGCTGCCCTCCCCGACGACATGGTCCGCAACAGAGCCCTGTACACCGCACATCTGTCGCTCGCACAGGCCCGGCAGGGCGAGCTGGAGCTCGCGTGCGCAACCGGCAGGCAGGCGTACAAGATGCTCCCCCCGGCGTCCGGGTCGAAGCGCACCACGAACACTCTGGCTGCCACACGCAACGTGCTCGTAGCCTCAGACGCGAGGGCCCCCGAAGTCGTCGAGTGGATCGAGGAGTCTGTCCAATGGACCTGAAGCGCTACACGCACGCCGATGCGCGCGACGTCCGTTCTCTTCTGCTGGACATCCACGCCGAGGCATACGCAGACGACCCCGACCCCTTCCACTCGCGTGAGCGTTTCTCGTACTTCGTCGACCTGTGGTCCTCGCGGGAGAACTGGCAGTGCGTATCGGGGTGGGAGGACGGTGGCCCAGTCGGCTACGCGTACGGCTCCATGCTGAAACCAGGAGGCTGGTGGAAGGGGCACCAGCGACCTGTCACGGCGAGAGGGGCTGTGTTCGCGCTCTCGGAACTCATGGTGATTCCCAAGTGGCGTGGGACCGGCAGGGCGCGGCTACTTCATGACGCCCTGCTCGAATCCGTACCTGCGGATCTCGTTTCGCTCCAAGTCGAGACTGGACGTACCAAAGTCCAAGCTCTGTACGAGCGGTGGGGGTATAGCAAGGCGGGAGAATCACAGCCGTCCGAGGACTCACCTCGCTATGCGGTGATGGTCAAGAAGCTGAAGCACGAATTCCTTTCGGTCTGACGCCTGTTCGCAGATCCGCGTGGCCGCCCCCTACTGAAGTGTGACGGCGTTGATCGCGCCTGACGCACGCCGCCCTGTGTGAGCACCCACCCCTCACCGGATCACACCCCCCGCGACCCGGTGAACCGCGACGCACCCACCCTCGGCGCCCCCTAAAGGACACCGAGCAAGGAACCTTCCAACCTTCCCGCCAACTCCCCTGACCACCAGGGGACTTCGCCAACTCCCCCTGTCATCCCATCGGGTGACGGAGTGGAATATGCAGGAGCGAAGGCGCTACGTTCGCAGCAACAACCGCACACAAAGACGGCCCCCGGCGGGACGGCAATCCCGGTCCGAGGGCCTCACTACGAGGAAGCAAACCCTTCCCCATGAGCTCAGCGCAGTCTAACGCGCCCACTGTCGGCCACGCCCCCAACTCCGGCGGCGTCACCCACATCCGCCACCGCCACACCACCCACTTCACAGTGGTCGGCAATCATCTCGCTCAGCATCGCGCCCTCTCCGCCACCGCCATCGGGCTCGCCGTGTACGTCCAGTCGCTGCCCGACGGGGCCCACGTCGGCATCAAGGTCCTCGCCGCCCGCTTCCCGGAGAGCGAGTACCGGATTGCCGCCGCGTTGCGGGAACTTGAGGCCACCGGGTATCTGGAACGGGCCAAGGTGCGGACCGCCGGGCAGCGGATCGTGACCCGTACGACGTACTTCGACTGCCCTGGCGCACAGCCCTCCGCGCAAGCGCCCGCTCGGGCGAGCACGCCCCCACGACCCGTCGTCTGCCTGGTCAAGCCCCCGCGAGAGCAGCCTGCCCCTCGCCCCCAAGGGCCTGCCGCCGACCTCCTCGCCGGCCTCCGCACCCGCGACCCCCGCCTCACCCTCTCCGTACGGGACGTCGCCGACCTGGTCCCCGCCGTGGAGACCTGGTTGGAACGCCAGGTGACGCCCGAGCAGGTCGCCCGGACACTCAGCGTGGGCCTGCCCGGCGTACCCATTCACCGGCCCGCCCGGCTCCTCGCCCACCGGCTCGAACAGTGGCTGCCACCAGCCCTGCCTGCGCCCATGTCCCCACCAACCGGGGCAGCCGCCACACCCCTTCAGGAATGTGACGGCTGCGACCGGGCCTTCCGCGCTCCGGAACCCGGGCTGTGCC
>NZ_JBNJLS010000032.1:0-73442 GCF_050510915.1 Streptomyces odontotermitis | reverse complement strand
ACTCGGCGGTGCAGCACTACCGGGGGCGGGGGCGAGGCGGGCATCGGGGCAGGAGGCGGGGTGGGCGCGGCCTGCGGCGGAGCGGGAGCAGCCTGGGGCGGGGCGGCCTGGGCGGGCTCGTCCACCGTGATGCCGTAATCCGTCGCGAGCCCTTCGAGCCCGCTGCCGTATCCCTGTCCGACCGCGCGGAACTTCCAGGCTCCCTGTCGCCGGTACAACTCGCCCAGCACGAAGGCGGTCTCGACCGTGGCGTCGGCGCTGTCGTAGCGCGCGATCTCGCGGCCGTCGGCGGCGTCCAGGACCCGGATGCTCAGCCCCGGCACCTGCCCGAACGTCCCGCCGTCCGCCGACGCGGCGAGCACGACCTTGTCGATGTCGCCCTCCACCCGCGCCAGGTCCACGGCGAGGGTGTCCGTGACGCGCCCCCCGGCGTTCTGCTTGCCCTCGTGCCGCACCGCTCCGGAGGAGTGCTGCGGCTGGTTGTAAAAGACGAAGTCGGCGTCCGAACGCACCTTTCCGGAAGCGCTCAACAACAACGCCGAAGCGTCGGCGTCGGGCACTCCGGGTCCGGAGCCCCATGCCAATTCGACCCGCACCGCAGGTGCGGGCACGGGAACATTCGATCCTTTAGGCATTGACATGTCCGCCCCCATCGCAAGGTGTGGGCCCTGGTGGGCCATCGACCGATCCATGCCCAACCTATTACCTGGGCCGCGAACCGATGCACGAAGAGGCCCGCGGCGGGCCCGCGCGCCCCCTGCCCGCAGCCCCGCGCAGACCCCCGAGTCAACTCCCGCCGGACCGGCGGTAACCCGTTGGGGGCGTGGCTTTTACACGATCCCTACGACTGTGAGCGACCGATTTTTGCCAGGTTCGTTCGCATTGGGGATCCACGTTCACTGTCGACACGCAAAACAACCCTCTTATCGGTCTCCCCAACCAGCACATCGTGGGCTTAACTTATGACGCATGACCTCCCCCCGCTCCACCTATGGCGGCGGTTACTACTCCGCGCCGTCCTTCCCGGACACCCCGATCTACGACTCGCTCGTCGCTGAACGCGGCACCCCGCAGATCGCCCCGATCCGGGTCCCCTCCGCGTACGACACGGGCAGCCACCTGCCCGCCCTGCCCGTGGCCCTGCCCGCGCTGCCCGCCGCCCCGTCACCGGCCCAGCAGGCCGGATACGGCTACGCGCCGGGTCCGCAGGCCCCGCTGCAGCAGGCTCCCGCGCCCTACATCCCGCAGCAGGCGGCCGCCCCGCGCGGCTACCCCGGCGCGCAGCCCCAGCGGCCCGCGACCGGCACGGGTTACGAGGCGATGCGCCCCGCGGCGCCCCGCCCGGCGCCCGCGCCCTACGAGGACCCGTACAACCGCCCGTACCGCGGCTACTGAGCGGGCGACCGCATCGGGCTCCCCTGTCGGGTACTGCTGGCAGGATGGGTCCATGGGACGTCCAGTTGTCGAATCGCTCCACTTCTACCCCCTCAAGGCGGCCAGGGGGCACGCACCGCGTGAGGCCGTCGTGGAGCCCTGGGGGCTCGCCGGGGACAGACGCTGGCTGCTGGTCGACGACGCGGGGCGCTTCCTGACGCAACGAGCCCATCCGCGGCTCGCGTTGGCCGCCGCCGAGGCATTGCCGGGCGGCGGCCTCCGGCTGTCCGCGCCCGGCCGGGAGCCGCTCACCGTCGCCGTGCCCGAGCCCCTCCTCACCGTCCCGGTGGAGGTCTGGCGGGACAAGATCGACGCGGTGCCCGCCGACGCGGCGGCGCATGCCTGGTTCAGCGCGTACCTGGGGGTCGACGTCCGGCTCGTGCACCTCGACGACCCCGCGCGGCGCCGTCCCGTCGACCCGGAGTACGCCCGGCCCGGCGAGACCGTCAGCTTCGCCGACGGCTTTCCGCTCCTGATCACCACCACGGCCTCGCTCGACGCGCTCAACGCCCTGATCGCACAGGGCCGTCATCCGCACGAGGGCCCGCTGCCCATGAACCGCTTCCGGCCGAATGTGGTCGTGTCCGGAACGGACCCGTGGGCCGAGGACGACTGGACCCGCATCGCCATCGGCGAGCTGACCTTCCGCGTCGTCAAGATGTGCGGCCGCTGCGTCGTGACCACCACGGACCAGGATTCGGCGGCGCGCGGCAAGGAGCCGCTGATGTCGCTCGCCCGGCACCGGCGCATCGGCGACAAGTTGGTCTTCGGGCAGAATCTCATCCCCGAAGCGACGGGAGCGATCAGAATCGGCGATCCGCTGAAGATCCTCGAATAGCCGGGCTCCGTGGGGGAACTCCTCCGTGTGGTGCGGACGTTGAGAAAGGTCGAGCGTCGCCGAGAATGCCGTAGGGGGTGCGGACTGTGCGAGCAATCGCCGGACTCTGGCGCTGGCGGCACAACCCGCTGCGCCGCGGGACCGACCGCGTCGAGGCATGGGTGGCGCTCGTCGCCCTTCTGCTCCTCGTCGTCGCCGTCCCGCTGGCCGGAATCCTCTCCGGGGTCCTGACGGGAAACGCCCTGCAGCGGGCGGTGCGCGACCAGCGCGCGGCCCGGCAGCAGATCACCGCGACGGTCGTGCGCGAGGTGCGCCAGCCACCCCTGGACCCGGATCCCGAGACGGCCACCCGGCGGGACGCGCACAGCCGCGTGCTCGCCGCCTGGACGGCCCCGGACGGCACCTCCCACTCCGGCACGGTCGTCGCCGACCTCAAGTCCCCGCACGCCGGTGACCCGTTCAAGCTCTGGACCGACCGGCACGGCCGCATCGTCGGCCGCCCCCTGGACTCCCCGACGGCGACGACGCACGCCGCGCTCGCGGGCCTCGGCGCCGCCGCCGCGACCACGGGCCTGGTCGAGGGGGCCAGGCGGCTGATCGTGTGGCGTCTGATCCGGCGGCGCTACGCGCGCTGGGACCAGGCATGGGCGCAGGCCGGACCGGACTGGGGCCGCACCGGCACCGGCTCCTGACGCTCCTCCGACTCCGTGAGGATGCGCGGGTGACCTGGTGAGAGCCCGGCCATCGGGTCAACTCGCCCGCCCCGCGCGCGCTACGGTGGACCGGCCGAACTCTTCGGCTTCTTGCACGAGTCCCCCGCCGGACGAGGCAAGGTCCCGCGTACGACGAGGTGGGGGCAGAGCAACTCCATGGCACAGGGCACGGTCCAGGTGACGCACACGGGTACCTCGCGGTGGCGGCGCCGCACGGGCGAATACGCCTCGCTGGCCGCCGCCCTGGAGGCCGCGAGCGACGGGGACGTCCTCACCGTCACCCCCGGCACCTACCGCGAGAACCTCGTCGTGCAGCGCGCGGTGACGCTGCGCGGCCCGGAGGGCTCCCCCGGCTCCGTGCGCATCGCGCCCGTCGACGGGGTGCCCCTGACGGTGCGCGCCTCCGCCGTCGTGCAGGACCTGCACGTGGAGGGGCAGGACGCGGCGGCGCCCGCGCTGCTCGTGGAGGACGGGGCACCGGAGCTCACCGGCGTACGGATCGTGACGCGGTCGGCCGTCGGGATCGAGGTGCGCGGCGGCGCCCGGCCGACGGTGCGCCGCTGCACCGTCGACAACCCCGGCGGGATCGGCATCGCCGTACTCGACGGCGGGGGCGGTCTGTTCGAGGAGTGCGAGGTCGTCGCGGCCGGGCAGGCGGGGGTCTCGGTGCGCGGCGGCGGGCATCCGCGTCTGGAGCGCTGCCGGGTGCACCACGCCTCGGGCGCGGGCCTCACGGTGACCGGCGAGCACACCGGGCTCGAGGCCATCGGCTGTGAGGTGTACGAGGTCAAGGGCACCGGCGTGCACATCACCGCACGCGCCGCGGCGCACCTCACGGACTGCGCCGTGCACCGCACGACCGCCGACGGCGTCACGCTCGACACGGACGCGGTGCTCACCCTCGCGGACTGCCGCATCCACGACATTCCGGAGAACGCGGTCGATCTGCGCTCCCGCTCGGTGCTCACGCTGACCCGTTCCAAGGTCCGCCAGTTCGGCCGCAACGGCCTGTCGGTGTGGGACCCGGGCACGCGCGTGGACGCCAACCAGTGCGAGATCCACGACAGTACGGGCGACTACCCGGCGGTGTGGGTCAGCGACGGGGCGACCGCCGTCCTGGAGTCCTGCACGGTGCACGACGTCCCGGACGCCCTGTTCGTCCTGGACCGCGGCTCGCGCGCCGACGTCGTCGACAGCAAGCTCTTCCACGTACGCAACACGGCGGTCTCGGTGAGCGACGGCGCGACGGCGCAGCTCGACGACTGCCATGTCCGCGAGGCCGCGACGGGCGCCTGGTTCCGGGACCACGGCAGCGGCGGCACCCTCGCGAGCTGCACCTTCGAGGGCACCCAGACGGGCGTGATCGTCACGAAGGGCGCCGATCCCACGATCGAGCGATGCACGGTCACGGGCGCCGCGGAGGCCGGGTTCTATGTCTCGGCGGACGGCCGCGGCACCCTGCACAGCTGCCGGGTGACGGACAGCGCCGGCTACGGCTTCCACATCATCGACGGCTGCCGCACGACGCTGAAGAAGTGCCGTACGGAGCGGTGTGCGCGCGGGGGTTACGAGTTCTCCGAGGACGGCCCGCTCGTGGAGGACTGCACGAGCGACGAGAGCGGCGGGGTGCGGCCCGCGGCGGCGGAGCCCGTGGCGCAGCAGAGGGCCACGGAGACGGCGGGCCTGCTCGGCTCGATCCCCGGCCAGCACGCCCTGAGCCGACCGGCCCCCGAGGAGCCCGCGCCGCCCGCCCAGGACACGCGCTCCTCCAAGGAGGTCCTGGGTGAACTCGACACGCTGGTGGGCCTGGAGAGCGTCAAGCGCGAGGTGCGTGCCCTCACCGACATGATCGAGGTGGGGCGGCGCCGCCAGCAGGCGGGCCTCAAGGCGGCCTCCGCACGGCGGCACTTGGTGTTCACCGGCTCCCCCGGCACGGGCAAGACGACGGTGGCGCGCCTCTACGGGGAGATCCTCGCCTCGCTCGGTGTCCTGGAGAAGGGCCACCTCGTGGAGGTGTCCCGGGTCGACCTGGTCGGCGAGCACATCGGCTCGACGGCGATCCGCACGCAGGAGGCGTTCCAACGCGCCCACGGCGGCGTCCTGTTCATCGACGAGGCGTACGCGCTCTCGCCGGAGGACTCGGGGCGGGACTTCGGGCGCGAGGCCATCGACACGCTGGTGAAGCTGATGGAGGACCAGCGGGACGCGGTGGTGGTGATCGTCGCGGGCTACACGGAGGAGATGCGGCGCTTCCTTTCGGTCAACCCCGGTGTGGCGTCCCGTTTCTCACGGACCATCACCTTCGGCGACTACGCACCCGAGGAGCTCCTGCGCATCGTGGAGCAGCAGGCCGACGAGCACGAGTACCGCCTCGGGGCGGGTGCGGGCGAGGCGCTCCTGAAGTACTTCACGGCGATCCCGAAGGGCCCCGCGTTCGGCAACGGCCGTACCGCGCGGCAGACCTTCGAGGCCATGGTGGAGCGGCACGCGGGCCGGGTCGCTCAGCTCGAGGAGCCGAGCACGGACGACCTCACCCTGCTGTTCCCGGAGGATCTGCCGGACCTTCCGTAGCCGCGTCGGGCCCCGGTCGTCCGGGCCCCGGCTGCCCGGGCTCCGGCTGCCCGGGCTCCGGTGGCGTCGCCTCGCGCGGTGCGGGCACGCCCGGCTTGAGGCGGGCAAGGAGGTGGGCCCGCTCCTCGTCGAAGGCGGGGTCGGCCTGGTACTCGCCGTGGCCCAGGATCGGTGCGGGCAGCGGGTGTTGTTCGGTGCGGCCGTAGGCGAGGGGGTCCTTGAGCGGGGCGCGGTCGACCTGGGGGGCGCAGTCGCCGGAGAGGCGGACGGGGCCCCCGATGGGGTCGGTGGTGCGGTAGAGGTTGCGCCAGCAGGCGGCCTCGCGGTGCAGCGCGGTGAGGGCGGCGGGCCCGAAGTGGGCGGGGAACCAGCGGCCGTAGAGGCGCTCCAGCGGGGAGCCGTAGGTCAGCAGGGCGACCCGCTTGCGCACGGAGGGGCGCAGCTGCCAGACGGCGGCCGCTGCCAGCACGCTGCCCTGGGAGTGGCCGGACAGGACGAGGCGGCCGCCGGTCGTGCGGGTCCAGGTGTGCATGCGCCAGGTCAGGTCGGGCACGGCGCGCTCCGCGTAGCAGGGCGGCGCGAAGGGGTGGGCTGCGCGCGGCCAGAAGGTGCCGACGTCCCAGAGGATGCCGATGGTGCGGCGGGCGGAGGGGTCCTTGTAGGCGCGCCGGGCCCAGGTGACGAACAGTATGAATCCGAAGCCGATCATCCAGGAGCCGAGCGCCTGCGAGGTCTGGGCCGCGCCCTCGACGACGTCGGGCGCGTGGCGCGCGGCCCGTCCGGGGACCTTGTCGCTGATCCAGGCGCCCACGAGGGCTCCTGCGCCGAGCAGCAGGGTCACGGCGGAGATGACGCCGACCAGGAGGGGCACGCGGTCGGTGAGCAGGGCCCGCGCGCGGGTGCCCGCGATGCGCTGGGTGCGCTCCTTGTCCTCGCGCTCCCCCTCGTAGTCGCGCACTACGAAGGCGACCTCTTCCTTCTTGCGCTGCCAGGTGCGGACGCCGAGGAAGGCGCAGAGCCCGGCGACGACGGCCAGGAGCGGGGGGATCACCGATGCCTGCCAGGTGAGCAGGACGGGCGGCCCGTCGATGGAGCCGTGCGCGCCGTCGAGCCAGTCGGCGACGCGCTGGGCGCCGCCGCCGGACATCACGCCGCCGAGCGCGCAGGCCAGCATCGCCGTGGCCGGTCCGCCGAGGCCCTTGATGGCGGTCCGGCGGTCGGGTGCGGTGCGGTGCAGGAGCAGGGCGGCCACGGCGAGGGCGACGACGAGGAGGCCCTGGACGAGGGCGATGCCCCCGAAGGTGGCGTTGCCCGGCAGCCGGCCCTCGGACGTCCAGTCGGGGCGCGACCAGCCCGCGTACAGGAGCGTGAGGGCCAGCAGCGAAAGGGCGGCAAGGGGCAGCCGGCGGATCAGGGTGCTGTCGAGGGTGCGGTCGAGGCGGTTCTCGCTGCGGCCCCTGCGGCACACCACCCAGACCACAACTACCGCGCCCAGTACGTACGTTGTGTCCAGCGCCCGGCCCAGGGCGTCCAGGAGGGCGGGGCCCGCCTCGTGCCGGTCGTGGTGCGCGGCCGTGGAGCCGACGGCCGCGGCGACGGTGAGGAAGCCCGCGGCGGTGTGGGCGGCGCGCAGCCGGGCGACCAGGCGGCGCCCGTACCAGAAGCCGGGCCTGGCGAGCGCGGTGCGGCTGGTCTCCTCCTCGGGGTCGGGCTGGTGGGGCAGCGGCTGCACGGACTCGTACGCGCTCCAGGTGCGCTGCGAGAGGTACCAGAGCAGTCCGGTGAGCCCGGCGGGGACGAGGGCGGCGAGCGCGAGGCGGCGGCCCGGCTGGGTCCACCAGCCGCCGCTGCCGTCGGCGGTCGTCAGGAAGCCGAGCCAGGAGCGGTCGCGGGAGCAGTCGGGGGCGCCCGCGCACTGCCAGGCCACCAGGTCGAGCGCGACCTCGCAGGCGGCGGCGACGAGCAGCACGGTGAGGGTGAGCCCGGTCAGGCGCACCAGCAGGCCGTAGACGCGGACGGTGCGCCGTCGCCGTCGCGAGGTGGGCCGCATCCAGTGGGCGAGGTTGACGACCATGAAGGGCAGCAGGAGCAGCCACAGGGCGCGGGCGCCGTTGCCGGAGGTGAGGTTGCACCAGACGTACGCCTCCGGGACGGGCTTGCCCTCGTAGTCCCCGGGCCGCTGCTCGGCGTCGGCGTCCTCGGTGCGGCGGAAGACGGCCGCCGTCTCGTCGCCGGAGATCCGCACGGTCCTGGGGTCGCCGAGCATCTCCTCGGGGGTGGTGCCCCCGACTCCGTGGACCAGCAGCTCCAGGGCGATCGCCGCCTGGTCGGGTGTCCCCGCGCGCGGGGCGCCGGGCGCCTGTTCCGGTGCGGTGAGGGGGCCGGGCTCGGCCGTGGTCTTCTCTGTGGCGGACTGGTCCGCTGCGGCACGCTTCACTGTTGCGTCCCCCGAGAGGCGTGTGACGAGGACTCCAAGGATCTCGGCTCCCGGCCCCCGGCGCACCCCTCGTCACGTAATCTCCCCGTTCCGTGTCGGATCGACTCCGGGCGGTGGTCCGCGCGCCGGTGGCCCGTGCGAGGATGAAGCTGCCTTTCGCGACGGACGTGACGAGCGCGAGGGTGTGACGAGGCGGAACGGGACAGTACGAGGCAGAAGGGCCGGACCTGACGTGAGCGAGAATCAGAACCTCCTCGCCGAGCAGCGCCGCGCCCTGATCCTGGACGAGGTGCGCCGCCGCGGCGGGGTCCGCGTCAATGAACTCACCCGGAAACTGGGCGTGTCGGACATGACGGTCCGCCGCGACCTGGACGCCCTCGCCCGCCAGGGAGTCCTGGAGAAGGTGCACGGCGGCGCGGTCCCGGTGGTCGAGGCCAGCACGCACGAGCCGGGCTTCGAGGCGAAGTCGGGCCTGGAGCTGAGCGCCAAGGAGGACATCGCGCGCACCGCGGCCACCCTGGTGAGCCCGGGTACGGCGATCGCGCTGTCCGGCGGCACGACGACGTACGCGCTCGCGCAGCACCTCCTGGACGTGCCGGACCTGACGGTGGTGACCAACTCGGTGCGCGTGGCGGACGTCTTCCACTCCGCGCAGCGCAGCGCGGGCCAGCGCCAGGGCGCCGCCACGGTGGTCCTGACGGGCGGCGTGCGCACCCCGTCGGACTCGCTGGTCGGGCCGGTGGCGGACCAGGCCATCGGGGCGCTCCACTTCGACGTGCTCTTCCTCGGGGTGCACGGCATATCGACGGAGGCCGGGCTCTCCACGCCGAACCTCGCGGAGGCGGAGACCAACCGCCGCCTGGTGCAGTCCGCGCGGCGCGTGGTGGTGGTCGCGGACCACACCAAGTGGGGGACGGTGGGCCTGAGTTCGTTCGCCACCCTGGACCAGGTGGACACCCTGGTGACGGACGCGGGGCTGCCCGCACAGGCGCGTGTCGAGATCTCCGAGCAGCTGCGCCAGCTGGTGATCACCGGCGAGGACGGCATCATCGAGTCGCCGGGCGCCGTCGACCCCGAGATCCCTGAAGACATCTGACGGACCCTCAGCTATGGTGACCCCTGCCCGGTCAACCACCCGATTCCGCTGGGGAGATGGGTTCCATGGCACGCCGACTGCGCCCGGTGGGGCTCGACTTCGTCGAGTCTGCTCCCCTGCGTCTGGTCTTCGCCCGTGAGGTGGCCGCACCCCCCGGGGCCGTCTACCGGGCGCTCGCCCTGGACGTGACGGAGTGGCCCGCGTGGTTCACCTCGGTCGCCGTGGCCCGGCCCACCAGGGAGGGCGCGGGCCGGGAGGTCCGGCTCAAGGGCGGTGTGCGCTTCCAGGAGACGATCATGGCCGCCGAGGATCCGGCGGTGTACGCCTACCGGGTCGACGAGACCAACGCCCCTGGGATGCGAGCCCTGTTGGAGGAGTGGCGCCTCACCCCGGCCGCGACCGGCACCCGGGTGCAGTGGACCTTCGCGGCCGACGGCCCGGCGCCCTTCCGCTTCGCCGTGAAGCTGGCCCGCGCGGGCCTCGGGCGCTCCTTCAGGGACGCGGTCACCGCGCTGGACCGGCGGCTCGCGGCCGCCGACTCCCGCTCCACCGACCGCGGTTGACTCACTCGGGCCAGGAGCCGGTGGCCAGGAGCGTGTCGATCGTCTGCGCGTACGGCGTGATGTCCAGGCCCTGCTCGGCCAGCCACGCGTCCGAGTAGTACTTGTCCAGATAGCGGTCGCCCGGGTCGCAGATGAGGGTCACGACGCTGCCGGTGCGGCCCGCCGCCACCATCTCCGCGACGATCTTCAGGGCGCTCCACAGACCGGTGCCGGTCGAGCCGCCCGCCTTGCGCCCGATGGCCTGCTCCAGGGCGCGTACGGCCGCGACGCTCGCCGCGTCCGGGACCTTCATCATGCGGTCGACGGCGCCGGGCACGAAGCTGGGCTCCATGCGGGGGCGGCCGATGCCCTCGATGCGGGAGCCGCAGTCGCTCGTGGCGTCCGGGTCGTGGTTGACCCAGCCGTCGAAGAAGCAGGAGTTCTCCGGGTCGGCGACGCAGATGCGGGTGTCGTGCTGCATGTAGTGCACATAGCGCGCGATGGTCGCCGAGGTGCCGCCGGTCCCGGCCGTCGCGACGATCCACGCGGGCTCGGGGTAGCGCTCCAACTTCAGCTGCTGGTACATCGATTCGGCGATGTTGTTGTTGCCGCGCCAGTCCGTCGCCCGCTCCGCGTAGGTGAACTGGTCCATGTAGTGGCCGCCGGACTCGACGGCGAGCTTGGCCGCCTCCTCGTACATCATGCGCGAGTCGTCCACGAAGTGGCACTGGCCGCCGTGGAATTCGATCAGGCGGCACTTCTCGGCGCTGGTCGTGCGGGGCATCACCGCGATGAAGGGCACGCCGATCAGCTTCGCGAAGTACGCCTCGGAGACGGCCGTCGAGCCGCTGGACGCCTCGATCACCGGGCGGTCGGGCCGGATCCAGCCGTTGCAGAGCCCGTACAGGAACAGCGAGCGGGCGAGGCGGTGCTTGAGGCTGCCGGTGGGGTGCGTCGACTCGTCCTTGAGGTACAGGTCGATGCCCCACTGCTCGGGCAGCGGGAAGCGCAGGAGGTGAGTGTCGGCCGAGCGGTTGGAGTCCGCCTGGACCTTGCGCACGGCCTCTTTGAGCCATGTCCGGTACGCGACGTCGCTGCGGTCGACGTCCAGTGTGGCCATCGCGCCGTCGACCTGATGCTGCTGCTGTGTCGTGCTCACCGCGGGGCTCCTTCGCGTCGTGCCGACCCCCGGTTGAACTGGCCGGACGTCTCGATCATAAACACCTTCCGCACCCTTCTCACCTGCATAAACATGCCTTTGGGGGTCTCAAAGGAGTGCCTGGCGGGGCCAGTCGGAGCAGGCGCACGGGGCACCTCGCGCGGGTGTCGGGTTCCGGCCGCGAGGGGCCCTTGCCTGGCACAACGCCCGTCGTGCGTACTGGTGCTCGAGCCCGGGTGCGTGCAGACTGCACCGCACGGGACATGGGTATCGTCCGCAGGGACGGTCCGATTCAGGCACTAGGGGGCGGAGCGATATGGCGGAGCCGGAGTTCACGGCCACGGGCGTGCGGATCGGACGGCGGCTGCGCTCCCTGACCCGGGCCGGTCAGGTCCGGATCAGCGACGGCAGGCTGCAGTTGCTGACCAGTTACGGCAGCGAGATCGACAGCGCCCCGGTGCAGGCGGTACGCGCCGGAAAGCCCTGGTTCTCCTCCGACGACCGCGCCCTCGCCGCCGTCGATGTCAACGGCACGCGCTACCGCCTCACCCTCGGCGAGCAGGACCCCGCTCCCGGGGAGCCCGGACCGCCCTCGGCCCGCCGGTTCATCGAGGCGGTGCGCGCCGCCGCCGGGCACCGGCCGCGGGCCTAGGGTCCGATCCGCACGACAGGCACTGCCCCCTGTCCCTCCGCACGGCGCCCTGGTGCGAGTTGCACGCCCGCACCCCCTGAGTCACTCTGGTGTCACATCACTCTGGGTTTACCGGCGATGACGCTGCGAACCAGCCCGCCGGTCAGACAGCAGGCGGTCGCGCTCACCACCCCCGACGGCGACAGCTGCTGGATCCGCTCTTCGTCTTCTTCCGGACCTCAATTCGGGGAGTCGCAGCCGTGATCAGCCAGCCGAGCAGGCATTGCACGGTAGAGCTACAAGCCCTGCCGTCGCGGATCGGCCAGGTCCGCAGAATCGTCTCTGCGCAGTTGCGCTACTGGCATCTCGATCCCTTGATAGACCACGCCGCCCTAGGCGTGACCGAGCTGTTGACCAACGTCCACCGGCACGCCGAGCCCGACAAGGTGTGCACCGTGGAGATCGAGCTCCTCCTGGACCGGCTCACCATCTCCGTCCACGACCACGACCCCCACCTGCCCGTGGTGCGCGACGCGGAGCCCTTCGCCACCAGCGGCCGCGGGCTCGCCATGGTCGCCGCGGTGAGCGAGAGCTGGGGGGTGCGCCCGCAGGGCGACGCCGGGAAGATCGTCTGGTTCACACTGCCTGCGCCCTCCCCCGCCGTGGCCCTGCCCGCGTACCCGGTGTACGGAGCAACCGCGGAATACGCTCCCGCCCGGTCGGCCGTTGTCGGCTGACCGGGCGGTGACCCGCTCTCCCGCAAGTCCGCGCGGACGACCCCTGTGCGCCCGCGCGGACGTCATTCGGTCGCGATGGCCCCAAGGACGTCCAGGCGAGCGGCCCGGCGCGCCGGGCGAATCCCCGCCAGGGCGCCCGCGGCCAGGCCCACCAGGGCGACCACGGTGAGCTGGACCGGCGGCACCGCGAACGCGAAGGCCGTGGCGGTCGTGCCGTCCGACGCCTTGACCAGGACCCAGCCGAGGAAGCCGCCGAGAGCCAGACCGCCCGCCGTGCCGAACGCCGCGACCAGGACCGACTCCCATCGCACCATGGCCCGCAGCTGCGCCCGGGTCTGTCCGACGGCGCGCAGCAGGCCGAGTTCGCGGGTGCGTTCGTGGACGGCGAGGGTGAGCGTGTTGGCGATGCCGAGGAGGGCGATGACCACGGCCAGGGCGAGCAGCGCGTAGACGAGGGTGAGCATCATGTCGATGCCGCCCGCCGAGGACTGCGCGTACTCGCCGCGGGTCTGCACCTCGGGGTTCCCGTACGCCGCCGCGATCTTCTTGACCGCGGCCTTGCCGTCGTCGGTGCTCACACCGTCCTTGAAGGTGACCGAGACGAGGGTGTCGGAGTCCTGGGTGCGGTGCGGTGCCCAGGCCGCGCGGGTGATGACGTAGTCGCCCGCCAGCTCGGACTGCCCGTAGACGGCGCGGACCGTGAAGGGCTCCTTCTTGCCGTCGGTGAAGGCGAGTCGGGCCGTGTCACCGACCTTCAGGTGCTGCTTGTCGGCTTCGCTGCGGGTGATCGCGATGCCGTCGTCGCCGAGGTGGTTCATGGAGCCGTCGACCCTGCCTAGGTCGAAGGACTTGGCGAGCAGCGTCGGGTCAGTGACGGTCAACGCCCTTCCCCGGCCGTCGACTTCGGCCACGCCCCGGCCGAGCCCGACGGCGGTCGCGACCTCGGGGCTCTTGGCGACGGCGGGGGCCAGCCTGGGGCTGAGCCCGCTGCCGCCCGCGCCGAACGACGGGGTGCTGACGGCGATGTCGCCCGCGAAGGAGCGCGCGACCGTCTGGTCCATGGTGGCCTTCAGGGAGGCGCCGAAGACGGTGAAGAGCGAGACGACGGCGACGCCGATCATCAGGGCGCTGGCGGTGGCCGCGGTCCGCTTGGGGCTGCGCAGCGCGTTGCGCCGGGCGAGCCCGCCGGTGACGCCGCGCAGCCGGTCGAGGGGTCCGCCGAGGACGCGTACCGCCCGGGAGGAGGCCACCGGGCCGAGCACCACGAACGCGACCAGGGCGAGCACTCCCCCGGCCCCGGCCAGCCAGACCGACGGGGTCGCGAGGACACCGGTCAAGGCGAGGCCGACCGTGGCGAGCGCGAGCGCACCGCCGAGGACCGCGCGCCGCCGCGAGGCGCCGGAGTGGTCGACGGCCGTCTCGCGCAGGGCGGCGAGCGGAGCGGTGCGTCCGGCGCGCAGCGCGGGCACGAGCGCCGAGCACAGGCAGACCACGATCCCGACCGCGAGCGGCAGCAGCATCGACAGCGGGCTGATCACCAAGTCGCCCTCGGGGAAGGGGAATCCGATGGCGGGGAACAGCGCCTGCAGCCCGGCCGCGATGCCGATGCCGCCCGCGAGCCCGACCGCGGAGGCGGCCACGGCGACCGCGGTGGCCTCGACCAGGGTGGCCGTGGTGACCTGGCGGCGGGCGGCGCCGAGGGCGCGCAGCAGGGCGTTCTCGCGGGTGCGCTGGGCGACGACGATCGCGAAGGTGTTGTGGATCGAGAACGTGGCGACGAGCAGCGCCACTCCGGAGAAGACCAGAAGGAAGCTGGTGAAGAGGGTGAGGAACTGACCGGAGATGTTGTCGGTGTTCTCCGCGGCCGACGCCTCACCGGTGATGGCCTCGACTCCCTTGGGCAGGGCGGGCTTCAGGGCGTCGACGAGCTCCTGCTGGCTGGTGCCCGGACCCGCGCGAACCTGGATGGTGGCGGCCTCGCCGGGCTTCGCGGTCAGGTACTTCTCGGCGTCGGCGCGGGTCATGCCGGTGAAGGTGGTCTGCGCCATGCCGTCCTCGCCGGCGAAGGTCGCGAGGCCCACGACGGTGACCTGGACCGGGTCGGGGGTGCGCAGCGTCGTCGTATCGCCGATCCTCAGGTCGCCGGTCTCGGCGGCGCCGCGGTTGATGACGACCTCGCCGGACCTCGACGGGGCGCGTCCTTGTGCGAGTTGATACGGGTTCAGGTCCTTGTCGGCGATCCAGTTGCCCGCGAGGGTGGGCGGGCCCTCGCCGCCGATCGGCTTGCCGTTCTTGCCGACGAGCTGGCCCGCGCCCTGGATGCTGGGCGCGACGGCGGCGACGCCGGGCACCTTCTCCAGCCTGCCCACGAGGTCGGTGGGGACGGGCCGGCGCACGCCCTGGGTCTCGCCGGACGCGGTGATGGTGTCGGCGCTGCGGACGACGGCGTCGGTGCCGCTGGCGGCATTGCCGAACATCGTGTCGAAGCTGGCGCGCAGGGTGTCGCCCATGACGAGAGTGCCCGCCAGGAAGGCGACGCCCAGCAACACGGCGAGGAAGGTGCCCGCGAAGCGCCGCTTGTGGCCGCGCAGCGAGGCGAGGCTGATGCGGGTGGTGGCGCCGAGGGAGCTCATGGCGTGTCGCCTCCTTGGGCGCGCGAGGCCGGCTCGCCGGTCCCGTCGAACGCCTTCATGCGGTCCAAGACCTTGTCGGCCGTCGGGGCGGCCATGCGGTCGACCAGGCGCCCGTCGGCGAGGAAGACGACCTCGTCCGCGTGGGCGGCGGCCACCGGGTCGTGGGTGACCATGACGACCGTGCGCTGCATCTGGCGCACGGCCCGCCCGAGCAGGCCGAGGACCTCCTCCCCGGAGCGCGAGTCGAGGTTGCCGGTGGGTTCGTCGGCGAAGACGACGTCGGGCTGCCCGGCGAACGCCCGTGCCACGGCGACGCGTTGCTGCTGTCCGCCGGAGAGCTCGGCCGGCCGGTGGTGCAGCCGGTCGCGCAGGCCCACGACGTCCACGAGGGCATCGACCCACTCGGCGGACGCGGCGTCGCCGCGCGCGCCCGCCAGGTCCATCGGCAGCGTGATGTTCTCGGCGACGGTCAGCGTGGGCACCAGGTTGAACGCCTGGAAGACGAAGCCGATGCGGTCGCGCCGCAGCAGCGTGAGCCGCCGGTCGTCCAGGGCACCGAGCTCGGTGTCCCCGATGTGCGCGGCCCCCGAGGTCAGCGTGTCCAGGCCCGCCGCGCAGTGCATCAGGGTGGACTTGCCCGAGCCCGACGGGCCCATGATCGCGGTGAACCGCCCGGCCGGAAAGCCGACGCTCACCCCGTCCAGGGCCCGTACGGCCGTGTCCCCGGAGCCGTAGACCTTCACGGCGTCGGTGACCCGGGCTGCGGTGCGCACCCCCGTGCCGGTCATGGTGCTCATGCCGCACCGCCCTTGCGGCCACGGCCCTCGTGGGCGTGACGGCCGAACTCCTCGTTCAGGACGGTGAGCCGGCGCCAGTACTCGTCCTCGTCGATCTCACCGGCGGCGAACCGGTGGCCGAGCACGGCGATCGGCGACTTCTCGTCGACACCAACGCTCCGCCAGGGCCCGCGCCGCCCCCGCCACACGGTGCGCCGCAGCAGCGTCACGACGCCGACCACGACGGCCGCCCAGATCAGCGGGAAGAGCAGGATCCACGGGCCGGGGCCGCCGTCCCAGTGCTGCGCCAGGGTGTTCATCTGAGGTCATCTCCTCGGTAGCGGTTCGCTGTCGTGTGATGCCTCGAGACTCGCTCCGAGAGGGGGGCGAAGTCGTCGTACGGCCAGCGGCAGTGGGTGTACCTCCCGGGGAGTACGGGAGGCGGGGCCGGCTACTTCCCGGCCTGCCGTCCGGCTTCCTGACCGGCCTGCCGCCGGGCCCGGTTCCGGCCGTCCTGGACCTCTGTACCTACTAGTATGTACAGTGTTTCCATGACCACTCCGGAGCGACTGATCGAGTCCACCCGCGAGCTCCTCTGGGAGCGCGGTTACGTGGGCACGAGCCCCAAGGCGATCCAGCAGCGCGCGGGGGCCGGGCAGGGCAGCATGTACCACCACTTCAGCGGGAAGCCCGACCTCGCGCTCGCCGCGATCCGGCGCACCGCCGAGGAGCTGCGGGCCGCCGCCGACGCCTCCTTGAGCGGCGCCGGATCCGCGTACGAGCGCGTCGAGTCCTACCTCCTGCGCGAGCGCGACGTGCTGCGCGGCTGCCCCGTGGGACGGCTGACCATGGACCCGGACGTCATCGAGAGCGACGAGCTGCGCGAACCGGTGACGCGGACGCTGGAGTGGCTGCGCGGGCGGCTCGCGGAGATCCTCCAAGAGGGTCTGGACCGTGGGGAGTTCACGGATTCGCTGGACCCCGAGGAGATCGCGTCGGCCGTGGTCGCGACCGTGCAGGGCGGCTACGTCCTGGCGCGCGCCTCCGGCTCACCCGCCGCCTTCGACACGGGCGTACGCGGACTGCTCGCCCTGCTCGGCGCCGCGCGCCGTCACGCCGACGGCCGACGGCTAGCGGCTAGCCGCTAGCCGCTAGCCGCTGACGGCCATTCCGTACGTCTACCCGTCCGTCCACCCGGAGGAAGCCCCCATGCGCATCACCCGTACCCGCCCCGACTCGCAGCGCGGCCCCGCCGAGCACTTCACCGGCACGGTCTGGCTCGACGAGATCGCGCAGCCGCCCGCCCCGTCCCGGCTGCGCATGTTCAGCGTGCACTTCGCGCCCGGCTCGCACACCGCCTGGCACCGCCATCCCCACGGCCAGGTACTGCATGTGACGGAGGGTCAGGGTCTGGTGCAGCGCGCGGGCGGACCCGTCGAGGAGATCCGGGCGGGCGACACGGTCTGGATCGAGCCCGGCGAGCGGCACTGGCACGGGGCGGGGCCGCGCACCTTCATGACGCACCTCGCGCTGGTCGAGGCGGCCGAGGACGGCACGACGGTCGAGTGGCACGAGCTCGTGGAACCGTCCGTACTCCCCAACTGACGTCCGAGACAGCGAGGTTGTTCACCATGCACGCCATGCAGTACGAGATCACCCTGCCCGCCGACTACGACATGGACATCATCCGGGAGCGGGTGGCCACCAAGGGCCATCTGCTGGACGACTTCCCGGGGCTCGGCGTCAAGGCGTACCTGATGCGCGAGCGCGGCGTCGACGGCTCACCGGTCAACGCGTACGCGCCGCTCTATCTGTGGAACACCCCGCAGGGCATGAACTCCTTCCTCTGGGGCCCCGGATTCCAGGGCATCGTCGACGACTTCGGGCGGCCCGAGGTGCAGCACTGGACGGGACTCGCGTACGAGGAGGGGGTGGCTGCGGGCGCCCCGGCGAAGGCGGCGGTCCGGCGTCGGCAGCGGATACCCCAGGGCGCGCAGCTGTCCCCGCTGATGGAGGAACTAGCCCTGGAGGCAGGACGGTTGGCGCGGCGCGACGGGGTGATCCTCGCTGCCACGGCCGTCGATCCGCGCACCTGGGAAGCGCTGCACTTCTCCCTCTGGGCCCATGACGCGCCCGAGGGTGTGGGCGATGTGTTCCAGGTGCGGCACGTGTCGGCGCCGGAGCGGAAGCTGCTCACCCAGGGGCGGCACTGGTGACCGGGGGGCTGGTGCGTGGCGTGCTCGGCGACCTGGAGCCCGACGCGCTCGGCGTCTGCGACGCGCACGACCACCTGTTTCTGAGCAGCCCTCAACTCCCGGGCCAGGAGCTGGACTCGGCGACCGAAGCCGCCGCCGAACTGGCCGCGTTCCGGGCGGCGGGCGGCAACTCCGTCCTCCAGTGGACGCCGCACGGCATGGGACGGCACGCGGCGGAGCTCGCGGACCTCGCGCGGGACTCGGGGGTGCGGATCGTCGCCGCGACGGGCCTGCATCAAGCAGCCCACTACACCCGGGAGTTGCTCGACGGCCTGCGCGCGACCGGCCTTGCCGAGCTGTTCGTGCGGGAGCTGACCAAGGGCATCGGCACGACCGGCGTACGGGCGGGTCTCATCAAGGTCGCGGGCGGCTTCCACGGTCTGGACGCGCACGCCCGCTGGACGATGGCGGCGGCCGCCGAGGCGCACCACGCGACCGGCGCCGCCATCACGGTCCACCTGGAGCTCGGCACCGGCGCGCTCGACGTACTCGACCTGCTCTGCGGCGAGTTGGGGGTGCCGCCGCACCGGGTGGTCCTCGGTCACCTCAACCGCGCCCCCGACCTCGTCACCCACCGGCAGGCCGCCGACGCGGGCGCCTATCTCGCCTTCGACGGGCCCTCCCGTGCGCACCACGCCACGGACTGGCGGATGCCCGACGCCGTACGGGCCCTCGCCGACGCCGGGTTCGGGGAGCGGATCCTGCTGGGCGGCGACACCACGACGGCCGGGGCGCGTTCGGTGAGCGGCGGGCCGGGCATGCCGCATCTGCTGCGCCGGGTGCGGCCGCGGCTCGAACTCGCGGTGGGCAAGGACCTGGTGGACACGATCCTCACGCGCAACCCGGGGCGCGCGTTCGCGGTGGAGTGGCCCGCCTGAGCCCCTCCCCGGTCCGGACGTGAGCCCGAGCCACGGGTCCGATCCACGGGTCCGATCTACGTGTCCGATCCACGTGTCCGAGCCGTCAGCGCCCGGCCGCCGGCCGCACCCGTCAGGCCGCCACCTGGCGGAACTCCGCGGCGACATGGGCCAGCAGGCGGCCGGGCGCGTCCTCCTGGATCGCGTGCCCCGCCCCGTCGACCCAGATGAGCTCGGCGTGCGGAACGCGGTCGTGCAGGAAGTGGGCGAACTCCGGGGGCAGCAGGCGGTCTTCGGTGCCCCAGATGATCCGTGTCGGCACCTCGACGGAGCCGAGGAGGTGCTCGAACTCGGCGGTCTCGGCGGGGCCGATGTGCCGGTACTGGCGGTAGAAGGCGTCCTGCCCCTCCTCCCCGCGCCAGGGCGCCAGATGGGCGTCGAGGACCTCCGGCCGGTAGCCGGTGTGCGTGGCACGCCTCAAGTGGGCGGCCACCAGCGCCTCGTGGGCGTAGTCGGGGAGGCGGCCGAACACGTCGGTGTGCTCCCGGATGAGCTTGAAGTAGCCGGTGCCCCAGGGGCCGCCGCCCACCGCGTCGACCAGCGTCAGGTCCCGGTAGTCGGCACCCTCCAGAAGCAGCGCCCGCAGCGCCACCGCTCCCCCGATGTCGTGCGCGACGACGCCCGGCCGCTCCAGGCCCCAGTGGTCGAGGAGCCGCCGGAAGATCCTCGCCTGCGCGGTGATCGAGACGTCCTGGCCCGCGCGCCGCTCCGACTGCCCGTAGCCGAGCAGGTCCCAGACGTAGACCGTGCGGGTGCGGGCGAGGGCCGGTGCGATCTCGCGCCAGATGTACGAGGAGAAGGGCGAGCCGTGCAGCAGGACGACCGGGTCGCCCTGGCCCGACCGGGACCAGCGCACCGTTCCGTCGGGCGTCTCGAAGCTCTTCTCAAGGTTCCAGCTCATGCGTGCCGCCACCTCTCCAGGCGTTGCCGGGGCGTCGTCGTCCGTCAGTTCGTCACGACCAGTCCGTCAGTCCGTGACCACCAGTCCGTCAGTCCGTCAGTCCGTCACGGCCAGACGTTACCAGTTAGACAGCTTTAGAGGTAACGCACGAGAAGGCGGACCCCGCCCCGTATTGCACTGTGCGTTCCAAAACAGGTACGGTTCCCCCATGGCCCGACCGAGGACTTTCGACGAGGAGCGGGCCCTGGACGCGGCGATGCACGCCTTCTGGTCAAAGGGCTTCGAGGCCACCTCGACCCAGGACCTGTGCGACGCCACCGGACTGGGCCGCAGCAGCATCTACAACACCTTCAGCAGCAAGCAGGACCTGTTCCGGCGGGCCCTCACCCACTACATGGACTCCATGACCAACGCCCAACTGGCCATCCTGGAGGACGAGAAGAGGACGCCGACCGCACGCATCCAGGCCATGTTCGACCGGGTCGTCGACGGCGACTTCGAGCACCGCGAGGACGGCCGGAGCATCGGCTGCCTGACCGTCAACACGACGATCGAGCTCGCCGGGCGCGACCCCGCGACGGCCGCGATGCTGGAGCGCGACCTCCAGCGGCGCCTCACGGCCCTGCGGGCCACCCTCGAAACGGGACAGCGGACCGGAGAGATCACCTCGCGACGGGACCCGGGCGAGCTCGCCCGCTTCCTCAATGCCGTGATCGGCGGGATGCGGGTCTCCGGGCAGGGCGGCGCCGACCGTGCCACCCTGGAGTCCATCGCGGCCACGGCGATGGACGCGCTCATCCGCTGACCCCGCATCCGCTGACCCCGCATCCGGCGGCCCCTTCCCTCCCCTCGACTCCCCTCAACTCCCCGCAGTTGCCCTCGACTGCCCTCGGGTGCCCTCACTCGGCTCAAGCCCCTTGCTCGGGGCGGCTCTTGCCTGCCCATATTTTGCACTGAACATTCCAATACTCCTGGAGCTTCCATGCCCCGCGCCGTATACGTCCTGGCCCTAGGCATCTTCGCCATGGTCACGAGCGAATTCGTCGTCGCCGGACTCATGCCGCAGATGGCCGACGGACTCGACGCCACCATTCCGCAGGTCGGGTATCTCATCACCGCGTACGCGGCGGCGATGGCGATCGGCGGGCCGTTCCTGACGGTCGCCGTGCTGAAGATGCGTCAGAAGTCGGCCCTGATGGTGCTGTTCGCCGTCTTCCTGGGCGGCAACGTGCTCGCCGCCCTCGCTCCCGACTACTGGACGATGCTCGTCGCGCGCCTCGTCACGGGCGTCGCCTCACAGGCGTACTTCGGCGTGGCCATCTCACTGTGCGCCCGGCTCACCCGGCCCGAGGTGCGCGGCCGGGCCGTCGCCGTCGCCCTCAACGGGCTGATGCTGGGCACGCTGCTCGGCCTGCCGCTGTCCACGGTCGTCGGGGAACACTTCGGCTGGCGCGCCGCGTTCTGGGCCATCACCGGTCTGACGGTGCTCGCCGCCCTGGCCACGCTCGCCGGGGTGCCGCGCCTGGAGAGCGCCGCGGAGGAGGGCGGACTGCGCCAGGAGCTCGGCGCCTTCCGCAGCCCGCGGCTCTGGCTGACGCTCACCACCAGCACGTTCGTCATCGGCGCCACGTTCTCCGCGTTCAGCTACCTCAACCCGATCCTCACCGAGGTGACCGGCTTCGCGACCGGCACCGTGCCGCTGCTGCTCATCGCGTACGGCGCGGCCACCGTCGTGGGCAACACGGTCGTCGGGCGGCTCGCCGACCGGCGCACGCTGCCGGTCCTCGTCGTCGGCCTGCTGCTCAACCTCGGGTTCCTGACCGGCTTCGCGCTGCTGGCCCAACTGCCGGTGCCCGCCGTGGTGTTGATGATGGGCATCGGGCTCGTCGGCGTCACCATGAACCCCGCCCTGGTGACCCGGGTCCAGCGCACCGGCAACGCCCGGCCGCTGGTCAACACCGTGCACTCCTCGTTCATCACGTTCGGCATCATCATCGCGACCTCGGTGGGCGGACCCGCGATCGACGCCTTCGGCCTGCGCGCGCCGCTGTGGATCGGCGCCGGCCTGGCCGTGCTCGGGCTGCTGAGCCTCGTACCGGACCTGAGGCGCCGTCAGGAGAGCGCGCGGGCCGCGGAGTCGGAGCCCGCGCCGGAGCGGGAGCCCGCGCCCGTCGCCCAGATCAGCCCCGCGTCCGCGGCCTAGCCCAGCACCCCGAGGGGGTCGTCGAGCACCGGCTGCCAGGCCAGCTCGGCGGCCCCCACCAGGCTGTTGTGGTCGAGGGTGCAGGCGAGGATCGGCACGCTGCCGCTGCGCCCCCACAGGCTGCGGTCGGCGACGACGGCGCGCAGCCGCTCGGCGTCCGCCTCCAGGAGGGTGCGGTGCAGCCCGCCGAGGATGATGCGGTCCGGGTTGAGGATGTTGACCAGGCCCGCGAGCCCCTGGCCGAGCCGGTCGATCATGGCCTCGGCGGCGGCGCGTACGCCCGGGTCCGCGTAGGCGTCCCGGAGCAGGGCGTTGGCCTGCTGGAGCAGGCCCTCGGGGCCCGGCTCGCGTCCGGCCTCGGTGAGGAACGCGAGAGGGTCCGTCTCGACGTCCAGGCAGCCCCGGCTGCCGCAGTGGCAGGGGCGGCCCTCGGGGTTCACGGTGAGGTGCCCCACTTCGAGGGCGAGGCCCGAACTCCCGGTGTGCAGGCGCCCGTCGAGGACGAGGGCGCCGCCGACGCCCCGGTGCCCGGTCGCCACGCAGAGCAGGTCGCGGGCGCCGCGGCCCGCGCCGTGCCGGTGCTCGGCGAGCGCGGCGAGGTTCACGTCGTTGCCGGTGAACGCCGCGCCCTCGATGCCCGCCACCCGCACCTGCTCGGCGAAGAGGGCGCGGACGTCGGCGCCCGCGGGCCAGGCCAGGTGCAGCGGGTTGAGGGCGGTGCCCTCCGGCTCGGCGACGGCGGACGGCACCGCGAGCCCCGCGCCCACACACCGCCGCCCGGTCTCCCGCAGCAGCCCGGCACCCGCCGCGACGACGGCGCCCAGCACCTCGGCGGGGTCGGCGCCGACCGTCTCGCAGCCCGGCGCCGTGGCGACGATGCGCCCGCCGAGACCGACGAGAGCCGCCCTGAATCCGTCGGTGTGGACCTGGGCCGCGAGCACCACGGGTCCCGCGTCCGCCACCGAGAGCCGGTGCGAGGGCCTGCCCTGGGAGCCCGCCGCGGCGCTCGGCCTGGCGTCGATCCGGATCAGGCCGAGCGACTCCAGCTCGGCGGCGACGACGCCGGCCGTGGCCCGGGTGACACCGAGTTCGGAGGTGAGCAGGGCCCGGGTCGGGGCCCTTCCCGTGTGGACCAGTTCAAGAGCGGGACCGAGCGCGCCGCGCCCCCGTTCGAGCCGGGTGCGCGCGGTCCCTGCCCCCTCGGCTCGGGGGGCCGCCTTGCCGTTCATGACGGTGAGTCTCCCATGATCCGTACGCCGTCCGGCCGTTCGGCCGCCGTCGGCTCCATCTCCGCTGTTCTCTGTTCGCCGGTCGCCCTTTGCCGGTCGCCGGTGGTGGGGCGGGGTGGGGACGCGGCGGTATGTCCGTCCTCGAAAAGCCGGGGGCGCCGGACGAGTACACGAGTACTCGGGTGGGTGGGGTGCTGTACTGCGGGTGGACATACCGCCGCGTCCCCACCCCTTGCGCCGCCGTCTGACTGCGCGTGCACGGCGGGTGAGGGATCCATCGCGTCCGGCGGTCACAGTGGGAACCGACTTGCTTGCTCGTACGTGGGGACCTTCCCCCCTCGCACGAGGGCACGTCCCTTGCCCGCAAGGTCGATACCCCCTGGCCACAACCCCGAACTCCCTTGTCCCCGCGCACGCGTGACCACCCGCACGGCCCTCCCGGCCGCCGCCGCAAACCGCCTTGTCCACAGCTGTCCCACACCCTACTCTGACTTTGTGCCGCTACTAAACAAACTCGGGACCGCAACGTCGCGGCCCCCCTCGCCCACCCCTTCCGACCTCGTCCGCCTCCGAGTCGTCCTCACCGTCTTCTTCGCGCTGGACGGTTTCATCTTCGCGGGGTGGGTCGTGCGCATCCCCGCCATCAAGGAGCAGACCGGCGCCTCGTCCAGCGCCCTGGGGCTCGCGCTGCTCGGCGTCTCCGTGGGGGCGGTGATCACGATGATGCTGACCGGGCGGCTGTGCCGCAGGTTCGGCAGCCACCCGGTGACGGTCGTCTGCGGCGTCCTGCTGTCGCTGAGCGTGGCGCTGCCGCCGCTGACCCACTCGGCGCTCGCGCTCGGCCTGGTCCTGCTGGTCTTCGGCGCGGCGTACGGCGGCATCAACGTCGCCTTCAACAGCGCCGCCGTCGACCTCGTGGCCGCCCTCGGCCGGCCCATCATGCCGAGCTTCCACGCGGCCTTCAGCCTCGGCGGGATGGTCGGCGCGGGCATCGGCGGGCTCATCGCGGGCTCCCTCTCCCCCACCCGGCACCTGTTCGGCCTCACCGTGATCGGGCTGATCGTGACGGCCGTCGCGGGGCGCGCGCTGCTGCGCCTGCGGCCCCCGGCGCCGCCGGGCGGCGGCCCCCGGCAGGACGGCGCTCCGCGCAGCCTCACCCCGCGCACCCGCGGGCTGGTCGTCGTCTTCGGCCTGATCGCGCTCTGCACGGCGTACGGCGAGGGGGCGCTCGCCGACTGGGGCGCGCTCCACCTGGAGCAGGACCTCGACGCCCACCCGGGCGTGGCCGCCGCGGGCTACTCCTGTTTCGCGCTCGCCATGACGCTCGGCCGCGCCACCGGCACCGTCCTGCTCGAACGGCTCGGCCGCACCAGGACGCTGGTCGCGGGCGGCGCGACGGCCGCCGTCGGCATGCTGCTCGGCGCCCTCGCCCCGTCCGTGGGGGCGGCGCTCCTCGGCTTCGCCGTCACGGGCATCGGGCTCGCCAACATCTTCCCCGTCGCCGTCGAGCGCGCGGGCGCCCTCGCCGGGCCCAGCGGTGTCGCGATCGCCTCCACTCTCGGCTACGGCGGCATGCTCCTCGGGCCGCCCGCCATCGGGTTCATGGCGGACTGGTTCACCCTGCCCACGGCGCTCACCAGCGTCGCCGTGCTCGCCGGAGTGGCCGCCGTCATCGGCTTCACCACCCGCCGGGCGGCGGTGAGTTGACGACCTGCGCGGACTCCGGGGTCCGGGCCCGCCGGGATGCCCCCCTCCCGGCCAGAATGGCGTCTATCCCCTGAGGGCCTGGGTGATCTGGCGCGTGGTCTGCTCGGCGACGCGGGGGTTGACGGCGGCGTACGCGGTGTAGGCGTTCAGACCTGTGGCGAGGGCCCACCCGCGGCCCCGCTCCCAGGTGGCGTCGTCCACGTCGAGCGCCGCACGGAACACCTCGCGACTCCTGGGCGACATCAGCGTGAAGGCGATCGTCAGGTCGCAGGCCGGGTCGCCGACGCCGAGCTCGCCGAAGTCGATGACCGCGCTGAGGCGGCCGTCGACGGTGAGGAGGTTCCCGGTGTGCAGGTCGCCGTGGAACCACACCGCGGGACGCTCCCATCCCGGAGCGCTCAGCGCCGCGTCCCACAGCTCGTTCATGGCCCGCGCGTCGAAGGCCGCGGGGCCGCCCGCGCCTCCGGCGACCTTCGCGATCGCGGCGCGGGTCGCGTGGTCCCGCCCGGCCAGCGGGGAGGCCGCGGGGGTCCCGTCCGGGTCGTCCGCCCCCACCAAGTCCGCTTCCGGAGGCACGGATTGAAGGGCCGTCAGAAAACCCGCAAGCTCGACGGCCGCCTCGGTCGAGTCGCCCAGGGCCGCCACCGTGGCCACCTCGCCGTCCAGCCAGCGCGACACCGCCCACGGCCAGGGATAGCCGAGGTCCGGCTCCCCGACGCCGACGGGCTCGGGGACGGCCAGCGGAAGCCGCGGGGCGAGCCTCGGCAGCCACCGGAGCTCCTTCGCGGCCTGCCCGACGGCCCCGGCGTGGCGGGGCAGCCGCACGGCAAGCGCCCGGCCGAGCCGGTAGATCACATGGTCCGAACCGGCCGGGTCGACGAGCCGCAGCGGCAGCCCGGCCCACTCGGGAAACTGCCTCGCGACCAGACGCCCGGCCAACGCCGCGTCGACGGCGGGCGGAACGTCCGTCCCGGTCTCGGTCACCAAGAGCAGCTCCAGCCGTCCGGCCCGCTCTGCGCGGCGGGCAGCCGGAGCCATCAGAAGGGGTCGAGGACCCGCCTGTCCACCGAATTCCGCGGCCCGCTCCGTGAGTTGCGGCCATGAGCCACAATCGCCGCATGGAGATTGCCGAGCACATTGACGTCCTGGAACGCGAGGGTCTGCTGCTCGCGCGCGCCGCGCAGGCGGCGGGGCCCGACGCCGAGGTGCCCACGTGCCCGGGCTGGCGGGTGCGCGACCTGCTGCGGCACATGGCGATGGTGCACCGGTGGGCCACGGCCTTCGTGGGCGAGGAGCGCACCGAGTACCGCAACGGCGGCGGGCCCTCGCCGCTGGACGGGGACGCGCTGCTCGACTGGTTCCGCGAGGGGCACGCCGCGCTGGTGGAGACCCTGCGGGCCGCCCCGGGCGACGTGCGGTGCTGGACGTTCCTGCCCGCACCGTCGCCGCTCGCCTTCTGGGCGCGGCGGCAGGCGAACGAGACGACCGTGCACCGCGTGGACGCCGAGGCCGCGCTCGGCGGTGAACTCAGCGCGAGCCAGGTGGAGTTCGCGGTCGACGGCATCGAGGAAGTGCTGTTCGGGTTCCACGCCCGCCGCTCCAGCAAGGTGCGCTCGGCCGAGCCCCGGGTGCTGCGGCTGCGGGCCACGGACGCGGGGGCGGACGCCGTGTGGACCGTACGGATCTCGCAGGACCCGCCGGTCGCCGAGCGCGGGGCGGCCGGTGACGCGGACGCCGAGGCGGTGGGGGACGCGGCGCGGCTGCATCTGGCGCTCTGGAACCGGGTGCCGTTCCCGGGGCTCACCGGGGACGCGTCGCTGGCCGCGCTGTGGCGGGAGACCTCGGGCGTGGTGTGGAGCTGAGCGCGGTCAGCCCGCGCAGGCTTCGCCCCGCTCCGCCCCCGTCAGCATCCGCCGCAGCACCGCGCGCTGCACCGGCAGCACCTCCGCGTGCAGCACGCGCCCCTTGCCGGTGAGCTCGACCCGCACCCCGCGCCGGTCCTCGCTGCACATGCCGCGGCAGACGAGGCCGTCCTTCTCCAGACGCCCGATGAGACGGGACAGCGCGCTCTGGCTCAGATGGACCCGGCCCGCGATCTCCTGCACGCGAAAGGCGGCGGAGCCGTCCTCGGCCACGCCCTCCGCGAGGACGTCCAGGACCTCGAAGTCGCTTGCGCCCAGGCCGTGTTGGTGCAGCTCACGGTCGAGCTCACAGAGGGTGCGCGCATGCACCGCGAGGATGTCGCGCCACTGGTCCACGAGCGACTGCTCGGCCGTCTTCGCCGCCATGGACGCACCGTAGCAGAGTTCGGCCATTTTGTTGCATCGGAATTAATTGCGCGCGCATACATCTTGGGCCGCACAAGTGGTTCCTTGTCCCTCCGCACGCCGCCCCCGACACTCGAGGGATGGGCCGACGCACACAGGCGGAGCGGGACGCGACCACCGTCGAGATCGGGTTCGCGCTGTTTGTCGCGGTCGGGCTCGCGGGCGCCGCCTTCCTGGCCGTGACGGGGCCCGCCCTGCTGCTCGACGTCTCGCCGGACACCTGGCGGACGGCGAAGCGGGGCGGCGCCCTCCTGGGGGCCGCGGTGTTCGTCCTGACCCTCGTGGTCGTGCTGGTCCGGCACAGCCGTACCGTCGAGGACTGGCGGCGGCGCGAGGCCGAGGATCAGCCCAGCCAGCCGGGCCGCACGAGCCCCGACTCGTAGGCGAGCACGACCAGTTGGGCCCGGTCGCGGGCGCCGAGCTTCACCATCGTGCGGCTCACATGGGTCTTGGCCGTGAGCGGGCTGACGACGAGGCGGCGGGCGATCTCCTCGTTCGACAGGCCGATGCCCACCAGGGCCATCACCTCCCGCTCCCGCTCGGTGAGCCCGCCGAGCGCGGCGGCGTCGGCGGGCTGCTTGGAGCGGGCCGCGAACTCCTCGATGAGGCGGCGCGTCACACCGGGCGAGAGCAGGGCGTCGCCGTGCACCACCGCCCGTACCGCGCGCAGCAGTTCGTCCGGCTCGGTGTCCTTCACCAGGAAGCCGGAGGCGCCGGAGCGCAGCGCCTCGAAGACGTACTCGTCCATCTCGAAGGTGGTGAGCATGACCACCTTCACGTCCGCCAGGTCCGCTTCCCGGGTGATGTGCCGGGTGGCTTCGAGGCCGTCGAGCCGAGGCATGCGGATGTCCATCAGGACGACGTCCGGGCGCAGTTCGCGCACCATGCGGACGGCCTCCTCGCCGTCCGCCGCCTCCCCGGCCACCTCGATGTCCGCCTGCGCGTCGAGCAGTGCCTTGAAGCCCGCCCGGACGAGGGACTGGTCGTCGGCGAGGAGTACGCGGATCACTGGTCCTCCTGGGGCGTGGGTGGTGCCGTGCGGGTGGGCAGAACCGCCGTGACGCGGAAGCCGCCGTCGGGCCGCGGGCCCGCCTTGATCGTCCCACCCAGGGCCGCCGCGCGCTCCCGCATTCCGGCAAGTCCGTTGCCGCTGCCGCCCGCGTCGGCGCCGGTGGCGGGCCCGTCGTCGTCGACGCGCAGGGTCAGCTCCGCCTTCTCGTACGAGACGAGCACGCCCGCGCGCCGCGAACCGGAGTGCCGTACGACGTTGGTGAGCGCCTCCTGGACGATGCGGAAGGCGGCGAGGTCGGTGCCCGGCGGGAGCTTCGGCGCCCGGCCGCGGGTGTCGACCGTGACGGTGAGGCCCGCGCTCGCGGCCTGCTCGACGAGTTCGGGGAGCCGGTCGAGGCCGGGGGCGGGGGCGCGCGGCGCGTCACCGGGGGCCCTGAGGGTGTCGAGGACCTGGCGCACCTCGCCGAGCGCCTCCTTGCTCGCCGACTTGATGGTGGTGAGGGCGGTGCGGGCCTGCTCCGGGTCGGAGTCGAGCAGCGCGAGGCCCACGCCCGCCTGGACGTTGATGACGGAGATGGAGTGGGCGAGCACGTCGTGCAGCTCCCGGGCGATGCGCAGCCGCTCCTCGTCGGCGCGCCGCCGCGCGGCCTGCTCGCGCTCGGCGCGGGCCTGCGCCCACTGCTCCCGGCGCACCCGGACCAGCTCGGACAGGGCGACGACCGCCACGATCCAGGTGGCGATGATGCCCTCCTGGCCCCAGGGGGCCCGGCCGTCGTCCGGCGGCAGATACCGGTACAGCCAGTGCCCCACCAGCAGATGCCCCAGCCAGAACATCGCGACGGCCCCCCACGCCGCCCTCCGGTGTCCCGCCACGATCGCGCCGTAGCAGCCGATCGCCACGGTCAGGAACACCGGCCCGTACGGGTATCCGGCGCCGAGGTAGACCATGGCGCAGGCCGCCGTGCCATAGGCCACGACCACGGGGTGGCGCTGGCGCCACAGCAGCAGGGCGGCGGCCGTGAAGAGCAGCAGCCAGCCGAACCAGTTCAGGCCGACGCGCTCTTGCGCCCCCTCGTTGTGTCCGGCGAAGTTCGAGCCGATGAGCACGAAGGCGGTGACCGCCGCCGTGGAGCGCCACGGCCACCGGCCGCTCCGCCCCTGCTCGCCCCACCACGGCGGCCCGTCCCGCAGGACGTGGGGTGGTCCGCGCCAGCCGCGCGGCGGACCGCCGCGCTGGGCTCTCTGCTGCTCTTCCATGACCGTCACGCTAGACGGCGGGGGCCGCCGCGGGCGTCAGTCGAGCGTGGCGATCACGCGTACTCCCGAGGGAGTACGGCGCTCGCCCGCCCCTCGTCCGGCCGCTCCTCGCGCAGCCCGAAGCGCCGGTGCAGGGCGCGCAGCGGGGCGGGGGCCCACCAGTTGGCGCGGCCCGCGAGCCGCATCGCGACGGGCAGGAGCAGGACGCGGATCAGGGTCGCGTCGGCGAGGATCGTCACGGCCGTGCCGACGCCGAGTTCCTTGAGGAACACGATGCCGCTGCCCGCATAGGTGAGGAAGGACAGCGCGAGGATCCCGGCGGCCGCGGTGATCAGCGGCGCGCTGCGCCTGAGTCCGGCGGCGACCGCCCGCGCGGTGTCGCCCACGCGGTCGTGCTCCTCCTTGATCCGGGCCAGCATGAACACCTCGTAGTCCATCGACAGGCCGTAGGCGACACAGAACATCAGCACCGGAATGCTGGGCTCGACGGCTCCGGCCGGGGTGAAGCCGAGGGGCCCCGAGAGATGGCCCTCCTGGAAGACCCAGACCAGGCAGCCGAACATCACCGCCAGGCTGAGCAGGTTCAGGACGGTCGCCTTCAGCGGCAGCAGGAGGCTCCCGGTCATCAGGAACAGGATCACGAAGGTGGCCACCAGGACGAGGGCGACGGCGTACGGGAGCCGGTCCAGCAGGGTGGCCCGGAAGTCGGAGGTCTCGGCCGGGTAGCCGCCGACGAACGCCGGAGCGGGCGCGGGCGTGTCCCGGATCCGGTCGACGAAGGCGGGCACGTCGCCGTACATCGCCGCCTGCGCGGGCACGACGCCGAGGCGGACGGCTCCGCTCCGCGCGGCGAGGCCGCCGGTGGCCGCCGGGCCCGTGCGGTGCCCGTCGCGGTAGCTGCCGGTGGGGGCGTCGACCTGGAAGACGCCCGGGACGCGGGACAGCCGGACGGCATACGCGCGCACCGCCGGGGCGTCGGCCGGGGCGCGCAGCACGATCTGCACGGTGTCGGTCGGCTCGGCGGGAAACTCCCGGTGGACGGTCTCGGAGGTGGTGCGCGAGGAGGTGCCCGCGGGCAGCGTCCGCTCGTCCGGGAGTCCGAAGCGCAGGCCGAGCAGCGGCGCGGCCATCAGCAGCAGCACGCCGACGACGGCCGCCCCGACCGCGAGCGGGCGCCGCATCGCGGCCCGTACCACCCGCTCCACCGGGCTCCGCCCGTCCGTCGGCACCCGCTCAACCCGCTCCACCCGCCGGCCCCAGCGGGCGAGCCCCGCGGGCAACAGGAGCAGCGCCCCGGACACCGAGGTCAGGACGACCAGCACACCGGCGTACGCGAAGGAGCTCAGGAAGAAGAAGGGGAAGACCAGGAGCGCGCTGAGCGACACCGCCACCGTGAGCCCGCTGAACACCACGGTGCGTCCGGCGGCGGCCGTCGCGCGGACCACGGCGTCCGGCTGCGCGTGCCCGGCCTGCCGCTCCTCGCGGTAGCGGCTGATGACGAACAGGCTGTAGTCGACGCCGAGTCCGAGGCCGAGCACGAGGGCGAGGTTGGCCGCGAACGTCGACACCTCGGTGACCTGCGCGAGGGCCCGCAGCCCGGCGAGCGTGCCGACGACGGAGAGCAGTCCGACCCCGATGGTCAGCAGGGCGGCGACGGTGCGCCGGTACACGAGGATCAGCAGAAGCAGCACGACGGGCAGGGCGAGCGCCTCCGCGCGCAGGAAGTCGGCGCGGGCCTGCTCTCCGACCTGCCGGGAGATCTCCTCCTGGCCGCCGACCTCGACCGTCAACTCCGGTGTGGTGCGGGTGAGTTCGGGTGAGACGGTGGCGAGCCGCGCACGCGTGTCGGTGGCGCTGCCCTCCATGCGGGCGAGCACGAGGGCGCGCCTGCCGTCGGCGGCGCGCAGGGCGGGGCTCCGCCCGTTCCAGTACGCGCTGACGTCCGCGACACCCTCGATCTTCCGCACCTCGGCGACCAGTTGGCGGGCCGCCGCCGTGGTGCGCGGCGAGTCGACGTCGCCGTCGCGGGCCGTGACCAGCAGGGCGAGGTTGGGGCTGCCGGTGCCGAACTCCTCGCGCAGGACCTGCGCCGCCCGCACCGATTCGGTCCCCGGCGCGTCCCAGCGTGCGAGGTCCAGGTCCGCCTGCGCGCCCGCTCCGTATGCGCCGAGGCCGAGGAAGGCCAGTACCACGCCGATCAGTACGGCGCGGGAGTGCCGCACCGTCAAGCGGCCGAGCCGGGTCAGCATCGCTGTGTCTGCCTCTCTTCCGGGACCCCCGTACGGGGTCCGTGCGGCCACCCTCACGGGCGGCGCTGACCGGACGCTGGAAGAGGCACTGGAAGATCCGCTGGAACGGGGCGCGGGTTAGGCTCGGGCCATGGGTGAGGGGATGCGCTTCGAACTGCTGGGCCCGGTACGCGCGTTGCACGCCGGAGCCGAGGTCCCCTTGGGGCCGCCCATGCAGCGCGCGGTGCTCGCGGTGCTGCTCCTGCAGGAGGGCCGCCCGCTCTCGTACGACGGTCTGGTCGAGGCCGTGTGGGGCGGTGCGCCGCCCGCCCAGGTGCGCAACCTCGTGCAGAAGTACGTCTCCGGGCTGCGGCGGGCCTTCCGCGCGGTGCCGCACCCGGGCCGCCACGACGCGGCGCCCGACAGCGGGCCGCGCCTCGCCTGGACGGGCAGCGGCTATCTGCTCACCGGCGCGGCCGCCGACGATCTGCACGAGCGGCGCCGTCTCGTCGACGAGGCCCTCTCCGCACGGCGCGAGGGCGAGCTCGGGCGCGCCGCCGCCCTCGTCGACCGGGCCGAGGCCCTGTGGCGCGGCGACTTCGCGGAGGGCCTCGGCGCCCCCTGCCTGGTGGCGGAGCGGCTGCGCTGGCGGGAGAAGCGGCTCACCGTCATGGAGGCGAGGATCGGCGCGGCGATCGAAGAGGGCCAAGCCTTCGCGTACGTCCACGAACTCGTCCGGCTCGTCGCCACGCACCCGCTGCGCGAACGCCTCGTCGAGCTCCTGATGACGGCCCTGTACCGCAGCGGCAGAGCGTCGGACGCCCTGCTCGCGTACGAGGAGGCGCGGCAGCGCATCGCGGGGGCCGTGGGCGCGGACCCGGGCCCGGCGCTGCGCGCCCTGCACGGGCGGATGCTGCGCCAGGACCCGCAGCTCCTCGGCTCAGGCAGCTCAGGGGGCTTGTAGGAGCAGGACGTCTCGGGGGGCGCCTAGGAAGGCGACGAAGGCGGTGCGGGTGCCTCGCGGTCCATCGCCGACAGGGCGCGGCCCGCCACCGGGTGGGTGCGGACGAGCTCGCCGAGCGTCGTCGTGCCGCGGGTGATGCGGGTGAACGCCCGCCACGCGGGCCGGAACGAGGTGATCGCCGCGTGCAGCATGCCGGGCCTGCGCTCGAAGACGGTCAGCATGCGCTTGCCGACGCCCATCTCGACGCCGAGGCCCGCCTTGATCGCGAAGGCGTAGTTGAGGGCCTGGCGGCGCGCGTCCACCGCGTCGTGCGCCTCGGCGATGCGGACCGCCCACTCGCCCGCGAGCCGCCCCGAGCGCAGCGCGAAGGAGATGCCCTCGCGGGTCCACGGCTCAAGGAGGCCCGCCGCGTCGCCGCAGACCAGGACGCGGCCGCGGGAGAGCGGGGAGTCGTCGCTGCGGCAGCGCGTCAGGTGGCCGGAGGAGATGGACGGCTCGAAGCCCGCGAGGCCGAGCCGGGCGATGAAGTTCTCCAAGTACCGCTTGGTGGCGGCGCCTTCGCCGCGCGCGGAGATCACGCCGACGGTGAGCGTGTCGCCCTTGGGGAACACCCAGCCGTAACTGCCCGGCAGCGGGCCCCAGTCGATGAGCACCCGGCCCGCCCAGTCCTCCGCGACCGTCGGCGGCACCGGGATCTCCGCCTCCAGGCCGAGGTCCACCTGGTCGAGCTTCACCCCGACATGTGCTCCTATGCGGCTCGCACTGCCGTCGGCGCCGACCACCGCGCGCGCGAGCACCGTCTCACCGCCCTGGAGGACCACCGCGACGGTGCGCCGGTCCGGGACCGCGGAGCCGTGCTGCTCCACGCGCGCGACCGTGACGCCCGTACGGATCTCGGCGCCCGCCTTCTGGGCGTGCTCGACGAGCTGCTGGTCGAACTCGGGGCGGTTGATGAGCCCGAAGAGCGTCTGCTTGGAGCGGCGCGTGCGCACGAACTTCCCGTCCAGGGAGAACGTGACCGCGTGCACCCGGTCGCGCAGCGGCAGCTCGAAGCCGGGCGGCAGGCTGTCGCGGGAGGGGCCGATGATGCCGCCGCCGCACGTCTTGTAGCGGGGCAGCTCGGCCTTCTCCAGGAGCAGCACACTGCGTCCGGCGACGGCCGCCGCGTAGGCGGCGGAGGCTCCCGCGGGGCCCGCGCCGACCACCACCACGTCCCAGACGTGTCGGGCGTCGTCCGATGGGTTCTCGCTGCTCACGATGGTCTACCGCTCCTGATCCAGCTGTTGGCCGCGCTTTCCGGTGCATCCTACGGCGGAGGCCGTGGCGTCCTCCCTGTGGGAGGATCACTGCTACCCACACGTACAACGTCGCACCCACGAGGAGCGTGCCCATGTCGCCGAATCCGATCGCCGAGACCGTCGCCTCGCTCATGCCGAAGGCGAAGGAGGAGCTCACCGAACTGGTGGCCTTCAAGTCGGTGGCGGACTTCGAGCAGTACCCGAAGGCGGAGAGCGAGGCCGCCGCGAACTGGGTGGCCGACGCGCTGCGCACCGAGGGCTTCCAGGACGTCGCGCTCCTCGACACCCCGGACGGCACCCAGTCGGTGTACGGCTTCCTGCCCGGCCCCGAAGGCGCCCCGACCGTCCTCCTCTACGCGCACTACGACGTCCAGCCGCCGCTCGACGAGGCCGCGTGGGTGACGCCGCCCTTCCAGCTGACGGAGCGGGACGGCCGCTGGTTCGGGCGCGGCGCCGCCGACTGCAAGGGCGGCGTCATCATGCACCTGCTCGCGCTGCGCGCCCTGAAGGCGAACGGCGGGGTGCCGGTCGGCGTGAAGGTCATCGCGGAGGGCTCGGAGGAGCAGGGCACCGGCGGCCTGGAGCGGTACGCGGAGCAGCACCCGGACCTCCTCACCGCCGACACGATCGTCATCGGTGACGCGGGCAACTTCCGGGTCGGCCTGCCGACGGTCACCTCGACGCTGCGCGGCATGATCCTCGTCCGGGTGCGCGTGGACACCCTCGAAGGCAACCTCCACTCCGGCCAGTTCGGCGGCGCCGCCCCCGACGCCCTCGCGGCCCTCATCCGCGCCCTCGACTCGCTGCGCGCCGAGGACGGCTCGACGACGGTCGACGGCCTGGCAGGCGGCGCGGTCTGGGACGGCCTCCAGTACGAGGAGGCGGACTTCCGCAAGGACGCGAAGATCCTGGACGGCGTGGAGCTCATCGGCGAGGGCTCGGTCGCCGACCGCATCTGGGCCCGCCCGGCCGTGACGGTGCTGGGCATCGACTGCCCGCCGGTCGTCGGCGCCACCCCGTCGGTGCAGGCGGGCGCGCGTGCGCTGATCAGCCTGCGGGTGCCGCCGGGCGTGGACGCCGCCGAGGCGACGAAGCTGCTCCAGGCCCACCTGGAGGCGCACACCCCGTGGGGCGCCCGTGTGGAGACCGAGCAGATCGGGCAGGGCCAGCCGTTCCGCGCCGACACCAAGAGCCCGGCGTACGCGGCGATGGCGGCGGCGATGAGCGAGGCGTACCCGGGCGAGTCGATGCAGTACGCCGGGCAGGGCGGCTCGATCCCGCTGTGCAACACCCTGGCCTCGCTCTACCCCGAGGCGGAGATCCTGCTCATCGGCCTGAGCGAGCCGGAGGCGCAGATCCACGCGGTCAACGAGAGCGTCTCTCCTGAGGAGTTGGAGCGGCTTTCGGTGGCGGAGGCGCTGTTCCTGCAGAAGTACGCGGAGCGCTGAGCCGTTCCCTTCGGGTACGCCCGATCTGCCCTCGGCCAAGGGCCCTCGCCTCGCGCGGGGGCCCTTCCTTACGGTCGGGTCATGGACGTTAACACGGTCGGGTCCTGGACTTCGGCGGCGGGGCGCGCGTGGTGCACGCCCCAGGGCACACGGACGGCAGCATCGAGGTCCATCTCCCCTCCCACGGTGTGCTGTTCACGGGCGACGCCATCGCCGTGTCCCCGCTGGACGGCCAGGTGATCCTCGGCGTCTTCAACGTCGACCGCGAGCGCGCCGACACGGCACTGCGGGCGGCCTACAGGAGCTCCACCGCCTCCGCGTAGTGGCACGCCACCGGCGCCCCGCCGCCCCGCTCCACCAGTTCGGGCACCGACTCCACGCAGGCCGTGCGCTCGCTCTCGGTCAGCTCGTTCGCGTACTTGGGGCAGCGGGTGCGGAAGCGGCAGCCGCTCGGCGGGCGGATCGGGCTCGGCACGTCGCCCTGCACGGTGATGCGGCGCCGGGCCCGCTCCTTGCGCGGATCGGGCAGCGGGATGGCCGAGATGAGGGCCTGGGTGTAGGGGTGGGCGGGGCGGGCGAAGAGCTGCCGGGTCGGGGCGATCTCCACGATGCGGCCCAGGTACATGACGGCGATGCGGTGTGCGACGTGCCGCATCACCGACAGGTCGTGGGCCACGAAGAGGAACGACAGGCCGAGTTCGCTCTGCAGGTCCATCAGGAGGTTGAGGACGCCGGCCTGGATGGACACGTCGAGGGCGGACACCGGTTCGTCGAGGACGATGACGCGGGGCCGCAGCGCCAACGCCCGTGCGATGCCCACGCGTTGGCGCTGTCCGCCGGAGAACTCGTGCGCGAAGCGGTTGCCGTGCTCGGGGTTGAGGCCGACGAGCCGGAGCAGCTCCCGCACCTCGGCGCGGGCACCGGGCCCGTACCGGTCGTGGATGCGCAGCGGCTCCGCCACGATCTCGTGGACGGCGATGCGCGGGTCGAGCGAGGCGTACGGGTCCTGGAACACGATCTGCAACTCCCGCCGCAGCGGCCGCATCTGACGTCGGCTCAACTCGGTGAGCTCACGGCCCTGGTAGCGGACCTGGCCCGCCGTGGCCCGCTCCAGGTTGAGCAGGGTGCGCGCCGTGGTGGTCTTGCCGGAGCCCGACTCGCCCACGAGGCCCAGGGTCTCGTTCTCGTACAGGTCGAAGGAGACCCCGCAGACGGCGTGCACGTCGCCGATGCGGCGGCGCAGGAGCCCGCGCGACCTGACCGGGAAGTGCTTGACGAGGTCGCGGACCTGGAGGACCGGTTCGCCGCTGCCGCCCTGGTCGCGCAGGGGCGGGAGCGGCTTGCCGGGCCGCGTGGTGGTGCCGCTCATGCGCGGTCGCCTCCTTCCTCTCCTTCGTCGGTGGACACATCCGCTTCGGTGGGCACGGCGTCCGCTTCGGTGGGCACGGCGTCCTTCTCGGCGGGCGCGGCGTCCGCCGGCCCGGCGCCGGGCTCCGTGCCGGTGAGCCTGGCCAGCGCCTCCGTGTCCGCGCCCGTCGCCTCGAAGACCTCCTCCGCGCCCGTGTCGACGAGCTGCTCGGAGAAGTGGCAGGCGGAGCGGTGGCCGCGCCGTTCGGTCTCCCGCAGCGGTGGCTCGTCGCGGTCGCAGACGTCCTGCCGCATGGGGCAGCGCGGGGCGAAGGGGCAGCCGGACGGCAGGTTGAGCAGCGAGGGCGGGGCGCCGGTGATGGGCGTGAGGCGCTCCTCCTCGCGGTCCATGCGGGGCAGCGAGCCGAGCAGGCCGAGGGTGTAGGGCATGCGCGGGGTGTAGAAGAGGTCCTCGACCGAGCCGTGCTCCACAATGCGGCCCGCGTACATGACGGCGACGCGGTCGGCGTGCCCGGCGACGACGCCCAGGTCGTGGGTGATGAGGACGAGGGCGGCGCCGGTCTCGGCGCGGGCGGTCTCCAGGGCGTCGAGGATCTGCGCCTGCACGGTGACGTCGAGCGCGGTGGTCGGCTCGTCGGCGATGATCACGGCCGGGTCGTTGGCCATGGCGATGGCGATGACGACGCGCTGCCGCATCCCGCCCGAGAGTTCGTGCGGGTAGTTGTCGACGCGCCGGGCGGCGTGCGGGATGCCGACGGTGTCGAGGAGGTCGACGGAGCGCTCGCGGGCGGCCTTGCGGGTGAGGCCCGGGTGGTGTCTCAGGAGGGTCTCGGAGATCTGGAAGCCCACCGTGTAGACGGGGTTGAGGGACGTCATCGGGTCCTGGAAGATCATCGCGATGCCGCTGCCGCGCACGTCCGAGAGCCCGGCGTCGGAGAGCCCGAGCAGCTCCGCGCCCTCGAACCGCACGGATCCCCGTACCCGCGCGGTCGGCGCGAGCAGCCCCATCACCGCGAGCGCCGTCACCGACTTGCCCGAGCCCGACTCCCCCACGATGCCGAGCGAGTCGCCCCGCTCCAGCCGGTAGCCGACCCCGCGCACCGCCCGTACGACGCCGTCCTCCGTGCTGAACTCCACGTGCAGGTCCTCGACTTCGAGCACCGTCTCCTCGGTCGGCCGGGCGGCCCGCACGCCCTCGCTGCTGCTCGTGTTCATCACTGGCGCACCCTCTGCTGGCGTGGGTCGAAGGCGTCGCGCAGCCCGTCCCCGATGAAGTTGATGGTCAGCGCGATCGCGATGATGAAGAAGCCGGGGATGTAGAAGAGCCACGGCCGGGTGTCGACGGCGGTCTGCGCCTGCGCCACGAGCAGTCCGAGCGAGGTGTCGGGCGGCTGCACGCCGAAGCTCAGGAACGACAGGGCGGTCTCGGTGAGGATGCCGGTGGCGACCAGGATGGTGGCGTTCACGATGATCGGGCCCAGTGAATTGGGCAGCAGATGGCGGAAGATGATGCGGGTGTCGGACGAGCCGAGCGCCCGGGCCGCCTCGATGAACTCCTTCTCGCGCAGGGACAGCACGGTGGAGCGCACCACGCGCGAGACGTACGCCCAGGTGAGTCCGGCGATGACGACGGCGATCCAGTACCAGGCCCCGCCGGTGCGCCCGGAGATGACGAGGGCGATGGCGAGCAGCGGCAGCGTCAGGACGAGGTCGGCGATCCGCATCATGACGGCGTCCACGGGCCCCCGGTAGAACCCGGCGACGGCACCCCAGACGGAGCCGATCAGCGTCGAGCCCAGCGCGATCATGACGGCGATCTTGAGCGAGGTCTGGGTGCCGCGCATCACCTGGGCGTACGAGTCGTAGCCCGAGGAGTTCGTGCCGAACGGGTGGTCCGCGGACGGGGGTTGGGAGTTGTCGGGGGTGTACGTCCCGTACGAGTAGTGCCACAGGTGCGGCCCGACGAACGCCCAGACGACGATGAGGAGCAGCACCACGAGGCTCGCCATGGCCGCGCGGTGGCGCAGGAAGCGGCGCAGGATCAGCTGGCTCTGGGTGCGCTCCTTGACGGTGAACTCCCCGTCGGAGCGCGGGCTTTCGCCTCCGACCGCCCTGGGTGCCTCGGTGTCAGTCATAGCGGATCCTCGGGTCCAGGACGGCGTAGAGGAGGTCGGCGAAGAGGTTGAAGACGATGACGATGACCGCGGAGAGCAGCAGCCACGCCATGGTGCGGTAGACGTCGACCTTGAAGGCCGACTGGACGAGCATCTCGCCCATGCCGTGCCACTGGAAGATCGTCTCGGTGATGACGACGCCGCCGAGCAGGCTCGCGATGTCGAGGGCGGCGACGGTGGTGAGCGGGATGAGCGCGGTGCGCAGGGCGTGCCGCGTCATGACCTTGCCGCGCCGGATCCCCTTGGCGCGGGCCAGGCGCACGTAGTCGCTGCCGAGGACCTCCAGCATGGAGGCGCGGGTGTAGCGGGTCCACGACGCGAAGGAGACCAGGGCGAGCGTGATCACGGGCAGCACGAGATGGCCGACGCGGTCGGTGAACCGGTTCCAGGCCGTGTCGTTCTCGAGGTAGGCGGACTTCTCGCCGATGGTGCCGAGGAAGCTGCTGCCGGTCACGTCGTTGAACCAGACGCCGCCCTGCTTGAGGAGGACGGCGAACCAGAACACCGGCATGGCCAGGAAGAGGAAGCCGATGAAGGTGATGGCGTAGTCGGACACGGAGTACTGGCGCAGCGCGCTGTACACCCCGAAGGCCACGGCGAGGATCAGGGCGATCGCCATGGCGGTGACCACCAGGACCAGGGTGACCCGGAACCGGGTGAACAGGTCGTGCCCGATGTCGAGGTTGGGCTCCACGGACGGCCCGAAGTCGCCGTGCAGCACGCCGGTGATCCAGTTCCAGTAGCGCTCGGCGGCGGGCTGGTCGGCGTGGATGTGGTGGGCGAAGGCGTCGACGGCGGCCTTGCTGGGCGGGGGCTGCCGGGACGTGGCGAAGTTGGCGACGGGGTCGCCCGCGTTGATGACGATGAGGAAGACGATCAGGGTGGAGGCGATGAGGACGGGGACGGAGACGAGGATGCGGCGCAGGGTGTAGGCGAGCACGGGCGTTCCCCCGGGCGTACGGGACGACTGGTGAGGCACCGGCCCCGGGTCAACCCCGGGGCCGGGCCATGCAGTTGGGCCTCTGCGACCCGCGGCTACTTCTTCAGACCCCACTCGGCCGTGTTGTACGGCGGGCCCACATTGGTGGCGTTGTCCCGCATGTTCACGTACCGGTTCTGCACGGCGAGGAAGGTCGGCTTCTGGTAGAGCGGCAGCACGTAGGCGTCCTTGACCATCACCGCGTCGGCCTGGTTGAGGAGCTGGGCCGCCTTCGCGGAGTCCGTCGCCTCGATGGCCTGGCTGATGAGGGAGTCCACCTTCTTGTTGCTGTAGCCGCCGTAGTTGCCGCCGCCTCCGGTCATCCACGCCTGCTGGGCGTTGCTGCCGGGGAAGGGCGAGGCCACCCACGCGAAGACGATGATGTCGTACTGGTGCCCGGCGAGCACCGTGCCGAGATCAGCGGCCCCGATGGGCTTGATGTTGATCTTGATGCCGAGTTGGGCGAGGGAGCTCTGCAGGATCTGGCACTCGCTCTGCCGCACCTGATTGCCCGTCGTGTAACGGCAGTTGAAGGGCCCGACACCCTTCCCGTCGGGCGTCTTCAGCGCCGACCCGACCCCGGTGAACTTGGCGTCGGTCAGATACTTCTTCGCCTTGTCGAGATTGCCCGAGCCCTGCCCGGTGGCGGTCACGACGTCCTGGTATCCGGCCTGTCCGGGCACCAGCATGTGGCTGCCGAGCTGCTTCACCTTCGGGTCGAACTGGCCGACCGTCTTGGCCATGATGTCCTTGACGCTGATGGCCGTGAACATCGCGAGCCGCAGCTCCTTGTACTTCCCGATCACCGGGTCGTGCAGATTCAGGTCGAAGTGCTCCCAGTTCAGGCCGTTGCTGATGGTGTACGTGACGTTCGGGATGTCCTTGATCTGCTTGACCAGGTCGACCTCGGGCTGCGGATAGATCCCCTGCACCTCGTTGTTGCGCAGGGCGATCGGCTCCTGGGTGGCGTCCGTGATGACCTTGAAGATCAGCCGCTCCAGGACCGGCTTGCGCGCGCCCCACCACTTGGGGTCGGGCATGAAGGTGGCGTGGTCGTTGTCCTTCCACTCCTTCATGAGGTACGGGCCCGCGGTGGCGTACTCGGTGGGCGGCGTCTTGCCGAAGTACCGCCAGGACTTGGTCATCTGAGCACCCGTCATGGTGGCGGCGCTCTTCCCGCCGCCGACCTTCATGGCGATGTGCGCCGGGTACAGCGGATAGCCCGCACCGAACAGCTGCTTCCAGTCCGAGTAGGACTTGGCCATCACCACGGTGACGGTCTTGCCCCCGTCGGAGCCCTTGACCGACTTGATGCGGTCGTAGCCGGCGGTGGACTGCGGCAGACACCCCTTGGTCTGGCTCTCGTCGCTCTTGGGCGGCGGCGGGCAGTCCTTGCCGTTGTTGGTGCGCCAGTAGTAGATGAAGTCCTCGGCGGAGATCGCGGTCCCGTCGTTCCACTTCGCCTTCGGGTTGATCTTGTAGACGAAGGTCTGCGGGCTCGTGCTCGTCTGGGTGGCCGAGGTGACGAGATCGGAGTTGAGCTTCACCGTGAAGTCCGGCTGCGGCACGAACACGGAGGGCAGGACGACCCCGAGGGCCTCGCCGTTCTCGAAGGTGTTCCCGTTCGTGTCCTGCACGTTCCACTGCTGGATGTTCTTCTCCATCGTGTACGTGAAGGAGCCGCCCGCCTTGGTCTCGGCGGAGTTGCAGGTGTTCGCCTTGCCCTCCTGCGAGCAGGCCGAGAGCCCCGCGGAGGACTTCTCCCCGTCGTCGTCCCCGCCGCCACCGCAGGCCGCGAGGACGAGCGTGAGCCCGGCGGCAAGGGTGAATCCCCTGGCGAGGGCGGAAGTCTGCGCGCGCATGTCCCTCCGTTCCGCCGGGCGGTGACCACCCGGCCCTGTGGAGCGGCCGAAGCCGCTAGAGGTGAGCTGCGCCTGTCACCGTAGGACTGTCCCGGTTCCGCGTAAGCTCCCGCGTCATTCCAGAAAGGTGACGTTCCGCCGTCAATTCCGCCTCAGAACGGCTGCTGGTCGGCAAAGTCCGCCGAGGGGAACACCCATCTCGGCCGAATGCCCGCGCCGTCGGCTCCCGTCCCATGTCCCACCCGTGGACAGGGCCCCCTCAGCCCACCGGAACACCGGCCTCCAAATACAGCGCGGCCCCGCGCTCCCGCGCCCGCAGCGCCCACCGCAGCCGCTCGTACCGCACCGGCGGCAGCAGCAGCGCCGCCTCCTGCTCGGTCACGAACCGCCAGCCGCGCAGCTCGGGCCCTGGCAGCAGCACCCGCTCGGCCTCCCGCCCGTCGAGCCGCCCGCCGTCGAAGAGGAACCGCATCCCGCCGTACCCCGGCGGCACGGGCGGCTCCCAGTCGGTCACCAGGAGCCGTGGCACGTCGACGAGTTGGATCCCGGTCTCCTCGGCGACCTCCCGCATCCCCGCGCGCGCGGGCGCCTCCCCCGGCTCGACGACACCACCGGGAAACTCCCACCCCGCCTTGTAGGTCGGATCGACGAGCAGAAACCGGTCCTCGTCGTCGAACAGGAGCACCCCGGCGGCGAGCGTCTCGCCGGTGGGCTCCGGCGTCTGCACGATGTCGCACACCGGCGCGGCCCCGCTGCGCACCGCGTCGGCGACGCGCTCGGCGATCTCGTACGGAGTGAGGGAGCTGACGTCGATCCGGTGGGCGTCGCCCCCCAGCCACCCCCGCACCGCCTCCCGGTACGGCTCGATGTGGTCGTACGACCACTGCCGCACCCCCACGTCCCCGTCGCCCGACCCACCCGTGGCGTCCAGCCCGGGTATGCGCTCCTCGCGGCCGGCTATTCGCTCCCGCAGGATCGTTTCGTCCACGTCGAGCAGGATGTGCCGCACCCGGATCCGCCGAGAGGCCAGGCCCCCGAAGATCTCGTCCCGGTACTCCTGCCTGAGCAGCGTCATCGGCACCACGAGGACGCCTCCGACCTCGGCGAGCAGCGCGGCGGCAGTGTCCACGACGAGCCGCCGCCAGATCGCCAGATCCTGATAGTCGCTCACCTCGGCGAGGCACTTGGGCGGCAGCAGGTACGGCAGTCCGCCACCGATGACCTCGGGGTCGAAGAGTGTGCTGTTCGGGATCAGCTCGATCAGCTCCTGTGCGGCGCTGGTCTTGCCCGCACTGAACGCGCCATTGACCCAAACGATCACGGTTCCCCCTCTTCTGTTGGCCCCCTGAGGCTTGCCCGCTTCAGCGTGCCACGGAAACCAAGGGACCGGGGCGGGGGGTGTCCTGCCTGGTGGCGAGGTGTCCCGGCGCCGTCGCCCCGCCCCCTCGCGCCCGCGGCCTCAACTGCCGCCCGGCTCCGTCTCGTCCGCCCGGTGGTGCAGCCGGGGCAGGTGGAGTCCGTGCCGGGTGGGGGGCGTGTGTTCGGCGGCCTTTGCGCGGGCGGCCAGTTCGGGGGACATCGCGTGGACGGCGTGGCTCCCGCAGTACGGGCAGACTCCGGTGGCCAGCGGTGACCGTACGGGCGTGCCGTCCTCGTCGGCGTACGCGAGGGCCTCCACGCCGTCGGCGTCCCTGATGAGCCTGACCTGGAAGGTCTTCTTCCAGGTGGTGCCACAGTCACCACAGGTGAAGGCGTACGTCTCCGAAGCGGCGCCGTCCGTGCCGTCGGTGTCGCGGGGTCCAGTCACGGCGCCTTCCTCCAGTGAGCGTGAGCCAGTGAGTCGGTGAACCGGTGAGCCCGGAGTTCCGGGAGGGACCCCCAGGCCATCACCAGCCCCCCGCCCCACACAACCGGCCGGGGCCGTCCGAGTGAGCCATTACCTGTCAAGTGCTTCTCGGAGACTTCACTCCATCGAGCGATAGCGAGGCTGCATGAATCGTTCCCGCACGCCAGGCTTGCCCGGCCCTCGATACGGTGAGCCACCACACGCCCCAGCCCCCGGCGGCCACCTCATTCGATGACCGTGACGTGCCGGCTCCACACGGAGTCAACTCGGCCCGCCACTGGGGGGATTCGTGCCACAGAGCGAACAGAGCCGCTTCGCGTACGACGGGTCGGACGGACCCGACGGCGCCATCGGCTCCGCGGAGATCCACGAGGCCAAGGGCGCCGTCGTGGTGGAGTTCCGGGGCGAGATCGACGTCGCCGCACGGCTGCGGGTCCTGCCCGTCCTCGACACCGTCACCGGTCGGCACGACGCGACCGTCGTCCTCGACCTGCGGCCCACCACCTTCTTCGACTGCTCCGGCGTCTCCCTGCTCGTGCGGGCCCACCGCAGAGTCACCGAGCGGGGCGGCCGCCTCTGCGTCGTCTGCGTCCGCCCCATGACCCTGCGCATGCTCCGCGTCACCCGGCTCCTCCCGACCCTGTCTCCGACGCCGACGCTGGACGCCGCGCTGCGCCAGCTCGGGGCTACCCCTTGCTCGACCCCAACGTCAGCCCAGCAATGAAGTGCCGCTGCAGCAGCAGGAAGACCAGCACCGTGGGCAGCGCCACCAGGACCGAGCCCGCTGCCAGCAGGTTGTAGTCAGTAAAAAACTGGCCCCTGAGGTTGTTGAGGGACGAGGTGATGGGGAGTTTGTCGGGGTTGGAGATGAAGATGAGCGCCCAGAGGAAGTCGTTGTAGATCCAGGTGAATTCGAGCGTCGCGAGGGCCGCGAGGGCGGGGCGGCACAGCGGCAGCGTGATGCGCCAGAACTGGGTCCACACGCCCGCGCCGTCGACGACCGCCGCTTCCAGGATCTCCTGCGGCAGGGTCCGCATGAAGTTGGCGAGGACGAAGACGCAGAAGCCGATCTGGAAGCCGACGTTGACCAGGATCAGCGCCCACAGCGAGTCGTAGAGCGTCAGGGAGTCCGACATCCACCAGGGCAGGGGGATCTTGAGGAACAGGGCGTACAGGGGGGTGACGATCACCTGGGGAGGCAGCAGGTTGCCCGCCGTGAACAGCATCAGGAGCCACAGGCCGCCACGCAGGCGAAGCCGGGAGACCACGAAGGCGACGAACGAGGCCAGGAACAGGGTCAGGACCACCGCGGGGATCGCGATCAGGAGCGTGTTCGTGAAGTACTTGCCCATCCCCGAATCGGTGTAGGCCGTGAGGTAGTAGTCGAACGAGAGGTGCTTCGGCCAGGAGAAGTAGCCGTTCTTCGCCGTCTCCTCGTACGGGCGCAGGCTCGCGTAGACCGCGAGGAGGAGCGGGGCCAGGAAGGCCAGCGAGACGGCCGTCAGGAAGAGGTGCGTGCCGTAGCGGCCCCTGCGGCGCGGGGGCCCGGAGTGTTCGGGGGCGCGAGGTCCCGCCCCGCGCACGGGAGTTGTCGTGCCGACGTCGGATGCGGTCATCGGTCGCGCGCACCTCGCAGCTCTTGGACCAGGAACGTGACGATGAAGCCCAGCGAGAAGACGAGCAGCACGACCGCGATGGCCGAGCCGAAGCCGATGCGGCTCGCCTCGCCGATGATGTTGTCGGTGATCAGGACGGAGAGCAGTTCCAGGCCGTTGCGGCCCTTGTTCACCGCGTACACGATGTCGAACGCGCGCAGCGCCTCGATCACCGTGATCACGCCGACGATGACGTTGACGGGGCGGAGCGTGGGGAAGACGACGCGGAAGAAGGTCTGACGGGCGCTCGCGCCGTCGATGGCCGCCGCTTCCTTCAGGGCCGGGTCGACGGCCTTGAGTCCGGCCAGGTAGAGGATCATCACGTAGCCGGTGTGCCGCCAGCTCGCGGCCAGCATCATCATCCAGATGTTGAGGTCGGAGTCGCCGAGCCAGTCGATCGGGTCCTCGTGGTTGTTCAGGATCGTGTTGACGACGCCCTGGTCGGTGCCGAGGATCAGCTGCGCCATGAAGCCGACGACGGCGAGCGAGAGCACCACGGGCATGTACAGGACCGACTGGTAGAAGCGGCTGAAGCGCACGCCCCTGTCGATCAGTACGGCGAGGAGGATGCCGAACGGCGTCGCCACCAGGCCGAGGAAGCCGACCCAGAGGAGGTTGTGGCGGACGGCCGGCCAGAAGGCGGGGTAGTTGTCGACGAGGCTCTCGTAGTTCTTGGCGCCCACCCACTGGATGTCGCCGATGCCGTCCCAGGACGTGAAGGACAGGCCGACCGAGGCCAGCGTGGGGCCCCAGACGATGACGAGGTCCAGGAGGACCGGGACGCCCAGGAGGAGGGCGAGCACGAGGCGGTCGCGGGGCGTGAAGCGGCGCGGGCCACGGGGGCCGCGCCGCCCTGCGCGCTTCGAAGGCGCCGTGTCCGGCGCGGAGTTCAGCGCTGAGTTCGGTGCCGTGTCCGGCGCTGAGCCCTGCGGGGAGTTCTGTGTGGAGTTCTGCACGGAAATCCAGTCCCCCACCGTCAGCTGACGGCCTGCGAGAAGATGTCCTTCTTCTGGCGCTCGATGCTGTTCACGAGGCCGTCGACGTCCTTCGGGTTGCCGATGAAGTCCTGCAGCGCCTTGATCATGACGGTCTGCGCGAAGTCGGGGCGGGTGTCGCGGTCCAGGAACTGGGATATCTGCTTCGCCTTGCCGACCAGTTCCGCCGACTTCTTCTGCAGGGGCGTGTACTTGGCCGTGTCGGCGCCTTCGTTGACCGCCACGTTGTTGGGGTCACCGGCGAGGTAGATCTCCTCGGCCCCGGGAGTGCCGAGCCACTTCAGGAGGTCCTTGGCACCATCGACGTTCTTGGACTTCTTCGCGACGAGGAAGCCGTCGATGGGGGCCTCCACCGCGTCCTGGCCGAATTCCGGGTCGATCTCGGGGAAGGCGAAGAAGTCGATGTCGTCGCGCTCGTTCTCGGGGAACTGCTGGCCCGGGTGCGGCATCCCGAAGACGGCCATGCCCGTGCGGCGCTTCTGCAGGCCCTGCCCGGCCTCCTCCCAGGTCCGGCCGAGCGCGCCCTTCTGGTAGTACGACATGAGCTCGCGCCACAGGTCGAAGACCTTCTTGACCTTGTTGTCGGTCCACGCCTCCTTGCCCGCCATCAGGGACTTGTGGAAGTCATAGCCGTTCAGCCGCATGTTGATGTAGTCGAAAGTGCCCATGGCGGGCCAGCCGTCCTTGTCGCAGAACGCGACCGGAATGCCGTCCTTGCTCATCTTCTTGGCGAGCGCGATGAACTCGTCCCAGTTCTTGGCCTGTTCATAGCCGTGCTGGTCGAAGAGGCTCTTCCGGTGGAAGACGGCCCACGGATAGTAGTAGTACGGCACGAAGTACTGCTTGCCGTCGTGCGTGGACTGGTCCTTGAGGGCGTCGGAGAATCCGCTGAAGCCCTGCCATACGTCGCTGACGTCGGTCAGCAGGCCCTTCTCCGCGAAGTACTGCATGCGATAGCCGGCGAACCACATGAAGACGTCGTCCGGCGTGCCCCGCAGATAGCGCGTGATGTTCTGCTGGAACTCGTTGTGTTCCGTGGTGTTGACCTTGACGGTCTTCTTGGACTTCTTCTCGTAGGCGTCGAAGGCCGCCTGGAACGCCTTCTTCGGCACGGCGTCCGAGGCGTTGGAGCCCATCGAGATCTGGTTCTTGTTGCCTCCAGGGCCGTCCCCGCACGCCGTGAGCAGGACGGGCAGGGTGAGCGCCCCGGCTCCGATCGCCGTACCCCGCAGGAGGTTCCGACGGGACATCCGATGTCCCGACATGCCCTCCGGCGCCACGGAACCGTCGAACGATGACTGTGCCATGTCCCCCTCCAGGGGTTCCAACCGAACACAACCGAACGCGAGGGTTGGATCTCACTCCCAACAGTCACCACCGTCAAGGGTTTTGGCGCCAGGTGCCCGAACCGTTACCGCTCCTCTTCCAACAGAGTCCAACACGGCCTACCGTAAGCGCGCACCCCTGACACCTCCTTGCAGCAATCCCCCAACTTCTGCGAGTACGGAGGACTTTGATGATGCGTCAGCATCCGCACCGTGCACCACGTCGAAGAGTCGTCGGATCCCTGGCCGCTGTGGTGGCGCTTGCCGGGGCCGGGCTCTGTGCCACCGGATCCGGGCCGGCCGCGGCCGCCACCGGATCCGCTTCCGCCGCTCCGGCCGCGTCGGGCGCATCAGCCGCGTCGGACGCATCGGCTGCGTCGGGCGCATCGGCTGCGTCGGTGGAGGGCGCCCCGCGTCTTCCGGGCGATCTCGCCCGGACCCCTCCCATGGGCTTCAACAACTGGAACTCCACCCACTGCCGGGCCGAGTTCAACGAAGACATGGTCAAGGGCGTCGCCGACATCTTCGTCGAGAAGGGCCTCAAGGACGCCGGGTACCAGTACGTCAACCTGGACGACTGCTGGGCGCTGCCCGCACGCGACGCCGAGGGCAAGCTGGTGCCGGACCCCAAGCGGTTCCCCAACGGGATCAAGGCAGTTGCCGACTACGTCCACTCCAAGGGTCTCAAGCTCGGCATCTACACCAGTGCGGGCACCAAGACCTGCAACAGCGCGGGCTTCCCCGGCGGGCTCGGCCACGAGACCAGCGACGCACGGCAGTTCGCCGACTGGGGCGTGGACTACCTCAAGTACGACAACTGCAACAACCAAGGCGTCGACGCCAAGAAGCGCTACATCACCATGCGGGACGCCCTGCGGGCCACCGGTCGGCCGATCGTGTACAGCATCTGCGAATGGGGCGAGAACAAGCCCTGGGAGTGGGCCGCCGACGTCGGGCACCTGTGGCGCACCACCGGTGACATCAGCGACAGCTGGGGCTCCATGCTGTCGATCATGAAGCAGAACCTGCCGCTCGCGCGGTACGCCGGTCCCGGGCAGTGGAACGACCCGGACATGCTCGAGGTCGGCAACGGCGGCATGACGGACACCGAGTACCGTACGCACTTCTCCATGTGGTCCGTGATGGCCGCGCCTCTGCTCATCGGCTCCGACCTGCGCAAAGCCACGCCCGCGACCTTCGACATCCTCGGCAACAAGGAGGTCGTCGCGGTCGACCAGGACCCGCTCGGCAAGCAGGGCGAGGTGCTCTCGTCCGAGGGCGGGCGCTGGGTCGTGGCGAAGGAGATGAAGGACGGCAGCCGCGTGGTCGCCCTCTTCAACGAGACGGGCAGCGCGCAGTCCATCAGCACGACCGCGAAGGCCGTCGGGCTCCCGGCCGCCGACGGGTACACGCTGCGCGACCTGTGGCAGCACAAGAGCTACAACACCGCGGGGACCATCGCGGCGACCGTTCCCGCGCACGGTACGACGCTGCTGCGTGTCTCGGCGGACGGTGGCTGGGCGACGAACCCGCCCGCCGCCCAACTCGCCCTGGACGGCAGCCCGTTCGTGGAGGCGGGCAAGGCGCGGACGCTCACCACGAAGGTCACCAACCTCGGCCGGACGCCGGCGCGTTCGGTGTCCGCCGCGCTGCGCGGGCCCTCGGGGTGGCAGGTGAAGGCGACCTCGCCGACGCGGGCGTCCGCGCTGAGCACGGGCAGGTCGCTGAGCACGACCTGGGCGGTGACCGCGCCCCCGGGGGCGTCCCCCGGGGCGTACGAGCTCACGCTCACCGCGGCCTACCGCTCTCCGTCCGGGGTCGGCGTCCAAAGTCAACTCCCGCTCCAGGCACAGGTGGTGGTGGCACCGCCCGCGGGCAAGTCGGCGCTGAGCGCGCTGCCGTGGCTGTCGGCGGAGAACGGCTGGGGGCCCGTTGAGCGCGACACCAGCAACGGTGAGAGCGCGGGCGGCGACGGCGGTCCGCTCACCATCAACGGCGTCACATACGCCAAGGGCCTCGGCGCACACGCCGACAGCTCGGTCTCGTACTACGCGGGTGGGTCCTGCGAGCGGGTCTCCGCGCAGGTCGGGCTCGACGACGAGAAGGGGGCGAAGGGGACCGTCGCCTTCGAGATCTGGGCGGACGGCAAGAAGGCCGCGTCGACCGGCGTTCTCACCAACGCGCAGCCCGCGCAGGGGCTTTCGGCCGATGTGAGCGGGGCGCAGGTGGTGCGGCTGGTGGTCACGGACGGGGGTGACGGGAACGACTCGGACCACGCGGACTGGGCGGAGCCTGAACTGACCTGCTGATCCCTGCGGGTGCGGGGGCTGGTGCTGATGGGTGGTGGGGCGGGGTGGGGACGCGGCGGTATGTCCGTCCTCGAAACGCCTCGGGCGCCCGACGGGTACATGAGTACTGGCTTGGGTGGGGTGCTGTACTGCGGGCGGACATACCGCCGCGTCCCCACCCCTCCCGCCGTCGCCCGTCTGCGGGTCGGCGGGTGGCCATTTCAGCCCGTCCGGCGTTTGAGGACGAGGCCGTTCAGGCCGATGGGGGGTCCGGGGGCGCAGCCCCCGGGTAGGTGCGCCAGGGCGACGGAGTCGCCGTATCGGGAAGGGGCGGGGTTGGGGAAAAGGCACCCGGCAGGGGCACCCGCACCCCGAAGGGCCTCAGCGGCCGACCGACTCGGCCGCCACAGCCCCCCGCTGCCGCCCAAGCACCCCGCCACCCCCACCCCGCCACCCCGCCAACGCAGCAGCCGCCGCCCCCACCAGCCCCGCATCAGATCCCAACAGAGCGGGCGCCACGGCGAGTTGGCGGACGAAGGACAGCGTGGCGTAGTCGCCGAGGGCGCGGCGGAGCGGGGCGAAGAGGACGTCGCCCGCCGTGGCCACACCGCCGCCGACCACCGCGATGTCGATCTCTACGAGCGTGGCCGTCGCCGCGATGCCCGCCGCAAGTGCCCGGGCCGCGCGCTCGAACGAGGCCAGCGCCGCCGGGTCCTGGGCCCGCGCCGCCCGCGCCACCGCCACCGCGGAGGTGTCGCCGTCCGGCCCCGGCCGCCAGCCGTTGTCGAGCGCGCGCCGAGCGATGTTGGGTCCGCTCGCGATCCGCTCGACGCAGCCGCGCGCCCCGCAGGGGCAGGGATCGCCGTCGAGGTCCACGCTGATGTGGCCGATGTGGCCCGCGTTGCCGGTGGGGCCGGGGTGGAGGGAGCCGCCGAGGATCAGGCCGCCGCCCACGCCCGTGGAGACCACCATGCACAGTGCGTTGTCGTGGCCGCGCGCCGCGCCCTGCCAGTGCTCGGCGGCCGCGATGGCCACCCCGTCACCGATCAGCTCTACGGGCAGCCCCCCGGTGGTGGAGCGGACACGGTCGACCAGGGGGTAGCCGCGCCAGCCCGGCACGTTGACGGGGCTGACCGTGCCCGCGGACGCGTCCACCGGGCCCGCGCTGCCGATGCCCACCGCCCCGGCCCGCCCCCACTGCGGGGAGCCCTTGAGCTCGGCGAGCACCTCGTCGACGGCCCGCATCACGGTGTCGCCGTCCTCGCGCGCGGGCGTGGGCCGCTGGGCGCGCAGCAGGATCCGGCCCTGGTCGTCCACCAGGGCTCCGGCGATCTTGGTACCGCCGATGTCGAGTGCGGCGACGAGGTCCGTGGGCATCAGTGTGGGATCTCCTGGTGTATCGGCAGGCCGGAGAGTACGTCGGACAGTCTCCCTTGCATCTGACAACGTTGTCCAGGCTCTATGCTCGACGCCACATGCTCATGCCCGCCATGGCCATGCACGCCAGCAAAGATCGATGCGACCGGACGACAGGACAAGGACAGCACACCGTGGCCGAAGGCGCCGACCGCCCGACCGTCTCCCCCCACCACCCCGCCGGAGGCCCCTCCCGTTCGCCCGGCAACCGATACGGCAACCGTCCCACCATGAAGGACGTCGCCGCGCGTGCCGGTGTGGGCCTGAAGACGGTCTCCCGGGTCGTGAACGGAGAGCCCGGCGTCACCCCGGACACCGAGCGCCGCGTCCAGGAGGCCATCGACGCCCTGGGCTTCCGCCGCAACGACAGCGCGCGCGTGCTGCGCAAGGGGCGCACGGCCAGCATCGGCCTCGTCCTGGAAGACCTCGCCGACCCGTTCTACGGGCCGCTGAGCCGGGCCGTGGAGGAGGTGGCCCGGGCCCACGGAGCCCTGCTGATCAATGGTTCCAGTGCCGAGGACCCGGACCGGGAGCAGGAGTTGGTGCTCGCGCTGTGCGCGCGGCGGGTCGACGGGCTCGTGATCATCCCGGCCGGTGACGACCACCGCTATCTGGAGCCGGAGATCGCCGCCGGTGTCGCCACTGTCTTCGTCGACCGGCCCGCCGGGAAGATCGACGCGGACGTGGTCCTCTCCGACAGCTTCGGCGGCGCCCGCGACGGCGTCGCCCACCTCATCGCCCACGGCCACCGGCGCATCGGCTTCATCGGTGACCAGCCGCGGATCCACACCGCCATAGAGCGGCTGCGCGGCTACCGCGCCGCGATGGAGGACGCGGGCATAGAGATCGACGAGTCCTGGGTGTCCCTCGGCGCGACCGCCCCGGACCGCGTGCGCGGGGCGGCGGAGTCGATGCTCTCGGGCCCGTCCCCGGTGACGGCCATCTTCGCGGGCAACAACCGTGTGACAGTGACGGCGGTCCGCGTCCTGACCGAGCACCCCCGCCCCGTCGCCCTCGTCGGCTTCGACGACATCGAGCTGGCGGACCTGCTGAGCCCGGGCGTGACGGTGATCGCCCAGGACGCGGCCCAACTGGGCCGCACGGCGGCAGAAAGGCTCTTCCGCCAACTGGACGGAGCATCGGGGCCACCGGAGCGCGTGGAACTCCCGACCCGCCTCATCATGCGGGGATCCGGGGAAATGCGGCCGGTGGACTGAGAGTTGCCCTCTGTCAGGGCGACTTGACGTCACCGACGATGTCCGCGCTGGCTCCGGCGGATTTGGGGTGGCCGGAGGCGGTGAGGTCGGGTCAGCGCCGTGCCACCCGCTCCTCCAGCACCCCCGTGGCCGTGTTGATCACGTCGTCCAGCACCCCTCGCGAGCGCACCAGGTCGGCGATCAGGGAGTCGATGCGGTCCCGCTCCGTGGTGAGCTCCTGGACGAGGCGGGGCGTCGCGATCTCGGAGGGGGCGCCGTCCGCGTCGCGCATGCACGGGAGCAGCTGGCCGATCTTCTTGCTGTGCAGGCCCGCGGCGTAGAGCTCCTGGATGAGGACCACGCGGTCCACCGCCGCCTCCCGGTAGTGGCGGTGGCCGCCGGGGCTGCGCTCGGACGCGAGGAGGCCCTGCTTCTCGTAGTAGCGCAGGGAGCGCTCGCTGACTCCGGTGCGCGCGGCCAGTTCGCCAATCCGCATGGTCCATCCCCTCCGTACGACAACGGACTTGAATCTGACACGGGTGTCAACTTCTAGCCTAGCGGCATGACGAACACGAAGAACACCCAGCACAGCGACCTCACCTCCGCCCTCTTCGAGACCGCTCGCCTCGGCAGCCTCTCCCTCCCCAACCGGCTCGTCATGGCCCCCATGACCCGCAACCGCGCCGCGGCCGACGGCGTCCCGACCGCCCTCATGGCCGAGTACTACGCACAGCGCGCCTCCGCGGGGCTGATCATCGCCGAGGCCGCGACCCCGAACGCCGTCGGGCAGACCTACCCCAACATCCCCGCCATTCACGGCGCCGCGCACGTGGCCGGGTGGCGGCAGGTCACCGACGCGGTGCGCGCCGCGGGCGGGCGGATGTTCCTGCAGCTGCAGCACGGCGGGCGGGTGGGGCACCCGGACAACAGCGGGCTCCACCCGGTGGCGCCGTCGCCGGTGCCGCTGCCCGACACCATCCACACCGCCGACGGGGCCCAACCGGCCGTCACACCAAGGGAGATGACGGTCGAGGAGATCCGTGGCACCGTCGCGGACTTCGCGGACGCCGCCCGCAACGCCGTCGCCGCGGGCTTCGCCGGAGTCGAGGTGCACGCCGCCAACGGCTATCTGCTCCACCAGTTCCTCGCCACCGGGACCAACCACCGCACCGACGCCTACGGAGGCTCGGTGGCCGGGCGCATCCGGTTCGTGGTCGAGGTCGTGCGCGCCGTGGCCGCGGCGGTCGGGCCCGAGCGCGTGGGGCTGCGCATCGCCCCCGGCGTCACCGCCAACGCGATGCACGAGGACGACATCGACGACGTCTACCCCGCGCTCATCGACGCACTGAGCGACGCCGGACTCGCATATCTGCACGTCGTGTACGCCGACCCCGAGCAGCCGCTGTTCCGGCGGATCCGCGCGGCCTGGCCGGGCGCGCTCATCGCCAACCCGATCCTGCCGCGCACCCGGATCCCCGCCGACGGCGGCCGGGCGGCGGGCGAGCGGCTGCTCGCCGCGGGCGCCGATCTCATCGCGCTCGGGCGGCCGTTCCTCGCCAACCCTGATCTGGTCGAGCGGCTGCGCACGGGGGCGCCCGTCAATCCCGTACGGGACGACGGACTGATGTACGTGGGCGGCGCCGACGGGTACACCGACTATCCGGCGCTGGCTCTCACCCCGGCCGCGTGAGGGCCCCGGGCAGCGGAGGGGCGGTCAGCAGACCGGCAGGCCCGGCAGCGGCTTGTCGTTCTCGCCGCCCTTCACGTAGACGTCGCTGACGAACACGTTCCGGTTGCCGCTGTCGTCGTCCGTCTTCGCCCACCAGACGTTGGTCCACTTCCCGTACGTCTCGCGGCGGCCCAGGTTCTGCTGGCAGTAGAAATAGTTGGTGCCCGCGTTGAGCGTGCCCGCGCGGTCGCCGGACGCGGTGTACGACGTCGCCGAGCGCCACACCGAGCAGTCGTACTTGCCGCCGCCCGTGGCGTGGCAGACCGGGGCCGGGGCGTCGCCGCCATCGCCACCGCTGCTGCCGCCCGTCGTGCCGCCGGAGCCTTCGGAGCCGCCGTCCGAACTGCCGCCCGTCGCCCCGCCGTCGGCATCGTCGCGCGTCGGCTTCGAGGTGGGGTCGGGGCGCTCGGTGGGCTTCTTCGAAGGCTTCTCGTCGTCCTCCGGACGCGACTGCTCCGGGCGGGGTCCGGGCTTCTTGCCGTGTCCCTGCTCGGACGGCTTGGGCGAGCGCGCGCCGTCGTCGAAGGCACCCGGGTCGCCCTCGCCGCCGGGCTCGGCGGTGGCGTCGGGGGAGGTCGCGTGCCCGGCCTGATCGCTCTTGTCCTCCTGGCCGTTGAGGAGCGCGACCGTGACGCCGGTGGCGGCGAGCACCACGGCCACGGCGACGGCGGCCAGCAGGGCGCGGCCCCGGCGGCGGCGTGGCGGCGTCGGCCCTTCCGGGCTCCGGCCCGATTCCGGAGCGGCCGGTGCGGGCTGGGGGTGGGCCGCCGGGGGCTGCGCGGCAGGCGGGCCGAAGCCGGGCGGGGGTGCGCTCGGGACGCTGCGCACCGTCGATTCGCGCGGGCGGGGCTCGGCTTCACGTTCGGCCTCACGCAGGCGCGTCGTGACCTCGCCCGGGTGCGCTGACGGCGAGCGCAGCGAAGCCGTCGCGGCGGCCGCGAGCAGCGCCCGCGCCTCCTCCGCCTCCGGGCGGGCCTGCGGGTCCTTGTCCATCAGGCGGCGCAGTACGGGGGTCAGGGCGCCCGCGCGGCGCGGCTCCGGCAGCGGTTCGACGACGATCGCCGTGAGCGTCGACCACGTCGACGTGCGGCGGAACGGCGACGCGCCCTCCACCGCCGCGTACAGCGTCGCCCCGAGGGCCCAGACGTCCGAGGCCGGGCCCGGGTCCTGGCCCTGGGCGCGCTCGGGGGCCAAGTAGTCGAGGGAGCCGACGAGTTCGCCGCTGCGGGTGAGGTGCGTGGACGAGCCGTCGCCGGGGTCCTCCATGGTGGCGATGCCGAAGTCGGTGAGGACGACGCGGCCGCCGTTCTCCAGGAGGATGTTGCCCGGCTTCACGTCCCGGTGCAGGACGCCGGCGCGGTGGGCGGCGGCGAGCGCCTCCATGACCCGGGCGCCGATGGCGGCGGCCTCGCCGGGGTCGAGGGTGCCGCGCTCGCGCAGCACGTCGTCGAGCGAGCGGCCGTCGATGAGCTCCATGACGATCAGCGGGCGTCCGTCGACCTCCGCCACGTCGTGCACGGCGACGACTCCGGGGTGGCGCACGCGGGCGGCGGCGCGGGCCTCGCGCTGCATGCGCACGCGCAGGTCGGCGAGTTCGGGAGCGCCCTCGTCCGTGTAGGCCCGCAGCTCCTTGACGGCGACCTCGCGGTGCAGGACCTCGTCCACCGCGCGCCAGACGACGCCCATGCCGCCGCGGCCCAGCTGCTCCACCACGCGGTAGCGCCCGGCGAGCAGTCTGCCGCCGCCACCTGCCTGTCCGTGCTCCCCCGAAGACACCGCTGCCCCGTCCCTGTCGCGCCAAGATTGGTCGCGTACAGAGTACGGGGCAGCGGTGACAGCACGTACTCGGTGTTACGAGGGTTACGGCTTCGTGCCCGAGCCCGAAGCCGTCAGGTCGGCGCGGCGCGGGCCGGCGAAGCCCTGCAGGCGGGCCAGCGTGAGACCGGTGAGCCGGGTGACCTCGCCCGCGTCCAGGGCGCCGCAGTCCAGGCCGCGCAGCAGGTAGCCGGCGAGGGCCTTGGCGGTGGCGGGCTCGTCCATGACGTCGCCGTCCGCGTTGTGGTGGGCGTAGGCGGACAGGCGCGCGGCGGCGGACTCGAAGCCCTCGCGGTAGAAGGCGAAGACGGCGGCGTAGCGGGTGGGGATGTGCGCCGGGTGCATGTCCCAGCCCTGGTAGTAGGCGCGGGCCAGGGCGCGCCGGGTGAGGCCGTAGTGCAGCCGCCAGGCTTCGTGGACCTTCTCGGTGGAGCCGATGGGCAGGACGTTGGTGGAGCCGTCCGAGACGCGTACGCCGGTGCCCGCCGCGGCGACCTGCATGATCGCCTTGGCGTGGTCGGCGGCCGGGTGGTCGCTGGCCTGGTAGGCGGCGCTCACGCCGAGGCAGGCGCTGTAGTCGAAGGTGCCGTAGTGCAGGCCGGTGGCGCGGCCCTCGGCGGCCTGGATCATCTGGGCGACGGCGGCGGTGCCGTCGCTGGCGAGGATCGACTGGCTGGTCTCGATCTGGATCTCGAAGCCGATGCGCCCCGCCTCCAGGCCGCGCGCCTTCTCGAACTCCTCCAGGAGGCGCACCATCGCGGTGACCTGCTCCGGGTAGGTGACCTTGGGCAGCGTGAGGACCAGTCCGTCGGGGAGGCCGCCCGCCTCCATGAGGCCGGACAGGAAGACGTCGAGGGTGCGGATGCCCCGGTCGCGTACGGGCGCCTCCATGCACTTCATGCGGATGCCCATGTACGGGGCTGTTTCTCCAGGGGCGCCGTTCTTGTACGCCTCGGCGATCAGACGGGCGGCGCGGGCGGCGTCCTGGTCCTCGTCCTTGCCCTTGTAGCCGTCCTCGAAGTCGACCCGGAGGTCCTCGATGGGCTCGCGCTCCAGCTTGGCGCGCACGCGGTCGTAGACGGGCTGCGCGAGCGCGTCCGAGAGGCCGAGCGCGGCGGCGAAGGAGGCGGCGTCCGGGGCGTGCTCGTCGAGGGCCGCGAGGGCCTTGTCGCCCCAGGAGCGGATGGTGTCCGCGGCGAAGACGTCGCCGGGGACGTAGACGGTGTGGACGGGCTGGCGGGTGCCGGGGTCTCCCGGGTAGAGACGCTCCAGCTTCGCGTCCACCGGGGCGAGGGAGGCGCTGACGCCCTCGCTGACCGCGCCGGCGAGGCTCGTTGCCACCGTCTCTTGCTGACCCATTCCTGCACCCTCCACTCTCGCGGATCCCCGAAGCGTTTCCGCTTCCCGGAATCAACAATCCGTATAGCGAAGTTATCCGGCGAGCTTCCCGCAGGTCAACACCCTCTCGCCTGCCGGACCCCGCCCACAGGACGGCAGGAGTTCACCGCTGTCTCAGATCCTCCTTACACACTCCCCCGCGCGCACCTCATTCTGACCGCGCGACCTGACGTGAAGGAGTCCGTGTGCCGACCGACGACACCCGAGTCACGCGCCGCCTCGGCCTGCGTACCGCAGTGGCCGCCGCGGCGGCCGTCCCCCTGTTCTCGGCGGCGCTGTCAGCCGCTCCCGCGCGCGCGGTGGAGCGCCCGGGCTCCCGCCTGGAGGTCATGTCGTTCAACCTCCGCTATGCGAGCAGCACCCCGCCGAACACCTGGGCCGACCGCCGCCCGGTCACCCGTGAGCTCCTGCGTCGCGCCCGGCCCCATGTCGTCGGCACCCAGGAAGGGCTCTACCAGCAGGTCCAGGACATCTCCGCGGACCTCGGCCCGCACTACGAGTGGCTCGGCACCGGACGCGCGGGCGGCAGCCGGGACGAGTTCATGACCGTCTTCTACGACACCCGGCGCCTCGCGCCCGTCGCGTACGAGCACTTCTGGCTCTCGGACACCCCGAACGTGATCGGCTCCAACACCTGGGGCGGCGGCTCGATCCGCATGGTCACCTGGGTCCGCTTCCACGACCTGCGCACGGACGGCGACTTCTACGTCCTCAACACCCACCTGGACAACCACAGCCAGTACGCACGCGCGCGTGCCGCGAGTCTGATCTCCGAGCGCATCGCAGGGCTCGACCGCTCCCTGCCGGTCCTGGTCACCGGCGACTTCAACGTCGCGGCCCACAAGAACCCGGTCTACGACACGATGCTGGGCGCCGGGCTCGTCGACACCTGGGACGCGGCGGACCGGCGCAGCAAGGCGTACGCCACCTTCCACGGCTACAAGCCGCTGGTCCCCGACGGCGACCGCATCGACTGGATCCTGGCGACGCCCGGGGTGCGCGCGCACGAGGCGGTCATCAACACCTTCTCGCTCAAGGGGCAGTTCCCGAGCGACCACCTGCCCGTACAGGTGAGCCTGACGCTGTAGCGGTCCGCCCCGGCGGCACGCGCGAGGCCCCCGCCTCCGGAGCGACCGGACACGGGGGCCTCGCGGCGAACGTCAAGCGGTTCAGCCCTTGCGGGAGTTGACTTCTTCGGTCAGCTGCGGGACGACGTCGAAGAGGTCGCCGACCACGCCGTAGTCGACCAGGTCGAAGATCGGGGCCTCGGCGTCCTTGTTGATGGCCACGATGGTCTTCGAGGTCTGCATGCCCGCGCGGTGCTGGATCGCGCCGGAGATGCCGGAGGCGATGTACAGCTGCGGCGAGACCGACTTGCCGGTCTGGCCGACCTGGTTGGAGTGCGGGTACCAGCCGGCGTCCACGGCGGCGCGCGAGGCGCCGACGGCGGCACCGAGCGAGTCGGCGAGGGACTCGATGACGTGGAAGTTCTCCGCGCCGTTCACGCCACGGCCGCCGGAGACGACGATCGCGGCCTCGGTCAGCTCCGGACGGCCGGTCGACTCGCGCGGGGTGCGCGCGGTGACCTTGGTGCCGGTGGCCTGCGCCGAGAAGGAGACGGCGAGGGCCTCGACGGCGCCCGCGGCCGGGGCGGCCTCCACGGCGGCCGAGTTCGGCTTGACCGTGATGACCGGAGTGCCCTGCGAGACACGGGACTTGGTGGTGAAGGACGCGGCGAACGCGGACTGCGTCGCGACCGGGCCCTCGTCCGACGCCTCCAGGTCGACGGCGTCGGTGATGATGCCGGCCTTGATGCGGACCGCGAGGCGGGCCGCGATCTCCTTGCCCTCGGCGGACGACGGCACGAGCACGGCGGCCGGGGACACGGCCTCGTACGCGGCCTGGAGCGCGTCCACCTTCGGCACGACGAGGTAGTCGGCGAACTCGGCGGCGTCGTTGGTGAGGACCTTCACCGCGCCGTGCTCGGCGAGCGCGGCGGCGGTGTCGGCGGCGCCGTTGCCGAGCGCGACGGCGACGGGCTCGCCGACGCGGCGGGCCAGCGTGAGGAGCTCGAGGGTGGGCTTGCGGACGGCACCGTCCACGTGGTCGACGTAGACCAGAACTTCAGCCATGGGACTTCAATCTCCTGCGGTTACGAAGAAGTTGGGCGGTTTTTCAGGGGTGGCTGAAGCTCAGATGAACTTCTGGCCCGCGAGGAACTCAGCGAGCTGCTTGCCGCCCTCGCCCTCGTCCTTGACGATCGTGCCCGCGGTGCGCGCGGGACGCTCGGCGGCGGAGTCGACCTTCGTCCAGGCGCCCTCCAGGCCCACTTCCTCGGCCTCGATGTCGAGGTCGGAGAGGTCCCAGGACTCCACCGGCTTCTTCTTGGCGGCCATGATGCCCTTGAAGGAGGGGTAACGCGCCTCGCCCGACTGGTCGGTGACGGACACGACGGCCGGCAGCGAAGCCTCCAGCTGCTCGGAGGCGGCGTCGCCGTCACGGCGGCCCTTGACGACGCCGTCCTCGACGGAGACCTCGGACAGCAGCGTGACCTGCGGGACGCCCAGGCGCTCGGCGAGGAGCGCGGGGACGACGCCCGCGGTGCCGTCGGTGGACGCCATGCCGGAGACCACCAGGTCGTAGCCGGCCTTCTCGATCGCCTTGGCGAGGACGAGCGACGTACCGATGATGTCGGTGCCGTGCAGGTCGTCGTCCTCGACGTGGATGGCCTTGTCGGCGCCCATCGAAAGCGCCTTGCGCAGCGCGTCCTTGGCGTCCTCGGGGCCGACGGTCAGCACGGTGATCTCCGCGTCGTCCGCTTCGTCGGCGATCTGCAGAGCCTGCTCGACGGCGTACTCGTCGAGCTCCGACAGCAGGCCGTCCACGTCGTCACGGTCGACGGTCAGGTCATCGGCGAAGTGCCGGTCGCCGGTGGCGTCGGGCACGTACTTCACGGTGACAACGATCCTCAAGCTCACGCCGGCTCTCCTACTGCATCGTCTTTACTGGGCTGCTGCCTGTTGCAGGCAGCATAGGCGCCTGAAGCGGCGGATCCCGGTCGGGGCGGCCCGCGCTCCGACCGGAATATTACTCATGAGTACACCCAGTTCTTTCCCGCTAAGCAAGCGCTTTGAACTGTGACCTTCCCAACCCTGTGTGATCGGGCGCGGAAGGGCTCCGCCGGGAACTCTCAGTCGCGCAGCGCGTTGAAGCGTCCCTGCTGGTACAGGAGCGGGCGGCCGGGCCGCGCGGGGTCGCCGACGACGGGCTCGGCGAGCACGACGCGATGGTCGCCCGCGGGCACCCGCGCCACGATCCGGCAGACCAGCCAGGCGAGCGTCCCGTCCAGGACCGGCACCCCGTAGGGGCCCTCGTGCCAGCGGGTGGGCGCCCCGAAGCGGTCGGCGCCGCTGCGGGCGAAGGTGGCGGCGAGGTCCTGCTGGTGCTCGCCGAGTATGTGCACGCCGACGTGGTCGGTCTCGGCGACGGCGGGCCAGCTGGAGGCGCCGAGGCCGATCCCGAAGGAGAGCAGCGGGGGCTCGGCGGAGACCGAGGTGAGCGAGGTGGCGGTGAAGCCGACGGGGCCGTCCGCCGCGGCGGAGCGGGCCGTGATCACGGCGACCCCGGCCGCGTGCTGCCGGAACACGGAGCGCAACAGGTCGGGGGAGGCGAGCTGGTGAGGGGCGGAGACGTCGGGCGTGGCCGTCATGGAGTTGTCCTTCTGCTGGCGGGACGAGCGGTTCCGTGGCTGCTCAGCAGCCGGGACAGCGCGCACTGGCATGACGTGCGAGGTCCAGGTGAACGCGCTCGTACAGCAGGAGCTCCGGAGGCATAAAGGCAGGCTGACGACAGGTGGTGGGCACAGTCAAGTCCGTTCCGGGATATGAAAGATGCGTCACGGATCCCCTCCGGCCTGCGCGGACCCGCCGCGCCGCGGCCGGTTGAGGGTGCGTCATACGGCGGCGCCGAGCGCGGCGATGACATCGGCCTTGCGGGGCTGCCCCGAGGCGCGGCGCACGACCCGCCCGGCCGCGTCGAGCACGAGGACGGTCGGCGTCGAGCGGACACCCACGTCCCGTACGAGATCGAGGCGCTCCTCGGCGTCGATCTCCACGTGCGCGACGCCCGGCACCATGGCGGCCACGTCCGCGAGGACTCTGCGGGTGGCCCGGCAGGGCTGGCAGAACGCGCTGGAGAACTGGACGAGCGTGGCCCGCTCCCCCAGCGGCGCGCCCAGCACGGACGCGTCGAAGTGCCGCTCGGCGTCCTGTCCGCGCACCGCCGTCTCCCGCCCTGGTCGCTTTTCCGTCGTTCCACCCACTCACCACTACAGCAGCGCGGCGCTCCGGATGATTCCCGGGACAGGAAACGGGCAGGGAGTCAGAGGCCGGACCGGGCGCCGACGAAGGGGGACGACGTGACGAGAATCTCCTGGATGCGGGGCACCAGAGCTGGTCAGCCGTACGTTCTTGGGGCACGATCTGCGGGACGCCGAACTTACGGCTGCGTAACTTAAGCCGCTGGGCACCGCCGGGAGTCCCCTCCCGTGGCAGGCTCCCCCAGGCACAGATGAAGGGCCCTCCCCAACCCATGGCAGAACTCGTCTACCGTCCGGTGATCGGCGCCGCGAAGACCCTCTTCAAGGCGTGGGACCTGAAGATCGACTGCAAGGGATCGGAGAACATCCCGCGCACGGGCGGGGCCGTCCTGGTGAGCAACCACATCAGCTACCTGGACTTCATCTTCGACGGACTCGCGGCCCTGCCGCAGAAGCGGCTCGTGCGTTTCATGGCGAAGGACTCGGTGTTCCGGCACAAGGTCTCCGGGCCGCTGATGCGCGGCATGAAGCACATCCCCGTGGACCGCAAGCAGGGCGACGCCGCGTATGCGCACGCGCTGGATTCGCTGCGCTCCGGCGAGGTGGTCGGCGTCTTCCCCGAGGCGACGATCTCGCAGTCCTTCACCCTGAAGTCCTTCAAGTCCGGCGCCGCCCGCATGGCCCAGGAGGCCGGGGTCCCGCTCATCCCGGTCGCGCTGTGGGGCACGCAGCGGCTGTGGACCAAGGGCCACCCGCGCAACTTCAAGCGCAGCCACCTGCCCGTCACCATCCGGGTGGGCGAGCGCGTGGAGGCGCCGAAGGACCAGTACGCGGGTGCGATCACGCGCCGCCTGCGCGAGCGCTGCCAGGAGCTCCTGGAGGCCGCGCAGCGCGCCTACCCGGGCCGCCCCAAGGGCCCGGACGACACCTGGTGGCTGCCCGCGCACCTCGGCGGCACCGCCCCGACGGCCGACCAGGTGAAGGCCGCCGAGGCGCACTGACGCGACGTACCCGCTTAGCCGCGCGCGTGGACCGTGATCCGCACGCCGGGGCTGAACTTCTCCAGGAGCTCGGCGAGTTCGGCCGCCGCGGGCTCCAGGTCCGCGTGCGGCGCCATGCCCTCCAGGAGGAAGAGCGCGTTGACGGACTCCTCCGTCAGCCGCGTGCGGGTGCCCTGCCGCCAGTTCCAGCGGCGGCAGGTGACGCCCTCGGCGTCGCGCCAGACCACCTCGCCCGCGTCCGGGTGCTCGACGGCCCGCTCGCCGGAGGCGACGGTCACGAAGTCCTCGTCGCCGGTGGCGCGCACGAGCCGCATGCCGCCCTTGATGTGGTCCAGGTCCTCGCCGCCGACGGGGATCAGATGGGCCACGCTGATCGCGTTGTAGACGTCGACCAGGGCGTTGATGCGCGGCAGTCCGCCGTCCGCCAGGGCGCGCTTGGCCAGTGCCTCCGCGGAGTTGCGGGTGCGGTTCGGCTTGGCGCCGAAGGCCGTGTAGGCGGCGCGCCAGGCCGCGATGTGCGCGTCCTCGTGCGGGGCGCGGCCCTCCAGGCGTGCGGCGAGGCGGCGCGCGGCGTCGTCCAGGAGCGCCGAAGTGCCGTCCGTGGTCGGGCCGTTGACGAGGCCGTGGGCCTCGACGGCGATGTGGGTGAAGCCGGGCGCGAGGGCGCGGACCTCGTCGGAGACGGTCAGGTCGATGGTCATGGTCCGTCGTGCCTCACAGTTCGTGCGTCACAGGTCTGAGGGGTAGATCCGCCAGAGGTGCGGCCGGTCGCGGGCTTGCTTGAGCACGTCGAGCACCACCGGGCTCGGTTCAGCATACAGGACCGGATAGTCCACTTCATTGGACTCAGGATCCACGGGCCAGGCCAGCCGCTCCTCCCCGAGCCGGAACTGGGCGTCGACGCCCTCCGGAATGTTCCCGCGCGGATCCTGCCGGTGCCAGGCGCCGCCGAGGCGGACGGCGACCAGACCGTGCACGGAGTGGCCGCTGGTGTTGTCGTCCCGCAGCCGCTGGTAGCAGAACGCCGTCGGGATGTCCTCGGCGCGCAGCAGGGCGGCCAGGGCGTGGGACTTGGCGACACAGATGCCGGTGCGCTCCCGCAGGACGTCGGAGGCGCGCCAGGTGACCTCCATGCGACCCGAGTCCTGCGAGTGCGGGACGGCATCGCGCACGAACTCGAAGGCCGCGCGGGCGTAGGCATAGGTATCGGCGGATGACTTTGCGAGCCAGGCCGCCGTCTCGCGGACCAGTGGATGCTCGTGGTCGACGGCTTCGCCGGCGGCCAAGTACGCCGACAGGTCAGGGTTTTCCTGGATCAGCTGCATGGCACGGGAGCATAGGAATGCGACCGATCAAGAGTCAATGACTTTACGATCGGTCGCATACCTATGCAGAATTCTTCCCCTGCCCTCTAGCGGGCCATCTCCTCCTTGAGCGCCGCCACGAACCCGTCGACGTCCTCCTCGCGGGTGTCGAAGGAGCACATCCAGCGGACGTCGCCCGCCGCCTCGTCCCAGAAGTAGAAGCGGTAGCGCTTCTGGAGGCGCTCGCTCACGTCGTGCGGGAGGCGCGCGAAGACGGCGTTGGCCTGCACGGGGTGGAGGATCTCGACGCCGTGCACCGCGCGGACGCCCTCGGCCAGGCGCTGGGCCATCTCGTTGGCGTGCCGGGCGTTGCGCAGCCACAGGTCCTTGGCGAGCAGCGCCTCCAACTGCACGGAGACGAAACGCATCTTGGAGGCGAGCTGCATCGACAGCTTGCGCAGGTGCTTCATGTGGCGCACGGCGTCCCGGTTGAGGACGACGACGGCCTCGCCGAACAGCGCGCCGTTCTTCGTGCCGCCCAGGGAGAGGATGTCCACGCCGACGGCGTTCGTGAACGTCCGCATGGGGACGTCCAGCGAGGCCGCCGCATTGGCGAGGCGGGCGCCGTCGACGTGCACCAACATGCCGCGCTCATGGGCGAATTCGCAGATCGCGCGGATCTCGTCGGGCGTGTAGACGGTGCCCAGCTCGGTGTTCTGCGCGACCGAGACGACCTGCGGCATCGCCCGGTGCTCGTCGTCCCAGCCGAACGCCTGACGCTCGATCAGCTCGGGCGTGAGCTTCCCGTCGGCGGTCGGCACGGTCAACAGCTTGATCCCGCCGACCCGTTCGGGCGCACCGCACTCGTCGACGTGGATGTGGGCGCTCTCCGCGCAGATCACGGCGCCCCAGCGGTCGGTGAGCGCCTGCAGCGCCACCACGTTCGCGCCGGTGCCGTTGAAGACCGGGAACGCCTCGGCGCTCGCCCCGAAGTGGCCGCGGACGACCTGCTGGAGGTGGTCGGTGTAGTCGTCCTCCCCGTACGCGATCTGGTGGCCGCCGTTGGCGAGGGCTATCGCCGCCAGGACCTCGGGGTGCGCGCCCGCGTAGTTGTCGCTGGCGAATCCGCGGACGTCCGGGTCGTGGTGGCGGCGTGCGTCGGTCCTGGCGGTGGGGTTCACGGCTTCTCGGTCAGCCACAGGCGGTTTCCGTTCACTTCACCGGCGGGCCGCTCCCAGACCCCGGCGATGGCCTCGGCCAGCTCCTTGACGTCGGTGAAGCCCGCGAACTTCGCGCTGGGTCGCTCGGCGCGCATCGCGTCGTGCACCAGCGCCTTGACCACCAGGATCGCAGCCGCCGCGCGCGGCGCGTCGGCCCCCTCCGCCTTCGCCGCCTTGCGGAAGGCGTCACCGAGGGCCAGCGTCCACGCCTCGGCGGCCGCCTTGGAGGCCGCGTACGCGGCGTTGCCCGCCGTCGGCTTCGAGGCGCCCGCGGCGCTGATCAGCAGATAGCGGCCGTTGCCGCTGCGCTCCAGGCCGGCCTGGAAGGCCAGCGAGGTGTGCTGCACGGTGCGGATGAGCAGGTTCTCGAGCACGTCCCAGTCGGCCAGGTCCGTCTCCGCGAAGGAGGCGCTGCCGCGCCAGCCGCCCACGAGGTGGACGAGGCCGTCGATGCGCCCGAACTCCTTCTCCGTGCGGTCGGCCCAGGAGCGGGTCGCGTCCAGGTCGAGGAGGTCGACGGTGTCACCGGTGACGGTGGCGCCGCCGTGCGCGTACCGGGCGGCGTCCACGGCCTCCGCCAGGCGCGCCGCGTCGGCGTCGGCGGCGACGACGGTGGCGCCCGCCTCCGCGAGCCGCAGCAGCGTCGCGCGTCCGGCCGGGCCCGCGGCGCCCGCCACCGCGACCACGGCTCCGTCGAGCGCGGATCCGTTGGGTGCGGACATGGTCCTCGCCTCCTCGTTACGGCCGCTCACGCGGCAGCCATCGGCGCGTCCGAGGAAGCGGTGATCCCCTTGGTGGAGGCGATCACGTTCTTCAGCTTCTTGGAGAGCGCCTCATAGAACATGCTGAGCGGAAACTCGTCAGGAAGCACGTCGTCGACGAGTTTGCGGGGCGGCAGGGAGGTGTCCAGGGCGTCCGGGCCCTTGGCCCAGCGCGAGCCCGGGTGCGGCGCGAGATAGCGCGAGACCAGCTCGTACGCGGCGAACCAGTGCACGAGCTTCGGGCGGTCGATGCCCTCGCGGTAGAGGGTCTCGATCTCGGCGCAGAGCTGGTTGGTGACCTGCGGGGCGCGGTCCCAGTCGATCTTCAGCTTGTTGTCGGTCCAGCGGACCACGTCGTGCTTGTGGAGGTACGCGAACAGGAGCTGGCCGCCGAGTCCGTCGTAGTTCTTGACGCGGTCGCCGGTGACCGGGAAGCGGAACATCCGGTCGAAGAGGACCGCGTACTGCACGTCACGGGCCTGCGGGACGCCCTCGGCCTCCAGCTTCACGGCCTCCTTGAAGGCCGTGAGGTCGCAGCGCAGCTCCTCCAGGCCGTACATCCAGAACGGCTGCCGCTGCTTGATCATGAAGGGGTCGAAGGGCAGGTCGCCGTGGCTGTGGGTGCGGTCGTGGACCATGTCCCAGAGCACGAACGCCTGCTGGCAGCGGTCCTGGTCGGCGACCATCGCCCGGATGTCCTCCGGCAGTTCGAGCCCGAGGATGTCGACGGCGGCCTCGGTGACGCGGCGGAAGCGGGCCGCCTCGCGGTCGCAGAAGATGCCGCCCCAGCTGAACCGCTCCGGGGCCTCGCGCACCGCGATGGTCTCCGGGAAGAGCACGGCCGAGTTCGTGTCGTACCCGGACGTGAAGTCCTCGAAGGTGATGCCGCAGAACAGCGGGTTGTCGTAGCGGGTGCGCTCCAGCTCGGCCAGCCAGTCGGGCCAGACCATGCGCAGCACGACCGCTTCGAGGTTGCGGTCCGGGTTGCCGTTCTGCGTGTACATCGGGAAGACGACCAGGTGCTGCAGGCCGTCCTCGCGGTGGGCCGCGGGCTGGAAGGCGAGCAACGAGTCCAGGAAGTCCGGGACTTGGAAGCCGTCGTCGGCCCAGCGGCGCAGGTCGACGACGAGCGCCTCGTGGTACGCGGCGTCGTGCGGCAGGAGCGGCGCGAGCTGCTCGACCGCCGATATCACCCGGTCCACGGCGAGCTCCGCGACGGACCGCGACGGGGCGCCCTCCGCCTCGAAGTCGATCGAGCCGTCGGCCGACTGCCAGGGCCGGATCTCTTCCACGGCACTCTTGAGCGCGGGCCAGGCCGGATGCTCGACGACCCGCCCCTCCACGGAAGGAACAGCGCCCTCCGTACGTGCCTGCACAAGAATTTCCGTCATGACCCAACCTCCACGGGAGAACCTCGCGTAAAGACACCGTATGTGCGCGAGGTTCTCCTCCACAAGGGGAGCCACCGGAAATTATCCTGTGCCGCCCCATCTTTCAGAGATGTTTTTCCTGTCTTCCACGGTTCTGGCGATGGCCGACGCCACTCCTTCCCGTGCGGCCCGGGCCTCCGGCAGGAGCACGGGGAACCCGAAGAATCCGTGGAACATCGCCGGGAAGTACCCCTCCGTGACGGCGACGCCGGCCTCCTCCAGGAGCCGCGCGTAGGCCCGGCCCTCGTCGCACAGGGGATCGCAGCCCGCGGTGACGATGTGGGCGGGCGGGAGGCCGCGCAGGTCGGCGAGGGCGGGCGAGAGGTAGGGATCCCACCGCGCACCCCCCTCCCCCACGTACTGACTCAGAAACCACTCGCAGTGCGCCGCCGTGAGGAAGTAGCCCTCGGCATTGCGGCGGTACGAGTCCCAGGGCCGACTGGCGTCGGTCGACGGATAGACGAGGACCTGGAGCGCGATGTCCGGCCCGCCCCGGTCGCGGGCGGCGAGGGCGCCGACGGCGGCGAGATTCCCGCCCGCACTGTCTCCGGCCACCACCAACGCCCCCTGTTCACCGCCCAGTTCACCGAGGTGCCCGGCGGCCCAGCACACGGCGGCGTACGCGTCCTCGACGGCGGCGGGGAACGGGAACTCGGGCGCGAGCCGGTAGTCGACGGACACCACGGCCGCCCCCGCCTCCCGGCACAGGCCGCGCGCGGTCGCGTCGTGGGTGTCGAGCCCGCAGATCACCCATCCGCCACCGTGGAAGAAGACGACGGTCGGCCGCGCCCCCCGCGATTCCGTCGCCGGGTCGGGCAGGTAGACCCGTACGGGAAGGTCGGGCGCGCCCGGCGGCCCCGGGATCGTCCGGTCCTCGACGGCGCCGACGGCGGGCGGCTCGACCGGGGACGCGGGGGCCGCGGCCAGGATGCGCCGGGCCTCGACGGCGTCGGTGACGGTGCGGCCGAGGTCGGGGAAGTGGGCGGTCAGGGCGTCCACGAGGGGGCGGGCGGCGGGGGCGAGACGGTCGTCGGCCAACGGCTGGGACATTCAGGCCACCCCCGCCCCGTCCGCCTCGTTCGCCCTACCCCTCGCGTCTGCCCCATCCCTCGCGTCAGTCTCATCCCTCGTGCCCGCCTCATCCCTCGCGCTCGCCTCCTGGGCCCGGAAGTACGGGATCACCTTCTCGCCCCACTGCCGCAGCGTCTCCAGGCACGCCTCCTGCGGCACGGTGCCCATCTGGATGAGGCACATGATCTCGTCGGCGCCCGCGTCCCGGAGCCGCTCGACGTAGGCGATGGCGTCGTCGGCGGTGCCGTAGGCGTGCTCGGCGTTGAACGTGGCCGTGGACGTGGGGCGCACCGGGATGTTCTGCTCGTGCAGCCGCGCGACGACCTGCTCGGCGGCCCTGCGCATCTCGGCCGCCTCGTCGGTGCCCTCCACCACGGCCTCGTCCGGTATCCCGGCGCCCCCGTACCAGTGCCCGATGGACTGCGCGAAGAACCGCTGCCCGCGGATGCCCACGCTGCGGGCGGTCTCCCCGTCGTCGAGCACGATGGTCGGGCAGAGCACGGAGAAGTGGTCGTTGACGGCGCGCGACACGAACCGGTCACCGCGCCGGGCGGCGACGGCGGTGTCGTACGCCGCCCTCATCCCCGCGATCGACTCGGGCCCGGCGAAGCCCATCACCAGGGCGCCGACGCCGAGTTCGGCGGCCTGGGCGAGGGTCTCGGTGCGGCTGCACGCGAGGAAGAGCGGGGGGTGCGGGGTCTGCCGGGGCCGCGGCAGGATCGGGTGCGGGTCGATGTCGATGAGCTCCCCGTGATACTCGAGCTCATCGCCCTCCCACGCCTTCCCGATGATCCGCAGCGCCTCCTCGACCTCTTGGGCCGTGCGCTCCTTGTCCACCCCGCACAGCGAGGTCTCCTGCACGGTGCCGCCCCGCCCCGCGCCCAGGTCGAGCCGCCCGCCCGAGAGCAGATCGAGCGTCGCGGCGCGCTCGGCGACGCGCGCCGGATGGTTGAAGTTGAACGGCATGCAGACGACGCCGTGCCCGATCCGGATCGTGCTGGTGCGCGCGGCCACCCAGGTCAGGAAGATCTCCGGGGCGCTCATGTGCGCGTACCACTTGAGGGAGTGGTGCTCGACCGCCCAGATCCGGTCGAAGCCCATCTCCTCGGCGAGCACGGCCTGTTCGACGCTGTCGTGGAAGAGCTGGTGCTCGCGCTCGACGGTGGGGTCGGCCAGTTGGGCCTCGAAGATGACGGAGAACTTCACTGTGCCTCCAGGGAGTTGGGGCGGTACGGGGCCTCTCGTATGCCTAATAGGTATATGACTAACCGTCATATCGTGAAGGTGCAAGGGGATTGCGCACACGGCCGTCGCCCCGGAGCTGGGCGCGAAGGCGCTCCGGGGCGCACAGTCGGACCCCTCGGGCGAGAGCGTGGAGGTACCTGGTCTCCCGCCCGCCTCACCGTGATCCGGCGGCGCTGCGGGGTGCCCGAGCCCACCGGCGTCGAACCAGTCACCGAACCATGCCGTCGTCCTTGGCCTGCGTGGCGAATCCGTCGATACCCAGGGGGTCGTCATCGGTGAGGTGAGGGCGGATGTCGTCGATCCAGCGCCACACGCTGGCCTGGCCCATGCGCACCCGCAGTTGCTTGTCGAACATCGTGAGCAGGGGCAGCGGACTCGCTGCACCGCCGTGGACGCCGCTGATGGAGAGCGTGCCGCCGCGCCGGACCGCGTCGATCACGGCGTCCGTTCCGCGGCCCTGGGTGAGGTCCCGTACCGCTTCACCCAGGTCCTTGCCGTACTCGCGCAGATCCAGGACGGTGACGCTGCCGCCGGGCGGGAAGTCGGCGTACTCGACGGCCTGCCAGGCGGTGGGCAGGACGTCGGACAGGTAGACGAACCGGTCGTCCGGCGGGCCGTCCGGCACCTTGATGGGCGGCGCCGGGCGGCAGGGCCGCTGGGCACGCTGGTGGCCACGGTGCTGCTCGCGATCGGCTGACTTTCCCCCGCTCCGATGTGCCGGCCCGACGCAGCAATTGCCCCGACTCCAGGGGCGGGCTCGCGCCCCGTGGGTACCGGTCCCGTATGGGCGACATTCTCGTGGGCACGTGCTCGTGGACCGACCCGGCGCTGGTGCGCAGCGGCTGGTATCCGGCCGGGCGGCGGGACGCCGAGGGACGGCTGCGGTATTACGCGGGGCGATTTCCGGTCGTCGAAGCCGACGCGTCGTACTACGCCCTGCCGCAGGAGCGCGTCAGCCGGCTGTGGGCGGAACGCACGCCGGACGGATTCACCTTTGACGTCAAGGCGTTCTCGTTGCTGACCGGGCATCCCACACGCGAGGCCGCCATGCCGGACGGGCTGCCGGCCGACGCCCGGGACAGCGGCGTGCTCGACGAGGTGTGGGCGCGGTTCGCCGAGGGAGTCGGACCGTTGCGGAGGACGGGGCGCCTGGGCAGCGTGCTGTTCCAGTTCCCGCCGTGGCTGCGGCCGGGAGCCCGGGCCGAGCGGATCCTGGAGCGGACCGCGGAACGTACGAACGGCTGGCCGGTCGCCGTGGAGTTCCGGCATTCCGACTGGTGGCGTGCGGGGCGGGCCGAGTCGACGTGCGCCCGGCTCGCGGACCACGGCATGGCCGCCGTCGGCGTCGACACCGTCCAGGGGCTGCCCTCCTCCCTGCCACCCGTCGCACCTGTCACCACATCCCGGCTTGCCGTGGTGCGATTCCACGGGCGCAGCCCGTCGTGGGGGCGGGGAAGCAAGGAGGACCGCTTCCGGTACGCGTACGCCGAGGGCGAACTCGCCGAGTGGCTGCCCCGGTTGAGTGAGCCGGCCGAGCGGGCCGAGCGGGTCCACGTGCTGTTCAACAACTGCTGCGGGGACGCCGCCGTGCGGGCAGCCGAGCAGATGGACCGGCTGCTGCACGCAGGTCGTCGTGCGTGACCGGCGGCAGGTCAGCGGGTGTCCGTCTCCCCGCCGGTCACCGCGATCACCTCGCCCACGGTGAAACTGGAGTCGGCGTCGGACGCCAGGTACACGTAAGCCGGGGCGATCTCCTCCGGCTGGGCCGGGCGGCCGAGCGGCGTCTCGCTGCCGAGCCGGGACAGGCCGTCCTCGGGCATGTGCGGGTCGGAGTTGTTCAGCACCGTCCATGTCGGGCCAGGGGCCACCACGTTGGCGCGGACGCCGCGCTTGGCCAGGTGCGGGGCGATGGACTTGGTGAACGTGATGACGGCGGCCTTGGACGCCGCGTAGTCCATCATCGTCGTACTGCCCTTCAGGGCTTCCTCGGTCGCCGTGGCGATGATGGCGTCGCCCTGGTCGAGGTGGGGCAGGGCGGCCATGACGAGGTGGAAGTACGCGTAGGCGTTGGTCTTGAACGTACGGTCCCAGTCCTCCGCGGTCAGCTGCTCCAACTCCAACTTGCTGTTCAGATACGCCGCGTTGCTCACCAGGATGTTCAGCTTGCCGAACTCGGCGACCGTACGGGCCACGGCGTCCTGGCAGAAGGCCGCGTCACGCAGGTCGCCGGGCAGCAGCAGGCACCTTCGCCCCGTCTCCTCGATCAGCTGCCGGGTCTCGTCCGCGTCGGGCTGTTCCCCGGGCAGGTGGACGATGGCCACGTCGGCGCCTTCGCGCGCGTACAGCAGAGCGACAGCCCTGCCGATCCCGGAGTCGCCGCCGGTGATCAGCGCGGCCTTTCCGAGCAGCTTGTCGGCCGCCTTGTAGCGTTCCGCGCGAAAGCGGGGGCTCGGGGCCATGTCCCTCTCCAGGCCCGGGGGTTGCTGCTTGTTCGCGGGGAAGTCCGGAGTCGGCTCCGTCACTCCTTGCGGGGTGCCGGGAGGGGACCCGGTCGTCGCCCCGGTCCGCGACGTCCCTGCCTCGGCCATGGCTGTGCTCCTTCCAGCGGTTGTCCGTCAAGCACTCGTCACGATCACGAGTCCGGGCCGGGTTCCCTCTGCTGTGGTGCGGAAACCGCTGCTCCGGCGTGGCCGGCCCGCTGGTGGGTACTCCGGCGTCATGCGAATGAGCGTGGTGGACGCGGGTTCCCATACGGTGCGACTGACCGTGGTGGACACGGAGGCCGGAGCGCCGCTGCCGGTGCACACCGCCAAGCGGCGTCTGCGCCTGGCCCAGCTCGTCGGGCCCGACGGCACCATCGGGCCCGAGGCGATGGACCGGCTCGGGGACGCAGTGGCCTCCGCACGGGAGGAGGCCCTGAAGCAGGGTTCGGGCGAGCCGTCGGCCTTCGCCACGGCGGTCGTGCGGGACGCCCCGAACTGTGTGGAGGTCCTCGACGAGGTGCGGCAGACGTCCGGCGTACCACTGCACGTGCTGCCGGGCGAGGTCGAGGCGGAGGTGACCTTCCTGGCCGCGCGCCGGTGGATGGGGTGGCGCAGCGGTCCGCTGCTCGTCCTCGACATCGGCGGGGGTTCGCTGGAGGTGGCGTTCGGCCGTGGCCGCCTGGCCGACTTCGCGCTCTCGCTCCCCCTGGGCGCCGACCGACTGACCCGCGCTCACCTGCACGGCCAGGATCCACCCGCGCCCGCGGACCTCAAGGCGCTGCGCCGCCTGATCCGGCACGAGCTGCGGGACGTGGCCGAACGTGTCCGGTGGGAGGCCCCTCGGACCACCGTCGCCACCTCGCGGACCTTCACACAGCTGGCCCGGCTCTGTGGCGCGGCCGCCGGGCATCAAGGGCCCTTCGTGCGGCGCGAGTTGCTGCGCAAGGACCTCCGCCACGCGGTTCACCGCCTGGCGGAGCTCCCCGCCGACGAGCGGGCCGGCCTGCCGGGCATCTCCCGGCCTCGTGCGAACCAGTCCCTCGCGGGAGCGCTCGTGGGCCACACCGCGATGAAGCGGATGGGCATCCGCCGACTGACCGTCTGCCCCTGGGCCGTGCGCGAGGGCATCCTTCTACGCCGCATCGAAGAGGGCGACGACTGGTGGGACGCACTCGCCCCCGCGGCCGGACCGGACCGGCAAGAGGTGCGGTCCCTGCACCTCGCAGGTCGGCACCTCACCTCGTCGCGCAG
>NZ_JBNJLS010000031.1:0-86804 GCF_050510915.1 Streptomyces odontotermitis | reverse complement strand
CGTCGTACGGGAGGGGGCGCCCCAGACTCCTGGCGCGCCCCCGTTCCCGTACGCCTCAGCGGAATTCACCCAGCCGCGGCCGCAGCCCCGCCACCGTGAGCACACCGGCCGCCAGCAGCGCCCCCACGATCCAGGGCAGCTGGGCCGACACACCGTCCCGGCCGTCGCGCACCGCGTCGTCGAAGGCGTCACGGTTCACCTTGGTGACCGTGGCCAGGGCGTCCATCCACTTCCCGAAGTGGTCGTTGGAGGTGCCCGCGCGCCAGCCCATGCAGAACTCGGCGGCCCGGCGCTCCTCCCCGCCCGTCGCCAGGTCGCGGATCTTGCGGTCGTCGCGCTGGTAGACGGCGTACTTCGCCACGGTGTCCTCGGCGGCCGCGCGTTCACCGTCGAAGGTGATGTTGTCGAGCTCGCGCCGGAACTCGCCGGTGAAGCGCAGTTCGCCGTGGTCGTCGACGTAGGCGTCCCACGTGCGGTCGAGCTCGTCGTTGTAGGTGGCCATCGTCGCGCCCGGAATCCCGTACAGCTTCTGGGACTTGGCGAAGTAGGAGTCGGTGTACCGGTCGCGGCGGTCCGCGTCGAGCAGATAGCGGCTCTCGTCGGCGTTGGCGTCGTAGGCGACGGCACGGGCCCGGGAGAGGGCGACGACGGAGTCGAAGGCGTCACGCCGGGCGACCTCGAGGTGCGCGGAGGACGCGGACAGGAGCTGCGCGCCGAGGATCACGGCGGTGAGGGCGCAGCCGGTGGCGGCCAGGACGCCGGGGTTGAGGATCCGGCGGAAGCTGCGGGCCAGGTACCACTGCAGGGCGCCGAGCACGAGCAGCAGCACGACGCCGAGCGCGACGAGGGCGGCGAGCTGGACACCGAGGTCCGAACGGGCGTCTTCGTAGCGGGTGTTGAAGCGGCCGTTCGTGGTGTCGACGAGCTTGCGGGCCTCGGGCAGGAGCCGCTTCTGGAGGAGGTCGGTGGCGCTCCGGTAGTCGTCGAGCGCGGCCTTCTTGCCGCCGGGGCGGCCGGTGTTCTCCAGGGCGCGCCCGGCCAGCTCCTGGTACGCGGCGAAGTCCTCGGTGAGCCGCTCGACGGTCCGCTGGGCGCCCCGGTCCCCCTGGGCCGCGACGGCGAGGGTGCGCAGCTCATGGCTGATGCCGTGGCGGGCGGAGCCGTAGAGGCCGACGGCTTTCCGGTAGGGCACGTCGAGGCGGCCGCGGCCCGCGTCGCCGTTGGCCAGCAGAATGTTGGCGACCTGGGCGTCCATGTCGTTCAGGTCGAGGTTGAGAGCGGCGGCGCTGGTGGTGCGCGGGGCGTCGCGGTCGGCGATGTCGCCCCAGGTGGCGCGCGCGCCGAGGCCCGCGAACAGGGCCAGCAGAACGAGGGCGAGGGTCAGCGCCAGGGTGGCGGCGCGCAGCAGCCGTAACCGTGCGGGCACCGTCGCCCAGAAGCGGGTGCGCGCGGCGGCGAGCAGGTCGGTGGCCGGCGGGCGGCGACGGGGAGCGCCCGTCCGCGGCCCCCCTCGTGGCCGCGGACCGGGTCGCTCCCCGTGCTCGACGACCGCTGCGTGCTGTGCCTGTGCGTGTGCCCTGGCCCCCGCTTCAGAGGCACGCTCGGTTCCGGCGGTGAGAGTCACTCGCCCTCCAACGTCACGTACACGGGCGGTCGCCCGCCCCCCGTTGATCACGAGTCTGCGACGGGTTTTGGCCATGGCCTCGCTCGTTGACGCGTCCCTGACGCCCCACACGGCCCCCTTGACGGCGGCTTGACGCACCCGTACGACGCCCCGTCAGAGAGCCGCAAATACGGGGCCTGGCCGGGGCGTTCGGGCCGGGCGGAGGCGTATGTTCCCGGTGGCCGCGCGGTCGGTGCACCCGTCATCCCATCGCCGCATCGGCCCAGCGCCGCCTTGTCTGTGCCGGGGCCCCGGCACAGACAAGGCCCGGCCGCCACGCCACCCCCGTCCGCGTACGACACCTCAAAGGTCCCGTCCCCATGCTTCCCGCCGCCCCCCAGCAGGCTCCCCCGCGCGTTCCCGGCCGCGAACCCCGGCCCGCACCGCCGAGAGGAGGCAGGCGCCGCACACCGGGCGGGCTGTTCGACCCGAAGCAGCTGGTGCGCTCCGTCCCCGACGCCCTGCGCAAGCTCCATCCACGCGCGCTCGTGCGCAACCCGGTCCTGTTCGTGGTCGGTGTCGGCGCCGCGCTCACCACGCTCTCCGCCCTGCTGCACCCCGCCGTGTTCACGTGGGTCATCAGCGGCTGGCTCTGGCTCACCGTGGTGTTCGCGAACCTCGCGGAGGCCGTCGCCGAGGGCCGCGGCCGGGCGCAGGCCGAGTCGCTGCGCCGGGCGCGCACCGACACCGTGGCGCTGCGCCTGCGCGACAACTGGCGGGTCGGCACGAACCTCCGGGACGCGGAGACGGAGGCGGTCGCCGCCACCTCCCTCAAGCCCTTCGACTTCGTGATCGTCGAGGCGGGCGAGCTGATCCCCGCCGACGGCGAGGTCGTCGACGGCATCGCGGCCGTGGACGAGTCCGCGGTCACCGGCGAGTCGGCGCCCGTCATCCGCGAGTCCGGCGGCGACCGCTCGGGCGTCACCGGCGGTACGACGGTCCTGTCCGACCGTCTCGTCATCCGGGTCACCTCGCGCCCCGGACACTCGTTCCTGGACCGGATGATCGCCCTCGTCGAGGGGGCGGCGCGGCAGAAGACGCCCAACGAGATAGCCCTGAACATCCTGCTGGCGGCGCTCACGATCGTCTTCATCCTGGTCGTGGTGTCGCTCCAGCCGATGGCCGGCCACGCGGGCGCCGCCCAGTCGACCACGGTCCTCGTCGCCCTCCTGGTGACGCTGATCCCGACGACGATCGGCGCGCTGCTCTCCGCGATCGGCATCGCGGGCATGGACCGTCTGGTGCAGCGCAATGTCCTGGCCATGTCCGGGCGGGCGGTCGAGGCCGCGGGCGACGTGAACACGCTGCTGCTCGACAAGACCGGCACCATCACCCTCGGCAACCGCGAGGCCGCCGCCTTCGTGCCGCTGCCCGGCATCGAGGCGCTGCGCCTCGCCGACGCGGCCCAGCTGTCCTCGCTCGCCGACGAGACGCCCGAGGGCCGCTCCGTCGTGGTCCTCGCCAAGAACCAGTACGGTCTGCGCGAGCCCGCCGAGGGCGAGTTGGCGCTCTCGCGCTACGTGGAGTTCAGCGCCCGCACCCGGATGAGCGGTGTCGACCTGCGCTGGGACAACGGCGCGGTGTGCTCGATCCGCAAGGGCGCGGCCGCCGAGGTCGTCGACTGGGTGCGGATGTACGGGGGCCAGGTCCCGGACGCGGCGCGGGAGCTGGCCGAGGCGGTGTCGTCGTCGGGCGGCACGCCGCTCCTGGTGGCGGTGCACGACTGGGACGGGCCGCGGGTGCTCGGCCTCATCCACCTCAAGGACGTGGTGAAGGACGGCATCCGGGAGCGCTTCGCCGAGCTGCGCCGCATGGGCATCAGGACCGTGATGATCACCGGCGACAATCCGCTGACCGCCCGCGCCATCGCCCAAGAGGCGGGCGTGGACGACTACTTGGCGGAGGCGACCCCGGAGGACAAGCTCGCCCTCATCAAGAAGGAGCAGGAGGGCGGCAAGCTCGTCGCCATGACGGGTGACGGCACGAATGACGCCCCGGCCCTGGCCCAGGCGGACGTCGGCGTGGCCATGAACACCGGTACCTCGGCCGCCAAGGAGGCCGGGAACATGGTGGACCTGGACTCCAACCCCACCAAGCTCATCGACATCGTCGAGATCGGCAAGCAACTCCTCATCACCCGGGGTGCGTTGACGACCTTCTCCATCACGAACGACGTCGCCAAGTACTTCGCGATCATCCCCGCCATGTTCGCGAGCGCCTACCCGGGCCTCGAATCGCTCAACATCATGGGCCTGGAGAGCCCCACGTCCGCGATCACCTCGGCGATCATCTTCAACGCCCTGATCATCATCGCGCTGATCCCGCTGGCCCTGCGCGGCGTCCGCTACACGCCCTCGTCCGCGCACGACCTGCTCCGCCGCAACCTGCTGCGGTACGGGCTCGGCGGCCTGGTGCTGCCGTTCGTGGGCATCAAGCTGATCGACCTGGTGGTCTCGACGCTGCCGGGGCTCGGGTAGGCGGACGGGCAGCCGTGCCGCGGGGTCCGCGCAACGGGGGCGTCAGGGGGGCGTCAGAGACCGGCAGTTGGCCTTGTGGCGGGGGTGCGGCGGCTGTTGTATGGAGCCGTGAACAGCGCATGGCTCCTCATCGACCGGCCCCCGCATACGCGGGCGCCCCGTCGTGTGCCTCGCTGCCCGGGAGAGATCCGGACGTCGGCCTTCCGCTGACGCCACCGCACCTTCCGTAGCCCCCGGGGCGCCGCGATCGAGATCCGGCGCCCCTTTTCGTATCCACGCTCGTATCCGCACGTCCGCCGCACCCCGCCCGCGGGGCCGTCGCCGTGCCCACACCACCGGATGGACCATGTCTGACTCCGACCTCTCCGCTCGTACCGTCCTCGTGACCGGCGCCACCTCCGGCATCGGCCTCGAAACGGCGCGGCAGCTCGCCGAGCGCGGCGCCACCGTGCTGCTGCACGGCCGCACCGCCGAGGAGGCACAGGCCGCCGCGGACAGCCTCATCGCGACCGCCGGGATCCCCGCCGACCGCCTGTGCACCTTCGCCGCCGACTTCTCCCGCCTGGAGGAGGTCGAGACGCTGGCCCGGCGCGTCGTCGCCGAACACCCGCGCCTGGACGTGCTGGTGAACAACGCGGGCATCGCCGCGCCCGAGCGCCACACCATCACCGCCGACGGCAACGAGATCGCCTTCCAGGTCAACTTCCTCGCCCACTACCTGCTCACCGGCATGCTGGAGCCCGCCCTCACCAGCGAGCCGGGGGGCCGCGTCGTCAACGTCTCGTCGTCCCTGCACCGCACCGCGAACATCTCCTGGGCCGACCCCAACCGCGCCCGCCGCTACTCGCGCCTCGCCGCGTACGCGCAGTCGCAGCTCGCCCTCACCGTCTTCGCGGCGGACCCGCGCGTGACGGCGGTCTCGGTGCACCCGGGCGTGTGCCGCACGGCGCTGCTCCCGCTGTACGCGCACGAGGGCGTCTCCCCCGCCGAGGGCGCGGCCCACGTCGTCCGGCTCTGCGACCCGGCCGTCGAGATCGTCAACGGCGCCTACTACGACCGGTCCGAGCGCGTCGACCCGGCGCCCGCCGCCACCGAGGACCGCACCGTCAAGCGCCTCAACAAGCTCGCCGACCTTCTGGTCGGCCACACCTCTTGAAAGCTGACTCCGTTATGTCAAAGCGCGCACGCAAGAAGAAGGCTCGTCGTAAGAAGAAGGCCAACCACGGCTCGAAGGCGGCGAACTGACCGCAGGCAGGGGCGCCCCGCGCGCCCCTGCCGCCCACTCGTGCGCACCCGTCCCTCTCACGGATTGGCGAAGCCCATGCAGGAACTGTCCCTTCGTCACCTCCCCGCGCTCTCCCACTGGTTCACCCCGGGCCCGTCGGACGCGCCGGGCCCCGCCGCCGTCGGCGAGCACGTGCTCACGACCGGCGTCGGCCGCTGGTGGGCGGACCGCGCCGAGCAGCCCGGCGCCGTCGCGGTGTCCTGCGCGGACCACGTGCTGCTGCGCGGCGACCCCCGGGCGCTCACCCCGGAGGACCTGTCGCCCCTCGGGGACAGCCACATCCACGCGCCGGCCCGCTTCCTGCCCCTCCTCGGCGCGGCCTTCCAGCAACTCGTCCCGTGCGAGCGGATGGTGTGGACGCGGCAGGAGCCCGCACAGCGCTGCGCGGTGCCGCGCGGGGTCACCGTCCGCCACCTCGAACCCGCCGACACGGAGGCGCTGGTCGACCTCGGCTCCGACGCGTCCTGGATCACGGCCAGTTGGGGCGGTCCGCTCGGACTCGCGGCCTCCGGCCACGGCTGGGCCGCCACGCGCAGGGACGGCAGCATCCTGGCGCTCGCCTGCACCTACTTCCGGGGCGCGGGACACGAGGACGTCGCCGTGTTCACGGCGCCCGAACACCGCCGCCACCGCCTCGCGCTCGCCTGCGTGAACGCCCTCACCGAGGACATCGCCCGGCGCGGCCACGTCGCGTCCTGGGACTGCTCCACCCTCAACCGGCCCAGCCGGCTGCTCGCCTGGCACGCCGGATTCCGCCTGGTGCGCGAGTACGTCCGCTACGCGGCGGGCAGCCCTCGCGCCACGCTCACCCGTCGAGACCACTCACTCGCAAAGTGACGTTGAGGCGGCCGGCCAGACCGAGCCCCGGCGGCGCGGTCCCGGCGTGGACGCGCGGCACTCCGTGGAAGGCGAAGCGGGCGGCGCCCCCGAAGACGAAGAGGTCGCCGCTGTGCAGCTCGACGTCCGTGTACGGCTTGGTGCGCGTCTCGCTGTTGCCGAACCGGAAGACGCAGGTGTCCCCCAGGCTCAGCGAGACCACGGGTGCGCCGGACTTCTCGTCCCGGTCCTGGTGCATGCCCATGCGGGCGTCGGCACCGTAGTAGTTGATCAGCGCGATGTCGTACGGGGCCCTGTCCCACGGGTCGCCGTCTACCGGGCTGCCGTCCTCCGGGCCGCCGTCCTCCGGGTGCCCGTAGGCGTCGGCCACCGCCCGCCGCCCGAGCTCCGCGAGCCGCTCGGGCATCGGCTTCACGGGGGCGCCGTCACCGTCGACGGCGGTGCGGGCGTACCCGTACGGGAACCAGTGCCAGCCGAGCCCGAACTGCCGGGCCGTCATCGTGCCGCCCCCGGGGACCCGCACCTCGCGGAGCCCGGCGGGCGGCCTGGCCCACTCACGGCAGGCCGCGAGAAGCTCCCGCTGCGCGTCGAGGTCCAGCCACTCCGGGAGGTGCACGGCGCCGGGAGCGATCTCCCGGCGCTCGCGGGGAAACAGTCCGTTCATGCCTCCATGGTCCCCGAGGCCGCCTCGGCTCCCCCGTCCAGGAGCCGGGTACGGAAGAGATCAAGCACCTCGTCGAGCGCCGCCCGCGTGGGCTGGCCGGGCTCGTCGATCAGGTGCTCGGTGAGCACCGAGTGCGGCGGCAGCACCCCCTCCGGGTTGGCGTCGGCGGCATCCAGCTCCACGGCCCGGAACCCGTCGCCGAGCTCGCGGCGCAGCATGGCGAAGCGGTCGCCGGGCACGAACTTGTCCCCGCGGAACCGCAGGCCGAGCACCGTGAGACCGTCGCGCTCGCAGCGCTCCCTGACCACGGCGAGGTCCGCCGCGGACGTGTCGACGGAGCACGCGCGACGGCGCCCGATCGGCAGCGGGAGCGACGGCTGGGACAGGACGGGGGCGAGCAGCCGCTCGTCGGCGGCCATCGCGAGGGCGAAGCCGCCGGTGAAACACATGCCGACGGCGCCCACCCCGGGCCCGCCGCAGCGCTCGTGCTCGTGCGCGGCCAGCGCCCGCAGCCATGTCACGACGGGGGAGCTGCGCCCGGTGGCGAGCTTCGTGAACTCGCGGCTCACACAGACCTGGAGGAGGGTCGACGCGCCGTAGAGCCCGGTCTGCAGCTTGCCGTGCGCGCGGGGGTCCGGGTCCCGTCCCGGCTTGCCGAACAGGACGGGCAGCACGGCGGTGCAGCCGATCGCGGCGACCCGGTCGGCGAAGGCCAGGACCTTCGGCGTGATGCCGGGTATCTCCGCCATCACGATGACGGCGGGCCCGGTGCCGCGCCGCAGCACCCTCCGTCTGGTGCCGCCGTGTGTGAACGTCGTCCGCTCGTACCCGCTCAGATCGTGATCGGCCACGCCGTCACCGCCACCTTTCGGACCTGGCCATGACGGCCGGCTCGGGGACACAGGTGAACCAACTTCACACAGAAGCGGCCCGTACAGCTACACCGCCGTCGACGGAGGCGGCCTCACCGGCCATGATCACCGCCATCTCCGGGACCTGGCCGTGGCGACCAGTTCGGGGACGGTGGCCAGCTTCACGCGGGGGCGGCCGTCGCGGCGGCCGCGGCTCTCTTCCTCGCGGTGGATCGCGGCGAGGCCCCGTGCGTCGACGACGTGGCGGCCGCGGCGCCGCACGAGCCGCTGGAAGGCCCGGGCCCCGCCGGTCGGCGCGGGCAGCGCGCCCGCGACGGCGTCGGCGAGCAGCGTCCCGACGGTCTCGGCGGCGCAGGTGCGGTTGGCGCCGATGCCGCCGGAGGGGCCGCGCTTGATCCAGCCGACGACGTAGGTGCCGGGCCTGCCGCTCACCCGCCCGCCCTCATGCGGCACGGTGCCGCTGGCCTCGTCGAAGGGCAGCCCGGCCACCGGCCGCCCCCGGTACCCGACGGCCCGCAGCAGCAGCCCGGCCGGGATCTCCAACTCACCTCGGGACCCGGTGACTTGGACCCCGCTCACGGACCTGTCATCACCCCGGTCGCCGTCGGCGCCCCCGGTGACGGTCACCGGCTCCGAGTGGAAGCGGAACACGATGCGCCGCCGCCCGTCGTCGGGCACCAGCGACCAGTCCACGGCGGTGCGCGGCAGGCCCTGCAGCACGGCGGCCTTGTCCCGGGGCGCGGCGGCGACGACGGCCTCCCCGATGCGGGGATCGTGGTCGTCCACGACCAGGTCGACGCCCGGAAGGTGCTTGAGGGCGAGGAGTTCGGACCGGGTGTACGCGGCGTCCTCGGGTCCGCGCCGCCCGAGCAGCACCACGTCGCGCACCTTGCTCGCGCGCAGGGCCGCCAGGGCGTGGTCGGCGATGTCGGTGCGGGCGAGGGCCTCCGGATCGGCGACCAGGATCCGGGCGGCGTCGAGGGCGACGTTCCCGTTGCCGACCACGACGACGCGCTCCGCGGACAGGTCGACGGCGTCCGGAGCGACCTCCGGGTGGGCGTTGTACCAGGCCACGAAGGTGGTCGCGGAGATGCTGCCGGCCAGGTCGGCGCCCTCGACCGGCAGCGGGCGGTCGGCGGCGGCGCCCACCGCGTAGATGACCGCATCGTGGTGTGCGGCGAGCTCCTCGGCGCTGATGTCGCGGCCCACCTCGACGCCCAACTGCAGCCGCACCCGGGGGTGTTCGTGGAAGCGCGCGAAGGTCTCGCCGACCTTCTTGGTCCCGGGGTGGTCGGGCGCCACGCCGTACCGCACGAGTCCGCCCGCCACCGGCAGCCGGTCGATCAGCGTGACCTCGGCGTGGGTGTGCAGGAGCAGGTCCTCGGCGGCGTACATCCCGGCGGGCCCGGTGCCGACGACGGCGACCCGGATCGGCGCGAAGTCCGACGGCAGGCTCCGGTGGAAGACCGGCTCGCCCCAGCGGTGGAAGTTCGGGCCGTCGACGACCGCTCGGGCCAGGCCGCCACCCGCCTCCTTCCCCTGCCTCTCCTCCCCCTCTTCCTCCCGCTCCGCGTAGTAGGCGGCGTTGATGTCCACGTACTCCCGCTGCGCCCCGTCGAGGCGGTCCGCCGGGGAGATCGCGTCGACCGGGCAGGCGTCCGCACAGGCGCCGCAGTCGATGCAGGACTTCGGGTCGATGTAGAGCATCTCCGTGGACCCGAACTCCCGCTCCTCTGGCGTCGGGTGGATGCAGTTGACCGGGCAGACCGCGACACAGGTGGCGTCGGAGCAGCAGTTCTGCGTGATGGCGTAGGGCATGTCGGTGTCGTCCGCTCAGATCAAGTGGGCGCGCTTGTAGAAGGCGAGGGCAGGCTTGGTGAGCAGGCGGGCCGAGGCGAGGAAGTCCATGAGCCCCGAACAGCTCGACCGCATCATCGACTTGTGGTGCTGATTGGCCCTGGCCTCGGCGCGGGCACGCTTGGCGTCGAGTCCGGCGTTCGCGTACACGTCCTTGTTGACCATGCTGGTGACGATGACGTACGCGGCGAAGGCGATGAAGAAGGAGCTGAACTGGCGGCGCACCCAGCCCGCGTTCGCGAGGCGCTTGCGCGTCTCGTCCCGCGCGAACTTCATGTGCCGCGACTCCTCGACGACATGGATGTTGTTGATGGTGCGCACGAACGGCACGACCCGCTCGTCCCGCATCCAGTCGCGCTGCATGACGTCGAGGACCTCTTCGGCGACGAGGATCGCCGCGTACGCGGACTCCCCGAAGAAGAGGGTCTTGCAGACGCGGCCGAGCTCGACGGCGACGCGGTGCGGGCGGTAGGCCGGGGCGCCCAGCTTCCTGGCGCCGCGCGCGAACATGATCGAGTGGCGGCACTCCTCGGCGATCTCGGTGAGGGCCCACTGGAACTCGGCGGTGGTGGGGTCCTTCGCGTAGATGTCCCGCAGCACGAGCTGCTGGAGGATCATCTCGAACCAGATGCCGGTACTGGCGACGGAGGCGGCCTCGTGCCGGGTCAGCTCCTTGCGCTGCGCCTCGCTCAACTCGCCCCAGTACGCGGTCCCGTAGAGCGTGCTCCACTCCGGGCTCGCTCCGTGGAAGTCCTTGTCCAGCGGCGTCTCCCAGTCGACCTCGGTGGCCGGGTCGTAGGAGAGCGTCGCCGCCGAGTCGAGCAACCGGCGCGCGACGTCGTCCTCGTCACGCCGTCCCGCGGTCTGCGGCCGAACCGTGCTGCTTGCACTTGCCATGCTGCGGCTCCTCGGATCGCTTGTTAGACGGACCGTATAACAAGGATTTCCCGGAGCCTACCCCTCGGTAAGGATTCGCTTCACTTCTCAACTGAGGGGCTCCCGGGGGGCGGGACTCGACAGACAGGGCGCTCTACGCCGCGTCGTGAAAGACCAGCCCCAGCGCCCGGCGCCGCCCCGACCGCACGACGCTCACCCCGTGCCGCATCGCCCCCGCCGACCAGCCGCGCGCCGACCGCACCGGCCGGTCCCGGGTGGTGAAGACCAGGCCGTGCCCCTGCTCAAGGACCCGCGCGGTCCCCCGCGACTGCGCCCGCGGCCGCTGCTCGACGAGCAGGAACTCGCCCCCGGTGTAGTCCGTCCCGTACGCGTCCAGGCCGATGACGACCTGGAGGGGGAAGACCATGTCCCCGAACACGTCCCGGTGCAGGGCGTTCCAGTCGCCCTCCCCGTAGCGCAGGAGGATCTGGGCGGAGCGGTCCTGGCCCGCCGCGTGGCAGTCGGCGATCCAGTCGTCGAGGCCGTCGGGCCAGGGCGCGGGGCGGCCGAGGCGGGCCGCCCAGTCCCGGGCGACGGTGAGCAGCCGCGGGTAGAGCGCGGCGCGCAGCGCGGCGACGGGCTCGGGCAGGTCGTGGGTGAAGTAGCGGTACTGGCCGGAGCCGAAGCGGTGCCGGGCCATGTCGACGGTGGTGCGGAAGAGCTCCTCGCGGTCGTAGAGCCCGGCGATCTCCGCGCACTGCTCCGGCGTGAGCAGCCGCGGCGTGAGCGCGCACCCGTAGGCGTCCAACTCCCCTGCCAGGGAGGCCCAGTCGGCGTCGGCGACGCGCCGGTCGAGGGCGCCGCCGACCCGACCGGCAGTGTCCGTGCCCGTGTCCGCCGCCCTCACGACGACAGCGCCCCTTCGTGTACGAGCAGCCGCTCCTTGCGTTCGAGGCCGCCCGCGTACCCGGTCAGGGATCCGTCGGCGCCGATCACCCGGTGACAGGGGCGCACCACGAGCAGCGGGTTGGCGCCGATGGCGGTGCCGACGGCACGGACCGCGGCACGGGAGGCGCCGATCCGGGCGGCGATCTCTCCGTAGCTGAGCGTCTCCCCGTACGGGATGGCGTCGAGCGCGTCCCAGACGCGGCGCCGGAACTCCGTGCCCGAGGCGACGTACTCGATGTCGAAGGAGGTGCGCTCCCCCGCGAAGTACGCGGTGAGCTGCCCGGCGATCTCGCCGAACGCGGCGGCGTCCTCGACCCAGTCGTCCTGTACGACGGCGCCGCCCTTCTGGCCGGGTACGGAGAGCGAGACGAGCGCGGTGCCGCCGGGAGCGGCGGCGGACGCCTCCCCGACGAGCAGCAGCTCGCCGATCGGGCTGGCGAGGGTGGTGTAGACCGTCATGGCCTGGCCCTTTCTGGTGGTGCGTGCCAGGTGTCCCCGGCAGGTCAGCGGTGGTGATGTCCTCCACTGTGCTGCGCGCGGGGGCGCGGCGCTGGCGGAAATCGGACACGGCACTCAACGCCCCGCCGAAGGCCACGCCCTGCTGGGGCCCCGCCGGTCCGGCCCGGCGAGAACGCCGCCGAAGCTCAGCCGAAACCCACCCGGTCCAGCCAGAAGCCGAGCAGCCCCGCGTCCCCCAGGATCTCAAAGGTCCGGTTGCCGGCCGGCCGCCTCCGGTACACGAGCAGAAGCAGCTCCACCAGCGGCCCCCGCACCGCGACCGCACACTTCTCGTGCCCCCGGCGCCAGGTGATCACGTCACCCGTGAGGTCGACCACCCACTCCGCGCCCGCCTCCGGCGCGATGTCCGTGGCGTGCAGGTGGAGGGTGCGGCCGGGGCCGAGGAGCTCGCGCATGCGCGGGTCCACCTCGAAGTGCCGCGGCAGGGAGCCGAGCTCCAGCCATTCGTCGAACGCGTCGACGGCGACCGCCTCGTCCAGCGTGTACCTCTCGCCGAGGGCGAGTATCGCGTCGGCGCGGTGGATGGCCGTCTCGTGGGTGAAGCGGCGGGCGTAGAACGCGGCGGTCCCGCCCGGCACCGGCGTCCACAGCGCGGCCTCCGGGCCCGCCGCCCGCAGCGTGTCCGCGAGTTGCTCGGCGCCCTCCCGCAGCCAGGGCGTGAGGACCGTCGGGTCCTCGTGCGCGTACGGCGCCAGGTCGCGGAAGAAGGCGTCGGACGCCGGCTCCGTCGCGCGCGTGCGCACCATCTCCTCGGCCCACCGCTGGCCGCCGCCGAGGTGGCGCACCAACTGCCCCACGTTCCACCCCGGGCAGGACGGCACCGGGACCGTCAGGTCCGCCGCCGCGATGCGGGACGCGAGGAGCTCCGCCTGCGCGACGATCTCGGCGCACTGCCGCGCGTACGACAGCGGAGAGACACCCGGCGAGGACGGCGAACCCGGCGAAGTAGTCATGCGCACCACGGTAGGTCCCGCGACTGACAGTGACCCTGTACTTGCAGCAAAGCCGCATGTACAGACAGCTCGCAATGACGGACCACGCCAACCCGGACAACGCCCGCGTCGCGCTCGGCGCCCCCCGGCTTTTCGAGGACGGACACATCGCCGCGCCCCCGCCCGCCCCCACAGACGGACAGCAAGAGGCACCCACACCACCGGCCGGCCCACCAGACCGCCCCTCGATTCCTCCACCCCCACCCCGCACAATGACTCTGCCCGCGCCCCGAACCCCGAGGTCCGCCCATGCCGCCCCCGCTCCCCCTCCCCCTCGCCCGCCCCCTCGAAGGCATCACCGTCGTCAGCCTCGAACAGGCCGTGGCCGCGCCCTTCGCCACCCGGCAGCTCGCCGATCTCGGGGCCCGGGTCATCAAGGTCGAGCGGCCGGGCGGCGGGGACTTCGCGCGGCGCTACGACACCACCGTGCACGGGCAGGCGAGCTATTTCGTGTGGCTCAACCGCTCCAAGGAGTCGGTCACGCTCGACCTCAAGTCGGCGCGGGGCCGCGAGCTCCTCACCCAACTCCTCGCGGGCGCCGACGTGTTCGTGCAGAACCTGGCCCCGGGCGCCGCCGACCGCCTGGGTCTCGGCGCGGCGGAGCTCCAGGCCCGCCACCCGTCCCTGATCCCCTGCACCCTCACCGGCTACGGCACCGACGGACCCTGGGCGGACCGCAAGGCGTACGACCTGCTCGTGCAGTGCCAGACGGGGCTGCTCCAGCTGACCGGGACGCCCGAGGAGGCCGTGCGGGTCGGGATCTCCGTGGCCGACATCGCGGGCGGGATGTACTTGTACACCGGCATCCTGTCGGCCCTGTTCACCCGCGCCACGACGGGCCGTGCGCACGCCGTCGAGGTCTCCCTCTTCGACGCGCTCGCCGAGTGGATGAGCCAGCCCGCGTACTACACGCGCTACGGCGGGACGCAGCCGCCGCGCGTCGGCGCGCAGCACGCCACCGTCGCGCCCTACGGCCCCTTCACCGCGGCGGACGGCAAGGACGTGCTCCTGTCCGTGCAGAACGAACCCGAGTGGGCGGCCCTGTGCTCCCACGTCCTCGGCCGCCCCGAACTCACCGATGATCCGCGCTTCGCCACCGGCTCCGACCGCGTCGCGCACCGCGAGGAGCTCAACGCGCTCATCGCCGCCCGCTTCCGGGAGCTCACCAGCGAGCGCGCCATGGCCCTGCTGGACGAGGCGAACATCGCCAACGCGGGCGTGAACTCGGTCCACGAGTTCCTCGACCACCCGGTCCTGACCGAGCGCGACCGCTGGGCGAAGGTCCGGCTCCCGGGCGCGCAGGCCATGGAGGCGCTCCTGCCCCCGGTCCGCCTGGCCGGGGTGGAGCCCCGCATGGACCCCGTACCGGCCCCCGGTGAACACACCGACCGCGTGCTCGCCGCCCTCGGCCTGGGCCCCGAGGAGCTCGACGATCTGCGCGCCCAGGGCGTCATCGGCGGCCCCACCTCCTGAAGCCTCCCTCAGAAGGGACACCGTGAGCACCCTCGACCTCCTCTCCCCCGACGAACGCTTCGCCGTCACCACGGTCCGCGACTTCGTCGACAAGGAAGTACGGCCCGTGGCCCGCGAGTTGGAGCACGCGGACACCTACCCGGAGGCGCTGATCGCGCGCATGAAGGAGCTGGGGGTCTTCGGTCTCGCCGTCCCCGAGGAGTACGGGGGCACGCCCGTGTCCGCGTCCTGCTTCGTGCTGATCACCGAGGAGCTGGCACGCGGCTGGATGAGCCTGGCGGGCGCGATGGGCGGCCACACCGTGGTCGCGAAGCTCCTGCTCCTCTTCGGCACCCAGGAGCAGCGGGCGCGCTGGCTGCCGGGGCTCGCTTCGGGCGAGGTGCGGGCGGCGATGGCGCTCACCGAGCCCGGGGGCGGCTCCGACCTGCAGGCCCTGCGCACGGTCGCGCGGCGCGACGGGGACGCGTACGTCGTCGACGGCGCGAAGACGTGGATCACCAACGCGCGCCGCGCGGGCCTGATCGCGCTGCTGTGCAAGACCGACCCGGACGTCGACCCCCGCCACCGGGGCATCTCCGTCCTCCTCGTCGAGCACGGCCCGGGCCTGACGGTCTCCCGCGACCTGCCGAAGCTGGGCTACAAGGGCGTGGAGAGCTGCGAGTTGAGCTTCGACGGCCACCGGGCCCCGGCGGGCGCGCTGCTCGGCGGCGTCGAGGGCGAGGGCTTCGCGCAGATGATGAAGGGCCTGGAGACGGGCCGCCTCCAGGTCGCGGCGCGGGCGCTCGGCGTGGGCCGGGCGGCGTTCGAGGACGCGCTGCGGTACGCGCAGGAGCGCGAGTCGTTCGGCGAGCCCATCTGGAAACACCAGTCGGTGGGCAACCACCTTGCGGAGATGGCCACTTCACTGACGGCGGCCCGCCAGCTCACCCTGCACGCGGCCCGCGCGATGGACGCGGGCCGCCGCGTCGACATGGAGGCGGGCATGGCGAAGCTCTTCGCGTCCGAGACGGCGATGCGGGTGGCCCTGGACGCGGTGCGCATCCACGGCGGCTACGGCTACTCGACGGAGTTCGACGTCGAACGCTACTTCCGGGACGCCCCGTTGATGATCGTCGGCGAGGGCACCAACGAGATCCAGCGCTCCCTCATAGCCCGCCAGCTCGTCGCCCGCGGCGGTCTGGAGTAGCTCACCGGGGTACTCGCCGGAGTACTCACCGGAGTGCTCGGCCTCGACGCCGAGGCCGTCCACGACCACCGCGTTCGGCAGCTCCGCCAGCGCCTTGCCCGGCACGATGAGCTTGCCCCGGCGGCTGCCACTTGCCGATCAGGGCGTAGAGAAAGAAGGGGAGCACAGCGACTTCGTCAGTGCTCGACGAAGGTCGCGGTCTCGGCCCACGCCGGTTCGGTGTCGACGTGGACGAGCTGCTCGGCGGGGACGGCTGCCGTGCCAGTCGCGCACGGCTGCGGCGACGGGCGCGACGAGCAGGTCGAGGGCTCAGTACGCCGCCGCGTGCGCAGGCGGCACCGACACCGACATCGTCATCTCCACCGGCACGTCCCCCTTGTTGTGGTAGCCGTGCGCCACATTGGCCTCGAACGTCGCGGCACAGCCCGCCGGCACGAGGTGTTCCTCGCCGCCGACGACGAGGGTCAGCTCGCCCGCCGTGACGTGCAGCAGCTCGGCGGTGCCCGGCGGGTGCGCGTCCGAGTCGCTGCCGTCGCCGGGCATCAGCTTCCACTGCCACAGCTCGAACGGCCCGCGCACCTCGGCGCCGACGAGGAGCGTGGTGCTCGACCCGGCCTCCGTGGACCACATGCGCACCATCTGCTCCGGGGGCACCAGCCGTACGTCCGGGCCCTGTTCGTAGTCGAGGAGCGTGGTGATGCTGACGCCGAGCGCGTCGGCGAGCTTGACCGTGATGCCGACGCTGGGGTTCGTGCGGGCCTGCTCGATCTGGATGATCATGCCCCGGCTGACCCCGGAGCGGGCCGCGAGGGCGTCGAGCGTGAAGCCCCGCTCGCCGCGCCAGCGCTTGAGGTTGCGCGCGAGCGACTGAGTGAGCTGATCGAGATCCGACACGGGCCGACCCATTCCGTCCATTATTTTGGATGACAGAGTTCAATGCAGTGAACTACGGTGTGGTGCACCTGAAGGTTCACCACACTGTACTGCGAGGTCCCGATCATGACAGCACTGTTCGCCTTGGCCACCAGCCTGCTCTGGGGCCTCGCCGACTTCGGCGGCGGACTGCTGACCCGACGCATCCCCGCGCTCACGGTCGTGGTGGCCTCGCAGTGCATCGCCGTGGTGGTCCTCGGCGCCATCGTGCTCGCGACCGGCGGCTGGACGGAGTGGGGACCGCAGCTGTGGTTCGCGGTGGGCGCGGGCCTGGTCGGCCCGGTCGCGATGCTCGCCTTCTACAAGGCGCTCGCCCTCGGCCCGATGGGCGTCGTCTCGCCGCTCGGCTCCCTCGGCGTGGCCGTCCCGGTCGGCGTCGGCCTGTTCCTCGGCGAACGCCCGGGCCTCGGCCAGGTGGCGGGGATCGCGGTAGCGATCGCGGGCATCGTGCTCGCGGGCGGACCGGAGCTGCGCGGCGCCCCGGTCCAGCGCCAGGCGGTGCTGCTCACTCTCCTCGCGGCCTTCGGCTTCGGCGCCGTGATGGCCCTCATCACCGAGGCGTCCACCACCCTCACCGGCCTGTTCCTGGCCCTCTTCGTCCAGCGCGTGACCAACGTCGTCGCGGGCGGCGCGGCCCTCTGGGTCTCCGTGCGCCGGGGCGGCACCGCGCTCCCGGAGGGCGCCGGAATGGACATCATCCGGAAGGCGCTGCCCGCCCTCGCCTTCGTCGGCCTCGCCGACGTCGCGGCGAACGGCACCTACTCGGTGGCCGCCCAGACCGGCCCCGTCACGATCGCCGCCGTGCTCGCCTCGCTCTACCCCGTGGTCACCGCGCTCGCCGCGCGCGGCGTCCTCAAGGAGCGGCTGCGCGGGGTGCAGGCGGCGGGCGCGGGCCTGGCCCTGGTCGGCACGGTGCTGCTCGCCACCGGCTGAAAGCCCGCCACCGGCCGAAGGCTCGCCACCGGCTGAAAGGCGGGACTCAGGTGTCGCTCAACTCGCCCAGCGCGAGCAGCTCTTCGGGCGTGACGCCCTCGGGGATCGGCACCGGAGCGGGGGTGCGCAGCGGCGGCTGCCACCCCTGCTCCGCGTCCCAGCTGCGCACCACCCGGGCGGGCGCCCCGGCCACCACCGCGTGGTCGGGCACCTCCCCGCGCACGACCGCACCGGCCGCCACCACCACGTTCCGGCCGAGCCGCGCCCCGGGCAGGATCACCGCGCCCGTGCCGATCCAGCAGCCGGGGCCGATCTCCACGGGCTCCATCCGCGGCCACTGCTTGCCGATGGGGGTGTGCGGGTCGTCGTACGAGTGGTTGGTCGAGGTCACGTAGACGTACGGGCCGAAGTAGGTGTCGTCGCCGATGGTCACCCTCGTGTCGGCGATGACGTGGCTGCCGCGGCCGAGGACGACGCCGCTGCCGACGGTCAGGATCGGGTCCGGGCCGAGGTCCAGGTCGGGCATCATCCCGGCGGTCAGCGTGACGTGTTCGCCGATGATGCAGTGGTCGCCGAGGTGGATCCAGGGCGCCCCGAAGACGGTGCCCTGCGGGAAGGCCAGCTTGGTGCCGGGCCCGATCGAACCGAACCGCAGCCGCCCGGGCCGCTCCTGGCTGACCGCTCCTGTGCGCTGCACCCACGCCCAGCCCGCGTGCACGGCGCGCTGCGCGACGCGGCGCCGCCAGGCGGTGACGGACGAGAACGTGTTCTTACTCTTCGGCACCCGCACACGGTACTCAGCCGCGCCCGCGCAGGTGAGGCCCGCGACCTGTGATCTTCACCCCACGCGACGGCCCGCGCACCCGTCCCGTACCGTTCCGCTCAGGCGTGACCAGACGTACGTACGAAGGGGAGTTCCGATGGGCCACGAGGCACTGATCAAGGGAGTCGGCGGCAAGGAGCCGAAGGTCGATCCGGCCGCCTTCACCGCGCCGACCTCGGTCCTGGTCGGCGACGTGACCCTGAGCGCAGGCGCCAGCGCCTGGTACGGGGCGGTGCTGCGCGGCGACTGCGAGGCCATCGTGGTCGGCGCCGACGCCAACATCCAGGACAACTGCACGCTCCACGCCGACCCCGGCTTCCCGCTGACCGTCGGCGAGCGCGTCTCGGTCGGCCACAACGCGGTGCTGCACGGCTGCACGGTCGAGGACGACTGCCTCGTCGGGATGGGCGCCACGGTCCTCAACGGCGCGGTGATCGGGGCCGGTTCACTGGTCGCCGCCCAGGCGCTGGTGCCGCAGGGCATGGAGGTGCCGCCGGGCTCGCTGGTCGCGGGGGTGCCCGCGAAGGTGCGGCGCCCGCTCACCGAGGAGGAGCGGGCGGGCATTTCACTGAACGGCACGGTGTACGTGGAGCTCGCCAAGACCCACCGTGAGGCGCACGCCGAGTAGCAGCGCGCGCCCGTGGCGGCGGGGTGTCAGTCGGTGGCGACGGCGGGCTCGGGTTCGGGCGTCGCGTCGCCGCCCTGCGCCGCGTGCTTCTTCGCCCGGCGCTTGACGACCAGCATCGAGGCCAGGCCGATGAGCAGGGCCAGGACCAGGCCGAGGTACGAGAACCGCTTCAGCCAGTCCTCGGCGACCACGCCCACGTAGTAGATGACGGCGGTGGTGCCGCCCGCCCAGACGATGCCGCCGAGGACGTTGGCGATCAGGAACTTCCAGTACGGCATGTGCAGGACGCCCGCGAGCGGGCCCGCGAAGATCCGCAGCAGGGCGACGAAGCGGCCGAAGAACACGGCCCACATGCCCCACTTCTGGAAGGACCGCTCGGCGCTGCCGACGTTCGCCTCGCTGAAGTGCTTGGGGAACTTCCGTCCCAGCCAGGCGAGGAGCGGTCTGCCGCCCTTGCGTCCGATGGCATAGCCGATGGAGTCGCCGATGACCGCCCCCGCGCTCGCGCACGCCCCCAGGATCACCGGGTTGATGTGGTCCTGCTGCGACGACAGCAGCGCCGCCGAGATCAGCACGATCTCACCGGGCAGCGGAATCCCGAGGCTCTCCAGACCGATGACGCCGGCCACCAACGCGTAGACGGCGACCGCCGGTACGGTCTCGAGCCACTCCTGGACGTGCAAGCCGGTTCCTCCCGTTGTGATGTTCGTGCACCCGGCGTGCGCGCCCCCACCTGCTCGCGCACGCCGGGCAGCCTACCCGGTCACCCCGCCGGCACGGAGTCCCAGAGGTCGCACACATGAACACCGTGCAGCGCCGTCCCGACGGCGTTCCCGCCCGCCGACGCGGTGCGCAGGGACAGCACATGACCTGGCCGTTCACGCTGGTCGGGGACGGTGGGCTGGCCCTCGGCACGGGGCGGGCCGCCCTGGATGAAGGAACCCCAGTACCCGACCATCTGCCGTGACAGGGCGCGCTGTTCACGGTTGAGGGGAGTTTTCAGGCCGAAGTGTTTGAAGAGGTATTGGACCTCGTTCACATGCGTCGCCCCGAAGTCGAAGGTCTTGCCCGCCTCCCGGATCGAGGCGAACGGCGGCGAGGTGCGGTCCGCGAACTCATAGCCGTAGACGGGCCCGCGCCCCGCGAGCGCCCGGTCGAGCCGCAGCGCCGAGCACGCGAACATCCGGTCCCCGGCCGTCGCCGCGAAGGCGTGCGTGGGCGAGGCGAACGCCGACAGCGGATACCGCTTCAGGGCTGCGGCACCGAGCTCGGCCCCGTACTCCTGCGTGAGCGCCCCCGGGTACTGCGCGGCGGTCAGCGGCTTGCCCTGCCCCTCGAAGCGCGGGTACACGAAGAGCCTGCCCTCATCGGAGTTGGCGCCGTTCAGGACCGGGATCCCGGCCGCGCTCCCCGCCGCGTACGCCTTCATGGGCTGCTGCGGGAGGAAGTCCCCGCCGACGACCGGACCCCAGTCGAACCCGGCCTGCGCGGCGAGTACGTCCTTGGCCGGTTTTCTCCGCAAGCAGTTGAGCGCCGTGGCCGGGTCGGGGCAGCCCGCCTTCTTCGCGAACTCCGCGCCGGAGGCGACCGCCTTCCCGTGCGCCCGGCCCGCGCAGTCCCCGTACGCGCCGCTCTCCACGATGCCCGCCCGATACAGGCCCCGGGCGCCGGGCGAGGCGAGCTGGGTGCAGACGGACCGGCCGCCCGCCGACTCGCCCGCGATCGTCACGCGCCCCGCGTCCCCGCCGAACCGCCCGATGTTGGCGCGCACCCAGCGCAGGGCGGCCTGCTGGTCCTGCATCCCGAAGTTGCCGGAGATGCGGTCGGCCGCCTCCCGGTCGAGCCCCTCGGTGGCCAGGAAACCCATGGCGCCCAGGCGGTAGTTGACGGTCACGACGACGGTGCCGGTCCGCCGGGCGAAGGCGTCGGGCACGATGTCCTCGCCCGCGCCCGCGACGAGCCCGCCGCCGTGCAGCCACACCATCACGGGCCGCCGCTCGCCGCCCCTGGGGGCGTACACGTTCAGGTCGAGACAGTCCTCGGTATGGCTCGGGTTCTCATAGCCCGGGTCCCAACTGGCGGTCTGCACGCACCGGTTGCCGAACGCGTCGGCGTCCCGCACGCCCTTCCAGGGCTCGGCGGGGCGCGGCGGCCGCCAGCGCAGCTCCCCGACGGGCTGCTCGGCGTAGGGGATCCCGAGGAACTGCCGCCCCTCGCGGGTCACTTCACCGCGCACCCACCCGGCGTCGGTCCGCACCACCGCACCACCACCACGTGCGGGGACGGCCTGCGCCGCCTGCGCGGCCGTCGGCGCGAGCCCGGCCGTGGCCACGGCCGCCGCGCACACGGCGACCACGGCCCCGGCCCGCCGTATCCGTCCCACGGCCCCTCCCGTGCGGTTCATCCGGACGCTCCCTTCACGACGACATGTCCGTGCAGCCTGAACTCCGTTGCCGATACGCCCACTTCGACGTCCCTGCGCCCGGTGCCGAGCACCCACCCGTGCCGCTTCACGTCCCACGACGACAGCGTCCGCGCGTCGACCCGAACGGTGACCCGGCGCCGCTCCCCCGCCCGCAGCGCGACCCTCCGGTAACCGCCGAGCGCCCGCTTCGCCTGCTCCGCCCCCAGCTCCGGAGCGGCCCCCACATACACCTGCGCGACACTCACACCGTCCCTGCGCCCCGTGTTCCGCACGCTGAAACTCACCTCGACGTCCCCGCCCCGCCGCACCTGACGCACCCTCAAATCCGAGTAGGAGAAGGAGGTGTACGACAGTCCGTGCCCGAACGGGAACAGCGGCCGCACCCCTTCGGCGTCGTACCAGCGGTAGCCGACGTGGATGCCCTCCGAGTACTCCTCGACCCCGTCGGCCCCGGGGTAGCGCCGCGGGTCCCCGGCGACCGGGTGGTGCTCGTCGTCGACCGGGAACGACTGGGTCAGCCGGCCGCCGGGGTCGCAGTCCCCGAACAGGACGGCGGCGGTGGCGGCCGCGCCCTCCTGCCCGGGGTAGTACATCTGCAGCACGGCCGCGGTCCGCTCCAGCCACGGCATGGAGGTCGCGGACGAGGTGTTGAGGACCACGGTCGTACGGGGGTTGGCCGCGGTCACCGCCCGGATCAGCGCCTCCTGGTGGCCGGGGAGCGCGACGGTCGTGCGGTCCTGGCCCTCGGTGGCGTCCTCGTACGCGAACAGGACCACGCTGTGGGCGCCGCGCGCGGCCCGCACCGCGGCGGCCACGTCGGCCGCGCGGGTGGCGCCGGTGATCCGCCGCAGCCGGAAGGTCTGCCCCTGCGCGCCGCCCTTCGCGGTGATCCGCAGCCGGTGCCCGCCCTTCGCGAGCGGCTGCGCCTTGCGCCGCACGGTGAGCCCGTCGGGCGCGGCGGAGACCAGCCCTCCGGTGAAGAACTCCCCGTACCCGGGCAGCGGCGGAAAGAGCTCCGCCCCGTCGAGCTCCACCTTGGGCCGCTCGCCCGAGTAGTGGATGACGAAGGTCCACTCGTCGGCGTCGGCGACGCTCAGCGTCCCCTCGTACGACCAGTCCCTGCCCGCCTCGACGCGCTGCCCCTCGGAGTCGAACCCGGGCGTCAGGACGCCGCCGGGCAGGGCCTTCCCGAAGAGGTCCTCACCGAGGGCGTACGTGACGTCGGCGCCCTTCCCGGCCCGCGCCCGGATGGCGTCGAGGGGGCTCTCGGCCCGGTCGGGGACGACATGGGCGCTGCCGCCGCCGCTCACGAACGGCAGGGAGCCGGTGGGCCCGATGACGGCGATGCTGCGGGCGGCCCGCCCGTCGAGCGGCAGCACGCGCCGGGCGTTGTGCAGCAGGGTGGCCCCGGCCTTGGCGACTTCGAGGGCGACGGCGGCCCCGGCGGCGGGATCGCGCCCCGGCCGCTCCGGCACGCTCCCGTCAAGGAGCCCGAACCGCTCCATGACACCGAGCAATCGCCGCACGGACCGGTCGACGTGCGCCTGCGGCACGCTCCCGTCCAGGACGGCCTTCTTCAGCGCGGCCCCGAAGTAGCCGTCGTTCGGCATCTCCATGTCGAGCCCGGCGGCGATCGCGGCGACGGTGGAGTGGGCGGCGAACCAGTCGGTCATCACCCACCCGTCGAACCCCCAGCCCTCCCGCAGCACGCCGCTGAGCAGCTCACGGCTCTCACACGCGAAGGTCCCGTTGACCTTGTTGTAGGCCCCCATGACGGACCCCACACCGGCGTCCACGGCGGCCTGGAAGCCCCGTAGCTCCGTCTCCCGCATGGTCCGCTCGTCGGCCCGCACGTCGATCGACATGCGGTCCTTCTCCTGGTTGTTGAGGGCGAAGTGCTTGACCGTGGCGATCAGCCCCTCCCCCTGGATCCCCTTGATCTCCTCGGCGACGAGATCTCCGGCGAGCAGCGGGTCCTCACTGAAGGTCTCGAAGTTCCGCCCCGCGTAGGGCGTGCGGATCAGATTCACCATCGGCGAGAGCAGCACGTCCTGCCCCAGCGCCCGCCCCTCCCTGCCGATGACCCGCCCGTACTCGCGCGCGAGGCGCGGATCGAAGGCGGAGGCGAGCAGGACGGGGGCGGGCAGGGCGGTGGCGTGCGCGGTGACCCGCACGCCCGCGGGCCCGTCGGCGAGCCGCAGCTCGGGGATGCCGAGCCGGGGCACCCCGGCCACGTACCCGGCCTGGCCCAGGCCCTTCGGGTCGGTCCCGCCGTGCAGGAGGGAGATCTTCTCGTCGAGAGTGAGCTTCCCGATGAGGGCCTCGACCCGGGGCCCGGCACCGGGCCCCTGTCTGGTGCGGGCGGCTGCGTACGAGGGCGCCGAGACGCCCGCGATGGCCGCGGCGGCCACGGTGATCGCGCCACCGAGAAGGCGCAGGGCAGACCGCCGGGACACGGTGTCGGACATGAACCGTCACTCCTTCTGTGCGTGGATCGCCTTCGACCTTTGAACGCACTATGCGTCACAAGAAACTTGACGCACCGTTAGACACCACGGGGGCGGCGGGAAAACTATGCCCGGTAGTGACTCGTGTCAATGAGATGAGCGAGAACGGTGACGGAAGGAGGGTGGCGGAGGGGCCGAACGCATTGAAGAGTTGAAGGAGACGACGGGCACGCAGGGGGTGCGGGGGCGCGGCTTCGGGGATCGGGGCACCAACAGCTGCGCGGGGGCGGTCACTTGACCGGCCCCCGCGCGCTCGGGTGGAAAGGTGAGCCCTCAGTCGTTGGGACGCAGGGTCCAGATGACGGTCATCTCGCCCGTCACGGCGCCGTCCTCACGCTGGATCTCGACCGTGATCGGGAACTCCGGGCGCCGCCCCTCGTCCAGCTCGGCGATGACCTCGGCGGCCGGGCGGCCGAGCCTCGCGGTGGCGGTCAGCGGACCGCGGGCCAGCTTCTTGTACGTGGTCTCGGCCCGCACCGGCAGCGGCACCGCGCGGCCCAGCTCGGACCCGAAGGCGGCGATCACGACGGCGCCGGTGGCCGACTCCCCCAACGTGAACATGGCACCGGCGTGCGGCCCGCCGACGTGATTCTGGTACTCGGCCTGATCGGGCAGGGCGAGCACGGCCTTCTCCGGAGTGGTCTCGAGGTACTCGAGCTTCAGGGTCCGGACCATCGGCACGGTGGCGGCGAGCATCTCGCCGATCGACATCTGGTCAGCGCTCATGCCGAGATGTTACCCACGAGTAGGACGCCTTGGCCAGGGCCGGGCCGGAGCCCGGGACCTCAGCCCGGCAACGGAACCCCGGGCCCGGCCCCCGTACCGGAACCGCCCGGGCCCTTGCCCGACCGTGATCCCCGTGTCCTAGGGTTACGGCCCATGTGGCCCGGACAGCAGAACCCCGACGGGGAGCAGAACCCCTCCCAGCACCCGCAGAACGCGCAGAACCCGTATCTGCAGCCGGGGTACCAGCAGCAGGGTCAGGGCGCCCCGGACCCGCACGCCCCCTGGAACGCGCCGACCCAGCCCGCCGGTCCTGCGGTGCCCCCGGCCCACGGTGGCGGTGACACCGGCGGCGGCGATGGCGGTGGCGGCAAGAAGCCCGACCGGAGCCGGCTCATCGCCCTCGTCGCAGCCGGCGCCGTCGTCGTGGCCTGCGGCGTCACCGCGCTCTTCACGCTCGGCGGCGACAAGGACGACGAGGCGAAGCCCGATCCGACCAAGTCCCGCACCTCACCGAGCGCTTCGGCCTCCGACGACTCCGACTCCCGCGCGGACGGCGACAGCCTGAAGCCGACCGTCAAGGGCTGGAAGGTCGTCACCAACCCCACCCAGGGCATCGCCTTCGAAGTGCCCGCCGACTGGGAGCTGGAGACGCCCAGCTACGCCATCACCGGCGGCGAGGCGGGCGACGAGGACAGCATCCTCATCGGGATGCGCGCCCCCGCGTTCCTCCAGCGGCAGTGGTGCATGGACGACACGAACAAGGACGGCTCGACGGACAAGACGGCCCTCGCGCGCGCGGGCAGCAGGGGGCGCGGCAACAGCAAGGCCAAGACCGTCGACGAGATGGCCCGCCAGGACTCCCGCACCTGGACCTACGTCACGTACACCCAGCCCGACAAGAAGAGCATCACGACCACCCCCGCGGAGTCGTACACCACCAAGTCCGGCCTCAAGGGCAAGGTGGCCACGTCCACCTCCGAGGGCGTCCGCAAGACCAAGCACGGCAAGTGCGACTCGGACGGCAAGTCCACCGTGTTCGCCTTCACCAACCCCGAGGGCGACTTCGCCTCCTGGTCCTTCGTCGGGGCCAAGGGCGTCAAGGCCGAGGTCCCGGACGCCACCGTCAAGAAGATCCTCTCGACCGTGCGCCTCTACGACACCGAGGACAAGTAGGGCCTGTCGGTCCTGTCGGGTCACTGTCGGGCGGACCGGACCCCAGGGACAGCGCCAGGGGCCGACGATGACATCAGGCCACCCCGCCCTCTATGGTTACTCGCCATGTGGCCAGGACAGCAGCCGCCCGGGGGCGAGCAGAACCCGCAGGACCAGAATCCGTACCAGCAGCCGGGGTACCAGCAGCCGAACCCGTACCAGCAGCCCGGGTATCAGCAGCCGGGAGCCCAGCCGCAGTCCGGCGGCTTCTCCCAGCCCGAGCAGCCCGGCCAGTGGGGCCCGCCCACGCCGGGCCCGTTCCCGCAGGCGCCCCAGGCGCAGCCCCCGCAGCCGGGCGGCGGCAACGGAGGCAACGGGAACAAGACGAAGATCACCGCCATCGTCGCCGCGCTCGCCGTCGTGGCGGCCGCGGGCGTCACCGCCTTCCTGGTCCTCGGCGGCGACAAGGACGACGAGGCGGACGGCAAGACGCCCGCCAAGTCCCCCTCGAAGTCGGTCTCCAAGAAGCCGAGCCCGAGCCAGAGCAACAACGACGGCGGGCGCGGCACGGGGGGCGACCCGAAGCCCACCGTCGAGGGCTGGAAGGTCGTCGTGAACCCCAAGTGGGGCACGGCCTTCGACGTCCCGGCCGACTGGGAGGTGCAGACCGCTGACACCTTCATCGGCTTCGAGGACGAGAAGAAGGGTGACGGCAGCGCGCTCATCGGCATGTCCGCGCCCGCGATCCTCAAGCAGAACTGGTGCTCGTCCGACGACGACAAGGACGGCAACAAGTCCACCACTTCTCTGGCCGCTGCGGGCACCAAGGGCCAGAACGGCGCGAAGAACACCAAGGACGTCTCCCGCAACGACTCGGCGTGGTGGGTCTTCGGCGGCTACACGGACCAGAAGGACAAGTCCAAGAAGCTGATGAAGATCGGCAAGACGAAGAACTTCACCACCGACGCGGGCATCAAGGGCAGCGTGACGACGACCACCGTCACGGGCGTGCCCAAGAAGGGCAAGTGCGACTCGGACGGCAAGGCCACCACGTTCGCGTTCAAGAACGGCAGCGGTGACTACGTCGCCTGGACCTTCTACGGCGCCAAGGGCGTCAAGGACGAGGTGCCGGACGAGACGGTCACGAAGATCCTCAAGACGGTCCGGCTGAGCGGCGACGAGGAGTCCTGAGCCTTCGCCGTTCCGCGCACGCGCGGCCCAGCGCCGCGAAACGGTTCGCCACAGGGCGGCCCGGCGCCGCGAAACGGTTTGGCACGGGCCCGTCCCGCCGGGGATAGTCCCGTGGTGACCTCTGCCGCCGCCAAGACCTCGCGCCCTTCCTGGGCCGGGCGCAACTACTCCCTGCTCACCGCCGCCGCGATCATCACGAACCTGGGCAGCCAGGGCGCGCTGATCGCGGCGGCGTTCGCGGTTCTCGAGGCCGGGGGCAGCGGCGGCGACGTGGGGCTCGTAGCCGCCGCCCGCACGCTGCCGCTCCTGCTGTTCCTGCTGATCGGCGGCGCCGTCGCCGACCGCCTGCCGCGCCACCGCGTGATGGTGGCGGCCAACTCCCTCAACTTCCTCTCCCAGGGCGCCTTCGCGGCCCTGGTGATCACCGGTCGCGCCGAGCTGTGGCACATGCTGCTGCTCTCCGGGCTCGGCGGCGTGGGACAGGCGTTCTTCGGCCCGGCGGCCGAGGGCATGCTGATGTCGTCGGTCAGCGGCGAGCAGGCCGGCCGGGCCTTCGCGCTCTACCGGATGGCGATGCAGGGCGCGGGCCTCGGCGGGGCGGCGCTCGGCGGGGTCCTGGTCGCGGGGATCGGGCCGGGCTGGGTGCTTGCGGTGGACGCGGCGGCCTTCGCGCTCGCGGGCGCGCTGCGGGCCTTCCTCGACGTGAGCCACATACCGCCGCGGGCGCCGGGCGGCGGGCTGCTCGCCGATCTGCGCGAGGGCTGGCGGGAGTTCACCGGGCGGGCCTGGCTGTGGACGATCGTGGTGCAGTTCGCCGTCGTCAACGCGGTGGTGGGCGCCGCCGAGGCGGTGTTCGGCCCGCTGGTGGCCCGCGACCACCTCGGCGGCGCGGGGCCGTGGGGCTTCGCGCTCGGCGCGTTCGGCGCGGGCACCCTCCTCGGTGCGCTCCTGATGACGCGATGGAAGCCTCGACGCCTGCTCCTGGCGGGCATCCTCTGCGTCTTCCCCCTCGCGGCGCCCTCGGCGGCGCTCGCGGTGCCCGTGCCGGTGCCCGTCCTGGCCACCGTGATGTTCGTCTGCGGTGTGTCCCTCGAAGTGTTCGGCGTCTCGTGGATGACGGCGCTGCACCAGGAGATCCCCGAGGAGAAGCTGTCGCGGGTCGCGGCCTACGACTGGTTCGGCTCCGTCGCGATGGTGCCGCTGGCCACCGCCCTCGCGGGCCCGGCCGACGACGCCTTCGGCCGCACCGCCTCGCTGTGGGGCTGCTCGGCGCTCGTGTTCCTGATGACGGCGCTGGTGCTGTTCGTACCGGACGTGCGGAACCTGACCCGCCGTACGAAGGAGATCACCACAGCGGCCCCGACACCGCGACCGGCCCCCGGGCCGACCACCGCCGCATCACCCGACGCTGAAGGCTCCGTCGGGCGGCTCGGGTGAGTCCACGCCCTCCCCTTCGCGTACGGGCTGCGCGGCGCCGATGAAGCGCCGCAGCGCGTCCCCGTGCTCGACCCGCGCCGGGAACGCGTCGGCGGCGGCCCTGCGGGCGAGCGTCGCGACGGGCAGCGGCGTGTGCGCGGCCACGAGCACCACGTTCCCGAACCGCCGCCCGCGCAGCACCGAAGGCTCCGCGATCAGCGCGAGCTCGCCGAACACCGTGCCGAACGTGGCGAGTTGGGACGCCAGGAACGTGAACGGCGCCCCGTCCGCGAGGTTCGCCGCATAGCACCCGCCCTCGCGCAGGACCCGCCCCACCGCGTGCGCGTACCCGACCGTCGTCAGGTGCGCGGGCACACGCGACCCGCCGAAGACGTCCCCGATCACGAGGTCCGCGCTGGCGGCGGGCGCGGCGTCGAGCCACTCCCGCGCGTCCGCGCCGTGCACGGCGATCCCGGCGCCGTCCGCCACCGGCAGGTACTCGGCGATCAGCTCGATGAGCCCGCGGTCGGCCTCGACGACGTCCTGCCGGGAGCCGGGCCGGGCGGCGGCGAGGTAGCGGGGCAGGGCGAGCGCGCCCCCACCGAGGTGCACGACGTCCAAGGTCTCGCCGGGCTCGGCGGCGGCGTCCAGGACATGGGCGAGCCGCCGCGCGTACTCGAACTCCAGGTACGTCGGCTCGTCCAGGTCCACGTACGACTGCGGCGCGCCGTCGACCGTGAGCAGCCAGGCCCGGGCGCGGTCCACGTCGGGCATCAGCTTGGCGGTGCCGTGGTCCACGGTGCGGGTCACGGGTATCGGCTCGTCCACGGGGCCATTCTGCCGTGGACGAGCCGATCCCCGATGCGCACAGGTCGGCCGACCTGAGTCACGCGACTCCGATCACGCGACTTCGGTCACGCGACCCTGATCACTCGACCTCGGTCACCGTGCCCGCGCCGACCGTGCGCCCGCCCTCACGGATCGCGAAGCCGAGGCCCGGCTCCAGGGGCAGCTCGCGGCCCAGCTCGACCGTCATGGTGACGGTGTCGCCGGGGCGGGCGACCGCGCGCTCGCCGAGGTCGACGTCGCCGACCACGTCCGCGGTGCGGATGTAGAACTGCGGCCGGTAGCCGGTCGTGACGGGCGTCGAGCGGCCGCCCTCGCCCGCCGACAGGACGTACACCTGCGCGGTGAAGCGACGGCTCGGCGTGACGCTGCCGGGCGCCGCGACGACGTGCCCGCGGCGGACCGCGTCGCGGGGCACGCCGCGCAGCAGCAGCGCGACGTTGTCGCCGGCCTGCGCGGAGTCCATCGGCTTGCCGAAGGTCTCCAGGCCGGTGACGACCGTCTCCGTGTCCGCGCCGAGCACCTGCACGCGGTCGCCGACCTTGACGGTGCCGCGCTCGACGGCGCCGGTGACGACGGTGCCGCGCCCGGTGATGGTGAGGACGTTCTCGACGGGGAGCAGGAAGGGCGCGTCCAGGTAGCGCTCGGGTGTGGGCACATAGGTGTCCACGGCGTCGAGCAGCGCCTCGATCGCGGCCGTCCAACGGGGCTCCCCGGCAAGGGCCTTGAGGCCGGAGACCCGTACGACGGGGACGGAGTCGCCGCCGTAGCCGTGCGCGCTGAGCAGCTCGCGGACCTCCAGCTCGACGAGGTCGGTGAGCTCCTCGTCCCCGGCGTCGGCCTTGTTGAGGGCGACGACGATGTGGTCGACGCCGACCTGGCGGGCGAGCAGGACGTGCTCGGCGGTCTGCGGCATGATGCCGTCGACCGCGGAGACGACGAGGATCGCCCCGTCGAGTTGGGCGGCGCCGGTGACCATGTTCTTCACGTAGTCGGCGTGCCCTGGCATGTCGACGTGCGCGTAGTGGCGGGTGTCCGTCTCGTACTCGACGTGCGCGATGTTGATGGTGATGCCCCGCTGCGCCTCCTCGGGCGCCCGGTCGATCCGGTCGAAGGGCACGAACGCGCCGGTGCCGTGGTCGGCGAGGACCTTGGTGATGGCGGCGGTCAGGGTGGTCTTGCCGTGGTCGACGTGGCCCATGGTGCCGATGTTGAGATGGGGCTTGGTGCGGACGTAAGCCGTCTTGGACATGGCTGGTGCTGTTCCTTCCCGGAACAAAAAGTGATGGCCTCCATGTGTGAGGCGGGGACCCCGGAGATGTCGCCGACCCTCCCCCTGCGGGGTCCGCCGGAATGTCCGGAGAGGGTCAGCTTCGGGCGCCGTCGACTGCGGCGGCGAGGAAAACGGCAGCCTTCGCAGCGTCCGCGACTGCGGACGGAGCTGTGGGGAAGGCGTGCCGGAACATGAGGCAGATCTTCGCCGACGGACGCCGCCGCGTCGAATGAATTTCCCCCGTTCTCCCTGGGGCGTACGGGAGTTCAGAGCTCGGAGACACGGGAGGTCGGGGCTCGGAGCTACGGGAGGTCAGGCGCCGATGTTCTTGAGGGCCTCGCGCACGGAGAGGGGCGAGAGCCTGCTCCGCTCCTTGTCGACGAAGTCCCGTACCGCGTCGGGATCCGTCTTGGCGTACTCGCGCAGGCACCAGCCGACGGCCTTGCGGATGAAGAAGTCCGGGTGGCCCGACTGCCGTACGCAGTAGCCGAAGAGCCGCCCGGTGTCCGTGGCGTCCTTGTACCGGAGCTGGTGGAGCAGCGCGGTGCGCGCCACCCACAGGTCGTCGTCCCCGATCCAGGCGTCCATGTCGGCACGCAGCGCCGGGTCGGCCGCGACGAGTCCGCCCACGACGTGCGCGGCGAGCAGGTCGACGGTGTCCCACCAGGGCACGGTCGTCACCAGGTGGCGGGCGACGGGCAGGAAGCCCGAGGAGCAGCGCTTCACGTGGCGGCGCAGATAGTCGACGGCGAAGTAGTGGTACTCGCGCTCCGGCAGCCGCCAGCAGCGCAGCGCGAGCGCCGTGCAGTCGGCCTCCTCGGGGCGCGGCGTCCCGGCGAGGACCGCGCGGCTCAGCTCGCGGCGGGCCGGCGAGGTCAGCCCGAGGAACGGCGCGACGTCCTTCATGTACGCGCGCATCTGCGCGGCCCGCTCCGGATCGGCGGCCCCGCCGTAGATCGTGGTGAGCCGGGGGAGCACGGCGTCGGCGAGAGGGCTGGGCGGCACTGTGACGCTCATGAGACGCACCATACGGCGAACACACACATGGGTCGGTTAGTCTCCCCGGATGCTCGACACCGCAGCAGCCACTCGTCCGCAGGGTCTCGCCGTGCGCTGCACCAGGGTGCTCCTCTCGCCCTGGTCCCGGCTGTCGCTGCTGGTGGCCCTGCTGGCCGCGGCGGCGACGTGCGTGCTGCTCTTCGAGCCGCAGCGGATACTTTCGGACGGCCTGCCCGCCGAGCTGAGCGGCGCCGCGGCGGTCGCGGTCTTCGCGGTCGCGTACGGCCTGTGCACGGCGGCCTTCGTGCCCCGGCCGCTCCTGAACCTGGCGGCGGGCGCGCTCTTCGGCTCGCAGGCGGGGCTCACCGCGGCGATCGCGGGCACGGTGATCGGCGGCGGGATCGCCTTCGGGCTCGGCCGGATCCTCGGGCAGGACGCGCTGCGGCCGCTGCTGCGGGGCCGCTGGCTGAAGGCCGCCGACGGCCAGCTGAGCCGGCACGGCTTCCGCACGATGATGGCGCTGCGGCTCTTTCCCGGGGTGCCGTTCTGGGCGGCGAACTACTGCGCGTCGGTGTCCCGCATGGGCTGGGCCCCGTTCCTGATCGCGACGGGCCTCGGCTCGATCCCGAACACGGCGGCGTACGTGGTCGCGGGCGCCCGCGCGTCGACGCCGACCTCGCCCGCGTTCCTCATCGCGATGGGCTTCATCGCGGTGACGGGGCTCGCGGGGGCGGTGGTCGCGTGGTGCAAGCGCCACCGCCTGCGCGGCAACTGAGCGCCGGGGCAGCGGAACCCCCAGCACCAGAGCGCTGGGGTGCTGAGGCGCTACAGCCCCACAGCCCTACAGCGCTTCCAGGACCGTGGCGTTGGCCAGTCCTCCCGCCTCGCACATCGTCTGCAGCCCGTACCGCGCCCCGCGCGCCCGCATCGCGTGCACGAGGGTCGTCATCAGCCGGGTGCCGCTCGCGCCGAGGGGATGCCCGAGCGCGATCGCGCCGCCGTGCACATTGACCTTCTCCGGATCGGCGCCGGTCTCCTGCAGCCAGGCGAGCACGACGCTGGCGAAGGCTTCGTTGACCTCGAAGAGATCGATGTCGTCGAGGGACAGTGAGGCGTTGCGCAGCACCTTCTCCGTCGCGGGCAGGACGCCGGTGAGCATGAGCAGCGGGTCGGAGCCGGTGACGGCGAAGCTGTGCAGCCGGGCGAGCGGGCGCAGGCCGAGGCGGGCGGCGTGCTCGCTGGTGGTGATGAGGACGGCGGAGGCGCCGTCGTTGACGGGGCTGGTGTTGCCCGCCGTCACGGACCAGTCGATCTGCGGGAAGCGCGCGGCGAAGTCCGCGTCGTAGTAGGCGGGCCTGAGACCGGCGAGGATCTCGGGGGTGGTGGCGGGGCGCACGGACTCGTCCCTGGTCACCCCGTCGACGGGCGCGGTCTCGGCGTCGAACAGGCCGTGTTCCCAGGCGCGGGCGGCGCGCTGGTGCGAGGTGGTGGCGAAGGTGTCCATCCGCTCGCGGGTGAGGGACCACTTGGCGGCGATGAGCTCGGCGCTGATGCCCTGCGGAACCAGTCCCTCCGGGTAGCGCCCGGCGACACCGGGACCGAACGGATCGGCCCCCGCGGGCACGTTGGACCACATCGGTACGCGGCTCATGGACTCCACGCCGCAGGCCACGGCCACGTCGTAGGCGCCCGACAGGACGCCCTGCGCGGCGAAGTGCACGGCCTGCTGAGAGGAGCCGCACTGGCGGTCGACGGTCGTCGCGGGCACGGACTCCGGCAGGCCCGCGGACAGGACGGCGTAGCGGGTGGTGTTCATGGCCTGCTCGGCGACCTGGTCGACACAGCCGCCGATGACGTCGTCGATCGCGGCGGGGTCGATCCCGGTGCGCTCGACGAGGGTGCGCAGCGTGTGGGCGAGCAGCTCGACGGGGTGGAGGTGGGCGAGGGCGCCGTGCGGCTTTCCCTTGCCCACGGGGGTGCGTACGGCTTCGACGATGACGGCGTCACGCATGGTGCGGGCCTCCCTCGGCGCCAAGGGGCATGGCCCGCTTGGCGATTACCAGTGAGTAGGAAATCTGGACTCACTGTAGCGAGGTGAGTTGGAAAATCAAACCCACCGACTGGCCGCCCCTAGACTGACCTCATGGCCAAGACCCCGCGCCCCTGCTCGATCGCCGACGCCCTCGCCCTGGTCGGCGAGAAGTACTCGCTGCTCGTCCTGCGCGAGGTCTGCCTCGGCAACGGCCGCTTCGACCAGCTGGTCCGCAACATCGGTGCCCCGCGCGACGTCCTGGCGACGCGCCTGCGGCGGCTCGTGGACGCGGGTGTCCTCAAGAAGACCCTCTACAGCGAGCACCCCCAGCGCTTCGAGTACCGCCCCACGCGCGCGGGCCTCGAACTCGAGCCGGTCCTCATGACGTTGATGGCCTGGGGCGACCGCCACCTGCGCGGTGACGAGGACCGCCCGATGGTCATCGAGCACACCTGCGGCCACGAGCTGGTCCCGGTGGTGACGTGCCGGTCCTGCGGCGAGGCGGTCCGGCACGAGGACCTGACGGCCCACCCGCAGGCGCCGGGCTGGACGACGACGGGGCCCACGGCGGCGTAACGGCGCAGCGACGTAACGGCTCAACCGCACAACCGCTCAACGCCACAACCGCACAACCGCTCAACGGCACAACGGCTCAACGACTCAACGGCTCAACCGCACAAGCGAGGCAGCCGACGGAGTGGGCCGCCCGCGGGCCCCGAGCCGCCCGCGGCAACAGCCCTCCGGCACCCCCGTAACCCTGTGCCGCTACGCTGCCCCCGACAGGACGGCGATACCGCCTACCCCGTCCTGTCCTGCCCTTCCCTTCTCGTTCCTTCTCCCTCCGCAGCCCCTGCACAGCACTTGGACGGCGCCTCTTTCATGTCTTGGCTTGAATCCTTCATCCTCGGGCTCGTCCAGGGGCTCACCGAGTTCCTCCCCATCTCGTCCAGCGCGCACCTGCGCCTGACCGCGGCCTTCGCGGGCTGGCACGACCCGGGCGCCGCGTTCACCGCGATCACCCAGATCGGCACCGAGGCCGCCGTCCTCATCTACTTCCGCAAGGACATCGCCCGGATCATCTCGGCATGGTTCGGCTCCCTCTTCGGGAAGGTGCCGCGCTCCGACCACGACGCGCAGATGGGCTGGCTCGTCATCGTCGGCTCGATCCCGATCGGCGTGCTCGGCGTGACGTTCAAGGACCAGATCGAGGGCCCGTTCCGTGACCTGCGCCTGATCGCGACGACGCTCATCGTCATGGGCATCGTCCTCGGCATCGCCGACCGGCTGGCCGCCCGCGACGAGACCGGGGGCAAGCACCGCGCCGTCAAGCAGCGCAAGTCCCTCAAGGAACTCGGCGTCAGGGACGGCCTGATCTATGGCGTCTGCCAGGCGATGGCCCTGGTCCCCGGCGTCTCCCGGTCCGGCGCCACGATCAGCGGCGGCCTCCTCATGGGCTACACCCGCGAGGCCGCCGCCCGCTACTCGTTCCTGCTCGCCGTCCCCGCGGTCCTGGCCTCCGGCGTCTTCGAGCTCAAGGACGCAGGCGAGGGGGGCCATGTGTCGTGGGGCCCGACGATCTTCGCCACGATCATCGCTTTTGTGGTGGGTTACGCCGTCATCGCCTGGTTCATGAAGTTCATCTCGTCGAAGTCCTTCATGCCCTTCGTGTACTACCGGGTGCTGCTCGGCATCGTCCTGTTCGTCCTGGTGGGGACGGGGGCGCTCAGCCCGCACGCGGGAGAGTCGGCGGGCTGAGCGCCCCTCCTCTGCCTCAGAGGTCGATCCTGATGCCCGCCTGGTGGTGATGGCCGCGGGCGGGCGTGAGGTTGTAGCCGTCGGGCACGCAGAGGCCACCGCAGTCGGCGCCGCCGTGCTGCGGGTCGCAGCTGTCTCGCGGGTCGTCGACGCAGTGGTAGCCCTGCGGGCAGGGGCGGCCGGCGAAGCCCCCGCAGGTGCAGTTCGAGGCGGGGGGAGTCGGGTCGGACTGGGCTCTGGCCACGGCGGCCGTGCCGACCGTGGCGTGCGCCGCGGGCGCCGCGTGGGCGATGCCCGCGAGTCCGAGGGCGGGGATGAGCGCGAGGGCGCCGGTGGCGCAGGCGCGAAGGGTTCGGTTCATGCCTCCACGCTCGGGCGCGACGGCCGAGGGCGGCGCGGTGGCCGCGGCCGATCAGGTGATGAGGTCCTGCTCCCCCGCCGGGCGCTCCTGGACGATCCACTGGTTGCCGTCCGGGTCCGAGAAGAACGTCATCGTGCTCCACGGCCCGGCGCCGGGACCCGGCACCTGGACGCCGTTCTCGTAGTGGACGACGTCGGCGAGGGGAGCACCGCGCCCGGTCAGCTCCGCGTGGATGGCGACGACGTCCGGCACGACCACGGTGACGGTCAGGCCGCGCTCCGACGCGCCGCCGCCGGCGACCAGTTGGATCGAGCAGCCGGACCCGGGCGGGGTCAGCTGGCAGACGCGCATGCCCCCGGGGACCACCCGGTCGAGGTCCACGGCGAACCCGAGCTGCTTGCTGTAGAAGTCCTTCGCGCGGTCCACGTCGGAGACGGGTACCTGGATCACCTCGATCTTCATGTCCACGCTGACCGTCCTTTCGGGGGGCGGGTGGCATCGGCGCCAGGGCCTGGCGACCGTATCGCGCACTCCCCCACGCGCGCGGTCCTTCGGGCACCCACGCGCGCGGGACTTCAGGCGCCGGTCTCCTTCGCCACCGCCTCCCGCACCGCGGGCGCGATCTCCGTGGCCCACCGGCCGAGCGCCGCGGCGTCCTGCGTCCCGTGGTCGGCCGCGAACAGCGTGAAGCCCGCCGCGTCGTGGTCGAGGACCGCACCGGTCAGTTCCTCGACCCACTGGTCGACGGAGCCACCGAGCCAGCGGCCGTCGCCGTCGCGCGGGGCGGGCAGGGGCCGTTCGGTGATGCGTCCGGGGAGGTTGAAGACCGTGCGGATCTCGCGCGGGTCGCGGCCCACGGCAGCCGCCGCCTCGTCGATGACCGGCCGCGACGTCCGGTAGCGCTCGCTGCGCCAGTCCGCCGCGTGGCCCGGGATCCAGCCGTCCGCCACCCGGCCCGTCGCGGCCAGGGACTTCCGGCCGACCGAGCCGGTCCAGACCGGGGGCGCGGGCACCGGCGAGGGTTCGATCTGGTGCACCTGGTAGTGGCGGCCCTCGTGGGTGACGGGCGCGCCGCCGCCCGACAGCTTCCTGATGAGGACGATCGCCTCCTCGAACGCCTCCACTGCCTCCCCAGGCGTGAGCCGCTCCACCCCCAGGTCGGCGATCCGGTCCCACAGCCCGCCCGCACCCATGCCGAGCACGACCCGCCCGCCGGACAGCGCCGCCAGCGACGTCACCGCACGGGCAAGCAACGGGGCAGGTCTGGAGGGCAGGTTGGTGACGTTGGCGAAGCCCGCGATGCGCTCGGTGCGGCCGAGGAGGAACCCGATCGAGGCGTAGGCGTCGAGGCGGTCGCCGAGGTAGGGGTGGTCGGAGAGCGAGAAGTGGTCGAGCCCGTCGCGGTCGGCCTGCTGCACCGAGCGCAGCAACTCCGCCCCGCCGTCGATGCCGCTGTGCGCGCCGAAGCCGAAGAGTACGGACATGGTTCTGCCTTTCCAGAGCTGTTGGTGGTGCTTTCGTCGTCCGGGGGGGTGGGGCGGTCAGGAGTATGCGAGGGGGCGGTCAGGCGTACATGGGCCCGAACTGCTCCGCGAAGCGGCCGGTGAACGACGTCGCCGTGGGGCGCTCGCCCTTCAGCCGGGCGGAGACGTTCTGCGCGACGACCGCGGCGTGCTGCATCGCGCAACCGGCCATCTTCGCCTCGGCGACATCGGTGGTGTCGCCCACCGCGTGGACGTTCTTGTGCCCTGCCACGGTGAGGAGTTCGGTCACCGGCACCCGGCCTTCAGGCGTACGGGACGTCAGCCTGCCGTCCGCGAGGCCGTCGAGGGCCGCGACGGCGGAGTCGGACGCGGGCTTGACCGGGTAGGCGTAGCCGCCGGAGCCGGTGGCCAGGACCCCGTAGTCCGCCGCGACCCGCTCGCCGGAGGCCAGGGTGACGCCGCCACCGACGACCGCGACCGTACGACTCATGATGAACACGCTCCACACAGAAAGAGAGTTGCAGTTCGTGCCACGAACTTTATTAGTTCGTGGCACGAACTACAACCCTCTTCTGTGAAAGTCGAACCTGCGGCTCACCGCTCCCCGAAGACCACCGGCACCTCGTTGTCCAGCACGACGCGGCCCAGCAGATCCGCCAGCGTCTCCAGCTCCGCGGCGCTGAGCCCACCCGGCAGCCGCTCGATCCTGCGGCACGTCTCGTCGTAGAACTCCCGCGCCAGCTCGGCACCTTGAGGGGTCAGCGCGACCCGCACCGCACGCGTGTCCCGTGGGTCGGGCTCCCGCCTGACCAGGCCGTTGCGCTCGGTGCGGTCGACCAGCCCGGTGAGGCTGGACTTGGCGAGGCACAGCACCGCCCCCAACTCACCCATGCCGTAAGCCTGCCCCATCAGCACGCAGAGCAACTGCCCCTGCTGCGGCGTCACTCCGTACTCCCGGCCCGACTCCGCGTACACCGAGTTCACCAGGAACGAGGACCGCACCAGGGCGGCCACGATGCCCATCTGGCCGCTCTGGCCGTCTTCTCGCTTTTCCACGCGGCCAGGGTAACACCGGAAAACGCCATAATTCGCGCGACGAACTATCCGGCACCGTCCGGCGGGCCGCCGGCTCGGGGGAAGACCGACGGCCCCACGCACCGCCCGGGTGCTCAGACCGGACGGTCTCTGACAAGTCAACCGCCGTCCCCGGCGCGCGTGCAGGGTGTGTTCGACCCGCGCGGCGGCGCCTCGTTCACACCCCGAGTGAAGCACGCCACGGAACGAGCAGATCCCGCCAACTACCGCTCCCGGACGATCACTTGACGCAGGTGATCAGTTGCTCACAGTTCCGATTGTCGGAGCCATCCCCTAGGCTTGTCCCTATGCCACCGAACCCCCAGCCCCGTGGTTCCGTGCGGACTGCCGCCGAGTTGAACGAGCGGATCCGCGGCTTGTGGCTGCGCGCCGACGGACACCTCTCGGCCGAGCAGCGCCGGGAGTACGAACAGTTGGTGACCCAGTGGGCCGCGGCGGTCCGCGGCGAGGTCGTCGAGGCGGCCTGACCGGCCGCTCCCCCGGGCCACGGCGCCCGGACCGTCAGCTCCGGCCGCTCCGCGCCCGCCTCCCTCGCTCCCGTACGAAAGCGTCGATGCGCGCCAGCGTGTCCCGCGTGCCCGTGTGCACATGGCCCGCCATCCCCAGCGCCGCCGCCGCGTCGGCATTGGCCGCCACGTCGTCGATGAACAGGCTCAACTCCGGCTCCGCGCCCGCCCGTTCGAGAGCGAGCTCATAGATCCGCCGGTCCGGCTTGGCGCACCCCACCTCGCAGGAGAGAACCAGGTGGTCCGCGAGGTCGAGGAGCCCTCCGGCCGCCATGCGCTCCCGCAGCCCCGGCCAGGTGTTGCTCACGACGACCACGGGGACTCTCGGCGCCGGAGCCACCGCGCCCGCCCCACCTGCCGCCCCACGCAGCTCCCGCAGCTCCCGCAGCCGCGCCACCAGCTCCGGGTCCCAGGTCTCCCTGGCCGCGAGGTCGTCCCGGATCTCCGCGATCAGCCCGGCACCGACGCCGAGCCGCTCCTGGATCACCCGCCACCACGCGTCCGCACTGACCCGCCCGACGAGGACCCCGTCGTCGTTGCCCTCGAACATCGCACGCAGAAAGGCCCGTTGGGAGAGGCCGAGCCGGGCGCCCCAGTGGTCCGCGGCGCCCGGCAGGTACTCCCGTACCAGCACCCCGCCCACGTCGATGAGCAGCGCGCCCTTCCGGGGCGGTGCGGCGGCGCTGGATAGGCTCGGCTCGTGCACGCTCATGGACAGTACCTTCGGTATCAGCGGGACGCGGAGCTGCTCGCCGCGCTCGGGACCCGGCTCCGGGCAGAGGTCGACCGGACGGTCACCGTACGCCTGCCGCGCGACCTGGCGGAGGCGGCGGCCGCGGCGTGGGCACGCGACGAGAGGGAGCCGAGCGACTCGGCCGAGTCCGTCGCCGAACATCAACTCCGCGACCAGGCAGCCGAGTTGGCCCTCATCGGTCTCGCCGTGACGGAGCGCGGCGTCCACGACGGCGACGGGGCGGTCGTCGTGGACCTGGACCTCACCTCGGTCGCGGCGGCACTGCGCGCGGCCACCGAGGACCGCTAGGTCTCACGCGCCCCTGCCTCAGGGCTGCTTCCTTCCCCTTCTTTCCCTGCCGCCGCCGCTGCCGCTGCCGCAGGGCTACTTCTTCCCCTGCCGCGCCTTCTTCGCGATCCTCCGCTTCTGGCGCGGCGTCAACTCCTTCCGGTTTCCCTGCCGTTCGTAGACCGCGATGCGTTCCTCGTTCTTCATGGTCGCGTCCCCTCCCGTTCGCGGCTGGCGTCGTCATCCCGCGGAATGCCCGCACACCGGAGGGTTCACACCCCTTGGCTCTCCACTCACCGTGCCCAACACTGATCCGATGACGCAGCGCGTGGAACTCGCAGCCGTGATGGACCGGTTGGCCATCGACGCCCTCATCACCGAATACGCGGTCACCGTCGACGACGGCGACTGGGACGGATACCGGCATCTGTTCGCGTCGGACGGCCGGGCCGACTACCGGTCGGCGGGCGGCATCGAGGGCAGCGCCCAGGACGTGGCCGACTGGCTGGCCGAGACCATGGCGCTCTTCCCGATGCGCCAGCACCTCATCAGCAACCGGAAGCTGAGGTTCGAGCACCTGGAACAGGACACCGGCGACAGCGCCCACGTGCAGGCCGACTACTTCAACCCGATGCGCATGGCCGCGCGTCCCGGCGGCGCGGAGCCCGACGGGACGGCGCCCGACTTCGAGTGCGGCGGACGCTACGGGTTCGCCGTGGTGCGCACGCGCGGTGGCTGGCGGATGCGCCGCGTGACCGTCACCGAGAAGTGGCGCCGCACCCGGTCGGCCTAGGATCGAGCGCCGTACGCGGCCGTCGTGCAGCCGATCCGGAACGTCCACTGTCCTAGATCGTCTCGGGCGCGCACACTGGGAGGACCCCGGCGTCGGGGGCCGAAGGAGGCGCTGCATGGGCTTGGCCGGATCGCTGCTCGTCTCGCCGTGGTGGCGTGGCGCGGCCGCCGTCGTCGCGGGCGCGCTGCCCGCGCTCGCCTTTCCCGCGCCGTCGCTGTGGTGGCTCGCGTACGTGGCCCTCGTGCCGTGGATCCTGCTCGCGCGCTCCGCGGGCTCGGGGCGCCGGGCGGCCTGTGACGGCTGGCTCGGCGGCCTCGGGTACATGCTGGCCGTCCACCACTGGCTGCTGCCGAGCCTGCACGTCTTCACCGTGGTCATCGCCGCGCTGCTCGGCGCGCTGTGGGCGCCCTGGGGCCGGCTGGTGCGCCGCTTCCTCGGCGGGGTGCCGTCGCGGGGGCGGACCGCAGCGGCCCTGGCCGTGGTGCCCTCGGCCTGGCTCATGGTCGAACTCGTCCGCTCCTGGCAGGGCTTGGGCGGTCCCTGGGGGCTGTTCGGCTCCAGCCAGTGGCAGGTGACGCCCGCGCTGCGGCTCGCCTCGGTGGGCGGGGTGTGGCTGGTGAGCGCCCTCCTCGTCGCCGTGAACACGGCTGTCGCGGTGCTCGTGGTGGTGACGCTCGCTCACCGGCGCGCCCGTGCGGGAACGGGGAGCACCCGTACCGGAAGGGGCGCGCGGGTCTCCCGTACCGGCGAGGGCTCCGACGTTCCCCTCGCCACTGGCCTCTCCCCTGCCGTCTCCCCGGCCGTCGCCGTCCCCGCCGTCGCCGGGCTCGTCGCCGTCGCCGCCGTGGCCGGCGCCGCCTGGGCGTGGGCGCCGCGCCCGGACGCGGCGGGCCGGGTGCGGGTCGCCGTCGTGCAGCCGGGAGTTGTCGGCGAGGCGGACGGCGGCGCCGAGAAGCGGTTCGCGCGCGAGGAGGCGCTGACCCGCTCGCTCGCGGGCCAGGACCCGGACCTCGTCGTGTGGGGCGAGTCCAGCGTCGGCTTCGACCTCACCGACCGCCCGGACCTCGCCCGCCGCGTCGCCGCGCTCTCCCGCGATGTCGGCGCCGACATCCTGGTGAACGTGGACGCGCGCCGCTCCGACCGGCCCGGCATCTTCAAGAGCACCGTCCTGGTCGGCCCACAGGGCCCCACCGGCGACCGCTACGACAAGATGCGGCTCGTCCCCTTCGGCGAGTACATCCCGGCGCGCTCCCTGCTCGGCTGGGCGACGTCCGTGGGCAAGGCGGCGGGCGAGGACCGCAGGCGCGGCGACCGCCAGGTGGTCATGGACGTCGGACACGGCGTGCGCGTGGGGCCGCTGGTCTGCTTCGAGTCGGCGTTCCCCGACATGAGCCGCCGGCTCACCCGCGACGGGGCGGGGCTGCTGCTCGCTCAGTCCGCGACGTCGTCGTTCCAGCACAGCTGGGCGCCCCAGCAGCACGCCTCCCTCGGGGCGCTGCGGGCCGCCGAGACGGGGCGCCCGATGGTGCACGCCACGCTGACCGGGGTCTCGTCCGTGTACGGGCCGGACGGCGCGCGGGTCGGGCGGCCGCTCGGCACGGAGGAGAGCACGGCGCGCGTCTACGACGTCCCGATGGCCACCGGCACCACCGCGTACGTCCGGTTCGGGGACTGGCCGGTGTACGGCGCGGTCCTCGTCCTCGTCGCGCTCGGCGTCACCGAGGGGCTGCGCTCGCTCAGGCGGCGGCCTGCTCCAGGGCCGCACGCACCACCCGCTCGCACAGCTCATGAGTCGCCAGTGCGTCACGGGCGCTGAGCACCGTCCCCGCGCGGACCGCGTCGAGGAACGCGAGCACCACCTGCTCGATGCCGCGCTGCCGCGCCACCGGCACCCAGTCGCCGCGCCGCCGCACGCTGGGCTGGCCCTTGTGGTCGATGACCTCGGCGAGGTTGAGGACCTGCCGCTTGCTGTCCTGCCCGGAGATCTCCAGGACCTCCTCGGTGGAGCCGCTGAGCCGGTTCATCATGCCGACCGCGACGAACCCGGCCCCGGCGAGCTGCAGGACCACGTGGTGCATCAGGCCGTCCTCGACGCGGGCCCGCACCGACACGTGGTCGATGGCCGCGGGCGCCAGGAAGCGCAGCGTGTCCACGACGTGGATGAAGTCGTCGAGGACCAGAGTGCGCGGGTCCTCGGGCAGGCCGACGCGGTTCTTCTGCATGAGGATCATGTCCCGCGGGTGCTCGGCACACTGCTGGTAGCCGGGCGCGTGGCGGCGGTTGAAGCCGACGGCGAGGCTGGTGCCGGTGGACTCGGCGAGGCGCACGAGCCGCTCGGAGTCGGCCAGTTCATAGGCGAGCGGCTTGTCCACGTACGTGGCGACGCCCGCCTCCAGGAGACGGCCGACGATCTCGGGGTGGACGGTCGTCGGCGCGTGCACGAACGCGGCGTCGAGGTCCTGGGCGAGGAGCGCGTCCAGGTCGGTGTGGAGCCGCTCGTCGGGGATGTGGTGCGTGGCGCCGACCCGGGCGAGAGTCTCGGGGGTGCGGGTCTGGAGGTGCAGCTCGGTCCCCGGCTGCGTGGTGAGCACCGGCAGATACGCCTTCTGCGCGATGTCTCCGAGTCCGATGCAGCCGATCTTCACCGCTGTCTCCTTGCTGTCGTGCGTGGTGCCGTGCGTGGTGCCGTGCGTCGCGTCATGCGTTGCGCCGTGCGCAGCTTACGGGGCGGGCGAGCGACCACCCACCCTGATGCCCGGCCGGTACGTGGGCCATGATGCCCGCCATGACGACGCCGCCCGAGCCCGGCGCAGCCACCCCCGAACGCAGCGAGCCCCCGCTGGACGCCGACGAGCGCACCCTGCTGGAGGGCCGGCCCGACCACCATCGCGCGACTCTCGCCAGGAAGTGCGCGGGCCTGACCGAGGCCCAGCTGCGCGGCGGGCGCCGAACTCCCCGCCCGCTATGCCACCGAGGACGGCGAGGACGGCGATCCGCGTCCGGGGCCGCACGCGGGCTGGGCCGGGGCCGAGGAGACCTGGCTGGCCGAGATCGAGGCGGCCCGCGCGGCCACGGCGCCCCTCCCCCTGGACAGCTTCTCGGTGCGCAAGGACAGCCGCACGGGCGCCCCCTTCAACCTCCGCTGGGTCTACACCCGCATGATCGAGGAGTACGCCCGCCATCACGGCCACGCGGACTTCCTGCGCGAGCGGATCGACGGGGCGACGGGGCGACGGGGCGACGGGGCGACGGGGCGAGTGAGGCCGTCACCCATGCGGGTCACGCGCCCCTGATTCGCGCCCTCAAGTGCCGTACAGCACACCACAGTTGACCGGGTGCACCGAATCACGACGATCCGCGCCACGGTCCTGCTCTGGGCCGCGGCCCTGGCCCTGTCGGGCTGTGTGAGCGTGCCCCGCCCGCACCCCCACGATCACGGGCAGCCCGCCCACGACCACCCGCAGCACCCCGAGGAACCCCCCACCCCCGCCCTCGCCGCCCGGCACCCCCGCCTCACCCAGGCCCCCGCCCGCGAGTCCCTCCAGCTCATGGGCGCCCACGCCCACCCACCGCGCCCCGCCGAACCGGCCGCCGCCCTCACCGGCGCGGAACCCCCGGCACCGCGCCCCACCCCCCAACGCATCACCGCCGCCCGCGCACCCCGCCCGGCGACGGCCTCTCCCCGGCGCCACCCGGCCCGCCCTGCCCACCCACGACGCCCGGCGCACCCCGCGCCCCACAAGGAGTCGTCAGGTGTCTGCGCCCTCGGCAAGAAGTACGGCCACTGGCACCACGACAGCCCCGAGGCCGTCATCTGCCACCAGGCGTACGGGAGTTGAGAACCGAAGCGGGTCGCCTCAGCCCACCTCTCCCTCCCCCACCTGCTCCTCGAGCCGCCCGATCGCGGCCCTGATCCCCTCCCCGTACCCGTCGTCCCCCAGCGCCCCCACCGCCGCCCGTGCCGAGCGCAGATGGCTGCGGGCCGCGTCCGGACGGCCCAGCTTCACGTAGTCCGCCGCGAGGTTGAGGTGCAGGGACGGGTAGAAGGCCCGCACCGCGAGGGACTGCTCGTGCCGGGCCAGGCGCTCGTCCGTGAGGCCGTCCGCCGCGGACAACGCCCGCAGGTCCCACGCCAGTTCGTCCGTGGGGTCCTCCTGGGTGTCCGCCATGTAGTGCGCGAGCGTGCAGCGGTGGAGCGGGTCGCCGCCCTCGCCGATCTCCGACCAGAGCGTGAGGAAGCGGCCCTGTGCCTCCTCGCGGTCGCCGCCGTGATGCAACATGACCGCCTGTCCGATGCGCGTCATCATGGCGTCGTCCGCCGACTGTTCCCGCTGCTCCGTCATCGCGCCCTCCACGCCCGTGTACCCGTACGCCCGTAGGTCCGTGTGCCCGTATGCCTGTCGTTCCGACCGGCCACGACGGATGACGACGCTAGCCGCCACCACTGACAATCACGGTCAGGCGCGGGCGGCGGCGGGGCGCTCACGCGTAGCGCTGGGCCAGGCCGGTGACGGTCTCGGCGACGGCCGCGCGGAGTTCCGCCGGGCCGAGGACCTCGGCCTGCAGGCCGAGGCGCAGGATGTCGGCGACGGCCACGGGCAGCGTCTCGACCTCCAGCTCCACCTCCACCCAGCCGTCCGGGTCCGGCGCCCCCGCCGACCCGTGGGCCCGCGCCCCCGCCGCTCCGAACAGCGCGGGCAGCAGCCGGAGCCCCGCCGCGGAGACCCGCAGCCGCGCCCGGCCCCGCAGGACACGGGCGGCCAGGTCGCGGGACGCCTCCTGCCAGTAGGCGGCGAGGTCGAAACCCTCGGGGGATGTGGCCGGTTCGTCCAGGACCGTGACGTCGAGGAACCGCGTGACGCGGTAGGTGCGCGGGGTGCCGTCGGCGGCGGCCACCAGGTACCAGTTGCCCGCCTTCAGGACGAGCCCCAAGGGGTGCAGCGTGCGCCGGACTTCGCCGCCCCAGCGTGCGTAGTGGGCGCTCAGCAGGCGCCGGCGCCACACCGCGTCGGCTATGCCGGGCAGCAGCGGGGCCGGGTCGGCGGCCACGAACCAGCCCGCCGCGTCCAGGTGGAAGCGCTCCTGGATGCGCCGGGACCGCTCGCCGAGCCCGGTGGGCAGCGCGGCGCCCAGCTTGAGCTGGGCGGTGGCCAGTTCGGCGCCGAGCCCCAGTTCGGCGGCGGCCGCGGGCATCCCGGCCAGCGAGAGCGAGTCCGCCTCGTCGTCGGTGAGGCCGGTGAGGCGGGTGCGGTAGCCGTCCATGAGGCGGAAGCCGCCCGCGGGCCCGCGCTCGGCGCAGACGGGGACGCCCGCGGCGGAGAGCGCCTCCACGTCGCGGTAGACGGTGCGCACCGACACCTCCAGCTCCTCGGCGAGCTCGGGCGCGGTCAGCCGGCCGCGGTTCTGGAGCAGCAGGAGGAGGGCGAGAAGCCGGTCGGCGCGCATGGGTCCAAGTCTGCCTGTGTACCTGACAGAAGGTGTCAGGTACGGGCGAGAGAGTGCTCTTCAGGGCCCGACGGACTCACGGGGCCCACTCCCCGACTCCCGCACCGGAAAGGCTTCGCATGCCCCGCCACCAGACCGCCACCGGCACCTTCACCTTCGCCTCCTGGGACGAGCAGCCCGTCGCGGGCGCCGAGGGCGGCGCGCGCATCGCGCACGCCGCCGTCGTCAACGGCTTCACCGGAGGCATCGAATCCGCCGCCACCGCCTGCGAGTACACGATCGCCTACACGACGCAGAAGACCGGCGCCTTCACCGGCTACGAGTTCCTCGACGGCAGTGTCGACGGCCGGGCGGGCTCCTTCGTCATCGAGCAGCGCGGCACCTTCGCCGAGGACGGGACCATCAGCTGCGCGTTCACCGTGCTGCCCGGGTCCGGCTCCGGTGCGCTGGCAGGGCTGAGCGGCTCCGGGAGCTTCACCGCGCGCGAGGGGGTGCCGACCGTCCCGTACACCTTCGACTACGAACTCGGCTGAACCCGCCGGGCCCCGGGCCGCTCCCGGGCTCAGCCCAGGTCCGGGATGCGCCAGTCGATCGGCTCGTGCCCCTGCGCCGCCACCGCCTCGTTGATCTGTGTGAAGGGGTGCGAGCCGAAGAACTTCTTCGCGGACAGCGGCGAGGGGTGCGCGCCCTTCACCACCGCGTGCCGCTCCGCGTCGATGAGCGGGAGCTTCTTCTGTGCGTAGTTGCCCCACAGCACGAAGACGGCCGGGTCCGGACGGTCGGCGACGGCGCGGATCACCGCGTCCGTGAACTTCTCCCAGCCCTTGCCCTTGTGGGAGTTGGCCTCTCCGGAGCGGACCGTCAGGACCGCGTTCAGGAGCAGGACGCCCTGCTGGGCCCAGGGCATCAGATAGCCGTTGTCCGGCACGGGGTGGCCGAGCTCCTCCTTCATCTCCTTGTAGATGTTCCGCAAGGAGGGCGGGGTCTTCACGCCGGGCCGCACGGAGAAGCACAGGCCGTGGCCCTGGCCCTCGCCGTGGTACGGGTCCTGGCCGAGGACGAGGACCTTGACCTGGTCGAAGGGGGTGGCGTCCAGGGCGGCGAAGACCTGCTCGCGCGGCGGGAACACCGGTCCCTTCGCCCGCTCCTCCTCGACGAACTCAGTCAGTGCCTTGAAGTAGGGCTTCTGCAGCTCCTCGCCGAGGACGCCGCGCCAGGACGCGGGCAGCATGGCGATGTCGGTCACGTCAACAACCTCCGGTGTGCGGTCACTTCCGACCACAGAACCTACCGGCGGCCACTGACAACCGGGTCCCTCGCCCGCCGCCCGCACCCCGCGACTGCGGCGGCCGCTACCAGCTGGTCTTCCGCTGGAGCTCCCACATCATCATGATCGCGGAGGGGTCGAGGGCGCGTTCGCCGCCCGCGATCTCCTCGCTCGCCATGATGTACTGCTTGCCCTGCCACATCGGCAGCAGCCGCACGTCGTCGACGAGCGCCTTCTGGGCGTCCTCGAACGCCTCCCTGGTCTTGCCCCGGTCGACCTCGCGGCGCTCGCGCGGCAGCAGTTCCTCGGTGATCTTCTTCGAGGCGTAGGGCGTGCCGAGCGCGTTCCGCTCGCCCACGAAGGGCGCGATGTAGTTGTCCGCGTCGGGGAAGTCGGGGAACCAGCCGCGGCCGAAGACCGGGTACTCGCCCTTCTTGTAGCCCTGCTCGAAGGTGTCCCAGGGCCGGCTCCGCAGCGTGATCTTGAAGAGGCCCGACTCCTCCAACTGCCGCTTGATCTCCTTGAACTCGGGCGCGGTCTCGGAGCCGTAGCGGTCGGTCACGTACCAGAGCGTGAGCGGCACGGGGCGGTTGATCCCGGCGTCGGAGAGGATCTTCTTGGCCTTGGCCGCGCTGGGCGCCCCGTAGTCGTCGAAGAAGTCGGTGGCGTGTCCGGTGACGCCCTTGGGGACCATCGAGTACAGCGGCTCGACGGTGTCCTTGTAGACCTTGTGCGCGATCGCCCCGCGGTCGATGACCTGCGCGAAGGCCCGCCGCACGGGCAACTTGGCGGCCCAGGGGTCCTTCGGGTTGAAGACCAGGAAGCTGGTGCCGCCCCCGGAGCCCTCGACGAGCTGCAGGCCCTCGTTCTTCTTGTGCTGCGCCTGGAGGTCGACGACGTCCTGGGAGGCGAGGCCGCGGAAGGTCACGTCGATGTCCTTCTTGCGCAGCGCGCCGACCATCGACGCCGAGTCCTTGAAGTAGCGGATCGTGACGGCGTCGTTCTTGATGTCGGCCGCGCCCTGGTAGTGGGAGTTCTTGACCAGGACGGCGCGGCTCTTCTTCTCGTACGACTTCAGGGCGTACGGGCCGGAGCCGGTGATCTGGCCGTCGTCGCGCACCCGGTCCGCGGGGTAGTCGTCCGGGTCGACGATGGACATGGCCGGGGTGGAGAGGACGAACGGGAAGGTGGCGTCGGGCTTGCGCAGCCGGAAGACGACCGTGTCGTCCCCCTTCGTCTCGACCTTGTCGAGGGAGCCGAGGAGGCCCGCCGGTCCGCCGTTCACACGCCCGGCGTCCGCGATCTTGCGGATGCGGTCGATCGAGTACTTCACGGCCGCCGCGTCCAGCGGGTCGCCGTCGGAGAACTTCATGCCGTTGCGCAGCGTGCAGCTGAACACCATGTTGGAGGCGTCGGCGAACTTGCAGGACTTGGCGGCGTCCGGCTCCGGTTCGACGGCTCCGCCGGGAAAGCTCAGGAGCGTCTGGTAGACGTTGCGGTACAGCTCCCACGAGCCGTCCCAGGATGCGGCCGGGTCGAGGGTGCTCGGCGCACTCGTCGTACCGACGGTTATGTCCTCTTCCTCGTCGGATCCGTCCGACGAGATGACCCCGCAACCCGCGACCAGGGTCAGGGCCGCGAGCGCCGCAAGAGCGCGCGGCCCGACCGCCTTCGCAAGGGGAACTCCACTGAACACGCGCTCGCTCCTCGATCGGCCATGCCATGGGGATCGGGAGACCATATCGCAGTACCCCGCCGTGCCAACTCGGCGTACCGACGGGGTACTTGATGCGCGTTTACGTCACCTGTGCGCTGTAGGTGACGCCGTGCGGACTTCGTCAGCCGACGCCCGCATTGAGGAAGATGCCGCCATCGACCACGAGTGTCTGGCCGGTGACCCAGTCGGACTGCGCCGAGGTGAGGAAGGCGGCGGCGCCGCCGATGTCCTCGGGCACGCCGAGCCGGCCGAGCGGGTAGGCGGCGGCCGCCTCCGCCTCGCGGCCCTCGTAGAGCGCCTGCGCGAACTTGGTCTTGACGACCGCGGGCGCGATCGTGTTGACCCGCACCAGCGGCGCGAACTCGTGCGCCAGCTGCAGCGAGAGGTTCACCATGGCGGCCTTGCTCATGCCGTACGCGCCGATGAACGGCGAGGCCGAGACGCCCGCGACGGAGGCGATGTTGACGATCGCCCCGCCGTGCTCGCTCTGCCACGCCTTCCAGGTCTGCTGGGCGAAGCCGAGCGCCGAGATGACGTTGGTCTCGTAGACCTTGCGCGCCACGTTCAGGTCGAGCTCCGCGATCGGCCCGAACACCGGGTTCGTACCGGCGTTGTTGACCAGGAAGTCGACGCGCCCGAACGCCTCCATGGCGCGCTCCACGGCGACCGCCTGGTGAGCCTCGTCGTGGGCCTTGCCCGCGACGCCGATGACCCGGTCGGCGCCGAGCTTCTCGACGGCCTCCTTCAGCGCGTCCTCGTTGCGCCCGGTGATGCAGACGCGGTCGCCGCGCGCGACGAACGCCTCCGCGATGCCGTAGCCGATGCCGCGGCTCGCGCCCGTGACGATCGCGGCCTTGCCGGAGAGCGGGGGGAGTTCAGCGTGTTCCGTGCTCATGTGGCTTTCTCCCGGCCCTAGTTGAGCGGCCCGCCGGCCACGTACATGACCTGCCCGGAGACGAAGCCCGCGGCGTCGCCGGTGAAGAAGGCGATGGCGTTGGCGATGTCCTCGGGGCGGCCGACGCGCTGTACGGGGATCTGGGTGGCGGCCGCGGCCTGGAAGTCCTCGAAGCCCATGCCGACGCGCTCGGCGGTGGCCTTGGTCATCTCGGTGACGATGAAGCCGGGGGCGACGGAGTTGGCGGTGACGCCGAACTTGCCGAGCTCCTTGGCGAGCGTCTTGGTGAAGCCCTGCAGACCGGCCTTGGCGGCGGCGTAGTTGACCTGGCCGCGGTTGCCGAGCGCCGAGGAGGAGGAGAGGTTCACGATGCGGCCGAACTTGGCGTCCACCATGTGCTTCTGGACGGCCTTCGACATCAGGAACGCGCCGCGCAGGTGCACGTTCATGACCGTGTCCCAGTCGTTCGCGCTCATCTTGAAGAGCAGGTTGTCGCGGAGCACGCCGGCGTTGTTGACCAGGATGGTCGGCGCGCCGAGCTCCTCGGCGACACGGGCCACGGCCGCCTCGACCTGCGCCTCGTCGGACACGTCGCAGCCGACGGCGATCGCCTTGCCGCCGGCCGCGGTGATCTGCGCGACGGTGTCCTTGCAGGCGGCCTCGTCGAGGTCGAGCACGGCGACGGCGCGGCCCTCGGCGGCGAGCCGGACAGCGGTCGCGGCGCCGATGCCGCGGGCCGCACCGGTCACGATCGCGACGCGCTGCTCAGTGGTGGACATGCTGGTTCTCCTCGCCCTAGGGATACGGCTCTGCGGTCCGGCCCATGGGTGAGCGACCGCTTAGTACCTCAGCAGACGTGACGCTAGAAGCCTTGGCACCCGGTGTCAACGGCCCACCGGGTGGCTGTGATCCATCAGCCCGCCGGGGGCCTGTGATCCATCAGCCCACCGGAGCTGTGATCCATTACTTGACGAGCAGTTCCAGGAGACGGTCCACCTCGGCCCCGGGATCCGCGGTGAGGCCGGTGTGCACCGGACCCGGCTGGACGACGGTGGAGCGCGGCGCGATCAGCCACCGAAAGCGCCTCCCCGCGTCGTCGCGCTCGGCCTGCCCCGCCTGCTCGCCGCCCGCGCAGACCCGCTCGACGGCGCCGAGCGCGGCCTTGATCCCGCGCACGTCGGCCGCCGGGTCGAGGGCCCGCAGCTTGGCCTCGTCGAGGTGGGTGCGGGCGGCCACGAAGGACTTGGCGCGGCAGTAGACGACGACGCCCGCGTTGAACTGCTCGCCGCGCTCCACCCGCGGCACGACGCGCACCAGCGCGTACTCGAAGACGTCCCGCGCGTTGACTTCCCGCTCGCTCACTTGCTCGTGCCCTTCGGCTCGGCCCCGGTCGCTCCGGGAAGGGTGATCCGCTCATGGATGGTCGCGGCGCGCTCCAGGAGCGTCGCCACATAGGCGCGGCGCACGGCGTCGGGGCTGTCGAAGCCCGGCTCGTCCACCAGCCACGCGTCCGGCACCTCGGCGGTGACGCGGGTCAGCAGCTCCTCGGTGACCCGCGGCGCGAGCTCCTCGGCGGCGGCCGCCACGGCGGGCCCGAAGGGGGCGAGGACATGGTCGGACGCGTCGTACGGCTTGGCCGCCGCGGTCTGCGCGGTGCGCCAGTTGTGGTGCCAGATCATGCTGGCGCCGTGGTCGATGAGCCACAGCTCGCCCTGCCACACCAGGAGGTTGGGGTTGCGCCAGGAGCGGTCCACGTTGTTGATGAGCGCGTCGAACCACACCACGCGCCCGGCCGCGCCCGGGTCCACCGGGAACGCGAGCGGGTCGTAGCCGAGCGCCCCGGACAGGAAGTCCATGCCGAGGTTGGGTCCGCCGCTCGCCTTGAGCAGCTCCTGGACCTGCGGGTCGGGCTCACCGAGGCCGAGCACGGGGTCGAGCTCGATCTGCGCGAGCCGGGGCATCCTCAGGCCGAGCCCGCGCGCGAGCTCCCCGCAGATCACCTCCGCGACGAGCGTCTTGCGGCCCTGTCCTGCGCCGGTGAACTTCATGACGTACGAGGCGTACGAGCCGGAGGCGTCCACGGCCTCGACCACGCCGGGGAGCGAGCCGCCCTCACGCAGGGGCGTGACGTAGCGGACCGCCGTGACTTCGGTGAGCATCGCCCCAGGTTACTGACCGTTTGAACACGGAACGTCTCGGCCTCGTACTCCCTGGCATGACTACTCCCCCAGAACACCACCCCGCCCGGGTGCCCGCTCCGTCCCGCCGCACCGTCGTCGTGGCCGTGGGCGCGGCGGGCGTCGCCGCGGCTCTCACGGCGTGCGGCAGCGACGACGGCTCCGCGGACACGTCACAGCCCGCCGGGGCGGCCGGTGCTGCGCTCGGCAGGACGTCGGAGATCCCCGTGGGCGGCGGCAAGATCTTCAAGGACGCGGGCGTGGTGGTCACCCAGCCCACCGAGGGCGAGTTCAAGGCGTTCTCGAGCCGCTGCACGCACAAGGGCTGCGCGGTCACGAGTGTCTCCTCGGGCACCATCAACTGCCCGTGCCACGGCAGCAAGTTCGCCGTCGCCGACGGCAGCGTGCGGCACGGCCCGGCCCCGAAGCCGCTGCCCGCACGGTCCGTGAAGGTGGACGGCGACGCGCTCAAGCTGGGTGACGGCTAGGGCCTGCTGGACAACCGGGCCCGTGCGAGACGACTGGCTCGGCTTGAGACGACGGACAACTAGCGCCGCCCGCAGCGGACTTGCACCGAGGTCACTTCCACGCGCCGAGGATGTCCTCGGTGGTCGTGACCGTCGCGACCAGCGCCAGGGTGTTGCGGACCATCACCGGCGTGTAGTCGGCGGGGACCCCCGCGATGGCGTCGGCGGGCACGACCACGCGGTAGCCCAGGTTGACGGCGTCGAACACGGCGTTGGGTATCGCCACGTTCGCGGAGACGCCGGTGACCAGCAGCGTGCGGCAGCCCAGGTTCCGCAGCAGCGGGTCGACGTCGGTGCCCGCGATCGGCGAGAGCCCGTGCAGCCGCCGTACGACGATGTCCTCCTCCGCGACCTCGATGGGCGGCGCGATCTGCACGGCCGCCGAGCCGGAGAGCTGCTGTACGGGCAGGCGGGCGGCGGCGCGGAAGAGACGGGCGTTGTGGTTGGCGCCGCGCCCGTCGGGGCGCCGCTCGGCGACGGCGTGCAGCACCTGCACCCCGCCGCGGTGGGCGGCGGACACCAGTTGGGCGACCCGGTCGAGCGCCCCCGACTCCCGCGCCTCCTGGGCGAGTTCGGGCAGCGCGCTCTCGGCGCCCACGACGCCTTGCTGGCACTCGATGGTCAACAGGGCCGTGGTGGCGGGTTCGAGAAGTTCCCTCAGCTGTTCGTTCGTCGGCATGGCGCGCGAGGCTAACGGCCATTGCGCACCGAAGGAAGAGCCAGCATCATCGGCACGGCAACTTTCTGACGAGGAGTCAGAGGTCGGGCGCGGCACCGGTGTTTCCGGGGCGGACGGGCCCGGCGCGGCAGCCGAGGCAACGGAGGACGCATGGCCGTCACACAGCGCAGGGGCCGGAAGATCATGATGTCGCCCGCCGAACTCGACGCGTTCCTCGCCACGGAGCGCACCTGCCGGGTGGCGACGGTGTCCAGGGACGGCGCCCCGCACGTCAGCACCCTCTGGTTCGCCTGGGACGGCACCTCGCTCTGGCTGTACTCCATCACCCGCAGCAAGCGCTGGGCCGACCTGCGCCGCGACGGCCGGGTCGCGGTGGTGGTCGACGCGGGCGAGGAGTACGGGGAGCTGCGCGGCGTGGAGCTCAGCGGCACCGTCGAGTTCGTCGGCGAGACCCCGCGCACGGGCGAGCCCTGCCCCGAACTCGACGCCCCGGAGCGGCTGTTCGCGAAGAAGAACTTCAACATGGACGCGATGGTGCACGACGGCCGGCACGCCTGGGCACGTCTTACGCCGGACTCGATCGCGTCCTGGGACTTCCGGAAACTGGCGGATCTGGCGCCCCGCTGACGGCTCCTCAGCCATCTCGCCCGTCACCTGTCACCTGTCACCTGTCACCTGCGCTGTGGCCTGTCACCCGCCCCCTCCCGTTCCCCCTCGCCCCTCGCCCGGTGGCGGTCACCTCAAGCCCGCACCCGCCGCCCGCAGGGCCTCGACCGCCGCCCTGATCGAGGGGCGGCGGTCCGCGTCGGCGCGCCAGACCACGTACACATGGCGGCGCACGCGGTGGCGGACCGGGACCGTGCGAAGGCCCGTGGGCATCGGGTCGCGGCCGAGGCGGGGCGCCACGCACACGCCGAGACCCGCCGCGACTAGCGCCAGCTGGGTGTGGTGCTCCTCCGCGCGGTGCGCGATGCGCGGCTCGATGCCCTTGGAGCGCAGCGTGAACATCAGCCACTCATGACAGAACTCCCCCTCGCCCCAGGTCACCCACTCGTCCTCGGCGAACTCGTCGAGCTCCACCTCGGCGCGGTCGGCGAGGGGGTGCGCTGCGGGCATCGCGACGTCGGCCGGGTCGTCGAGGAGCGCGGCCTTCATGAGGCCGTCGGGGAGCGGCAGCGGCTTGTTGTACCAGTCCAGGACCACCGCCAGGTCGATGTCGCCGCGCACGACCGCGTTCACGCCCTGCGCGGGCTCCAACTCCTGCGAGGAGACGCGCAGTCCGGGGTGCTCGGCGCGCAGCGCGGAGAGCGCGGCCGGGAACAGCCCCCGCATGGCGGTCGGGAACGCCGCCATGCGCAGCTCGCCGACGGCCTTGCCGCGCTGCTCCTCCAGGTCGGACTGGGCGAGCTCCACCTGGGAGAGGATCCGCGCCGCGTGGTCGGCGAGCAGCCGTCCCGCGTCGGTGAGCCGCACCCCGCGCCCGTTCTTCGCGAGCAGCTGCTGGCCGACCTCCCGCTCCAGCTTGGTCATCTGCTGCGACACGGCCGAGGTCGTGACGTGCAGCCCCGCCGCCGCGCCGCTGACCGAGCCGTGCCGGGCGAGGGCGTCGAGGGTGCGCAGGCGCTCCAAGTTCAACATGTAAGCGATGCTACGCGATACCCCGCACGAAATATCGCTTGTGCTAAGACATTGGCTGAGCCATCGTTCAGCTCATGAGCACCACTGCCGCACACGCCACGGCTTCCCCCGCCCCTTCGGCCCCCGCTCGCCCCTCCCCATGCGAGCCCCTGGACGGCCGCCTCACGGAGACGGCCCCCGCCCGGCCGCGCCTCGACTGGCGCATCCGCTTCGGCGTCCTCTCCCTCGTCTGGGGCTTCAGTTTCCTTCTGATCAAGGTGGGCACGGACGGCTACGCCCCCTTCCAAGTCACCCTCGGGCGGCTGGCGTTCGGGACCGTGGTGGTCGGCGCGGTGCTCGCGCTGAAGCGGGAGCGGCTGCCGCGCGGGGCCCGCACATGGGGCCACCTGGCCGTCGCGGCCTTCTTCCTCAATGCGCTGCCGTTCTCGCTCTTCGCCTACTCCGAGCTGACGATCCCGTCCACGCTCGCGGGGATCTGCAACGCGACGTCGCCGCTGTGGGGCATGGCGCTCTCCCTGGTCGCGCTCTCGGAGGACCGGCCGACACGGCGCCGGGTCGCGGGGCTCGGCATCGGCTTCTTCGGGGTGCTCACGGTGCTCGGCGCCTGGCAGGGCTTCAGCGGACTCGACCCGCTGGGCACCGCCCTCGCCCTGCTGGCCTCGCTCAGCTACCCCGTCGGCTGGATCTACGTCCGACGCACGCTGGCCGGTTCCGGCTCCTCGAACCTCTCACTCGCGGGCGCCCAGCTCTTCGTCGCCACCCTCGAACTGGCCCTGGTGACACCGCTGTTCACGTCCATGCCGACGCACTTCCCCCTCGTCCCGCTGCTCGCGGTCATCGCACTCGGCGCCCTCGGCACCGGCCTGGCCTTCATGATCCAGTTCAGCCTGGTCGCCGAGGTCGGCCCGACGACGGCCCAGATGGTCACGTACTTCATCCCGGTCATCGCCACGGCAGCGGGCGTCGCGCTGCTCGGCGAGTCCCTGAGCTGGTCGACACCGATCGGCGCCCTGATAGTCCTGGCAGGCGCAGCACTGACCCAGCCGAAGCGCCGCGGAACGCTTCGCTGACGGCGCGCCTCCCCACGGGAGGGCGTGCCACAGCCAATCCCCACCCGGCGCTCAGCCACGCCGCCGCTTGGCCCCCACCCTGCGGGCAGTGGCGCCACGCCCTCCCCGCTCTTCGAGCAGCCACGCCGCAACTAGCCCCAACCGCGCACCATTACGCCACAACGGCCCCACCCGGCGGGCAATCGCACCGCAGCCAGCCGCTCCTGCGAGCAATCGTGCCGCAGGGCGGCGCCCGCCCCCAAGACAGGGCACCCCGTCGCCGGGCAGGCGAATCCCCCACGCCCACCACGACGCAGCAAGCCTCACCGCAAGGGCCACGAAGGCACAGAGCCCCGCGCCAGAGGGCCGGCCACACCACCGAGTGGGACCAGCCACAACAACACCCAGAGCACAGCCACAGCCACAGCCACCAACAACCCTCAGTCGTAACGCCGCACCGGCCCCACCCCCACAGCCTCAGCAACCGCCCCCGCCAACACCCCGATCTCCTCCTCCCCCAACGACGACACAGTGATCCGCACCCCCGGCCCCACCCCCATCCGATACCGCGCCCCCGGCGCCACCGCCCACCCCGAGTGCAACAGCCGCGCCACCGCCCCGGTCTCGTCCGGCACCGGCACCCACACATTCAGGCCACTGCGCCCGCACGCCGCGATCCCGCGCCCGGCGAGCTCCCCGATCAACGCATCCCGGCGCCGGGCGTAAGAGGCCGCCACCGCACGGGAGTCCACCGCCGCCCCCGTCCACAGCGAAAGCACCGCCCGCTGCAGCAGCCGGCTCACCCAGCCCGGCCCGAGCCGCTGCCGCCCCTGGACCCGGTCGACGGTCACGGGATCCCCGGTGAGCACGGCGAGCCGCAGGTCGGGCCCGTACGCCTTGGCGGTGGACCGGACGTAGGCCCAGCTGTTCGTGGCCCCCGCCAACGGATGCAGAGGCAGGTCCACGATGCCGTGGCCGTGGTCGTCCTCGACCAGCAGCACCTCCGGATACCCGTCGAGCACACGACGCAACGCACGCGCGCGCGTGGCGGTGATCGCGGCCCCGGTGGGGTTCTGCGCCCGGTCGGTGACGATGAGGGCGCGGGCCCCGCCCGCCAGCGCCCGCCCGACGTCGTCGGGGAGCGGCCCGTCGTCGTCGACCCCCACGGGGACGGGGCGCAGCCCGAGCGCGGGCACGAGGTCCAGCAGGCTGCCCCACCCGGGGTCCTCCATGGCCACCGCGTCCCCCGGCCGCAGATGCGCGGCGAGCACCCGCTCGATGGCGTCGAGGGACCCCGAGGTGACGGCGATCGGCCCTTCCGGCACGCGGTCGGCGTCCAGGGCCAGCCGCGCGTACCGCCCCAACTCGGGCTCCACGGCGTCGTCCCCGTACAGCACGGGCCGTTCGTCGGCCTGCCGCCCGGCCGCCGCGAACGCGTCCGCGAGGGAGGGCAGCAGCGCCGTGTCGGGGTTGCCGTGCGAGACGTCCCGCACGCCCTCGGGCACGTCCGTGCGGATCGCGACCCGCGCCGTCGTGGCGGGCCGCGGCCGCACCCGGGTGCCGCGCCGCCCGGCCGTCTCGATCACGCCACGGTCGCGCAGCGTGCGGTAGGCCGCCGCGACCGTGTTCGGATTGACGCCCAGGCGCTGCGCCAACTCCCGCATGGGAGGCAGTGGTTGGCCGGGCTCCAGCTCACCGGCGCCCACCGCGCGCTCCACACTGGCCGCAATCTCCGCTGCGCGCCGACCTGCGATCGGATACTCTCCTAGCACAAAATCAACTATGCACTAGAGCAATGGAGAGCGCAAATGACCGCCAGCCCGGAGCCCCCCGCCACCGCGTCCCCGGACGCCGGATACGCGCCGACCGAGCACACGACCCCCACCCGCTACCGCGACCGCACCTTCTACGACCGCGCGTTGGTGCACTCGATACTCGACGAGGCATACGTCTGCCACCTCGGCTTCGTCCGCGACGACCGCCCCGTCGTGCTGCCCACGCTCTACGCCCGCGTCGGCGAGCGGCTGTACCTGCACGGCTCCACGGGAGCGCGGGCCCAGCGCATGGCGGGCGAGAAGGACCCGGGCCTGCCGGTCTGCGTGACCGTCACCCACATCGACGGCCTGGTCCTGGCCCGCTCGTCGTTCCACCACTCGGTCAACTACCGCTCCGTGGTGATCCACGGCACCGCTGTCCAGCTCGACGACCCGGCCGAGAAGCAGGCCGCCCTCGACTCCTTCGTCGACCACGTGGTGCCGGGCCGGGCCGCCGACTCCCGCCGCGCCAACGCCAAGGAGCTCGCGGCCACCTCGGTCCTCGCCCTCGACCTGGAGGAGGTCTCGGCCCGGGTGCGCGAGGGCGGCCCGGACGACGACCCCGAGGACCTGCACCTGCCGCACTGGACGGGCCTGATCCCGCTCACCAAGGGATACGGCGCCCCGGTCCCGGCCGACACCCTGGCCCCCGGCATCGAGATCCCCGGCTACCTCAGGGACCTGTGACGCCGTTCCACCCCCGGACACCGCCCGCACGGACACCGAGTGGCGGCAACGGCCTGCTGGACGCTGCCCTTCGAGGCAGTGCCCGAAGGGGCAATACCGGCCGTCTTCGCCGGAATCTAGGGTTGTTGTCGATCATCGGAACCACACGTCAACGGGAGATTCCGCTTGAAGAAGATGGCTACCGCAACGCTGTGCGCGGCCCTGCTCATGGGCGTCGCGGCACCCGCGAGCGCAAGCGAGCAGGCCCCCCGCCCCGGGCCCGGTGTCTACGCCAGCAACGGTGACTTCGTCCACGTGTCCTCGACCAAGCCCGCGACGGCCTCCGGGCACGGATGGTGGTTCAAGGTCAAGGGACCCGGTTCCAAGGCCAAGGTGACCATCTGGCTCCAGACCAGGAAGAAGGGCGCCAAGAAGTGGCACACGGTCGCCAAGGGGTCGAAGACCGTCAAGCCGAGCAAGAAGCTCAACAAGGCTCCCAGCACCTGGCGGGCCAACGCCCGCAAGAAGTGTGCCAACCGCCACGTCCGCGAATGGCGCAGCGTGATCGACACTGACATCATCGGCGTCGCGGACACCCCGGAGAAGGCCGTGACCAAGGTCCGCCGCGTCAAGTGCGGGGTGTGACCGAATCCGTCTGATCTGCTGACCGGAGCCGACGTTGACGCCTTCCTCCTCTCTCTACAGCACCCGCGTGCAGGCACAGGTGGTCCACCTGGTGCTGGGCCACCTGTCCCTCCCGTTGCACGGGAACATCTACGTGCGGGGAGTGCTCCCACCACAGGGCGGGGAGGAAGCCGTCTGCGTCGCCGTCGGCACGAAGGATGCGTGCGCACCGGACCTGAACGTCTACGAAATCCCCCTGATCCAGGACGACATCGTCATCACCGCCGGCGAAGTCCTCCAGATCGTGCGGGCCGCTCAGACCGCGGCGGACCCCTTCTACCGGACCTTCTACCGCGACGACGAGGGCGACCTGTCGCAGATGCCGTCCCTGACCCTTGACCTCCTCGACATCCGAGGAGACCGGGACCAGCAGGAGTCGGCGGCCCTGCCCTCCGAGGCGAAGCACACGACCGACAGGCCGAATCTGGTGGGGGTCCTCCCCCTGGCACCCGGACGGCACCGGCTGTACTGGTCGTCCGGCGACTGGCCCGGAATCATCGCCTCCGACGCCGAGACCTCCACCGGCCCGGAAGCGCTGCACACGGTCGCCGTCCACGGCCTGCCCGATGCGCACCGCGCACAGCCTTCAAAAGACCCCTACTGCTGGAAGATCGCCCCCTTGCTGGAGCCCTAGAGGCTTCCACGTCCCAGGGGCTCACCAGCTCCATCGGCACGAACCCGGACGCCACCCCGAGCGCGGTGAGCCCTCCCACGAGCCCACCGCACCCATCTCGCCCACGGACCACTCGGCCTACGAGGCCACCGTCGTCACCCCCGCCCGCCGCGCCCCGACGGCGCTCCGCGCCTCCGCGACGGCCAGGCCCGCCACCGCCGCCAGCATCAGCAGGGTGCCCGCGACCGTCGCCGCGGTCAGCTCCTCACCGAGCAGCGTGACCGCGATGGCGGCCGCGCTCACCGGCTCCAGAAGCATGATCACGGACACCGTCGCGGACCGGACCACGACCGCACCGGCGAAGTACAGCGCGTACGCGACCGCCGTCGGCACGGCGGCGATGTAGAGCAAAAGCGCACCCACGCGCGCGGGTTCGGCGGTGTGCGGCACGAGGCCCTCCGCCAGGGCGAGCGGCAGCAGGCACAGCGACACGACGGCGAAGGACCACACCGTCGTGTCCGAGGAGGCGCCCTCGCCGTCCCGGCCCCACCACCGCGTGAGCAGGGTCATGAGCGCGTACCCGGCCGCCGACGCGAGCGCCCAGGCGACCCCGGCGGGCCGCACCGTCGCACCCCCGCCGCCGACCACGAGGACCACCAGTCCGGCGAGCGCCCCCGTCACCGCGAGGACGCCGCCGTACCCGAGGCGCTCCCCCAGCGCGTACCGCGCGCCGAGCGCGATCAGGACCGGGCCCGCGCCGAGCGTGACGACGGTGCCGACGGCGAGCCCCGTCGACTCCACGGCAGCGAAGTAGGCGGTCTGGAAGACCGCGAGCGCCACTCCCGTGACGGCGATACGGAAGACCCGGCGCCGCCGCGGCCCACGCGCCGCCCCACTCCGGCGCCGCCCCGCGAGCCGGGCGGCGAGCAGCAGCGCGAACCCGCCCGCACAGCGCCAGAAGGACAGGGCGACGGGCCCCATGTCGCTGTCCCGGAAGACCAGCGAGGCACCCGCGCCCGCCGTCCCCCAGGCGACACCGGCGACGATCAGATAGACGAGCCCGCGCCCCACGGGCAGGGCAGGCCCGGCGGGCCGAACCGCCGCCGGGGAGAGCCTGGTTGACGTGGCCACAGCCACGTCGGACACATCAGAAACACCGGACACGTTCGTCACGTGAATTCTCCGCAGAAGGTCTGAGCGAAAGCTCAAAGAAGTGCGGGCCTGGGGTCTCTCGGGACCCGGCCCTTGGCCTCGTCTGCGGGCAGCACCGTCCGGCCCGGCCACCGGCCGGGCGTGCGTCGAGGAGGGCCCGCGCTAGGCGGCGGGCGGCGGAAGGACGAGAGCGCGTGCGTGCATGGGCGCGACCCTAAGTGGCGCTGGCGCTGGGCGACAAGTGCGTTTCGGAATCCGGGACTCCAGCGCCTCCGGCCACCGCCGACGGGTCCCCGGACGGGCCCCCGGACGAGTTCTCGGGCGGCGTCCCCGACGAGGCCCCCGACGACGGCTTCGCGGGCGTCGAGGACTGCGCGATGAGCGCTCCCGCGAGGACCACCGCGCCGCCGACGAGCTGCGGCGCCGAGAGGTGCTCACCGAGGATCACCCAGGCCAGGACGGTCGCGATGACCGCTTCGAGGCAGGCCACCACCCCCGCGACCTGCGGCGAGAGCCTGCGCACGGACAGCACGCCGGTCACGTACGCGACGACGGTGGCGATCAGCACGATCCAGCCGAGCAGCAGCCAGGCCGGCACCGTCGAGCCGTCCAGGTCCGCGCTCCCGCCGAGCACCGCCCAGTCCATGCCCCAGGGCCGCGCGACCACCGTGAGCACGGCGGCGCCGACGAGCAGCCCGTACGCGATGACGCCGAGCGGGTCGGGGGCCTCGGCCCCGGCGTCGCTGCCCTGGTCGGACAGGACGAAGTAGCCGACCTGGCAGCAGGCGGCACCGAGCGCGAGCAGCAGCCCGACGGCGTCGAAGCTCAGCCCCGACCACACCTCCACGACACAGGCGAGCCCGGCGACGGCGAGCACCACGCCGAGGGCGGCGGCGCGCGACACGGGCCGCCGCTGCACGAAGCGCACCCAGGCCAGGACGAGAGCGGGCGCGAAGTACTCGATGAGCAGCGCCACTCCGACGGGGATACGGGAGATCGAGGCGAAGTAGCAGGCCTGCACACCGGCGACGGCGAGCAGTCCGAACCCGGCGAGCAGCGCGGGCCTGCGCCGGGGCAGGTCCCGGTGGCGCCAGGCGAGCGGCAGCATCACGAGGGCGGCCCCGGCCACCCGCAGCCACACGACGTGCAGCGGGTCGAGCCCGGCCTCGATCAGCGGCTTGGCCGCGACCCCGGACCCTCCGAAGGCGAAGGCCGACGCGAGCGCGAGCCCGAGCCCGACGCCGCGCGCGGACCCCCGCTCACCTGCCAGATTCTCTTCAGACGCGTGCACCGGCACATCATGGCAGCCCGCGTCAGGAGCGTCACCCCCGATGACCACTGTCTCAATCGGCGGACGCAGGACCCCCGTTGCACGGTCGCGCCAGGCTCACCCCCACGGCCCGGCGGCGCCCGCTCTCACCCGCGGAGGTCGAACTCCTCGAACCCGGCATCGATCCGCGCCAGCACCGCCCGGGCATCGGCCCCGGCCCGCCCGAGCACCTCGACGGCCCGGCACTCCGGGTCCCCGACGAGCCCGGCCAGCAGGTCGACCCCGCGCGCCTGCGGCTCGCCGCGCGCCCCTGCGCGCTCCAGAGCGACGTCAAGTGCGGTGGCCGCGGCGGGCGAGAGCGCGGTCTCCTTGGCGGAGCGCACCAGCGGCACGGCTCCGGAGTCCTCGACGGTGCCCTGCCACTGCAGCCCGTACCCGATGCTGCGCTGCACGAGATAGCCGAGCAGGCGCGCCACCTGGTCACCGCTGTCGAGGGTGGACCGCACCTCGGGGTCGGACTCCATCAGCGAGTGCAGCAGATGCGCGGTGTCCACCTGCCGGTCACCGTCGCGCACCGCCCGCCTGCGCGCACCGGCGAGCACCGAGGCGAGCTCGGCGCTCAGCCTGGTGTCCAGTTCTGTTCGGGTCGGGCCGGTTTCGGCATCCTGCGGGGTACGGCTTTGCACATCCCCCACCCCATCAGTCTCCGGCGGACGAGGCATCGGCGGTGCGGCCCATTTTCGCGTCCCACACAGGTTGGGCTCTCCTGCCTGGGTTGTCCTCCTTACGGATGAGATCTCGCCGTTTTACCCGGAGGGGCGCGCGCCGCCTTGCTCCACTCTGGTGCGCAACCGCGGTGCCCCCGGCGCTCGTCCCTCACCAACATGGAGAGCAGGTGCTGGATGGTCGCCCTGCCCGCGATCGACGGCAGGCAGTACGTGTACCGGGTGTACGCCCCCGACGACGCGCTGCCCGCCGACCTCTTCTGGGAAGCCTGGCACTGTCACGACGAGGGCCCCTTCCCGCGGGCCTGCGACCTCTTCGACGCGGCAGTCATACGCCGCATCGGCTGACCCGGGCAGGACCACCGGCCCGACCACCCCGGCTACCCCGGCTACCCCGCCACCGCCAGGCTTCCGATCACCACGGTCGCCCCCCACTCCTCATCACCGACAAGGCGCGCGGCGAGCCCGCAACGGGCGACCGCCTCAAGAGCCGCGGGCGCCTGCCGCTCACTGGTCTCGAAGAGCAGATGCCCGCCCGGAGCCAGCCATCGCGACGCCCCCGCGGCCACCCGGCGCACCACGTCGAGCCCGTCCGCACCCCCGTCGAGGGCGACGTGGGCCTCGTGCACCCGGGCCTCCGGAGGCAGCAACCCGATCTCCTCGCTCGGCACATAGGGCACGTTGGCGAGCAGCAGCCCGACACGGCCGCGCAACTCACCGGGCAACGGCTCGTACAGATCCCCCTCATACACAGCCCCCCCGGCGTCGGCGACATTGCGCCGGGCGCACCGCACCGCCGCCGGATCGATGTCGGCGGCGTACAGCTCGACCCTCCCGACCTCGGCGGCGAGTGCGGCACCCAGCGCCCCCGAGCCACAGCACAGGTCGACGACGACGGCACCGGCCCCCACGAGCGCGGCGGCCTGCCCGACGAGGAACTCGGTGCGCCGCCGGGGCACGAAGACCCCGGGGTCCACCTCAACCCTCAGACCGCGGAACTCGGCCCAGCCGAGGACATGTTCAAGGGGCAGCCCGTCCACGCGCCGCGCCACCATGGCGGCGAGCTCGGCGGAGGTACGAGCGGTGGAGGTGATCAACTCCGCTTCGTCCTCGGCGAAGACGCACCCGGCGGCACGCAGCCGCGCGACGACATCGACAAGCGCAAGAGAACGATCAGAAGGACCGTCAGCGGAACCAGAGGGACGCCGAGGAACAACAGGGGAAGCCGACATGATGGAGAGAGCCTTTCGGGACGCCTACGGGGCTCCCTCGGTCACCTGTGCCGGGCACGCGAACCGGCCGGCACGGCCACCAGAGGAGAGGACCCGACCTGCACTGCGGTAATGGGTCTCACCTCCTTGTTCGCCGGTGCCGTCATGGGCGTCGGCCACCCTACCCGACCGGTCACGACGACCGGCTCCACAAAACCTGACGGTTCATCAGTATTGAATGTTCCAGACCCCACGGCTACGTTCCGCGACACCGTAGCCGCTGCGGTCCGCAGCGCCCGACGAGAAGGGGTGGTCGCATGGCCGAAGTCAGCGCGGAAGCACGGATCGAGGCACCCGCCGAGAAGGTCTGGGCGAAGCTCACCGACTTCTCGTCGTACGGCGAGTGGAACCAGACGCACACGAGCTTCCCCAAGGGCGGCCCCGAGACCCTCGAGGTCGGCGGCACCTTCGCCGAGAACATGAAGCTCATGGGCTTCCCCGCGGAGGTCAACTGGACCATCGAGGACCTGGAGACAGCCCGCACCCTGGCCATCCGCGGCAAGGGCCCGATGGGAGTCAACGTCGGCACCCGCTACACCCTGATCCCCGACGGCGACGCCACGACGGTGCGCATCAACGGCGAGTTCGCCGGCGCCGCCGTATCGCTGATGGCGGGCAAACTCAAGGACTCGGCGACGGCGGCCCTGACGGAGTCCCTCCGCAAACTGTCGGCCCTGGTGGCCTGACGCCACCACCCCCACACACCCGACCACTCATCCCCACACACCCGACCACCCACCGCCGGCACGCCAACCGATCACCGCCACAAAACGAGGCGCCCCGCATCACACACGCGGGGCGCCTCATCTGCACCGGGGAACAGCACGCTCCCCGGCGGCCTTGCTCAGCTCTCATCGGCGAGGATCAGGTACAGCTTCTTGCGGGCGTCGTTGATGACGGACACCGCCTTCTCGCGCTGTTCCTTGCTGCCGGTCTTCCAGACCTGGCCGAACGCCTCCATCAGACCGAACCCGGCCTGCCGGATCTCGTTCAGCGTGTCCCAGTCGACCCCGCGCCCGGCCTCTTCCCAGGGCGCGTCGGCACCCTCGTCGGCCGCCGAACGACCCTCGTCGGTCAGCGAGAAGAGCTTCTTGCCGCCCTCGCTCGCGCTGCTGATCAGACCCTCGTCCTCCAGCAGCTGAAGGGTCGGGTACACCGAACCCGGGCTGGGCTTCCACGCCCCGCCGCTGCGCTCGGCGATCTCCTGGATCATCTCGTAGCCGTGCATCGGCCGGTCCTTGAGGAGGGCCAGGATCGACGCGCGTACGTCACCGCGCCGCGCCCTGCCTCGCGGGCCACCGCGACCACCGCGGCCACCGCCCCAGGGGCCGGGACCACCGAATCCGGGACCGAAGGGCCCGAAGGCCCGCCGCCCCTCACCACCGCGACCTTCGAAACCGAAGCCACCGCGACCTTGCTGGCCGGGACCACAGGGGCCACCACGACCGTGCTCGTGTTCAAAACCGTGGGAACGCATGGCGATCACACCTTTCACGTAGTTGATTCGCAACATCTTTGATCAGTCGCGATGCGTCAACGATATATCGGAACATGTGGCATGGCAACCCCCACCGAAAGACGCCCGCGACCACCAGCAGCAGCGCCACCGATCCAGCCGCCCCCACCGGCCTGCAGCCGCACGACCGACGGGAGGGCGGGGACGCGGCGGTATGTCCGCCCGCAGTACAGCAACCACCCCAGGCCAGTACTCATGTACAGAAAGGGCGCCCCCGGCTCTTCGAGGACGGACATACCGCCGCGTCCCCGCCCGCCCCCACCGACGGACAGCGAAAGACACGCACACCCCGAAGCGGCCCGCAGAAAGGGGTCCAATTACCCGGAATTGGCCTTGGCGTCCCGCCCCCGGACGCCTCTAGCGTCGACGGCATGCCGAACCAGACCCCGCCCAGCCCTCACCGCATCCGAGTGGTCGACGCCTTCACCGACCGCCCCTTCTCCGGCAACCCGGCCGGAGTCCTGCTCCTGGACGCGTTCCCCGACGACGCCTGGCTCCAGCACGTGGCCATGGAGGTCAACCACGCCGAGACGGCCTTCGCCCACCCCCTCCCCCAGGGCAGCAAGGACGCCGACGGCAACGAGGCCGACTGGGCCCTCCGCTGGTTCACCCCCACCACCGAGGTCGACATGTGCGGCCACGCGACACTGGCGACGGCCCACGTCCTGCACACCGCAGGCCGGACAGCAGGCCGAGTCCGCTTCACCACCCGCAGCGGCATTCTGACGGCGGACACCACCGAGGACGGCACGATCACCCTCGACTTCCCCACGGCCCCGCTCACCCCGACGTCCATCCCCGACGGCGTGGCCGAGGCCCTGGGCGCGACCCCCCTCTCCGTCCACGACACGGGCCCGAACGTCGGCGACCTCCTGGTGGAACTCGCCGACGAGAAGACGGTCCGCGCCCTCACCCCCGACCACAAGGCCCTCATCCAGCACTCACGGCGCGGCATCATCACCACGGCCCGCGCCGAAGACCCCACGGGCGACTACGACTTCATCTCCCGCTGCTACTTCCCGCGCGTGGGCATCGACGAGGACCCGGTCACGGGCAGCGCCCACACGGCCCTGGCCCCGTTCTGGTCCGAACGCCTGGGCCGCACGCACCTCACGGGCCTCCAGGCTTCCCCGCGCGGCGGCCTGGTCCGCACCGAACTCCGCGGTGACCGCACCCTGTTGAGGGGCAAGGCGGTCACGGTGATCGAGGGCGACCTCTTCGCCTGAGAAGACTCCCGCCAAGACAAAGGGGGCGTACGGAACTCCCGCACGCCCCCACAAAGCCCACCACCGGCCACCGGCACCAACCACCAACCACCAACCACCAACCACCAACCACCAGCACCAGCACCAGCACCAGATCACCCCGTGGGCAACCACCCCACCCTCCCAGCCAACAGCGCATACCCCACGAACGCCCCGATATCGAGCAGCGAGTGCGCCACCACCAACGGCCCCACCCGCCCCCACCGCCGATACAGCAGCACGAACACCACACCCATGGCCAGGTTCCCCAGGAACCCGCCAACCCCCTGGTACAGGTGGTACGACCCGCGCAGCACCGAGCTCCCGATCAGCGCGGCCATGGGCGTCCACCCCAACTGCCCCAGCCTGCGCAGCAGATACCCGAGGACGATCACTTCCTCGAGCACCGCGTTCTGCACCGCGGACAGGACGAGCACCGGATACTTCCACCACACACCGGGCAACGCCTCAGGCACCACCGTGAGGTTGAACCCGAGCCCCCGCGCCCCCAGGTAGAACGCGATCCCGATGCTGCCGATCACGGCGGCGACCCCCGCCCCGCGCCCCAGGTCCGGCCAGGGCCGGCTCCGGTCGAAGCCGAGCGTCCGCAGCCCCGCCCCCTCCCGCGTGAGGAGGTGCGCGACCAGCGCCACCGGCACCAACGCGGTCGCGATTCCGAACAATTGCCACGCGAGATCAAGCCAGGGCCGCCCGGGCGCGGCCGAGGCGTTCATCGTCGCCGCCTGGTCCTTGAGACCCCCCGGTTTGGTGACCGACCCGACAAAGCTGATCAGCGCGGACACTCCGCTCGCCCCGAGCGAGAGCGCCAGGACGAGCAAGGTCTCATTCCGGAAAATCTTCCGCGACAGCCGCTCCGTAGGAAAAGAACCGGCCATTGGCCCCGGCTCCGCTTGCACACCAGCCTCCAGTTGAGTAATCCCGCCTCATCCCCATCCTCGTCCCGCTAGGGTCTCGAATGAAGTTACGAAGATCGTGCGCGACAGGCCGAGGGGGGACGGGCGCCGCACCGGTGGCGCCGCCCCCTCTTTCCTTGCCTTTGACTCAAGGAGGGGCACCACCGCCATGGGACGTCACAGCTTGCCCGATGAGTACGAGAGGAGTGCGGCCGACCCGCGTCCGCGCGCCCGCGGCCGCTCGGTGGCCATCGCCACCGCCCTCGTGCTGGCGGTCGCTGGAGGCACGGCCGTCGCGGTGCGCAGCGGGCTCATCTCCTTCGGCGGCAGCTGCAGCGACGACGCGGTGCGCCTCGATGTCGTCGCCGCCCCCGACATGGCCCCGGCCCTGCGCGAGGCGGCCGACCACGCCCGGGAGAACGAGATCACGTCCGACGGCCACTGCATGGACGTACGGGTCTCCGCCCGCGACTCCTACAAGGTCGCGGACGAGCTGCGGTCGGGCAAGGACAAGCCCGGCTACGAGGTGTGGGTGCCGGACTCGGACCTGTGGGTGCAGCGCGTCGCGATGGGCGGCAAGCAGAACAAGCTCACCCCGACCGGGAACATAGCCTCCTCACCCATCGGCATCGGCATGGTCCCGAAGGCCGCCGAGTCCCTCGGCTGGCCCGAGAAGACGTACACCTGGCCGGAGTTGACCGGCGCCGCGCTCAAGGGCGACAAGCTGCGCCTCGGCGCCGCCGACCCGGCGCGCAGCGCGACCGGCCTGCTCGCCCTCACCCAGCTCGGCGCCGGCGAGAAGAAGTCCGGCTCCAAGGACGGCGTCCAGGCCGCCGCCATGGCCAAGGCGCTCGCCAAGCGCACCTCCGACAGCGACGCCCAGCTCATGGACACGCTGGCCCGCGACTCCTCGGGCACCGAGCAGGGCAATCCGCGCCGCAACCAGGCCCTGATCCTGTCCGAGCAGGCCGCGTTCGCGCACAATGCCTCGGCCGGTGACGACGCCGACCTCGACCTCTTCTACCCCAAGGACGGCTCGCCGCGCCTCGACTACCCGTACGCGCTGGTCGAGGAGGACAGCCTCAGCACCGACCAGAGCCGGGCCGCCCTGCGCTTCATGACGCTCTTCAGCGGCGACGAGGGCCGCAGGATCCTGGCCAAGCACGGCTTCCGGACCGAGAGCGGCGAGGACCCCTCGGACCAGCTGGTCTCGGCGGCGGGCGGCCGCACCCCCCAGCCGTACGCGACGGAGGCGTCCGACCCGCCCTCGGACAAGGCCGTCCAGGAGGCCCTCGGCATGTGGACGATCACGGTCCAGAGCGCCCGGCTCTCCACCGTGGTGGACGCCTCCGAGTCGATGGGCCAGATCGTGCCGGGCCGCGGCCAGTCCCGTATGGAGGTGACGAAGGCGGCGCTGATCCAGGCCCTTTCACAGTTCACCGACGAGGACGAGATCGGCCTCTGGAAGTTCGCCACCCACCTGGACGGAACCCGCGACTACCGCAAGCTCGTCCCCACCGAGCGCCTCGGCGACCGCAAGGGCGACAGCACCCAGCGGGACAGGCTCACCGAGGCGTTCAGCTCGCTCCAGCCCGTGCCCGGCGGCGCGACCGGCCTCTACGACACGACGCTCGCCGCGTACAAGGAGGCCCGGTCCTCGTACGGGAACGACAAGTTCAACGCCCTCGTGGTGCTGACGGACGGGGTCAACCAGGACCAGGGCAGCATCTCGCGCAGCAGCCTCATCTCCCAGCTGGAGAACCTCGCCGACCCCAAGCACCCGCTCCCGATCATCGCCATCGCGGTCGGCCCCGACGCCGACAAGGACGAGGTCAAGCAGATCGCCGAGGCGACCGGCGGCTCGGGCCACCAGGTCGACGACCCGGCCCAGATCCGCACGGTCATCCTCAAGGCCATCATGGAGGCGGGCAGCCGCGCCTGACCCCCGCGCGGCGGCGCAGTCGCACGCTCGCGCCCCGGCCGCCGCGGCCGCTCACCCCAGCGGCAGCGCCGGCTCCCGCAGCCCCACCGGCCAGGTGTGCACGGGCTCGCCGCTGTGCATCAGCTCGCGGTAGCGCCGCGTCGTGGCGGCGAGTGCCGCGTCCCGGTCGAGGCCCCGCTCCAGGGCCCGGTGGTACGTGGTGGCCTGCCACGATGCCCCGTTCATGCGCCGCTTGCACCGCTCCTCGATCACCCCCAGGTACAGGTCGCGGTCGGCGGGCTCGACACCCCACGCGTCGAGCCCGGCGGCCGCGAGCGGCAGCAGCTCATCGCGTACGAGGGAGACGGCCGGGACCTCCGTCGTGCCGTGCCGGCCGCGGCGCGGCCACCGCAGCCGGGCCTCGATGCCATGGCGGCACGCGGCGTCGAAGTTGCGGGCGGCCGCCTCGAAGGGCAGGCGCGCCCACACGGGCCGCGCCTCCTCGGCCAGGGCGCGCACCAGGCCGTAGTAGAAGGCCGCGTTGGCGACGACGTCGGTGACGGTGGGGCCGGCCGGCAGGACGCGGTTCTCCACGCGCAGGTGCGGGACGCCGTTGGCGATGCCGTACACCGGGCGGTTCCAGCGGTACACGGTGCCGTTGTGCAGGACGAGTTCGGACAGGTGCGGCACGCCGCCCGCGTCCAGGACGCGCTGCGGGTCCTCGTCGTCGCAGATGGGCAGGAGGGCGGGGAAGTAGCGCAGGTTCTCCTCGAAGAGGTCGCGCGGCGAGCTGATCCAGCGCTCCCCGAACCAGGTCCGCGGCCGCACCCCCTGTGCCTGGAGCTCGGGCGGCCGGGTGTCCGTGGACTGCAGGAAGAGCGGCGGCCGCGACTCGCGCCACAGCTCGCGGCCGAACAGGAACGGCGCGTTGGCGCCCACCGCGACCTGCGCCGCGGCGATGGCCTGCGCCGCGTTCCACACCGCCGCGAACCGGCCGGGCGTGACCTGGAGGTGCAACTGCACGGAGGTGCAGGCCGCTTCGGGCGCGATCGACGCGGCGGTGCAGTTCAGCCGTTCGACGCCCTCGATGTCCAGAACGAAGTCCTCGCCGCGCGCCGCCACGATCTGGTCGTTGAGCAGTGCGTAGCGGTCCACGTCGGAGAGATTCCGGGAGACCAGGTGCTCGCGCCCCAAAGTCGGCAGAATGCCGATCATCATGATCCCTGCGGCCACCTCGTTGGCTTTGCGCTCCGCATAGTTGAGACCGGTACGGAGTTCCTCCGCAAGCCGGTCGAGAACGCGGCCGCCGAGCCGGTGCGGGGCAATATTCACTTCCAGGTTGAACAGTCCGAGTTCCGTCTGGAAATCGTGGCTCGCTATCCTCTCGAGTACTTCCTTGTTCATCATCCTCGGCAGCCCGTCGGCCCCCGCGAGATTCAGCTCTATCTCCAGCCCCATCAGGTTCTTGGGCCGGTCGAAACGCTCCTCCTCGAGGAGCCGGACGAAGCCGTCGAGACACTGCCGGAGCTTCCTGCGGTAGCGCTGCCGATCGGACAGGTCGACCGCTCCCGCCACGACCTTCTCGCCCATCGGGGATCCCTTCAGCGGGTGGGCAGCCAATGATCCGGCCGCCGTGTCACGGGGGATGATGCCCAGGCAATGTGATCGATAACGCCCCGCACATGCCCACGGCCAAGTACGCTCGGTGCAGCAACCACGGGGCACATTCGCCAGGCATGACACAGAGCGGAAGTTCCGCTTCAGTGGCCCCTGGTGAAAAACACCGAAAAGAATCAGCCGTCCACTGCCGGGACATTCCCCGAGGTCGCCGCCTCAACTCCCCGCGAAATCAGGATGATTCACCTCCCGAGCGCGGCCGGTTGCCGCCTTGCTCGCAATATAGGGCGCGACTAGAGGAAACCTCGTCTGAACACCTGTCGTATAAACTTCGCGAAGAAGGCGGAGAGTTGGCGCTCGCGGTACTTTGCCCCCCGCGCCTCTAGCCCAGAGCTGACAGCGCCGTCCGCTTGTGCCCCCGCATCGCCGTGCCTGTCGAATGAGAGAGGCGACCCACCATGCCGCTGCATGTCCCCCCGGCTCCCGCGCCAGCTCTGCGCAGCGTTCTCGCGGCCCTCGGTTCCCCCACCGCCGTCCGCGAGGCCCGCACCCCGTCCCTGCGCACCGCCCAGGGACCCGTGAGCCCTGAACTCCCGCTGCCCGTCCACGTCCTGGACCGCATCACCGCCGCGGGCACCTCACCCACCCGCCTCGCGGGCTGGCGCTTCCTGATCCACTGCGGGGACCGCGCGGTGGCCGCGGCCGACACGATGCTCACGCCCGACGGCTGGGCGTTCTCCCACTTCTTCGAGGGCCCCTACGTCGCCTCCACGGAGCGCGCCCTGCGGCACGCGGAGACCACCCTCGCCGCGTACCAGCCCCGGCTGCTCTCCGTGCCCGAGCTCTACATGCTCACGCTGTGGCTGCACGCCGACTGCACCGACGACGGCGCCACGGGCCGTCTCGCCCCCACCGACCTCCTGGTGCCGCTCGCGCCCGCCCCGCCCGGCATCACGGCGCACCGCCGGCACCGCGCGGCCGACCTGCTCCCCGTGCTCACCCACCGGCTGACCCCGGCCCCGCTGCTCGGCTCCCCCGCCTGAGCCGACGCCACCCGCGCCACCCCGTGCCCCGCCGCACCCCCCGCGGCGGGGCAGAGCGCTGCCCCCACCCATCCGCACTAGCCCGATCAGGCCACCCCGAACCACCCGAAGAGACAGTGCAGTTGGGCTGAACCGTCCGGGCGGGTGATACGTCATTAAGCAGTAGGAAGCGCTGCAGCGAAATCCCTGCGGATTGACGCCCGCAGGGCGACACTGGGACCGGACCACACGACAAACGGGGGGCGGCCATGAACAACGCATCGAGCCGCAGGACAGACGTCACAGCCATCACATCGCAGCGAAAGAACCCTTCCATGTGCCAGCACCAACCACCTTGCCCGTCAGCCGACTCCGCCGACCGGGAGGCCGCGCTGCTCTTGGCGCACCACCCGGAGCAGGGATGGAGCCTGCTGTGCAATGGCGTCCTGCTCTTCGAGGACACGGGTGAGCTGCTGCCGGACGGGCAGATCATCGCCCCGCACCGGCCGCTCGGCACCGACCAGGTGATGACGGCGGCCTGAGCCGGCGCACACGCACCAAGGGCCGGGCCCGGAGGAGACGTCCTCCGGGCCCGGCCCTCACGCTGTGGCGCTCCCGCGCTCCCGCGCCCCCGCTCAGTCCTCGTACGCGTCCAGCGGGGGGCACGAGCAGACCAGGTTCCGGTCGCCGTACGCCTGGTCGATACGGCGGACCGGCGGCCAGTACTTGTCCGCGGCGGAGACACCGGCCGGGAAGACCGCCTCCGCACGGGAGTACGCGTGCTCCCACTCCCCGCCGACGGCGGCCGCCGTGTGCGGGGCGTTGCGCAGCGGGTTGTCCTCGGCGGCCCACTCGCCGTTCGCGACCTTCTCGATCTCGCGGCGGATCGCGATCATCGCCTCGCAGAACCGGTCGAGCTCACCGAGGTCCTCGCTCTCGGTCGGCTCGATCATCAGCGTCCCGGCCACCGGGAACGACATGGTCGGCGCGTGGAAGCCGTAGTCGATGAGCCGCTTGGCGATGTCGTCGACGCTCACGCCGGTCGCCTTGCTGATCGGCCGCAGGTCGATGATGCACTCGTGCGCCACGAGCCCGCCGGGGCCGGTGTAGAGCACGGGGTAGTGCGGCTCGAGCCGCTTGGCGATGTAGTTGGCCGAGAGCACCGCGACCTGCGTGGCGCGCTTGAGGCCCTCGCCGCCCATGAGCCGGACGTACGCCCACGAGATCGGCAGGATCCCCGCCGAGCCCCACGGCGCCGCCGAGATCGGCCCGACACCCGTCTCCGGCCCGGCCGCGGGCTGCAGCGGGTGGTTCGGCAGATACGGCGCGAGGTGCGCGCGGACGCCCACGGGGCCGACGCCCGGACCGCCGCCGCCGTGCGGGATGCAGAAGGTCTTGTGCAGGTTCAGGTGCGAGACGTCGCCGCCGAAGTGCCCCGGCTTGGCAAGCCCCATCAGGGCGTTGAGGTTGGCCCCGTCCACGTACACCTGGCCACCGGCCTCGTGCACGGCGGCGCAGATCTCGGTGACGTGCTCCTCGAAGACACCGTGCGTGGACGGGTACGTGATCATGAGCACGGCCAGCTCGTCGCGGTACTGCTCGATCTTGGCGTGCAGGTCCGCGGCGTCGACCTCGCCGTCGTCCGCGGTCTTCACGACGACGACCTTCATCCCGGCCATGACGGCACTGGCGGCATTGGTGCCGTGCGCCGACGACGGAATCAGACAGACCGTGCGCTGCTCGTCACCGTTGGCCCGGTGGTAGCCGCGCACCGCGAGCAGCCCGGCCAGCTCGCCCTGCGAACCGGCGTTGGGCTGCAGCGACACCTTGTCGTAGCCGGTGACCTCGGCGAGCCGCTCCTCCAGCTCCCGGATCAGCGTCAGATAGCCCTGCGCCTGCTGGGCGGGCACGAAGGGGTGCAGCTGCCCGAACTCCGGCCAGGTGACCGACTCCATCTCCGTCGTCGCGTTCAGCTTCATGGTGCAGGAGCCCAGCGGGATCATGCCCCGGTCGAGCGCGTAGTCCCGGTCGGCGAGGCGGCGCAGGTAGCGCAGCATCGCGGTCTCGGAGCGGTACTCGTGGAAGACGGGGTGCGTGAGGTAGTCGTCGCTGCGCAGCAGCCCCTCCGGCAGCGCGTCCACGACACTCTCGTCGAGCGCCTCGATGTCGGCCTCGACACCGAACGCGGCCCAGACTGCGGCCAGTTGGGCACGCCCGGTGGTCTCGTCGCACGCCAGCGAGACGTGATCGGCGTCGACGAGGCGGAGGTTGACGCCCTCCTCGCGGGCCGCGGCCACCACATCGGCGGCCTTGCCCGGCACGCGCACGGTCAGCGTGTCGAAGTACGCGCCGTGCACGACCTCGACCCCGCCCGCCGTCAGACCGGCGGCGAGCAGCGTGGCGTACCGATGGGTGCGCCGCGCAATGGACTTGAGCCCCTCGGGCCCGTGGTACACGGCGTACATGCCGGCCATCACGGCGAGCAGGACCTGCGCGGTGCAGATGTTGCTGGTGGCCTTCTCCCGGCGGATGTGCTGCTCCCGCGTCTGCAGCGCGAGCCGGTACGCCTTGTTGCCGTCGGCGTCCACGGACACACCCACGAGCCGCCCCGGCAGGCTGCGCGCGAACTTCTCGCGCACCGCCATGTATCCGGCGTGCGGCCCGCCGAAGCCCATCGGCACACCGAAGCGCTGCGTGGTGCCCACGGCGATGTCCGCGCCGAGCTCCCCGGGCGAGGCCAGCAGCGCCAGGGCGAGCAGGTCGGCGGCGACGGTCACGATCGCGCCCAGCTCATGGGCCTGGTCGACGAGCGGCTTGATGTCCCGTACGGCACCGGAGGCGCCCGGGTACTGGATGAGCACGCCGACGACGCCACGCTCGGCGACCTCCGCCGGGATGCCGTCGCTCAGATCCGCGACGACGACCTCGACACCGGTCGGCTCGGCCCGCGTCTCGATCACGGCGACGGTCTGGGGCAGCGCGTCGGCGTCGACGAGGAAGACCCCGTTCTTGACCTTGCCCACGCGCCGCGACAGCGCCATGGCCTCCGCGGCCGCGGTCCCCTCGTCGAGCAGCGAGGCACCGGACGTCGGCAGACCGGTCAGGTCGGCGACCATCGTCTGGAAGTTGAGCAGCGCCTCGAGCCGCCCCTGCGAGATCTCCGGCTGGTACGGCGTGTAGGCGGTGTACCAGGAGGGGTTCTCCATGACATTCCGCAGAATGACCGGCGGCGTGAAGGTGCCGTAGTAGCCGAGGCCGATCATGGAGTCGAGGACCTGGTTGCGGTCCGCGAGCGAGCGCAGCTCGGCGAGAACCTCCGGTTCGGTGCGCGCGCCCGGCAGTTCGAGGGCATCGGCGTTCTTGATCACGTCGGGCACCGCGGTCGCCGTCAGCTCGTCGAGGGAGCCGTAGCCGACCTGGGCGAGCATCTTGGCGACGGCCTCGCTGCCGGGGCCGATGTGACGCTGCTCGAAGGGAGTTCCCTGCTCGAGCTCGGAGAGCGGAATGCGGTGGGCGGTCATCTTGCGGAGGCCTCCTGGTCGTTGCGACCTGCGGGGGTATCACGGCAAGCCGCGCATACCCGGACGGCCTCCCCCTCTGTCATCGGTACCTGAGAGCTTCACAGGGACACGGCCGCCCCTGCTTGCACCGTCGGTGAGGGAGGCCCCGGACGTCCCCGCCCGATACCCACCCTGCTTTCCAGAGCGACCTCGTCCGTGCGGTACAGGGGCCTGAGAGATTCCGGGGAGGATTTGCTCCTTCGGCGCCTCCGGTGATGCCACCGGAGGACTCTCCCGCACGGGGTCAGCAGCCATTTCCCAGCCTATCAGCGAGCCTTTGGGCCCCCGTTCAACTGGACGATCGCCCGGATGTGCCCTTTCGTAGTGGTTACGAATGAGTTGCGACCATCGCTGGAGGGCCTGTGCAGACCGATATCGATCCGCGCCACCTGATCGGCCGCAAGGCATTCGACCGCAACGGCGCCAAGATCGGCACCGTCGACGAGGTCTACCTGGACGACGCCACCGGCGCCCCGGAGTGGGCGGCCATACGGACCGGCCTGTTCAGCAGGGACGCCTTCGTCCCCCTTGAGCCCAGCGAACTGATCGACGACGGCACCCTGCACATCCCCTTCGAGCGCTCCCTGATCAAGGACGCCCCCGACTTCGGCGTCGGCCGCCATCTCTCCCCCGAGCAGGAGCTCCAGCTCTACCACCACTACGGCCTGGACATCACGCCCCCCACGGAGCCCGCCGACACCCCCGCCGACCGCGACTTCGGCAAGCTCGCGGGCACCGAGGACCCCTGACTCACACCCCCTCCTGGCCCCTCTCCTGGACCTCCTCCTCCACGCCCTCCTCCACGCCCTCCTCCACGCCCTCCTCCGCCCCCTCCACCGCCACGAGCGGCAGCGGCTGCGCGGGCTCCAGATCAGGATCATCGGTACGGAACGTCCGCACCCGCCCCGGCGCCGAGTCCGGCGTCTCGAACCGCACCGTGACCCGCCCGAGCCCGCTCCCCTGCACCCACCCGTGCCCGTGTTCCGCGTGCACCACGTCATGCCCGGCCGCCCACCGCCGCTCGACGGGCGCCACCACCTCCTCGACGGCCTCCTGCACGGGCTCCCCGCCCGCCTCCCCGGCCTCCGCCGCCCCCTCCAGTTCGTCCCGCGCGGCCATGGCCTGCGCGAACAGATCCTCCTGTGTGTAGTCCGCGAGACCGCTCACCCCCACCCCGAGCAGCCGCACCCCGCCCGTGGTGTCCACGGACTCCAGCAACCGCGCCGCGGCCTCCCGCACCACCGCCGGGTCGTCCGTGGGCCCCCGCAGCGTCTCGGACCGCGTCAGCGTCGAGAAGTCGTACCGCCGCACCTTGAGAACGATCGTCCGCCCCGAGTGCCCCGCCGCCCGCAGCCGCTGCACACACCGGTCGGCAAGCCGCGCCACCTCCCCCCGGACCCGCACCCGGTCATGGATGTCCACGTCGTACGTGTCCTCGACGCTGACCGACTTGGTGTCGCGCTCGGCCACCACGGGCCGCTCGTCCCGCGCCAGCGCCATCGCGTACAGCCCCGCGCCATGGGCCTTCCCCAACAGCCGCACCAGCTCGTCCTCACCGGCCTCCGCGATCTCCTCGACCGTCGTGATCCCGGCCCGCCGCAGATGGTCCCCCGTCGCCGGCCCCACCCCCGGCAGCGTCCGCACCGACATCGGCCCGAGCTTCGCCCGCTCGGTGCCGGGCTCTATCAGCATGAGACCGTCGGGCTTGGCCGCCTCGGAGGCGATCTTCGCGAGCATCTTGGACGCGGCGAGCCCCACCGACCCGGTCAGCCCCGTCACCCTCTTGATGTCCTCCCGCAGCCGCTCCCCGGTCGCCCGCGCCGACACCTCGTCCGACGCGGCACCCCCCGCCTCCAGGTCGACGAACGCCTCATCCAGACTCAGCGGCTCCACCAGCGGCGACAGCTCGCGCAGCAGCCCCATGACCTGCTCACTGATCTCCCGGTAGAGCCCGAAGCGGGGCACCAGATACGCGGCGTTCGGCGCGAGCCGCCGCGCCTGCCCCATGGGCATCGCCGAGTGCACCCCGAAGGCCCGGGCCTCGTACGAGGCGGTCGCGACCACGCCACGGGGCCCCAGACCGCCCACCACCACGGCTTTCCCGCGCAGACTGGGCTTCGCGGCCTGCTCGGCAGCCGCGAAGAAGGCATCCATGTCGAGATGCAGGATCGTGGGCGCGGTTCTCACATCACTGATGCTGCCCTACGCCACTGACAACGCCCCGTCAGACGGCCCTGTTGCGCCGCCGCGCCAGCTCGTCCGCGGGATTGTTCCCCACCAGGGTCTCCCCGGTGTCGACCCGCTCCCCGTGCAGCTGCGACAGCGCGGCCTCGACATCCCGCCAGACGACGCCCACGGCGATCCCGAAGACCCCCTGCCCGCCCTGGAGCAGATCGTGGACCTCGTCCGGCGACGTGCACTCGTAGACCGTCGCGCCGTCGCTCATCAGCGTCATCCGCTCCAGATCACTGAAGCCGCGGTCACGCAGGTGCTGGACGGTGGTGCGGATGTTCTGGAGGGACACCCCGGTGTCGAGGAACCGCTTCACGATCTTCAGGACGACGACATCCCGGAAGCTGTACAGGCGCTGCGTCCCGGACCCGCCGGCCGCGCGCACACTGGGCTCGACCAGACCGGTGCGCGCCCAGTAGTCCAGCTGCCGATAGGTGATGCCCGCCGCCGCACACGCGGTGGGACCCCGATAGCCGACCTGCTCCGCCCGAGGCGCTTCGTCCCCGCTTCCCTGCACCGCCATCGGCCGTCTCGGAGAGTGATCGGCCGTGCTGCCGTGAAGCGGGTACGGACCGCCCGTCGCCGTACCGTCGCCGCTGCTTCTCACGCCGACCTCCGTCCTTGACCTGCTTAACGACGGTAGGCAGTCACCAGGGGCTCGTCAACGATCGCCACACTCGGCACGCCGAGTGATAATCACCCTGAGAGTGGTTTCCCGTACCTCACCGCGGGGAAAGGCTAGCCGAATGGTCTGACGCCGACCCGCGGAAGCGGAGGCTCACTGGCTGTTGGTCCCGAAGTCCTCTGGCGAGATCTGGTCGAGGAACTCGCGGAACTTCTCGACCTCGTCCTCCTGCTCGTCCGGAATCGCGATCCCCGCGTCGTCGAGCACGCCGTCGCTGCCGTAGATCGGCGTCCCGGTACGCAGCGCCAGCGCTATGGCGTCGGACGGACGTGCGCTCACCTCCACACCGCTGGCGAACACCAGCTCCGCATAAAAGACACCTTCGCGCAGATCGGTGATGCGCACCTCGGTGAGCTCCTGACCCACCGCCTCCAGCACGTCCTTGAACAGGTCGTGGGTCAGCGGCCGTGCGGGCGCCATCCCCTGCTGGGCGAAGGCGATGGCGGTCGCCTCCCCCGGTCCGATCCAGATGGGGAGGTACCGATCGCCTCCCACTTCACGCAGGAGCACGATCGGCTGGTTGGAGGGCATTTCGACCCGGACACCTACGACGTCGAGCTCGTTCACACAGCAACCCTAGGACGTGCCCGGCAGGTTTGGGTAGTCGGGCACCCACCAAGTCACGGCAGCCGTACCCCGAGCGCGCTCTGCACGAGCGCGGTGTGCAGCTTTCCGGTGAGCCCGGCGAGCTCCTTGGTCCTGGCCTCCGCATGGGCCCTGGTCTGGGGATTACGGTGCCGCCGCAGCGGCGCCACCACCTGGTCGACGAGACCGGCCTCGCGCTCGGCCGCCGCCTTCATGGCCCGCAGATGCCGTGGCTCGATCCCGAACCGGCCGAGCTCCACCACCAGCGCGGCCACCGAAACGGCCTCCGCGTCGTAACCGCCCTCGGGCAGCGGCGTGATGAGCCCGTACGTCTCCCACTCGTCGAGCTGCTGCTCGCCGACCTCCGCGGCGGCCAGCAGCTCGTCGCGGCCCACCCGGGCGGCCGTGGGCGCCTCGTCGGGCTCCGCCTCGCCGTCCTCGGGGTCCCGCTGGCGCCCCAGGGAAGGCAGCGGCACGCGCTCCCCGCGCTCCAGGGCGTCCAGATGCTCGCGGATGACCTTGAGCGGCAGATAGTGGTCCCGCTGCATCCGCAGAACGTGACCGAGCCGCTCCACGTCCTCAGGACTGAACTTCCGGTACCCGGAGGGGGTGCGCTCGGGCTCGACCAGCCCCTCCGCCTCCAAGAAGCGGATCTTGGAGATCGTGACCTCGGGAAACTCGTCCCGCAGCACATTCAGCACGGCGCCGATGCTCAGCAGCCGACGGTCCGCGGCGGCGGTGCCGTTTCCGGCACCGCCCCTCGGTGTTTGAAGCATGGACCTTCCTGACAGGTCAGATGCCCCGCTGGCTCGCGTAGAAGACCAGGCGGTACTTGCCGATCTGCACCTCGTCGCCGTTCGACAGCGCGACGGAGTCGATCCGCTCCCGGTTCACATACGTGCCGTTGAGGCTGCCCACGTCGGCCACGGTGAACGAACCGTCCTGGGCTCGGCGGAACTCCACATGACGCCGCGACACCGTCACGTCGTCGAGGAAGATGTCGCTCTGCGGGTGACGCCCGGCCGTGGTCAGCTCGCCGTCCAGGAGGAAGCGGCTGCCCGAGTTGGGCCCGCGGCGCACCACCAGGAGCGCCGAGCCGAGCGGCAGGGCGTCAACGGCCGCCTGGGCCTCGGGAGACAGAGCGGGAGACTGGGTCTGCCCCGTCGCCTCCGCCTCGTAAGCCTCCAGGCCCGAGATCGAGATGGTCGACGTGGTCTCGGACGCGCGCTCGGCGGTGACACCGGGCTTCAGCGGCGCACCACAGTTGGAGCAGAACCGGCTGGCCTCGGCATTCTGATGACCGCACCTGGTACAAACCGGCAAGGCCGACATGGACGGATCCTCCTGCCGCGGCTGCCCCGCGGGGGCATTGGACGCATACGGGCCGGGGGCAAACCCTCCACCCGTACTTGAGGTTGACGGTTCTCCGAAACCTATGCGGCCGGAAGCGGCAGGGTCAACAGAAGACGCGCCCTGACCACCCGAAATGTCACCGCCCGGACCAGCCACCTGGTCCCGGAACATCGGGCGCTCCCCGCCCTGTCCGTCGGCGTCTCCATGGCGCGGCGCACGGTGCCGGGCAGTGGCGGGATTGCCGCTGTCCTCACGCGAGCGCTTGCCGAACAACTTCTCAAACAACTTCACGGGCGATTCCCCTTGACCGAAACAGACCCGCCCGTGGGGCAGGACGAACCCTGATTGCACACACCGGCATACATCGGTGAACCGGACATCCTCACAACGTCCGTATCCGCCAAACAGTTTCCACCACGCACCGTGCTTACGGTGCGCCGACCCCCCGCAACCTCATGCCCTCGCCTCACGGCCCCCATGCACCCCCGCCTCACTGGGATGACGACCGAGCGTAGTCAGGCCGCTTCACCGGTCGCAAGGCGTCCACCTCGATCTTCTCCTGACGGGTCACCGTTACGGTGGCCTGCTCCTTCTCCAGAGTCTGCACGACGCCTCCAGGGATGTTGAGCGCCGGTTCGAGGTCCTGGGGCTTGCCGATCACCTTGAAGTGGTAGGGCCTGCCGATCTTCCGCCCGCCCACGCTCACACCCCCTCCCGAGTCCGACAGATAGGTGTCGGCGACCACCCTGACGTCATTGATCTGGATGGCCTCGGCACCCGCGGCGCGCAACTCTTGGATCGCGTCGAGCAACATGTCGGCCTCAACCGATCCCTTCTTGTCCGCGATGGTCAGCGTGATGCCCGGACCCTGGGCCGCCACGGTGCCCGCAAGGATGCCGAGTTGCCGTTCCTTCTCGACCGTCTGCTTGCGGGCCTCCTCGGCCGCGTCCGAGCTGTTCTCGAGCCCAGTGCGCTGGTCCTCGAGTCGCTGCTTCTCATCTTCCAGACGCTGAGTTCGGTCATCCAGTTCATCGAGAATGCGAACAAGATCTTCCTGACGCGCTCCGCGCAACGCGCTGCTGTCGCTGTTGGACCGCACCTGAATGGCGAGACCGAGGCCGAGCACGAACAACAGAACCGCGACAGTGAGTTGAGCACGGGTGAATCTCGGCGGCCACAGCCCCTGCACGAGCCGCTGACGGCCCGTGAGGCGCGCCTCGTCGCTCTTGCCTGCCCCATCCGTCTCAGGCGCCTCAGGGGGCGCCGACGGCGCGGCGGGGCGGGCTGGGACCTCTGCCGGCAGTTCCTTGTGCCGAGGGTGCTGTGGCGTCTCGTCCGTACTCATCCGCGTCACGCCCTGAAGACGTGCCGGCGGATCGCGGCAGCGTTGGAGAAGATCCGGATGCCGAGCACGACGACGACGCCGGTGGACAGCTGCGCGCCGACGCCGAGTTTGTCGCCCAGGAACACGATCAGCGCGGCCACCACGACGTTCGACAGGAACGAGACGACGAAGACCTTGTCGTCGAAGATCCCGTCGAGCATCGCCCGCAGGCCACCGAACACCGCGTCCAGGGCCGCCACCACGGCGATCGGAAGATACGGCTCGACCACCGCCGGAACCTCGGGCCGAACCAACAATCCGGCCACGACTCCCACGACGAGGCCCAGTACGGCGATCACGATGTGCCCTTTCCTGCCTTTGGCTCTGCTGTACGTACGGTCACACTTGGCGCAGCCGGCAGCCGCAGGTCGTCCTGGACGGAGATGGCGGTCCTGATGCCGAAGTTCTCCTGCAGCGCGTGCAGCGACTGTCCGTCGTGGCTGTTCTGGAACCGGGTGCTCAACCGCTGGCCGTCGCCCACCGCGAGCACCGTATAGGGCGGCACCAGTGGCTTGTTGTCGACCAGTATGGCGTCACCGGCGGCCCTGATCGCCGACAGAGCCGTCAGCCGCTGGTCGTTGATGGAGATGGCTTCCGCACCGGCCTGCCACAGTCCGTTGACGACCCGCTGCATGTCGCGGTCCCGGACCCGTCCGGTGTCGGAGAACCCGGTGCTCTCCCGCGGCCCGCCACCGCCCTCGTCCGCTTCCTTCGCGTCGTCCACCACGAGCTTCACACCGGGCCCCTGCACCTTCGTGGCTCCCGACAACAGAGCCACCAACTCGCCCTGACTGCCGCCGTGTTCCTCGAGTGCGTCGCGCTGCCGCGCCTCCACGTCGTCGCGGAGCTCGTCGACGTCGTCCTCGAGCTTGTCGGCGTCCGACGTGGCCGATTCGACCCGGTCGATGAGCTCTTCCCGCTCCTTCGCGACAACAGGGGCCGCTATCCGCGCCTGCGCGGCCCCGACGGTCACCACGAGCGCGGCCAGGACGAGTCCGGCCGCGAGCCCCAGCTTCGACCGCAACGCGCGCGGCACACCGCTGGCGCCACGCTCCTTCTTACGGGCTGCCGCCTCCGCGTACCCCTCGTCGAGGCTGTGGTCCATGACGGTCGTGAGCAGCGACATGGAGGCATCCGGGCGCCGGGGGCGCGAGGGAGTGCTCCGAACGGGGGGCTGCTGCGGCATGCCGCACATCGTCGCACGTCGCGGGCGCTACCTCCGAACGGCCCCACCGACGGGCCGGACAGCACCCCTCACGGGTGCCGTCCGGCACAGATGAACGGTCAGTGTCCGGCGCCGTCCACGACCGCGGACCACTCGTCGAGCAGCGCCTGGGCGGAGGAGTCGTCGGGCCCCTCGGCCCACAGATGAGTGACGGCCTCGGCCGGGTCCGGCAGCACCAACACCCAACGCCCGTCGGCTTCCACGACCCGCACACCGTCGGTCGTGTCCACGGACCGCTCCCCTGCCGCCTCCACGACACGGCGCATGACCAGGCCCTTCACGGCCCACGGAGTCGCGAGATCGCGCCGCAGCACATGAGCACGCGGGATCCGCGCATCGATCTGGCTCAGCGTCAGCTGAGTTCGCGCCACGAGCCCGATGAGGCGTACGAAGGCAGCCGTCCCGTCGAAGACGCTGCTGAACTCCGGGATGATGAATCCGCCGCGGCCGTCACCGCCGAAGATGGTCGAGTCGTCACGCCCCACGCGCGTGAGGTCGTCGGGCGACATGGTCGTCCAGTCGACCTGCGTCCCGTGATAGGCCGCTACCTGCTCCGCGATGCGCGTCGTCGTGACCGGCAGCGCCACACGCCCGCTGCGCCGCTCGGCCGCCACCAGGTCGAGCATGACGAGCAGAGCCCGGTCGTCCTCGACGATCCGCCCCTTCTCGTCCACGAGTGAGAGCCGCTCGCCCACGGGGTCGAAGCGCACTCCGAATGCGGCGCGCGCGGAGGCCACGATCTCCCCGAGCCGTACGAGTCCCGAGCGGCGCGCGTCGGCGGATTCGGTCGGCCGGGCCTCGTCGAGACCGGGGTTGATGGTCAGCGCGTCGACCCCGAGCCGCCCCAGCAGGCTCGGCAGCACCAGCCCGGCGCTGCCGTTCGAGGCATCGACGACGACCTTCAGCTCGGACTCCGCGATGCCCGACGTGTCGACGTTACGGAGCAGCGAGCCGGTGTAGGAGTCGAAGACACTGGACGGGAAGTGCAGGTCCCCGATCTCTCCGGGGAAGGCACGCCGGTACTCCTGCCGCGCGTACACCCGGTCCAGCTTCCGCTGGCTCGCCTGCGACAGGTCCGCACCGCGCCCGTCGAAGAACATGATGTCGACGGAGTCGGGCACACCCGTCGTCGTCCGGATCATGATTCCGCCGGCGCTGCCCCGCGCCGTCTGCTGCCGCGCGACCGGCAGCGGCACGTTCTCCAGGTCGCGTACGTCGATGGCGCTGGCCTGCAGCGCCGAGATGACCGCCCGCTTCAGCGCCCGGGCACCACGCGAGTGATCGCGGGCCGTCGTGACCGTCGACCCCTTCTTCAAGGTCGTCGCGTACGCGCCGGCCAGACGCACAGCCAATTCCGGCGTGATCTCGACGTTGAGGATTCCGGACACACCACGGGCGCCGAACAGATGCGCCTGCCCGCGGGATTCCCAGATGACCGACGTGTTGACGAACGCACCGGCCTCGATGGTCTTGAAGGGGTAGACCCGTACATTCCCCTGGACAATCGATTCCTCACCGACCAGGCATTCGTCCCCGATGACGGCGCCGTCCTCGATGCGCGCGGCCCGCATGATGTCGGTGTTCTTCCCGACGACACAGCCCCGCAGATTGCAGTGCTGCCCGATGTAGACGTTGTCGTGCACCACTGCCCGGTGCAGGAAGGCCCCGCTCTTCACGACGACGTTCGAGCCGATGATCGTGTGCTCGCGAAGCTCGACATCGGCCTCGATCTTCGCGTAGTCCCCCACGTACAGAGGTCCGCGCAGGACCGCATCGGGGTGCACCTCAGCGCCTTCGGCGACCCATACGCCGGGAGAGATCTCGAAGCCGTCGATATCGACGTCGACCTTGCCCTCCAGCACGTCGGCCTGCGCCTTCACGTAGCTCTCGTGCGTACCGACGTCTTCCCAGTAGCCCTCGGCGACATAGCCGTAGACGGGCTTGCCCTCCTTCATGAGCTGCGGGAAGACATCACCGGACCAGTCAACCGGAACATCGGCTTCGACGTAGTCGAAGACCTCCGGTTCCATGACGTAGATGCCGGTGTTCACCGTGTCGGAGAAGACCTGCCCCCAGGTCGGCTTCTCCAGGAATCGCTCGACTTTTCCTTCTTCGTCGACGATGGTGATGCCGAATTCCAACGGATTGGGAACTCGCGTCAGGCAGACCGTGACGAGCGCACCCTTTTCCTTGTGGAAATTGATCAGCTCGGTCAGGTCGAAGTCGGTCAGAGCGTCACCGGAGATTACGAGAAAGGCATCGTCTTTCAGCGCTTCCTCGGCGTTCTTCACACTGCCGGCTGTGCCGAGTGGCTTCTCCTCATTGGCATAGGTGAGCTCCATCCCCAGCTCTTCACCATCACCGAAGTAGTTCTTGACGAGCGAGGCCAAGAACTGCACCGTGACTACGGTCTCGGAGAGCCCATGCTTCTTGAGCAGCCGCAGCACGTGCTCCATGATGGGCCGATTGGCCACGGGCAGGAGCGGCTTGGGCATGCTCGAGGTCATGGGGCGAAGGCGGGTGCCTTCACCCCCGGCCATCACGACGGCCTTCATGTCGGAAACGCCCTCCTCAATTAGACGACGATCTCACCGACTCAGCCCGCCCAATATGGCCCATATCTGCCAGATACGCGCCTTTAAGCCTCTACCGCCGCCGAATCGGCGAGCTCAATCGGCCGTGACGTCCGCTTTGACAAGCCGGCGGACCTGAACCACGTAGAGGATCCCTGCCCACCAATACAGCGTTGTACCCCATCCGGCGAACGCCCATCCGAAAATAGCAGCGAGTGACGCGATCCAGCCACTGCCATCACTGAGCAGCAGTAGTGGAAAGGCGTACATCAGGTTGAAGGTCGCTGCCTTGCCGAGGAAGTTCACCTGCGGCGGCGGATAGCCGTGACGCCTGAGGATGCCGACCATCACCAGGAGTACCAACTCGCGCAGGAGAAGCACCGCGGTCAGCCAGAGCGGAAGAATCTCCCGCCAGGTGAGACCGACCAATGTCGACAAGATATAGAGACGGTCTGCCGCCGGATCCAGCAGTCGTCCCAAGTTGCTGATCTGGTTCCAGCGCCGGGCCAGCTTGCCGTCGAGATAGTCGCTGATACCGCTCAGAGCGAGCACCAGCAGCGCCCAACCGTCGCTCTTCGGCCCGCCGAACTCGGGCCTGAGGATCAGCCACAGGAAGAGAGGCACGCCAAGGAGACGCGCCATGCTGAGGATGTTCGGGATGGTGAGGACACGGTCCGTCTGGACACGCGTCTCCTGGACCTCCACCCGGGGGCCTCCTGTGAGGAACGAACCAATGATGCCCCTTGACCTTACCCTCAGTTCTCGGGCGTCGGTGCAGAGGGGTGCTGGCTGCCGGGCCCAAAACGCAAGAAAGCCGTATTCCCAGACCAAGGTCC